>CAVKDU010000090.1:0-4694 GCA_963655175.1 Wujia chipingensis | reverse complement strand
TTCTAATGGCGGTCATTAGAAATAACATGAAGTTTCTTCTAATGACCGATTTGGGTTTATCTTCCAAAGCAATATCTCCGGGATGGGAGTGCTGGCATTATCCACCATGTCTAATTTTGTGCCAGCTTGGTACAAAAAAATCAATTTGTGAAGAATGGAACGCAAACCATCGTTTGATGTCATACAAGTTGGTTCTGGAAAATCCTTCACTTTGAGGAAATTCAGAGCGCATGTCAAGGCTAAGCCTGTGCGCAGGTCGGTGAAATTTGCGGTGGCCTGGCAATTTTGCGGCGGAGTTGGGGGCGGGGCATAAGAAAGCAGGGCCGGCCCTCGGGTGAGGGTCGGCCCTGTGTGGGTTCAGCGCTCGGGGCGGGTTAGCGGACGAGCACTTTGCGGGTGCTGACGGTGCCGCTCATGTGGAGGTCGCGGGCTATGTAGACGCCCGCCGGGGCGGGTGCGGCCACGCGGCAGCCCTTGATGTCGTAGTAGGTGGTGGCCACTACGGGGTCGCTGGCGGTCACGGCGTCGATGCCGGTGAAGTTGGTGGCGTTGACCACCACTTGGCGGCTTGCGCTGCCGCATGTGGCTGTGAGCGTCACTTCGCCGCTGAATCCCGTGGGCAGCAGGGCGTCGTTGCCGTCAATGGTGGTTCCGGCCACCGACGATGCCCAGGTGACTCCCGCGGGTGTGCCCAGCTTGAAGGGGCAGGTCACCTTGTCGTAGGTGTCGCCCTCGCTCAGCACCACTGCTGCGGCCCACACTTTGGCCTCGTCGTCGCCGGCGCGCGACACCAGCACGGGCAGCGACCATGCGTCGGGCGCGGTGAATGCCTCGCCCATCACTTTGCTGCCTGCCAGCTGCTTGATGGCAAGGCCTGTGGCGTGCTCGGCGCCCACGGCGTGTGTGCCATAGTCGGTCACGAAGTAGGTGTTGGCCACCTTGGCCGTGGTGCTGTCGGCGTCAACGCCCAGCACGTTGCCGTAGTTGTCGGTGAGGCTGCACTCCACCTTGCCGCCGTTGTAGCAGTTGGTGAGGCTTGCGGGCTTCAGCTTGGCCGTGTGGCCAATGAGGCCGCCCGTCTGGTTGCAGCCGCTCACCTCGCCCATGTTGTAGCAGTTGGTGTAGGCCGAGCTGGCTGTGCCTGCAAGGCCGCCGATGGCGTAGCTCGTTTCGCGGCCGCTGGCGTCGGAGATGTCTTGCGAGTTGGTGGCCACGCGGCCGGTGTTGTAGCTGCCCATGACGCGGCTCTTGCCGCTGTCGTGGCCCACGAGGCCGCCCACGCGGTTGGCGCCCGTGATGTTGCCCGAGTTCCAGCAGTTGCTTATGGTGTTGGTGGGGCCGCCAAACGAGGCCACTATGCCGCCCACCATGAAGAGACCGCTGA
This sequence comes from Wujia chipingensis, assembly GCA_963655175.1. Taxonomy (GTDB): domain Bacteria; phylum Bacteroidota; class Bacteroidia; order Bacteroidales; family Muribaculaceae; genus Sodaliphilus. The sequence continues at coordinate 3,310 of CAVKDU010000090.1, read as the reverse complement.
TGTTGCCCGTGTTGTAGCAGCTGTCAACGGTGATCACGTCGTCGAAATACGAGCCGCCGATGCCGCCCACCACGCTGAAGGGGGCGCTGATGTTGCCCGTGTTGTAGCAGCGCTTGATGGTGACCACGGCGGTGGTGTCGTTGGCTCCGGTCTTGAAGTTGCCCACCAGTCCGGCTATCTCGCCGCAGGTGGTGGCGGTCACATTGCCGGTGTTGTGGCAGTCGGTGTAGCTGTCGCCTGGAATGTAGTAGGCGCTGAGGCCGGCCGACGGCAGCAGGTTGGTCTTGTTGGTGGTCACCACCTTAATGTCGCCGGTGTTGTAGCAATGGTCCATCTGCTTCTTGCTGTTGGTCGACACGTCGGCCAGTATGCCTGCCAACACGGCCTTGCCCTCAAGGCTTGCGGTGTTGTAGCAGCGGGTGAACTGGCTGGGCTTGCTCGCCTCGCCCTCGTGGAACAGCTGGGCCACGATGCCGGCCAGTGCGCTCACCTTGTCGGGGGCGCTGGCCTCCACCTTGCCGGTGTTGTGGCAGTCGATGAATGTGGCCTGCTTGCTGTAGGCCACAATGCCGGCCACGCACTGGCCTGTGGCGGTGCCGTTGTTAATCACTGTGCCCTCGTTGGCGCAGTGGTCATACAGGGTGCCGTCGCTGGTGGCCTGGGCCACGATGCCTGCGGCGTAGTTGTTTTTGGCGCTGATGGTGGCGCGGTTCACGCAGCCAATGAGGCGCGCCGTGCCGGTGGCCTGGCCTGCGAAGCCGGCCACATAGCCGTTTTTGGTCGAAGTCATGTTCACAAGGTTCACGCAGTTCTTAAGCGTGCCCTTGAGCGCGCCGGCAAATGCGCCCGTGCAGGCGTAGGCCGTGGTGATGGCGCCCGATGCGGTGAGGTCTTGCACGGTGCCTTGGGCGCCAATCATGCGGAATATGCCCTGGTTCACGGTGGTGGCGGCAAAGCTGATGTTGCTCAGCGTCTTGCCGTTGCCAAGCAGGGTGCCTTGGAATTCCGACACGCCGCTGTTGTAGAGCGGTGTGAACTTCTGGCCCTTAAAGTCGATGTTGGCGGTGATCTTCAGATACTGGCCGTTGAACTTGGCCTGAGTGTCGTCGATGTATTCGGCCAGACTGTTCCAGTCGTCAATGTTGTGAATCAGATAGGGGGCCTCGGCTGTGCCGCTGCCCTGCAGCGGAATTGCCTGGAAACTGGTGAGCACATATTGCTTCTCAAAGTCACCGCAGGTGGCCACCAGTGTGTCGGTGGTGAAGACGGTCACGGTGGCGGGGGCCACCAGAGTGTTGCCGCTCAGGCTGAACGCGTTGCCCTGCTTCAGGGCCCATGTGCAGCCGCCGTCGGTGCTGAGGGTGGCGTTCACCTTCAGGTCGCGGGTGCTGTGGCTGGCGGGTATGCCGAGAATCACCTTGCGCGCTGCCTCTACCGTGGCGTTGGCGGCAAACTGCTTGAGCACGGGATATTTGCCCGCGTCAAATGCCCACAGGTCGGTGGGCAGGCCCTCAAGCGCCTGGCCGCTGGTGAGGACGCTGGTCTCAACGCCCTGAGTTCCGTCGTGGGCGTTCAGTGCCATGGCGTGCAGCGGGGCAATCTGCGCGTCCCAGTACACGTTGGCCGTCTCGCCCAGCGAGCCGTCGATGCCGGCAATGCCGCCCTCTTGGGCGTGGTTGGCGCAAATCACGGTACCGGCGCTCACGGCGCGGTACATGTCGTTGTATCCGTCGCCCGTGGTCTCCTTGTAGGGCTTTTCCCAGCTGCCCACAATGCCGCCTGCCTTGTAGGCTGCCACCACGGTGCCCAGGTTGAGCACGTCGCGCACGATTGCGCCATAGCCGCTGCCCACAATGCCGCCCACGATGCCGGTCATGTTAGAACTCTTGAAAGTGGACAGCACGCTGCTCTCCACGCGGCCCACGTTCACGCAGCGCTCCACGCGGCCGCTGCTCTTGCCCACAATGCCGCCGTTTTCCACAAAGCCGGTGCTGATGTTGCCGGCGTTGAGGCAGTCGGTGATCACCGACCCCTTCTCGCTTTGGCCCACAATGCCGCCAATGTCCGACGAGTAGCCTTTTACGTCGGCATAGTTGGCGCAGCCCGTCACGGTGCCATAGCTGCGGCCCACAAACGGCGCGCCGTAGCCAAAGAACACAAAGCTGTTGTCGCGCGCCATCACCAGGTTTTTAATCGTGCCCTTGGCGCCAAGGTAGCCCACGAAGCCAATGTTGCTAAGGCACTTGGTGCCGTTGGGCGTGCCCAGCGCGGTGGCAGTTGGCGCGGTCTTCCACACCATGCAGTTGATGCTGATGCCATGAATGGCGTGTCCGTCGCCGTCGAATGTGCCGTTGAAGCGCTTCGTCTTGTTCGACGAGCTGGTGGCGATGCCCGTAAACAGCGTGTCGCCCTCAAGGTCGATGTCGGCTGTCATCTTAAAAAACACATCGTCGTAGGTAAGTAGGTTTTTGGAGGTCTGCGTACACAGCTCCATGAGGTCGGCCTTATTCTTGATGAGATAAGGGCTCGACTCGGTGCCGCTGCCGTCCCACGCGCGGGCGGCGAGTGCAGTCAGCACCACTAATGCTAAGAGATAAAACTTTTTTGCCATAGGCTGTAAGATTTATTTGAGTATATAAAAATAGTGTCGTTGTACAAAGGACTGCCCAGTGCGGCCCGCCGATGCATAAGTGTTACGATACGTGTCATTTAGTCTGTATCCTTTTTGCGCACAAATGCTATGAATTGCATTGTTTCGTTACAAATTTATGAAAAAATCACGTCTTTTCTCAGTTAATTACAATAAAAAGTAAACGAATTTACCGAAATGGATAGCGCCGTCAGCATCGACCCATTACGCAAAAAAAACGTGCATCGCAGAAAAAAAAGAAAATTTTTTTCGATTTATGTTGCCGCATTACCAAATTTTTTATACTTTTGCAGTGTGAACAAAAACACAGAGGCGTAGCTCAGCTGGTTCAGAGCGCTGCAGTCACATTGCAGAGGTCATGGGTTCGATTCCCCTCGTCTCTACCACCCAAAGCACCGAGGCTTTAGCCTCGGTGCTTTTTTAATACCCATTTTTTTTGCGCGATTTTTTATAAATATCTAAAACACAACGAATTAATGTGGAAATGCGGCATGCCGAGCGCACTGAAAAAGAGACAATCCCTTTAGGGATTGGATATGTGTAGGCAGGTATGCAGCGGAGGCACAGCCGACGCGAAATGCCTGCAAGTGTTCTCCTCAGCCGAAGCATTCCGCTTTCTATGTTAAAATCCAAATATTTTGACCATTATTTTTGAATTAA
>CAVKDU010000089.1:0-4784 GCA_963655175.1 Wujia chipingensis | reverse complement strand
TGGATATGTGTAGGCAGGTATGCAGCGGAGGCGCAGCCGACGCGAAATGCCTGCTCAGCGTCTCCTCAGCCAGTGCATTCCAAAGGAATGCGACCGCTGCCGCCCTGCACGCTGCAGCAGCCTAATAATTTGTGTATCAGTATTATCCGCCTGTTGTCGCATTCCTCTGGAATGCCTGTGTGGGGGCGACAGCATAGCAGGCATTTCGCGCGGACTGCGCTACCGCTACGTCCGCACTGCATACCTGCCTACACATATCTTATCCCTAAAGGGATAATGCCATTGCCAATACCTCATTGCAACAAATGCCACAACAATGTTACTTTTTCAGCGCGCTCAGCATGCCGCGCCCATACAGTTAACTCGTTAATACGCAATTAATTACGCGCAAAAAATCCATCCGTTGGGGCATTTGGCCCTGACGGATGGATAAATGTATGTTACTGCCTTTTGGGGGGCACATTCTGCTATCTTTTAACCAATTACATACTATAGCTTATACCTCGTCCGTAATCCTTTGCGATTTTTGCTTTGATTTGTTTCAACATTTTGACCTGGGCTGCGGTAAGTTTTTTTATCCCAAATCGGTCAATAGAAAAGGTATAATCCGTGGTTAAATTTGTAACAAATTGACAATGAGTTATTTGTAAGGTCACTTTTCTAATGGCGGTCATTAGAAAGCACTATTTGTAAAAGACAAATAATCAAGTAGTTACAAGGCTAACCTCAAAAAAAGATCGTTCTAATGACCGATTTGGGTTTATGTTTATTTTCGCAAGGTAATCAGCAACAAACCCAATTTTACCTGATGTTCTTACAGCTGGCGTCCAATACGGCATTTGCTCTTGTTCACTCATTTTGCTTGTGCGCTTATCAAATTTATCACAACTGATATACACTGCATCGCAAGCCTTCAGATAATCATCAATTCTATTATAATCTACACGACTATACTTTTCAACAACTTCAAAATCATGACCTTCAAAATCATAACCTTCACATAAAGACATAAAATCTTCTTCTATTGGAACATAATCTTTATTAAAATAACTAAAATCTGTTTTCAACAAATCGATTCGAGCCATCGCCTTGTCAGATGAAAGTGATATTGAATACTTTCTGCCATAAAAGCAATAACAATCATTTTCCCTATACGTTCCTGTAAGTTTATTATTTTCTGGGCTGAATTGCTGAGTGCCGAGGAAGATGCCGTCGGAGTTGTACTCGTCGAGTTCGATTAAGCCGCTGTCATCTTGGGTTCCTTTCAAGTACATCAGGGCTTTGGGGCCGAATTGCTTGTAGTAGTAGGCACCTTTCACTTTGTGGTCGAGGCCGATGCAAAGGGTCATTTGCACTGCTTTTCCGGCAATGGTGCCGGCAAGATTGAGACAAAGCGGATATTTCACTTCGGGCATGGTAAGGGTGAATTTACCAGCATTTTTCAGCACTTCTTTGGCCTTGTCGCCGTCAATCATGACCTTGGCAAATGTAACCTCTGTTTCATTGCCGCTGGCAAGCAGTTTTTTGATGGCTGCTTTGTCGGCATCGCCAAAGAGCGACAGAGTGCACAAGCTGGTGCCATCCTTGCCAACGACATCAACCACCATATCGGACGTCAGCTGGATGTCGTCGATCTTAGCTGTATCGAGGTTTTCAAGCGGTTTGTTGCGTTTCAGCTTCACGGTGAGGCTTACCATTGTGCCCGACTTGTCGCCATTGGAAAGCGATAGTTGGGCGTTGCCAACCACGGCCACCAACTCTGGCTGGCTGCCAACCACCTTGGCGCATGGGATGTCTACCTTATCGTTGCCACAACTGGCAAGGACAAGCAAAATCATTGAAAATGTGAGTAATGCTAATTGTTTCATCATTAAAGGTATTTTTAGTTAAATTTCTTATTATCAGGGTCTATTGGCAAATCACCAATGATAAAAGCTCTTGGCTCGGGCTTTGAGCTGGTTCAGCCTTTGGACTTGAGCGGCAGTGAGTTTTTTCACATCCACTTGCGGCAGAAACCACTTCAGGAATGCACTACGATCTCCAGCATTCATATTTAACGCATAATACATCTGGTCACTCTTGCTCATTGTCTTCATAACTCTATCATATTCTTGGTTATAAAGTATCAATGCATTGCAGGCCTTAATGTAGTCATCAATTTTGTTGTAATTGATGTTCTTAAATTCGCTCATCGACCCATAACGCCTATAAACCCACCAGTCAATATCGTCAAAAAGCGTTCGATAGCCTTTGTCAAAATAGCTGAAATCGACCTTCGACATGTCAATTCTTGCCATCGACTTGTCGGGTGAAAGAGATATTGAATTATCGTTTAAACGCATGTATGAATCACCACAGGTATAATCGTAAGTTCCTGTGAGTTTCCATTTTTTGGCGGTGAGTTTTTGAGTGCTGAGGAGGATGCCGTCGGAGTTATACTCGTCGAGTTCGATTCGGCCGTCTTCATCTTGGGTACCTTTCAAGACAAGCAAAGCTTTGGGGCCGAACTGCTTGTAATAGTAGGCGCCTTTCACGTTGTGGTCGAGGCCGACGCAAAGGGTCATTTGCACGGGCTTTTTGGCTATGGTGCCGGCAAGGTTGATGCAAAGCGGGTATTTCATTTCGGGCGTGGTCAGGGTGAACTTGGCGGCATTTTTCAGCACGTCGTTGGCCTTGTCGCCGTCGGGCAGCACTTTGCTGAAGGTGAGTTCGGCCTCGTTGCCGCTGGCCAGCATTTTTTTGAACTCCACTTTGTCGGCGTCGCCAAACAGCGACATGGTGCATAGCTTGGAGCCGTCTTTGCCGACAACGTCGACCACCATGTCGGACGACAGCTGAATTTCGTCGGCCTTGGCGGTGTCGAGGTTTTCAAGCGGCTTGTTGCGCTTCAGCTTCAGGGTGAGGTTGACCATGGTGCCCGACTTGCTGTCGTCGCCGGCAAGGGTGAGCAGAGCGTTGCCGTCGACCGACACCAGACCGGGCTGGCTGCCGGTGACCTTGTCGCACGGAATCTCCACCTTGCCGCCGCTGCAACTGGCAAGAACGAGCATAATCATCGAGAATGCGAGTAATGCTAATCGTTTCATTGCTAATGGGGTTGTTTTGGGGTTATTCGTTAGTCGCGGCGGAAGATGTCGCGGGTGTAGACTTTGGCGGCCACGTCGTCGAGGCAGGCGTCGTAGCGGTTGGCAATGATGGCGTGGCTCATGGCCTTGAACTCGGCAAGGTCGTTGACCACGCGGCTGCCAAAGAACAGCGAGCCGTCGTCAAGCGTGGGTTCGTAGATTATGACCTCGGCGCCCTTGGCCTTGATGCGTTTCATGATGCCCTGAATGGCGCTCTGGCGGAAGTTGTCGGAATTCGACTTCATGGTGAGTCGGTAGACGCCTATCACGGGCGGCTGGGCAGCGTCGCCGCCGTGGCTATACTGGTTGTTTTCGCTATAGCCATACCAGCCGGCGCGGCGCAGCACGGCATCGGCAATGTAGTCTTTGCGGGTTTTGTTGCTCTCAACGATGGCCGACATCATGTTTTGCGGCACATCCTGGTAGTTGGCCAGCAGCTGCTTGGTGTCCTTGGGCAGGCAGTAGCCGCCGTAGCCAAACGAGGGGTTGTTGTAGTGAGTGCCGATGCGCGGGTCGAGGCCCACGCCCTCGATTATGGCGCGGCTGTCGAGGCCCTTGACCTCGGCATAGGTGTCGAGCTCGTTGAAGTAGCTCACGCGCAGCGCCAGATAGGTGTTGGCAAACAGTTTCACGGCCTCGGCCTCCTTCATGCCCATAAACAGGGTGCTGATGTTTTGCTTTATAGCGCCCTCCTGCAGCAGGGCGGCAAAGGTGTGGGCGGCCTGCTTGAGCATGCCAACGTTGGTCACCGACTCGATGGCGCGGTTTTCGGCCTCAAACTCGGGGCGGCTGATGATGTTGGGGTAGCCCACTATGATGCGGCTGGGATACAGGTTGTCGTAGAGGGCCTTGCTCTCGCGCAGGAACTCGGGCGAGAACAGCAGGTTGAACTCCTTGACGCCCTTTTGGGCATACTTGAGGTAGAGGTTGCGGGTGTAGCCCACGGGTATGGTTGACTTTATCACCATCACGGCCTTGGGGTTGACTTCGAGCACGAGGTCGATCACCTCCTCGACGTGCGAGGTGTCGAAGTAGTTCTTCACGGGGTCGTAGTTGGTGGGGGCGGCAATCACCACAAAGTCGGCGTCGGCATAGGCGCTGCGTCCGTCGAGGGTTGCCACGAGGTCGAGCTGCTTTTCGGCCAGATATTTCTCGATGTATTCGTCTTGTATGGGCGATATGCGGCGGTTGAGTTTGTCAACCTTTTCGGGTATCACGTCAACTGCCGTCACGTGGTGGTGCTGCGACAGCAGCGTGGCTATGCTCAGGCCCACATAGCCTGTGCCGGCCACCGCCACTTTTATGTCATTAAAATCACGCATTATGATATTATACTATATATGATTGGTAAAGTTACATATTTTTGTCATTTTTTCCAATATTGTGCTACATAAATCAGTGTTGGTTTCGGGGCGTTATTAGCGGGTGGCCGGCCTACCACCGAGAAATATGTGCCTTCGGCACATCACAGACACCAAAGCCCACATCCGTTTGGAATGATGCTTTTTTTTGCAGTCAGCAAAAACATGCGGTGACTGGAATGCGACAAGCAGCGGCTTGCATGGGCGGCTTTTGGGGCTACGCCAGTCGGACGCGGCATGCCGCACGGCTGTCCCAAGAAAATTTTAACATTCACCATTAAATCACTGATATTCAATG
>CAVKDU010000088.1:0-5042 GCA_963655175.1 Wujia chipingensis | reverse complement strand
AGAAGAGTCAGCCATATCTTTTTGCCCTAAAAAACTTTTACCGGACAGCAATAACAGCCATTATTACCTACAGGCACGGTATGAAGGCGACATCAACTTCTCAAAATGCTTGAAGTGGGACAATGGCGGCAGACGACAGCGCGAACTGTGGTGGGAATATCCTCCATTGTCTATGGACGTACCAGAAGGCTGCTTTATAGAAAAATTCAAGTCTTCGCTCGAACTTCAGCAATACATTATTAAGAGGGTAGACTATCTGATGTCAGTAATCATGAGGGAACATCGCACCATCCGTTGGATGAAAGCTGTAGGCGAGCATAAGGATTGGAACCTGTTTACCTGGTACTGGTCTACCTTGGCTTGCGAATGCCAGAGCGATGACGATGGCAAGGTGTATATGGATGCAATGCCTGATGATAAAGAAAGTTCGAAGATTGTTGTGAAATTGGGCAATAGAGCTAATGATGTGGAATTGCTGAAGCAGACATTGGAACGTATCGGGCACACTGATAAAATAAGTGATATCGACACTGCCGATGGGTGCTGTGTGACAATAGCCACAATAACAATAGACCCTCTTGAACTTAATACGGAGAAGGAGGCGAATATTGTTGCCGAGAAGCTGAAAGAATTGATGCAGGAAATTTCACCAGCAAAAAAATAAAAGTTAAACATTAAATCGTTAAGTTTATGGGAGATGTATTTAAAGTATGGCCCGTGCGTATAAAAAGATCCAATGGGCAAGTATTGACTCCAGATATGGAGATTATAGTCACGACACAGTCGCACACCACAGACCCTTTCTATAATGGGGCCAAAGAGATAAAGGAGCAGTATATGCGCATGTATCAGTTCGACTACAGGAAGAGCTGTTGTAGCAAATCAGACTTCAAGTTTGTGAAACTCAGTTAACAAATCAAGAAAGGGACTATTGGAAGTTTATCATCTCAATAGTCCTTTTCTTATGCCCGTTTGTGTATCTGATTCGCGAGCGGTCGACCGGTGTGATTCTGGCCATCGGCAAGGTGCAGACCATGGCCGGAATGCAGTGACGCCCGCAGTGCACCCACTATTAAACGACAATAGAGACAATAGGAGACAATTTTTAGGGCGGCCCTGCCGCAAGATTTTGTCTGGCTTTGTCTCTATTGTCGTCTTTTTTCAGGGATGGCGCTGCGCGTCTTGTCGGTGGGCCGAGGCATTTTGGGGGCGACAATGTTTGGCGGGGTGGGCGGATTTGGGTAATTTTGCCGTTGGATTGCATCAATTGGCAAATTGCATAACAAAAAATAAACTCTACATTATGAACTATTTCAAGCAAACTGTAATGGCTTCGCTCACGGCTCTCACTGCCGTGTCGGGCGCCCGGGCCGCCGAGGCCGAGGCTCCGCTCATCGAGAAGCCTGTGGTGAAGGTGGAGAACGGCCAGTTCACGCCCGAACTGCTGAATGCGCTGGGCCGCGTCAGCGACCCGCAGCTGTCGCCCGACGGCAAGCGCGTGCTCTATGGCGTGTCGTATCCCAGCGTGGAGCAGAACAAGAGCAACCGCGAGCTGTGGGTGGTGGACGTTGACGGCAAAAACGCCCGCCAGCTCACGCGCACCAAGAGTTCGGAGCAGAATGCCGTGTGGATCGACGGCGGCAGCCGCATCGCCTTCATCTATCCCGACGACAACGGCGACTACCAGGTGTGGACGATGAATGCCGACGGCACGGGCCGCCGCTGCGTGAGCGCAGTGAAGGGCGGCGTGGACGGCTTTAAGCTGAGCGACGACCAGAAGAAGATAGTGGTGATAAGCCAGGTGAAGTATGGCCAGACGGCGCAGGATGTGTATCCCGACCTGCCTAAGGCCGACGGCCGCATCATCGACGACATGATGTATCGCCACTGGGACGAGTGGGTGACCACTGTGCCCCACCCCTTTGTGGGCGACTTCGACGGCAATGCCGTGAGCAACCTGCGCGACGTGCTCGAGGGCGAGCCCTATGAAAGCCCCATGAAGCCCTGGGGCGGCGTGGAGTCGCTGGCATGGGCGCCCGACGGCAAGAGTCTGGTGTATGTGTGCCGCAAAAAGACGGGCAAGGCCTACGCCATATCCACCAACAGCGACCTCTACCAGTGGGACGTGGCCACGGGCAAGACGGTGAAAAACCTCACCGAGGGCAATCTGGGCTATGACACCTACCCCGTGTTTTCCAAGAGCGGCCGCAAGCTGGCTTGGCTCTCGATGGAGCACGACGGCTATGAGGCCGACAAAAACCGCATAATGGTGATGGACATGGCCACCGGCCAGAAGCAGGACATCACTGTGGACTGGGACTACACGGCCGACGCCATCGCGTGGTCGGCCGATGAGAAGTACATCTACTTCCTGGCCGCCTACCAGGGCGCGGCTCCGCTGTTCCGCATCAACGTGGCCACCCGCAAGGTGGAGACGGTGGCCGACGGCCAGTGGGACTATGCCGCCATCGTGCCCATGGCCAAGGGCGGGGTGCTGACCATGCGCCACTCGATGAAGCAGCCCGACGAGCTGTATGTGGTGGCCAAGGCCGGCAAGGAACCCGTGAAGATAACCAGCGTGAACGACGACCTGATGGGCCAGCTGGCCGACATCACCGTGGAGAAGCGCATGGTGCCCACCACCGACGGCAAGCAGATGACCACCTGGGTGCTGCTGCCGCCCAACTTCGACCCCAACAAGAAGTATCCCGCACTGCTCTTCTGCGAGGGCGGCCCGCAGTCGCCCGTCAGCCAGTTCTGGAGCTACCGCTGGAACCTGCGCCTGATGGCCGCCAACGGCTACATTGTGATTGCCCCCAACCGCCGCGGCCTGCCCGGCTTCGGCACCGAGTGGAACGCCCAGATATCGAAAGACTACGGCGGCCAGAACATGAAGGACTACATGAGCGCGGTCGACTACATGAAGCAGTTCCCCTACGTCGACGGCGAGCACATAGGCTGCACCGGCGCCAGCTATGGCGGCTACAGCACCTATTGGCTGGCCGGACACAACCAGGACAAGCGCTTTGCCTGCTTCCTGGCCCACGCCGGCATCTTCAACCTCGAGGCCCAGTACCTCGAGACCGAGGAGATGTGGTTTGCCAACTGGGACATGGGCGGCGCATTCTGGGACAAGGACAACGCCGCAGCCCAAAACACATTTAAGACGGCCGACCCCCACAAGTTTGTGCAAAACTGGAACAGCCCCATCATGGTGACCGTGGGCGAGAAGGACTACCGCATCTCGTTCACCCAGGGCATGCAGGCGTTCAACGCCGCCAAGCTCATGGGCCTGCCCGCGCGCTTCGTGTCGTTCCCCAGCGAAAACCACTGGATTGTGAAGCCGCAGAACTCTGTGCTGTGGCAGCGCGAATTCTTCAAGTGGTTCGACCAGTGGCTCAAACCCAAGAAGTGAACAAGCATATAACCCCATAAGCCCAATGCCCCGCGCCAGCCAATTGCACAGCGCGGGGCATTGCTTTTTGCGTGGGGGCTGACACAGCGTCAGTGCCAGGCGGCGCGGCACGATTTTTGCGGCATCAGTTTAATATATAAATACAGACTAAAAAAAGAAGACTAACATAGTTATGGAAAGAAATGAAACTCCTGTGCTGCTGCTCACAGGCTATCTGGGCAGCGGCAAAACCACACTGCTCAACCGCATCCTCACCAACAAAAAGGGCATAAAGTTTGCCGTGATTGTGAACGACATAGGCGAGGTGAACATCGACGCCAGCCTCATTGAGCAAGGCGGCATGGTGGGCAAAAAGGACGACAGCCTCGTGCCGCTGCAAAACGGCTGCATATGCTGCACGCTGAAGATGGACCTCGTGCAGCAGTTGAGCGACATCGTGAGCCAGCACCGGTTTGACTACATAGTGATTGAGGCCAGCGGCATCTGCGAGCCGGCCCCGATTGCGCAGACCATCAGCGCCTATCCGCAGATGTATCCCAAGCTGGCCGAAAAAGGCCGCGCACGGCTCGACGCCATAGTCACCGTGTGCGACGCCCTGCGCCTGCGCGACGAGTTTGCCGAGGGCAACGACCTGAAGCGCAAAGACCTTGGCGAAGACGACCTGGCCAGCCTCGTGATTCAGCAAGTGGAGTTCTGCAACATGATATTGCTCAACAAGGCCGCCGAGGTGAGCCCCGAAGAGCTCGACCGCATCACCATGATTCTGCACCAGATTCAACCGCAGGCCGAGATAGTGCCGTGCAACTACGGCGACGTTGACCTCGACAAGATACTCAACACCCACCTCTTCAACTTCGAGCGCGTGGCCACATCGGCGCGGTGGATCGAGGCCGTGGAGGCCGACGAAGACGACCTTGAAAACGAGGAAGAGGGCGAGGCCCTGGAATATGGCATAGGCACATTCGTGTACTACCGCCGCCGGCCCATGGACATGGTGGAGTTCGACCAGTTTGTGGCGCGCAAGTGGCCCAAGAGCGTGATTCGCTGCAAGGGCATGTGCTACTTCGGCGACGAGCGCGACACATGCTACGTGTTTGAGCAGGCAGGCAAGCAGATATCGCTGCGCAACGCCGGCCAGTGGTATGCCACCATGCCGGCCGACGAGTTTGCCGAGTTCTCCAAGCAGAACCCCGGCGTGCTGCGCGACTGGGACCCCAAGTATGGCGACCGCATGCAGAAGCTGGTGTTCATAGGCCAGAACATGGACCGCGCCGCCATCGAGGCCGAACTCGACAAGTGCCTGCTGAAAGAGTAATCCGCACACCGCATCAAAAAGACACCGACGGGACCTTGGGACCACCACCCAAAGCCCCGCCGGCTTTTTTTGCACCCATTTTTCAAAACGACAATAGAGACAATTGGAGACAATTTTTTGGAGGGTTAAAAGACAACCACAAGATTTTGTAACAAAGTCTTCATAGACTGTAATTGTTTATCTTTGCGTAGTTAGCTGATTTGCGGTGATTTGCGATGGACGTGGCATGCCGAAAGCACTGAAAAAGTGACAATCCCGTTAGGGATTGGATATGTGTAGGCAGGTATGCAGCGGAGGCGCAGCCGACGCGAA
>CAVKDU010000087.1:0-5323 GCA_963655175.1 Wujia chipingensis | reverse complement strand
TTAATTCAAAAATAATGGTCAAAATATTTGGATTTTAACATAGAAAGCGGAATGCTTCGGCTGAGGAGAACACTTGCAGGCATTTCGCGTCGGCTGTGCCTCCGCTGCATACCTGCCTACACATATCCAATCCCTAAAGGGATTGTCTCTTTTTCGGTTCTCTCTCTGTCTTCCTTGCCAACTGAGCTTCGCGGGGGGAATTGCTGTAACAAAAAAGTTAAAATTACCGATAGTTTTGTTAAAAACACAATTTAGCATTATCTTTGCGCAAAATTATATTGTTTTTAGGTTTTACACAATTAGTGACTCTGATGTCGGCAGCTAATCTCAAATATCAGTTTGAGCGCGTGGCGCACAAGGTGCCCGTCGCGCGATTCCGGTTTTTGCAACCCGCGTTTGGCTATCACCATTGCGAGCCGCCATTGTCCCCCATAACCGCCCCGTCCGACTGCCAATAGCTGTCGAGTGGGGCGGTTTCGCTATACCCCCGTGCGCCCCCACATTGCGGCGCGCGGCGTGAATTCTGAATATAGATAAAGTTAATATACACTAATCAATCATTTATTAGTTCCTTATGTTAAAGAGAATCAAACTTTTCGCACTGGTGGCCATGCTGCTCACAGCCATGGGCATCAACGCGCAGGTGACAACATCGACTATGAGCGGTGTGGTTACCGACGAGAACAATGAGGTGCTGGTGGGTGCCACGGTGCAGGCCGTGCACGTGCCATCGGGCACCAAGTACAATGCGGTGAGCAACCTCGACGGCCGCTTCACCATGCAGGGTATGCGCACCGGCGGCCCCTACACCGTGAAGGTGAGCTATGTGGGCTACGAAACCAGCCAGTACGACGGCATCAGCCTGCAGCTGGGCGAAACCTTCACCCTCAACGCCAAGCTTGCCACCGGCAGCCAGAGCCTCAACGAGGTGGTGGTCACCGGCCAGGGCCGCCTGCAGCAGACGGGCGCCGCACGCAACTTCTCGCTTGGCAAAATCGAGGGTGCCCCCTCGATCGACCGCAACATCTACGATGTGGTTAAGAACATGCCTCTTGCCAATCGCTCGAAGATTGGCGGCATCTCGTTCTCAGGCACCAACAACCGCTATAACAGCTTCCAGGTGGACGGCGCCGTGACCAACGACGTGTTTGGCCTGTCGCCCGGCGGCACCAACGGCAGCCAGGCCAGCGCCAATCCCATCTCGATGGACGCCATCCAGGAAATCCAGGTGGTGGTGGCCCCCTTCGACGTGCGCCAGAGCGGCTTCACCGGCGGTGGCATCAACGCCATCACCAAGCAGGGAACTAACGACTTCCACGCCACAGTGTTCGGCTATTACAACAACCAGGACTTCTATGGCAAGTATGACGCCTCTAACGGCAACGTGAAGAGCCCCCTCACCAAGCAGCACTACTACACCGTGGGCGGCAACATCAGCGGCCCCATTGCCAAGGACAAGCTCTTCTTCTTCGTCAACCTCGAGAACCACAACGAGAGCTACCCCTCGAGCTACTACGCAGGCCTCAACAGCACCTATCTGGGCGCTGCCACCGCTCAGCGCATTGCCGACCGCTATAAGGAGCTCACCGGCATCCAGGAGGGCTTCGGTCCCCGCGATGTGAAGCGCAACTCATTCGACATTCTGGCCCGCCTCGACTGGAACATCAACCAGAACCACAAGCTGGCCCTGCGCTATCAGCACCTCGACGCCTACGACGACAAGTATGGCGTGGGCTACACCACCTACTACTTCAACAACTCCACCTACCGCTTCAACAACCTCACCAACGCGTTTGTGGCTGAGTTGAACTCTAACTTCGGTCCCTCGTTCTACAACGAGCTGCGCGCATCCTACACCCGCGTGCGCGACCACCGCGACGTGCCCTACCAGGCTCCCACATTCTACATCCGCAACGTGACCTCTGAAGACGAGAGCCGCCGCAACATCAACGTGAACATCGGCACCGAATACAGCTCGGGCGCCAACAGCCTCGACCAGGACGTTTACTTGCTGGAAGACAACCTGTCGTGGTACAAGGGCAACCACACCATCACATTCGGTACGCACAACGAGATGTTCATTCTCAAAAACCTCTTCATGCAGTATAACAACGGCGAGTGGGCCTACAACTCGCTCGACGACTTCTTCAACAACAAGCCCAGCACATTCTACTTCCGCTGCGCCGACCCCGTGCTCAGCGGCGGCAACCTGCGCTACGCACCCCAGACCAAGGCCGCTCAGCTCGGCTTCTATGTGCAAGACAAGTATGACTACAGCCGCAACCTGCAGCTCACCTACGGCCTGCGCGTTGATGTGCCGTTCCTGATCAACAGCCCCACCGAGAACCCCGACTTCAACACTTATGCCGAGAAGAAGGGCCTTCTGCCCCGCGTGGGCGAGACTCCCTCGACCAAGCTGATGCTGTCGCCCCGCTTCGGCTTCCGCATCTATGCCAACGACAGCCACAACACGCTGTTCCGCGGCGGTCTGGGCCTCTTCACAGGCCGCGTGCCGTTTGTGTGGATCTCTAACACATTCAACAACACTGGTATGGAGGTGAAGGGCACCACCATCAACAATGCCGCCGACATTCCCGCCGTCACCACCAACCCGCAAGACCTCGTGGCCAAGCTCACCAGCGGCAAGGCTGCTCCCCAGGACATCGCCACAGTGAGCAAGAAGTTCCGCTATCCGCAGGTGCTCCGCGCCAACCTCGCTCTTGAGCAGCGCCTGCCCTACGGCTGGAAGTTCACTCTGGAGGGTATGTACAGCAAGACGTTCAACAACATGTATGTGAGCAACCTCGCCCTCAGCCAGACCGGCTCGATCTATGCCGTGGCCGGCGCTCAGGCCAGCGCTGCTCCCTACTACAGCGTTGACAAGAGCTACAACTCAATCATCAACCTCGAGAACACCGACCGCGGCTTCAGCTACAGCGTGAGCGGCATCATCGAGCGCAACTTCGACTTCGGTCTCGACCTGCTGGCCAGCTACACCTTCGGCCACTCTAAGTCGGTTAACGACGGCACCTCGTCGGTGGCCTACTCTAACTGGAAATACAACTATGCTGTCGACACCAACAGCCCCACACTCAGCTACTCGTCGTTCGACCAGCCCAACCGCGTGCTCGTGACTGTGGGCTACACCACTCCCAAGTATGCCAACGGCTTCCTGCAGACCAACATCGCCGTTACCTACAACGGCTACAACGGCCAGCGCTACAGCCTCACCATGAGCGAGAGCACCGACTACAACGGCGACGGCTACCGTGGCAACTCGCTGCTCTACATTCCCACCAAGGATGAACTCAACAACATGATCTTCACCGACATCACCACTAAGAAGGACGGCCAGACCGTGGTTAAGCAAAGCGCAGCCGAGCAGCGCGCCCTCTTCGAGTCGTTTATCGAAGGCGACAGCTATGCCAAGAACCACCGCGGCGCTTATGCCGACCGCAACAGCAACATGGCTCCCTGGGAAAACCAGGTAGACGTGCACTTCGCACAGACGTTCTTCGCTCTGAAGAGCCGCGGCAGCAAGATTGTGTTCACCGCCGACATCCTCAACTTCGCCAACCTCCTCAACAAGGACTGGGGCGCAAGCTATGGCAACGTTTACAGTGTGACTCCGCTCACCTGCGTTGGCACTCAGAAGCTCGCCAACGGCGCACTGGCCGCCAAATATCAGTGGAACGGCTACACCGAGCCTAAGAAGGCCAACATCAGCAGCCGCTGGCACGCTCAGATTGGCGTGAAGTTTGTGTTCTAATCACGGCGCCAACTCTTAATCTCAAATAACACCCGCATGGGGGGCTGCAGCACACACGCATAGTGCTGCGCTCCCCATGCCTGTTTTTTTATGCTGCGCCAAAATTTGCGCAAATGGCGCGGAAAGGGTAAATTTGCGCCAAACTAACACGCACATAATTGCAATACAGTATGATTAAACGACTAACCACGCTGCTGGCCACCGCACTCGTGGCCCTGGCAGCACTGGCCGCTGGCAGCGGCCGATACACCGTGATAGTGTCGCTCGACGGTTTCCGCTGGGACTATGCCGAGGCGTTCAACACGCCGTTTTTCGACCAAATGGCGCGCCAGGGCGTGAAGGCGGTGATGTCGCCCTCGTTCCCCAGCAAGACGTTTCCCAACCACTACACGCTGGCCACGGGCCTCTATCCCGACCACCACGGCATAGTGGCCAACTCATTCCTCGACCGCACCACGGGCGAGGTGTATTCGCTGGGCGACGCCCGCTCGCGCACCAACCCGCGCTACTATGGCGGCGACCCCATCTGGCTCACGGCCAAGCGCCAGGGCGTGCCCACGGCCACCGTCTACTGGGTGGGCAGCGATGTGGCCATTAAGGGCGGCCACGCCACCTACTGGCACGACTACATGAAAAAGCCGCTGCTCACCTTCGACGAGCGCAAGGCCGAGGTGCTGCGCCTGCTCAGTCTGCCCGAAGGCAAGCGCCCCCACCTGGTGATGTGCTACTTCGAGGAGCCCGACCACAACGGCCACAACTATGGCCCCGTGAGCAAGCCCACCCGCCGCGCCATCGAGAGCCTCGACTCGCTGCTGTCCACCATGTGGACGGCCATCAAGGCTTTGCCCATAGGCAGCGAGGTGAACCTGATTGTCACCGGCGACCACGGCATGGCATGGACGGGTCCCGACCGCACGGTGCCCGTGATGTGCCACCTCAAGGCCGAGTGGATTGAGCGCGTGGAGGGCAACCTGCCCGGCCAGGTGTATGTCAAGCGCCCCGAGTATGCCGACTCGGTGGTGGCAGCGCTGCAGGGCGTCGACCACATTCGCGTGTGGAAGCGCGCCGATGTGCCCGCCTATCTGCACTACGGCACCAATCCGCGCATTGGCGATGTGGTGGTGCTGCCCGACGTGGGCTGGCTCTTCACCGACGGCCATGTGGCCCAGGGCGGCTCGCACGGCTTCGACAACACCGCCAGCGACATGCAGGTAGGCTTCCGCGCCATTGGGCCCGACTTCAAGGTGGGCTATGTGAAGCCCGAGAAGTTCCGCAATGTCGACGTCTATCCGCTGCTGGCCCACCTGCTTGGCGTGGTGCCCTCGGCATGCGACGGCAACCTCAACGAGGTGCAAGACATGCTTAAATAGCAACCTGCGCTTTGGCAGGAGCACACACGCAGCCGGCCGCCATAGCCGCTCCGCAAGCAGTCGGGGCGCTGTGGCGGCTGGCCATGCGCTAATTTGGGTGGGCGCCGGCTTTGCAAAATGACCTGAAATTATTGCTGTCCGGTAAAAGTTTTTTAGGGCAAAAAGATATGGCTGACTCTTCTCA
>CAVKDU010000086.1:0-5566 GCA_963655175.1 Wujia chipingensis | reverse complement strand
TTCGCGTCGGCTGCGCCTCCGCTGCATACCTGCCTACACATATCCAATCCCTAAGGGATTGCCACTTTTTCAGTGCTCTCGGCATGCCGCGTCCAGCGTGCGTAGCCCCCACCGCCATCAGCCCGAAATCGCCCACACATAGCAGACAGTTTATCTAATATCCGGCAGCATGCATGGGCGTAGCCCCACATTGGGAACGAGTGGGTGGAATATTTTTCGGCGGTATATAATGTGTGGAATGAAATAATTGGCTAAATTTGCACGTTAAACACTTTGGCCGGACATCACCCGCCGCGGCGGGGCCGATGCGGCCGCGAAAAGTGACTCGAGAAAAATAGTACGATCCGTTGGTGAATACGCAAGCATATACATAATTATAAACACATCACTTTTGTAAGATGCAAGAAGCAAACGAAGAAACAAAGCAAGGAAAGCGGGAAGAGTCGTCAGGCATACCCATGCGGGCTTTCCTCATGGCATGCGCGCGCAACTGGTATTGGTTTGTAATATCGGTGGTGGCGTGCGGCTGCATAGCCTACCTCTATGGCAAGACGCAGACGCCCATCTACAGTTCGGACGCCTACATCCTGGTCAACACCGAAGACAACAAGAGCAACACCAGCCAGTCGCAGGTGTTCTCCGACCTGGGTGTGAACACGGGCGTGAGCGGCATCCCCGACGAGATATTCAAGCTGCGCTCCACCAAGCTGATGGAGACTGTGGTGAGCCATCTGGGCCTGAATGTGCAGTATTACGGCCACGTGTATCTGCGCGACGTTAACATCTACAAGTCGGCGCCGGTGCAGGTGACTCCGCTCAACGACATCAAGGACAACTTCACCATCACTGTGGTGCCCAAGAGTGCCACCGAATTTGAGTTTAACGTGGACGGCGGCCCGTGGAAGAAGGCACACTTTGGCAACAAGGTGAGCACCAGCTTCGGCCCTGTGGCCATCACCAAGACGCCGTCGTTCAACCCCGCCGACCTGGCGCTGACCAAGGTGCGCATCTTCACCACCCACGACATTGCCAAGTCGCTGGTGGCCAACCTCACCGCCGAGAAGGCCGACAAGATGGCCAATGTGGTGCATCTGTCGCTCACCTGCGACAACCACGATCTGGGCCTTGACGTGCTCAACGCCCTCATTGTGGCCTACAATCAGGAGGCCATAAGCGACAAAAACCGCGTGGCGCGCAGCACCGAAAACTTCATCGCTGACCGCATCGAGGCACTGTCGAAGGACCTGAGCGGTGTGGACAGCCGCATTGCCGAGCTGAAAGTGGCCGGAGCGGGCGCCACCATGTTTGCCGACCCGTCGACCGGTGTGAAATATGTGGAAAACGTGTCGGACGCCGACATGCAGCTGCGCCTGGCCACCTACATCCGCGACCACCTGGCCTCGATGCACGGCACCGACCTCATTCCCAGCAACACGGGCATTGAAAACAGCGGCATCGAAAGCCAGATTAACCAATACAACGAGGCCATGCTGCGCTACCAGAAGATAGCCGCCACCTCGAGCAAGGAAAACCCCGTGATGGTGGAGCTGGGCAACTCGCTGAGCGCGATGAAGAGCAACATAATGCGCACCATCAACAGCTACATCCGCACCCTGAGCATGAAGCAGTCTACCGCCGTGGCCGAGAGCAACCGCGCCATTGGCGGCATGCAGTCGATGCCGTCGCAGGAGAAGGCCATCACCGAGGTCACCCGCCAGCAGAAAATCAAGGAGCAGCTCTACCTCTACCTGCTCAACAAGCGTGAGGAGAACGCCCTGCAGCTGGCCATCACCGAGCCCAACGCCAAGGTGGTGGAGAACGCCTCGGGCGCGGCAACGCCCATCGCCCCGCGCGAAATGATGATAATGCTCACCGGCCTTGTGATAGGCCTGGCGCTGCCCGCAGTGGTGATATTCTTCATCTTCTGGATCTACTCGCTCGACACCTCGGTGCACTCGCGCCGCGACATTGAGAATAACTGCGACATACCCATAATTGGCGAGCTGCCCGCCAAGACCAAGGAGCAAGAGAAGAAGGAGGTAGTGGTGACCGAGGACGGCCACGACCGCGTGTCGGAGGCCCTGCGCATAGTGCGCAGCAACCTCGACTACATGACCGACACCAAGAGCGGCCAGGGCGTGGTGATGCAGCTCACCTCCACCATGGCCGGCGAGGGCAAGAGCTTTGTGGCCATCAACCTGGCCCTCATCTGCGCCCACATTGGCAAGAAGGTGATAGCCGTCGACGTGGACCTGCGCAAGGGCCGCTTCTCGGAGTATGTGGGCATCGAAAACACGGGCGTGGGCCTCAGCGCCTACCTCTCGGGCAACGTCGATGACATCCACCAGGTGATAAGCAAAGGCGTGCTGCACCCCAACCTCGACTTCATAAGCATCGGCGCCATTCCGCCCAACCCCACCAACCTGCTAATGAGCGACCGCTTCAAGCAAATGGTGGAGACGCTTAAAAAGGAATACGACTACGTGCTGCTCGACACCGTGCCCTTCGGCATCATTGCCGACGCCGCGCTCATCAACCGCTTTGCCGACCTCACCATATATGTGGTGCGCGACGGACGCATCGACCGCCGCTATCTGGCCGAGCTCGAGAAGATGAGCAAAGACCACAAGGTGAACAACCTCACCCTGCTGCTCAACGACATCAAGGTGGGCTCGAAGCGCTACGGCTATGGCTATGGCGGCTACGGTTATGGCTATGGTTACGGCTATGGCTATGGTTACGGCTACGGATATGGCTATGGCGACGACAGCGACGGCTCGCGCCGCCACCACCGCAAGCGCCTGCTGCGCCTGCGCCGACGCTAACCGCCCCACACCCACATAACGGCACACACGCATTGCAGCCGCCCCGCACCAGCCTACAAGGTGGTGCGCGGGGCGGCTGCCTTGCTTTTGCCTTGGGGCTTGCACAGATGACCGAATTTGGCTAACTTTGGGCCGCCGGCCGGCAGCGTGCCACCCAGTTCATACAAGAAACGGGGCATGTTGCACAACGGCCACCAGTTTGCTTTTCAGCACCTTGCACACTCAATACCTTTGCCATCGCAAAACCGAAAACGCGATAGACAAATGGCAATGACAAGCAAGGCAGTGAAGAGAGTGATAGCGGCTGTGGCCGCAATGTGTGTGGCCGCAATGACAATAGTGGCAGTGTATGCGGTGAGGCGGTCGTGCTGCCTGATGATGCCCGACAACACCCATTATGCCAGTCTCGAGCAGCGTGCCGACGCGGCACTGGAGGCTGCCAGGCTGCATGGTCTCAGCACCAACTACTGCCTGCTGGTGGACTATGGCGTGCCCAGCGGCAAGCCCAGACTGTATGTGTGGTCGTTCAAGGGCCGCAAAGCGGTGGCCAGAACCTATGCCATGCACGGTGCCGGAGGCGGCAGCACGGCGCGCAAGCCCGTGTTCAGCAACAAGCCCGGCAGCGAATGCTCGTCGCTGGGCCGGTTTGAGGTGACGCTTGAGCGCGGCACCAGAGTGAAGAAAGGCCTCAGGCTGAAAGGCCTCGACACCACCAACAGCAACGCCTACGCCCGCGGCCTTATGGTGCACGGATCGATGTGGGTCAACGTCAACTGCTGGCGCGAATTCATTCCGCTAAACCGCCGCAGCAGCCAGGGCTGCGTCACGGTGAGCACGCGCGGCTTCGACTACATCGACAGTCTGGCCCACAGCGAAAGCAAGCCCATGCTGCTGTGGACGTTCTGCTAAGGGGCTGAAAACGTAAAAAAAAACGACAACGACCAAAACATAACTACTATATAATGGAGTGGCTTAAAATATCAACAGCGTCCGAGCTGGTGCGTGTGCAGACCGACGACATCGTGTTTGTGCAGGCCGACGGCAACTATTCCGACTTGTACCTGTTTAACGGCAAGCCGCACAAAATGACGTTTAAACTCAAATTCTTCGACGAGGCATTTAGCCGGCTGAGCAACAACACCTTTGTGCGCGTGGGCAAAAGCCTGATTGTGAACAAAAGATACATATATGTGATCAACCTGATGACGCAAGACCTGCTGCTATCGGGCAGCAGGCTCTCGGTCGACTTCAAGTTGAGGGCCTCGCGCGAGGCCCTGAAGGAGCTGAAGACGCTCATGGAACACGAAAACGCTAAAACGCAGGAGGGACAGAAATGAACAACAATGACAACAACAGCATAAAAGACAAGCCCGTAATCGTAATCGGCGAGAACCCCAACACGGTGCCCGGACAGGACAAGGGCGAAACTCCGGTATTGACCATAGAGAGCGACGACAGCGGCGCCGACATCATATCCGACTCCGCCACGCTCATCACACCCGCCACTCGCCGCAGCCGATGGCTGCAGGCGGCCTTGGCGGCAATTGCCATGGTCCTGGTGTGTACGCTGGCCGCGGGCGGCTATTTGTATTACCGCTACCGTATAGCAGTGGGCGTGCCCGTGTCGGCCGACTCCAAAACCAACATAGCCAAACTGCAGCAGCCGCTGCCCCGCGAGGCACCCGCTGTGGTGATGACCAGCGACTCGATTCTGGGCGTGGGCTTCAACATGTATGAGCTGCGCGGCCTGCAGGCCGAAATCTCGTTCACCGAGCCCACACCGGCCGACTCAGCCGTGTACCTCTACAGCCGCAGCTGCGACTTCACCAGCTACGACCCCAAGACCAACCAGTATCTGGGCAGCCTGGTGGTGAACGGCCGCGTGCTGCCCAACAGCGCCCGCCGCCTGGGCTACTGCGCCATGGCCGACGGCCACGTGCTGATAGGCGTAGCCCGCGACGAGAAGGTGCGCGACTACTGCGCCCAGCGTGGCGGCAGCTTCTTCCGCCAGTTCATACTGGTGTCGGCCGGCGTGCTGCCGCCACGCTTCTACCTGCACGGCAAGGTGGAGCGCCGCGCTCTGGGCAGCATGGGCGGCAAGCTGTATTACATCGAAAGCCGCGGCAAGCAAGGCATGTATGAGTTTGCCGACGCGCTGCGCGAATACGGCTTCACCGACGCCATCTACATCACCGGCGGCAGCGACTACTGCTTCTACCGAACCGCCGACGGCCGCGTCCACGACATAGGCATCCAAAGCGGCGACACCCCCACCCGGCACAAAGGCCGCGGCATAGTGCCCTGGCTGGTGTTCAAGCGCCGCTAATGCCGTTTGACAATACATTGATATTTAGCCCGTTATGCAGTGGCGAATGTGCTATACTGTAGGGACGTGGCATGCAGAGAGCACTGAAAAAGTAGCATTGTTGTGGCATTTGTTGCAATGAGGTATTAGCAATGACATTATCCCTTTAGGGATAAGATATGTGTAGGCAGGTATGCAGTGCGGACGTAGCGGTAGCGCAGTCCGCGCGAAATGCCTGCTATGCTGTCGCCCCCACACAGGCATTCCAGAGGAATGCGACAACAGGCGGATAATACTGATACACAAATTATTAGGCTGCTGCAGCGTGCAGGGCGGCAGCGGTCGCATTCCTTTGGAATGCACTGGCTGAGGAGAACGCTTAGCAGGCATTTCGCGTCGGCTGCGCCTCCGCTGCATACCTGCCTACACATATCCA
>CAVKDU010000085.1:0-5972 GCA_963655175.1 Wujia chipingensis | reverse complement strand
TACTGTGGTTCGGGCATGATTCGCACGCCGTTTTGACTTTTACCGGACAGCAATAAACTTTAAACTTTAGTCCTTCTGCTTTTGCTGGGCAAGGCGCTTGCGGTAGGCCTCGAGGTAGCGGTGCAGGCGGCGCTTGCGCTCGCGCTCTTTGCGGGCAAGGCGCGCCATGTAGTCGTCGTGCTGCTTTTCCAGAAAATTGTCGGCCATAATGGTGTGCTATTAATAGATGTGTGGTCACTGCTGCCGCTGGGCGGCAAAAGTGTCGGAAAACAAAATGCGGTTTTGAATGGAGCGGCCCAGGGTGAGGTCGTCGGTATACTCAATTTCGTTGCCCACGCTCACGCCGCGCGCCAGCATGGTGATTTTAACGTCGGCATAGGATGCCAGGCGGCGGAATATGTAGAAGTTGGTGGTGTCGCCCTCCATGGTGGCGCTGAGGGCCAGAATCACCTCTTTCACGCCTCCGGCCTTCACGCGGTCGACGAGGCTGTCGATTTCGATGTCCTGCGGCCCCACGCCGTCCATAGGCGAAATGAGTCCGCCCAGCACGTGGTAGAGTCCGTGGTGCTGGTGGGTGTTTTCGATGCTCATCACGTCTTTCACGTTCTCCACCACGCACACCGTGGAGGCGTCGCGCGAGGGGTTGGAGCAAATGGGGCACACCTCGCTCTCGCTGATGTTGTGGCACACGCGGCAGTAGCGGATTTCGCTGCGCAGTTTCACCATGGCTGCGGCAAACTGCTCGACCTCGGCCTTGTCGCGCTTGAGCAGGTGCAGCACCAGGCGCAGAGCCGTCTTGCGGCCTATGCCGGGCAGCTTGGCAAACTCGCTCACGGCGTTTTCGAGCAGCGATGACGCAAATTCCTGTTCCATTTAATTGTTTTTTATTGTGTGATGCAAAGTTAGTGCAAATCGCGCTCAATGGCAAGCCGCCGCCCCGCGCGGGAGGGCCTGAAAACGGCACACCCAGGCGGCAAGTGCGCAATAGTGGAGGCGCAAGAAAAATCGTTGACAAATAATTGCAAAATTTAAGCGTTATATTTGGCGATTATATTTGACTTTACGGCCAAATTTAGCTAATTTTGCCATAGAATAAATACACAAAAAGGCGAGAAATCGAATTTATTATTATAACTAATTTTTAAAGAATTCTGATTATGGGATTTTTAACTAACGAAAAGCTTTTAATCGTCGGTGCCGGCGGTATGATTGGTTCTAACATGGTGCAGAGCGCTCTGATGCTCGGCCTCACTCCCAACATTTGTCTGTATGACATCTATGAGCCCGGTGTTCATGGTGTGTTCGACGAAATTCAGCAATGCGCATTCCCCGGCGTTAACGTGACTTACACCGTTAACCCCGAAGAGGCCTTCAAGGGCGCAAAATATATCATCTCGTCGGGTGGTGCACCTCGCAAAGAGGGTATGACCCGTGAGGACCTGCTCAAGGGCAACTGCAAGATTGCCGCTGAGTTTGGCGACAACATCAAGAAATACTGCCCCGATGTGGAGCACGTGGTGGTGATCTTCAACCCCGCCGACGTGACTGCCCTCACAGCACTCATCCACTCTGGTCTGAAGCCCAACCAGCTGACTTCGCTCGCTGCCCTCGACTCAACACGTCTGCAGCAGGCTCTGGCACTGGAGTTCGGCGTACAGCAGGACAAGGTGACGGGCGCACACACTTATGGCGGCCACGGCGAGCAGATGGCAGTGTTTGCATCGCAGGTTAAGATCGACGGCAAGCCTCTGTCGGAGATGGGTCTGTCGGCCGAGCGCTGGGAAGAGATCAAGCACCACACTGTGCAAGGCGGTTCTAACATCATCAAACTGCGTGGCCGCAGCTCGTTCCAGAGCCCTGCCTACAACGCTGTGAAGATGATTGAGGCTGCCATGGGCGGCGAGAAGTTCACTCTGCCTGCTGGCTGCTATGTGAACCACGACAAGCTGGGCTACAAGAACGTGATGATGGCTATGCCCACCACTATCGACAAGACTGGCGTTCACTTCGTAGAGCCCACTGGCACTAAGGAAGAGATTGCAGACCTCAACAAGTCGTATGAGCACCTGTGCAAGATGCGCGACGAAATCGTTGAGCTGGGCATCGTTCCTCCCGTTGACAAATGGAAAGAAATGAACCCCAACCTCTAATTTAAGCGTTAGAGATTCCTCTATATAGGGACTTAAAATAGTATCGGGCGGCCGGCTGACAATTGCGTCAAGCCGGCCGCCCTTGTTTTTTTGCCCTCTCTGATTCACATGGGGAGGCTGTATGGGTATTTCGACAAAAAGACATAAAGACAAATTTTTGAAAACATGTTTTTGTTCTTATCTGTCTTTATGTCTTTCTGTCAAATAACCCTTTATCTGTCTTTGTAGTCTAAGAAATATGTCTTTTTGTCTTTATGTCGAAAACCAACCTATCCGCCTTTTTGTCGAATGGCTGGAGTTGGCTAATCGGTTTGCTGAAGGAGGAATTTTTTGAGCGAGGTGTAGCCCGAGTTGATGACCGACACATGCTGCGGCGCGCCAAGGTCGGCAGCGAGGCGCTGCGGCAGCTCTATGGAGTGGCCAGTGGCGGCCTCTACCTGGGCACGGAACTTCGCGGGATGTGCCGTGGCCAGGGCCACCCCCACCTCGCCGGGACGCAGACACGCATTCACCGCCATGCAGGCTGCCGCAGTGTGCGGGTCGGCCACATAGGAGTGGGCCGTCCACAGGCGGCGCATGGCATCGGACACGTCGGCGTCGGTGCAGCGGTAGGGCTCCACATCGCGGCACAGCTCAAAGTGGCTGCCGCCATACAGGGCCTTGATGCGCGTAAAGTTGCTGGGCTCGGCTATGTCGATGGCCGGCGTGGCGGTGCGGCGCAGCGGGTGCGGCACGTAGTCGCCAGTGAGCAGATAGCGCACAAAGGCATCGTTGGCGTTGTTGACGGCCACAAAGCGCTTCACGGGCAGGCCCATGCGCTTGGCCATGATGCCCGCGGTGAGGTTGCCCAGGTTGCCGCATGGCATGGCCACCACCATTTGGCTGGGGTCTTGCTCGCGCTGCATGAGCTGCGCTGCGGCCCAAAAGTAGTGGAACATTTGCGGCAGCAGGCGCGCCACATTCACGGTGCGGGCACTGTTCACAATCATGCGGCTGCCAATGTCGGGGTCGCGGAAGGCCTGGTCGGCAAGCTTGCGGCAGTCGTCGAGCGAACCGTTGACCTCGATGGCGGAGATGTTGGGCGCCTGCATGGCCGCAAACTGCGCGCGCTGCACCTCGTCGAGCTCGCCGCGCGGATACAGAATGTAGACCTGCACCTCGGGAATGTCGCTGAAGCTGTGGGCAATGGCTCCGCCGCTGTTGCCCGACGTGGCCACTATCACGCTGATGTTGCGGCGGTGGCGGCCGTTGTAGTGGGCCAGCAGGCGCGCCAGAAACCGCGTGCCTATGTCCTTGAACGACATTGTGGGGCCGTGAAACAGCTCAAGCACATACTGGTTGCCGCCAAGGTGCACCAGCGGCAGATCGAAGCTCAGAGTGTCGGCCACGGCGCTCTTGAGCACCGCGGCGTCGATGTCGCCCTGCAGCGCATAGTTGGCCACCGCATAGCTGATTTCGTGCAGCGACATCGACCCCATGTTGCGCACAAACGCATCGGGCAGTGCGGGAATGTGTTCGGGCAGCAGCAGGCCTCCGTCGGGCGCGAGGCCCTGGATCACAGCCTGCTCAAGCGTCACGGTCAGCGTCTTGTTGTTAGTGCTGTAGTATCTCATTTAAGTTTTTTCACTGAATTTTGTTTGTGATTGTGTGTGTGCGTCAGTCTTCGTTGCCGTCGATGAGCGTGCCGGGCGCGGTGGGGTTGAACGTGTTCTTCACCCACAGCGGTATGCCCTTCTCCTCCACCGGGCGTATGGTGGGAAAATAGATCACCTTGGCCCCGTCGCGGCACATCTGGCTGGCCTTGGCGTAGGTCATGTGCGGCATCACGCGGGCGTCGGCGTGGGTGCGCGGGTCGGCGGTCATGAAACCGTCAACATCGGTCCAAATCTCGAGGCACGACGCATTGAGCGCGGCTGCCACAATGGCGGCCGTGAAGTCGCTGCCGCCGCGGCCAAGGTTGGTGATTTCGCCGCTATCGGCATCGGTGGCCACAAAACCGGGCGCCACGCCCACGCGGGCGTGAAACGCACTGAACTGGTCGGCCACAAGGCGGTTGCACAGCTCAAGGTCGGCCACATTGCGGCCATCGGCGCCGCGGCGCGTCTTGATAAAGCGGAACGAGTCGCAATATACGGCACCGTCGATGATGTGGCTGATGATCATCGACGACAGCGCCTCGCCGAAACTCACCACGCGGCACTGCACGGGCGGCTCAAGGCTCTTGGCCTCACGCACCTGGCCCAGCGTTGCGCGCAGGTCGTCGAGCAGCTTTTGCGCCAAATGCTCCACATCGGCGTGGCGCTCGGGCGGCACAAGGGCGTCAATCACATCGGCGTGACGTGCCTCAATCTGCTTCAGCGTGGCCTCGCATCCGTCGGCGTCGCCAGCGGCCGCACTGTCGGCAGCCTTTATCAGCAAATCGGTGACGCCGCCCAGTGCCGACACCACCACTATGGCAGGCTCCTTAAGGCCCTCCACCACCATCTTCACATTGCGCAGGCTCTGCGGTGTGCCCACCGAAGTGCCGCCAAACTTCAATACCTTCATATCGCGTATAAATCTATATCATTAGTTCAACATGGGGGTCCACAAAGGCCCCGTCAATATATAACGCACAAGCGGCGGCCAATGATATACGGCCGCCGCAATATTTTTTCGCTGGAAAAGAACAAGATCACTTGTCGTAGATGCTGTTGAGCAGCCAAGCCAGACGCAGACCGCCGGCCTCAAGCTGACGCTCAACGATTTCACGCGCGTCCACCAGATAGGCATAGCTGATGCGCGTGCCCGCAGGAGTCATGGCATACACGCGGCGAGTGAGATCCAGAGTCTGCCGCGCCCAGTCGTCGGGCGTGCCAGCGGCTATGCGGCTGCACTCATCGTCGCCGAGGCGGTCTATCTGCTGCTGCCACTCGGTGTAGCTCCACTTGTGCACGGCCTCAGGCAGATCATTGTCCCACACCGAGTGCAGATTGGTCTCGCGGCCGAAGTAATACACCTTGGTGGTGTTGCCGCCCAAGTCGGTGAGGTGGCCCAAGTGCATAGGCTGGTGCATGTCGCCCACAAAGTGGATTAGCATCTTCAGCGCCAGCGCCTCCTCGTCGTGACTCAACTTGCCCGAGCGCAGACGCGCCGTCTGCTCGTTGATGGCTCGCACCACATCACCCTTTTCATTAAGCGGCATCGACTCATAAGTCTGCCCCTCGTCCACATTTTTGTAGTGCCACGTCTTGGTGTGCTTGTATCCGTCAATGTTGTTGCTGGCGTCATCGAGCCAATTGGCCCAATACACCATCGACTTACCATCGAGCGCGGCCGTCACGCGCTGCATAGTCTTGGCCGTAAGGTGGCACTCGGCAATGCGAGCCGTCACATCATGTCCTTTTTTGCCCCAGCCGAAGCAGTTCACAGCCGTCAGCGCCGCCACGGCCACCGCCAGCACAGGTCTTAATTTCATCATATAGCAGAATCAGTTTTAATAATAAAAACACAAAATTGTCAATTCGCAGTGCTAAGATAACCATTTTCCCCCACACCGCCAACGCCCCGCGCCCCTAACCGCCACCATAAGTGATGGATTCAGCGACAATGGCGGGCTGGAGGCCCAACAAGACCATAGCCCAGGGCAAGCGAAGCGACACCCTGGGTGTATGCGCCGACCGCCTGGCGCGCTCTGAAAGAGCAAAAGATTTGCCATTCAGTCCGCACGTATCCGCCACACGAGCCTTGGGCGTTGCATAAGGTATAATGCTTTTGCCCCTTCAGGGCGCAATGTCGCCGTTTGCCCATACCCAGGGCGTTGCCCTGGGCTACGGTCTCATT
>CAVKDU010000084.1:0-6086 GCA_963655175.1 Wujia chipingensis | reverse complement strand
GAACACCCTTGCCTTTGGCTATGTAATTCCCGCTATTAGGGCTTACTCGGGACTTCCACCCGTTAGACAATGCTCATGCCGAGCATACCAAAAAAGCGCCGTGCCACTTTGAGTGGACGGCGCTTGGATTCTTTTTACCGCTCGCGGGCGGAGTGATGGGCGGCTGCTTATTTGCGGATGCCCAGCTCCTTCTTGGCGATGATTGCACGGTAGCGGTTGATGTCGGTCTTGATGAGGTAATCAAGCAGACGACGACGCTTACCTACAAGCATCTTAAGAGCGCGTTGAGTAGTATGATCTTTGTGATTTAACTTGAGGTGCTCAGTTAAATGGGCAATACGGACTGAGAATAATGCAATCTGGGCCTCGGGAGAACCAGTATCAGTATTGCTTTTGCCGTAGGTGCCGAAGATCTCTTTCTTTTTCTCTGAATCTAAGTACATTCTTCGTTACGTTTAATTAATTAAAAATATATTTTAGCGGTGCAAAGGTAGGCATAATTGCGTTAACCACAAAGTTTTCGCTGCTTTTTTTGCCGTTTTTTCCGTAAGCGGGGTTGTGCTAAACGAATATAATGCCACTGACGTGCGTAAAACACAGATATTCCTAATGATTATCAAGCAATTATCGAAGTCTTTTCACGCAATTCCATACCACAAAAGGTAGGTTTTTTCACGCGTTTCCATGTATTTTGAGGAGTGTTTTTCACATTTTTCCCGTTAATTAAGCCGGATTGGGGCAGTCGGGCGGGATTTTTGCCACGGCGGCAGGCGGGGCGGTAACGATGCCGCGGTGCGATGGCGGGCGGGCATTTGCTTTTAACGCTTTTATATCGTAACTTTGCAATGAAAATATAAGAAATAGACGTCACTTACATTTGATGAGCAGATTTTTGGTCATAATCGCAATTGCACTGAGTGCGATGGTGTGGACTGGCGGCGCAAGCGCCAAACTGCGCTGGCAGGAGGCGAAACGCGAAGTGGCGGGACGCAGCCTCACCGATCCGCGCCTGGCCGACGGCATTGAGATTTATGGCCGCAATGGAGTGATAGCGATAAAGACGCCGCGGCGCATACAGGTGAGGGTGTTCACCATTCTCGGCCAACTGGTGTCGCAAGCCACCATAGGCGCCGGCACGTCGGAGCTGAGGCTTGCACGCGGCATCTACATTGTGAAGATTGGTAATTTAACGCAGAAAGTGGCACTCTGACGCGCGCCCGACATCCACGCTACAAGCGGAACGGATTTTGCGCAGGCAGTGTGCCCTACATCTATATAAAACGGCAAAACATTCAGCAGAAGAAAAAAGTAAAAATGGCAAACAACGAAAACATCGACTGGTCGCACCTGCCATTCGGCTACATCAAGACCGACTACAACGTGCGATGCACTTTCAAAGACGGCAAGTGGGGTGAAATTGAAGTGTCGGACTCAGAATACATCAGTCTGCACATTGCAGCCACCTGCCTGCATTATGGTCAAGAGATATTTGAAGGAATGAAGGCATTCCGCGGCCGCGATGGCAAGATACGCATTTTCCGCCCCGACGAGAACGCTCAGCGCATTCAGCGAAGCGCGCGCGGCGTGATGATGGAGCCCATTCCAGCCGACAAATTCCTGGAGATGGTGGAGAAGGTGGTGCGCCTCAACGAGCGCTTTGTGCCGCCTTACGAGTGCGGCAGCTCGCTCTACATCCGCCCCGTGGAGGTGGGCATCACGCCGCGCGTGGGCGTGCGCCCCTCCGACGAATACACTCTGATAATATTTGTGACCCCCGTGGGCCCGTACTTCAAGGACGGCTTCAAGCCCACTAAGGTGGCCGTTTACCGCGAGTATGACCGCGCCGCCCCATGCGGCACCGGCCGCTGGAAGGTGGGCGGCAACTATGCCGGCGGCCTTGCAGCCACCGAGCGCGCCCATGCGGCTGGCTACTCGGCAGTGCTCTTCCTCGACCCCAAGGAGAAGAAATACATCGACGAGTGCGGCCCCGCCAACTTCTTTGCAATTAAGGACAACACCTATATCACTCCCAAGAGCAACTCGATTCTGCCGTCGGTGACCAACAAGAGCCTGCAGCAGATAGCCAAGGACATGGGTCTGGCCGTGGACTGCCGCCCCATGCGGTTTGAGGAGCTGGCCGACGTAGAGGAGGCCGCCGAGTGCGGAACAGCCGCCGTGGCTGCGCCCATCAGCGAGGTGGCCGACATGGACAACGGCATTGTGTATAAGATTGCCAAGGACGGCAAGCCCGGCCCCGTGACCACGCAGCTCTATCACCACCTGCTGGCTATTCAGAAGGGCGACGAACCCGACAAGCACGGCTGGGTGAAAGTGCTCGACTAATGGTGCTTGCACCGCGCAACCAGGCACACCCGCATAGGTAGAACCATATATGACGCAGGCGGTATCGGCACACACGATTCCGCCTGTGCTTTTTTCAAAAAGACGAACGAAGATGATTGACTACAAAAGCATATTGCTGCGATACTACACCGAGGGCGACGCGCTATACCGCCTGCTCACGGCCCACAGCCACCAGGTGGCGCTGCTGGCCCGGCAGCTGTGCGACCGGCTGACCGAGAGCGGCATGCCGGTTGACACCGAATTTGTGGTGGAGGCTGCCATGCTGCACGACATAGGCATAGTGCGCACCGACGCACCGTCGATTCACTGCCACGGCACCGAGCCCTACATTTGCCACGGCATCATAGGCCGGCAAATGCTCGACGGGCTGGGCCTGTTTCGCCACGCGCTGGTGTGCGAGCGCCACACTGGGGCGGGACTCACGGCGCAGGAGATAGCCGAGCAGGGCCTGCCCCTGCCCCACCGCGACATGCTGCCGCTGAGCCTCGAGGAGAAGGCCGTGTGCTATGCCGACAAGTTCTACAGCAAGTCGCGCATAGCGCCCGCCAAGCCCATCGGCGACGTGCGCCGCCAGCTGGCCAAGTTTGGCAGCGGCACCATCGAACGGTTTGACCAAATGGCCGGAATTTTCGGCGAGCCCGACTATGCGAGCCTCGACGCCGAGCTGAAAAACGGCGGCGCGGCCGCTTTATAACAATAATTATGGCTGCACATTGGTGCTGAATAGAGGGAATTGCTTAATTTTGCATCTATGTTTCACGTGAGGCATTGGCTAAGGGACATAGGCGGCGCAAGGGTGCTGCCGCTCGCTGTTGCCGCCGCATGCGTGCTGCAAGTGTTTGCGGCGCAAAGCGGCAGCGGCTCACGCCGCACCCCCGACGACGGGCCGGCCATTGTGGCCTACAACGGCGGCGACTCGACCGCGGTGGCCCTCGACACCACCGCGCGCAAGCGGGCCAAGGCCGACTCGGCGATGGCCGACACGTCGCACTTCAAGCGGCACGAGGTGGACCTCGACCACGTGGTGGAGTTCTCGGCCAAAGACTCGATGGTGTTCTATGGCAAGCGCGACGCGCGCATGTATGGCTCGAGCGACATCAAGTATAACACCATTAGCCTCAGCGCCGAGCAGATAAAGATGAACATGGACAGCAGCCAGGTGTATGCCGTGGGCGTGCCCGACTCCACAGGCGAGCTGAAGGGCAACCCGCTGTTTAAAGACCCCAGCGGCGACTATGAGTCAAAGACCATGCGCTACAACTTCAAGTCGAAAAAGGGCTACATCACCGGCATAATGACCGAGCAGGGCGAAGGCTACCTGACGGGCGGCATCACCAAAAAGATGGAAAACGACGAGTACTACATCCAAAACGGCCGCTACACCACCTGCGACAACCACGACAACCCCCACTTCTACTTTCAGCTGACCAAGGGCAAGGTGCGCCCCAAGAAGGATGTGGTGACCGGCCCGGCCTATATGGTGCTCGAAGACCTGCCGCTGCCGGTGGCTGTGCCGTTCGGCTTCTTCCCCTTCAGCAGCAAATACAGCAGCGGCGTGCTCATCCCCACCTTTGGCGAGGACTACAACCGCGGCTTTTATCTGCGCAACGGCGGCTACTACTTTGCCATCAACAAATATGTGGACCTGGCCCTGACGGGCGAAATCTACACCCGCGGCTCGTGGGGCGTGACGGCCCAGTCGAGCTATGTGAAGCGGTATAAATACCAGGGCAGCGTGAATGTGAGCTACCTCACCACCATCACCGGCGACAAGGGCGAGGCCGACTACATGAAGATGAAAAACTTCAGCCTGAACTGGACACACTCGCAAAACACCAAGGCCAACCCCAACATGAACTTCTCGGCCAGTGTGAACTTTGCCACCAGCGGATATTCGCGCAACAATCTGGACGACTACTACAGCAACAGCTTCACAGAAAACACCAAGAGCAGCACGGTGAATCTGAGCTACAAGTTTCCCAACTCGAAGTGGAGCCTGTCGACCACAGCAAGCATAACGCAGCGCGCCGCCGACTCGACGCTGGCGGTGTCGTTCCCCAACTTCACGCTCACCATGTCGCAAACGGCGCCGTTCAAGCGCAAGAAGATGGTGGGCGAAGAGCGGTGGTATGAAAAGATAAAACTGAGCTACAGCGGCCGCTTCCAGAACTCGCTCACAGCCAAGGAAAACGTGTTTTTCAAAAAGAGTCTTGTGAAGGACTGGCGCAACGGCATGTCGCACACGGTGCCCATCTCGGCCACATTCTCGCTGTTTAAGTACATCAACGTCACCCCGTCGATCACGCTCAACGACCGCATGTACACCAGCAAAATACGCCAAATGTGGGACCCCAACGCCAGCGCGGTGGTGCGCGACACCACCTACAACTTCTACAACGTGTTTGACTTCAACTTCTCGCTGTCGCTGGGCACCAAGCTGTATGGCTTCTTCAAGCCGCTGAAGTTCCTTGGCAGCAAGGTGCAGACCATTCGCCACGTGATCACGCCCACCATCTCGTTCTCGGCTGCGCCCGACTTCAGCTCGCGCTTTTGGGGATACTATGGCAACTACAGCTACACCGACGCCAGCGGCGTGACG
The DNA here is from genome assembly GCA_963655175.1 of Wujia chipingensis. Lineage (GTDB taxonomy): Bacteria > Bacteroidota > Bacteroidia > Bacteroidales > Muribaculaceae > Sodaliphilus. The sequence continues at coordinate 1,123 of CAVKDU010000084.1, read as the reverse complement.
CACGACCAAAAATACTCTTACTTCTCGCACGGGCTGTTTGGCTCAGCCCCCAGCGGACGCAGCGGCATGGTGTCGTTTAACGTGGCCAACAACATCGAGGCCAAGGTGCGCAGCGACCAGGACAGCACTGGCTACAAAAAGGTGTCGATAATCGAGAACCTGAGTCTGAGCCAGAGCTACAACTTCGCAGCCGACTCGATGCGGTGGAGCAATCTGGGCACGTCGATGCTGCTGCGCCTCACCAAGGGATTCAACCTGAACCTGAGCGCCACGTGGGACGTGTATAAATATGAGCTCAACGAGTATGGCAACCCCGTGAGGGTGAACAAGCTGCGCTTGTTTCACGGTGGAGGCTGGGGACGCCTGGCAAGCACGGGCACGTCGTTTAGCTACACCATCAACAACGACACCTTCCGCAACCTCTTTGGCCGCGGACGGCGCAACTCGGGCACGGCAAACGGCAACGACAAAGACCGCAATGCCAACAGCGACCGCCAAGACGACGACCAGAACTCCAGCGACCCCAACAAGCAGCAGTCGGGAGACTCCGACCTGAAACTCGACCGCGACGGCTATGCCGAATGGTCGTTCCCGTGGAGCCTCACGGCCAACTACTCGATGTCGTATGGCTACGGCACGTTTAACAAAAAGAAGATGGAGTATAACGGCAAGTGGACGCAAAACCTGAGCATAAACGGCAGCATCCGCCCCACCAAGAACTGGAATTTCTCGTTCTCGGCAAGCTACAACTTCGACACGGGCAAGATTGCCTACATGAACTGCTCGGTGTCGCGCGACTTGCACTGCTTCACCATGAGCGCAAGTTTTGTGCCCGTGGGTCCGTATAAGAGCTACAACTTCCACATTGCCGTGAAGTCGAGCATCCTGAGCGATGTGAAGTATGACAAGCGCTCAAGCTACAGCAACGGCGTGCAGTGGTATTGATTTTGTAAGGTTTACTGTTGAAAGTTTACAGTTGAAAGTTGAGGGTTTAAAGTTTAAGACCAAGCCCCACAATCACAACATGACACACTAATAATCAGTTAAATGTAGGGACGCGGCATACCGCACGGCTGTCCCAAGAAAATTTTAACATTCACCATTAAATCACTGATATTCAATG
>CAVKDU010000083.1:0-6111 GCA_963655175.1 Wujia chipingensis | reverse complement strand
GGCTGCGCCTCCGCTGCATACCTGCCTACACATATCCAATCCCTAAAGGGATTGCCACTTTTTCAGTGCTCTCGGCATGCCGCGTCCCTACACTAAATAATTGATTTTGTGTGTTTTAATACAATATTGCGCTTTCATGCTTTGTGGCAAGCGATTCACCACCCACTGACGCGCCGTGTGATTGCCACTTTCCCGCGCACCGTGTGGGCGGCTATCGCTTCTTGAAGATGGCGTTGACTATGGCGCCGCCTATTTTGCGCTCGATGCCGGCTTTGGTGGTGGGCACGCCTGTGGCCTTGGTGAACTCACGCTTCATTTTGGTGATGCCCAGAGCGCGCCGCCACGAGAAACTGAGACCTGGGATTTTAGTATTGCTCATATCCGTATTACATTTTTAGTTAATTGAAAAAAATCTTTCACCGCCAAAGTTATTCACTTCCGCGCAATAATGCAAGAAAAAGAGTATCTTTGCTCTACGATTAATCCAAACACCGACTACACACTTAAATAATTATGACAACACAAAAGTCAAACGCCAACGCATGTAAAGACAACGCCATCTACAAGGCCGAAATGCTGGAGCATTACGGAGAGGTGCGCACCATGGCCGACGTGCTTATCAGCATGAACGAGCAGCAGCACTTCAGCAACGGCAAAGACGCCGCGACGGCTGTATGGAATTACATCCGTGCGCAAAACAAACTGCTGGAGCATTACGATCATGTACGCGCCTGGAACGACTACGTACTTAGCATGAACGAGCAGGAGCGGCAGCGCTTCAGCAACAGCGAAGACGCCGTGGCTGAAGCGGAACGCATCCGTGCGCAAAAACAAAACGATGCCGCAATTTCGGGCAAGGCTTACCTGCTTATTGCCGACGCACTGCACTCGCCGTCGGCGTTTGCAGACGGAAAATTGAACAGGGACGCCTTTCTGCAGAACTTCGCCATGCCGCAGTTTGAGAAAAACTGGGACAATGCCATGTGTCGCTACTGTTATGCTAAAATATGGAAGCTGATCAGCTACTTCAACGATTTCCGGCGCTACACCTCGCCCGACCAAATTCTCAGCGACTTAGAAAAGACCATAACCCCAGCATATTATAGGATGGTTGACACTGCGGGCCGCTGGTATCCGCTTAGTTTTTTTTCGAGTGGCATAATGCAAGCCTGGAACGAAATTGCCCCCAACAATTCCATTGACCCCGACTTGCTCGAGCAATACATGTTCAGAAACCACGAGGCATCGGTGAAGGCCATCGGCTTGGAGGCCACCATCGCAAAGGATTTCAAGCCCGACTTCCCCTGCCACGAAGAGGTTTTTTTCCCAAAGAAGGTGGGGTCGGCACCTGTATATGTCGATCGGTCAGAAGGCACTGTCAGGGCATTCAGCAAATCGTGCGGTGAGGGCAGCTACCCGGAGTTCTTTGAAATCGGGATAGCCTGTAATCTTTTGGCCACCGATTCCAAGTATGAAATGCTAGGCAGCGGTGCGGATGAAGATTTCAGCCGCCAGCTGTTGTTTTTGCCGAAATCCGACATGACGCTGCCCGTGTATTATTGCAATTTCTGTTTTGGCGGAAAAATGGAGTTTGACAGCGAAGAAGAAAAGATTCGCTTTATAACCAAGGAGAAGAAAGGACTCGCCAACAAGGACGGCCACAACAACGAATGAAGATTTTCAACAGCTACATACTGATAAAGAGAAAAGGCTGCAATGTGATGGGCATCGAGGGGCATCCGATTGCCCCTTGCGTCAACCTGTTTGTGAAAGTCACCAAGGGCTGCAACGCCCATTGCCCGTTTTGCAGCAACGCCGGGTGCAAGAGCCCGGCTTCGGCATTCAACGTCGACAAGCTGATACGCATCATCCACGAGATAAGGGATAAGGGAATTGTGGTGAACCGCGTGAACATCACCGGCGGCGAACCGTCGGTGGCGTCGCCCTTGGTGCTGAGCATACTCGATGCCGTGGAAAGGGAAAACTTATGCGATGTGCACCTGCACCTCAACACCAACGGCGCCACGCCGCAAGCCCAAGCGCTGATGCGCCACAGGCGGTGGGACAGCATCTCCATGTCGCTGCACCACTACGACGCCCGGCGCCTTGCAGAACTGTATGGGTGCGAGCTGCCGGCCGGAATGCTGCAACTCGATGGCGTCGACAAGCAAAAGGTGAATTTCAGCTGCAACCTGATAAAGGGCTACATCGACAGCAAAGAAGAGGTGAAGCGAATGCTCGACCTCACCCTTGACGCGGGCATAAGACGCATAGGCTTTGTGGCGCTCATGCCCGTCAACGACTACTGCAAAGAGCATTTTGTTGACATCGACGACATCCCGTTTGCCCACATCCCGCACGTGTATTTCACCAGGAGCAGAGACCGTGGTGCCGACTGCAAATGCAGCAACTACCTGTACAACCGCGATGCGAAAGTGCTTGAAATATACATGCGCAACTACGCCAACCCACGCTATTGCGAGTCGTCGCTGGTGTTCGACGGCGAATATCTGCGCCAAGGCTTCTCCGCCCGCAACATAATCTATTAACCCCCACCTACGCATCAGTGGCACCAGGGGCTTGGAGGCATCATTCAAGGTGTTTTTTTAAGAAAATTTGGGGGTGCGCAGATAGGGTGCAGGGCGGGGGTGTAACTTTGCATCGTCAAATCAAACAAAGGAAGCATGGGTGAGCGGTCTAAACCAGCGCATTGCTAACGCGCCGAGCCCAAAACCAAGGCTCCGAAAGTTCGAATCTTTCTGCTTCCGCAATGGCTGGGTAGCTCAGATGGTTCAGAGCATCTGCCCTGCAAGCAGAGGGTCGTGGGTTCGAACCCCGCTCCCGCCACTCGGACATTTGGCAGACTTGGTGTATGCGCAGGACTGAAAATCCTGAGAATGTGGTTCGATTCCACGAGTGTCCACGAAACAAACACACACAAGGGAGTATAGTTCAGTTGGCAGAACGTCGGTCTCCAAAACCGAAGGTCGTGGGTTCGAACCCTTCTGCTCCTGCCAAGAAAATAACATCGGGGCGTCGCGTAGCGGCAATCGCAGGAGACTGTAAATCTCCCGCCTCACGGCTTCGCAGGTTCGAGTCCTGCCGCCCCGACCACATGCGGGATGTTAGCAGTGGTAGCTGGCAAGCCTCATAAGCTTGAAGTCGGTGGTTCGAGTCCGCCTCCCGCAACACAACGATAAAGCCGAAGGCCCGCGGGCCTCCGGCTTTTTTCACAGGAGCAGCATCAGCTTTTCCCTCACCCGTGCGAGCAGCGCGTCGAGGTCCGACGGGATGCCTTGTGCGTCGCACTGTCTCAGTTTGTCGACGGCCTCCGCCACCAGCTCATACATGTCCTCGTCGATAGGCGAGTCGGAAATGGAGTAGTCAGGGTCGGCATAGCGGTAGAATTTGTTGTCGTACACCTCAATTGGTGCGTTGTAGCCGAGTTTGTCCGACCGCATCACCTGCAGGTCGGCCTGCACCGTCCTGACCGACACACCGCGGGTGATGCCCTCCATCTCATAGAGCGCATCCGAGCAGGCCTCCACAAGGTCGTCGAGAGTCCACCGTCGGTATTTGTTCCTCAAGCATCTGTCGAGGGTTTTGTATCTTATAAGAGCGTTTTTGTTTACTGGCATGGCTGTGGTAAAAATCGTTGTCCATATTGAGTTTTTTATTTTCGAAGTGCCGTGCCGCCCGGCAAGAAACTGGGGGTGGGGCAGGGCACAAAAAATGCGGGCCGGAAAGCTTTGCGTGTGTGGACTTTCCGACCCTTGATTTCTTGCTGCTGATTGTGTGTGCTGCGTGTGCTTGTTTCAGAATCAACTCACCCGCCCGTCACAGTAGCGCCGGCATAGTCCATAGCGTTGGTAACTGCCAAACACGAAGTAAAAGCAGCTCCAGCCCCAGCTTTGATAGCTATGGCGCCAAGTCGTTACCGATAATATGTGGGCTGTAAGTTTCAGCATTGCATAAGAGTTAATATAGTTGCCCCGAGGCGGCCGCAAAGATACACAATCCCAACCGATTGTGCAACCCCCCGGCACCGCCCCGCAGCCAAGTTGCCGCAAAGTTACACCCCCGCTCCGCACCCTATCTGCGCACCCCCGAAAAACGTTTTTGAATGTCAATAATTATCGCTAAATTTGCAGCGTGCTGACTGCACGCAGAAGCCCAGTCGTGGGCCATGAGGGTGGGTCGGCAGACATATAATTAATTAAAAGGCGTTTACTTGACGCTCTTTCTTGACGCATAGAAATCTGGTAAATTTCAAAATCTCAGTCAAGAATGAGACAACGGGTAGATGGCTTTCTGCGGATATGTGTATTCATCCCGGTGCCGGGCGAGAGTCTGGCCTTGGGAGCATACCATATATTCTGCGTGAGGCTTCTGCAAGTTGTCTGTTCTACTGAGATGGGCAATACCAGGGCCTCTATGCGTGGAGCAGGCAACAAGTAAGGCTCTCACGCTTTTTTATCTTTTAACGCCGAGTTTGTGAGCCATGAGGCATAATAAATTAACAATGGACATTAATAAAGCCCAAACAGAGGTGTTTCTCGCCCAGCTGAAGAAAATCATTTTGGAAGGTCGTTTAAAGTCAATCGTAATCACTATGAGTGGCGATGGCGACAATGAGCTGATCAAGTCTGCAGAGCAGGCTAAAATTGCAGTGCTGACAAATGCCATGAAGCATGGTGCTTGATCACGGCAATGAGTTAATTAACTAATTCTTTTATTTTGGACCATGGACATAAGCAAAGTTTCGCAATAGCCCAAACTATGCCATCGGCCCATGCTCCGATTTTATCTTTTAAAACTTAAGTTATGAAAATCATATTAAGAGCGATGCTGCTAATCGCGGCAATTGCGTTTAGCACCGTTAATGCCAATGCGTACGACTATGACTTTGAGTATAATGGCATGTACTTCAAGGTGACGAACCTTGACCCCGCCGAATGTGCGATAACAAGTGGGGAAACTAAATATAAAGGAAATGTTGTGATACCCGAAGCTGTAAAACACAAGGGCAAGGATGTGAGTGTGACGGCAATTTCTGGCCATGCTTTCTATCACTGCAATGCTTTGACATCTGTATCCATCCCGAGCAGCGTGAAAGAGATAGGCTACGAAGCCTTTGATAGTTGTTCCTATCTGTCGTCCGCGTCAATCCTGAACGGAGTGGAACGCATAGGAGACTACGCCTTTAACAATTGCAGTCGCTTGACTTCCGTATCTATTCCGAATGGAGTGAAGGACATAGGCAAAGCTGCCTTTAAAGGGTGCTCAAGTATAACGTCTGTTACCATTCCGAGCAGTGTGGATCGTATAAACGGACAAGCGTTTTATGGGTGCAGACGTCTGGACTCCGTATCTATTCAGAACGGAGTGACTGATATCGGCTACGAAGCCTTTTCAGAATGTGAAAGTCTTACATCTGTATCCATCCCGAGTAGTGTGACCAGTATAGGCGACTGGTCCTTTGGGGATTGCACAAACTTGACATCTGTGTTTATCCCGAATGGGGTGGAAGATATTGGCGAACGGGCCTTTAGTGGTTGCGAAAGACTGAGATCAATATCCATACCAAGCAGTGTGCGTTATATAGGTCCGTATGCAATACCAAGCAGTATCATCAAAATTGAAGATTCGGACTCAGAACTGTACTGTAGAGAACGTCCATTCATAAGTAAAAAAATAGAATATTTATACATTGGTAGAGGGCTCAGCTGGGCCACATTTTCGATTTGGGACAAGATTAGAACATTGGTTTTGGGCAATAAATTGACTTCTTTAAAGTTGAACTATTCGTACAATGACGAGTTTCGAAATGAAAAAAATGATATTGATAGTGTTATTATATCCCCATCAGAGCACCCAATATCGCTGGACTTTTTAGATTTAAAAGAAAGGAAAAGAAAAATACATTGTGGGTATGCATATATTGGCCGTGAAACAGAAAGTGGGTCTCAATTATATGTTTCTCAACAATTGACAATAGATACAGACTTTACAGGTAAATTTAACGTAGATGACACTTTGCAAGAAATCCATTCACTTAAACCCAAATCGGTCATTAGGATTTCTCTGTGTCATACGGCAAAGAGAAATCCT
>CAVKDU010000082.1:0-6608 GCA_963655175.1 Wujia chipingensis | reverse complement strand
ACCAAGGACTCCCTGATTATGAGTCAGGTGCTCTAACCAACTGAGCTATAGGACCGCGCTTTTGCGCGCTTTGAGGGCAGTTGCCCTAAAGCGTTGGCAAAGTTACACCAAATGTTTCAATTAAGCAACATTCAGCGGCTATTTTCGTGCAAGTTTAGGCAAAAAAGAAGCGGCCTCGCCGCGATTGGCGAGGCCGCTTGAGATTAAGACCTTTATCTAAATTGACTTATCGTCGGTAGAATTAGCCGTTGTGCTTCTTCATGATCTTGATGAGGTCAACCACCTTGTGAGAGTAGCCAATCTCATTGTCATACCAAGAAACCACCTTCACGAACTTGTCGGTCAGGTATACACCGGCGTCAGCGTCGAAGATAGAAGTGAGCGGGCAGCCGAGGAAGTCGCTCGAAACAACCTTGTCCTCCGTGTAGCCCAGAATGCCCTTTAGGTTAGTCTCGCTGGCAGTCTTCATTGCCTTGCAGATGTCTTCCTTAGTGGCAGCCTTCTTCAGGTTCACAGTCAGGTCAACTACCGATACATCGAGAGTGGGGACACGCATCGAGATACCAGTGAGCTTGCCGTTGAGCTCGGGGATAACTTTGCCCACAGCCTTGGCAGCGCCTGTAGAAGAGGGGATGATGTTGCCGCTGGCAGCACGGCCACCGCGCCAATCCTTCAGAGAAGGACCGTCAACTGTGCGCTGTGTAGCGGTAGTAGAGTGAACTGTAGTCATAAGACCGTTCTCGATGCCGAATGTGTCGTTGAGAACCTTGGCGATAGGAGCCAAGCAGTTGGTGGTGCAAGATGCGTTAGACACGATTGTCTGGCCAGCGTACTTGTCGGTGTTCACGCCGCAAACAAACATGTCGGCCTGACGGCCATCCTCGCCCTTCTTAGAGGGAGCAGAGAGAACCACATATTTGGCACCTGCCTTGAGGTGCTTCTCAGCGAGGTCCATAGTGAGGAAGCGGCCAGTAGACTCAACAACATACTCAGCACCTACCTCGTCCCACTTCAGGTTGGCGGGATCCATCTCGGCAGTAACGCGGATCACGTTGCCGTTCACGATCAGCTGCTTCTTCTCGAGATCGTAGTCAACAGTGCCGTCGAAACGTCCGTGCATTGTGTCATACTTCAGCATGTAAGCCATGTAGTCAACAGGCAGCAGGTCGTTGATACCTACTACTACAACGTCGTCTTTGTTGGCGTCTTCAAGAGTTGAACGGAAAACGAAACGGCCGATACGTCCAAAGCCGTTAATACCGATTTTAATTTTACCCATAATATTAAATAAATTAATTGGTTAGAAAATTTTATTCTAATTATAATTATGTATCTTTGCGCAAGCTTTGGGCGGAGGCTTGCACCGCACCCAAAGTTTCCAACTGCAAAAGTAATATATTTTTCAGTATTTAGGTGGTAGCCGCTATAAAAAATTTGAGGAAATATTTCCCTAATTAATAAAGTTTAATAGTTGGTGGACTAATCACCTATCAGCGAAAATTTTAAACATAAAACAACGATATGAAAAATAGTGCATTTCTAAAGGATTTCAAGGAGTTTGCCATGAAGGGCAATGTGGTCGACATGGCCGTTGGTGTAATCATTGGCGGCGCGTTTGGCAAAATAGTGACTTCGCTCGTGAGCGATGTGATTATGCCTGTGATAGGTATGCTCACCGGCGGCATCGACTTCACCGGCCTGAAGCTGACCGTGGGCAGCGCCAGCATTGCCTATGGCGCGTTTGTGCAAAATGTGGTCGACTTTCTGATCATTGCCTTCTGCATATACCTTATGGTGAAAGCCATCTCAAAGTTCACCCACAAGAAGAAAGAGGAGGAGGCCGCTCCGGCCCCCGCCGAGCCCAGCGCCGAGGAGAAACTGCTGACCGAGATTCGCGATTTGCTCAAAAATCAGCAAAAATAGCGCAAACCGAGCGCAGAGCACCGAAACGAGCCACGCCCGATTTCGGTCTGTGCCGAGGTGCAGCCTATTTTATGCAAAAATAACTGCGGCCGTTAAACCATTGCACCACTCAAGGTGTCAGAACGACAAAAATAACAACAACCGCTAAACACTTTGAACAATGAGAAAAGTTTACAACCGCATAATGATGATGATGGTGGCGCTGGCTGCCACTGTGGCGCTCACTTCGTGTGAGCCCGACGACGGCTACTACTCCTACGTGGCTGGCACCTGGACGGCCGAGTATGCCGGCGACAGCGAGGGTGAATACAACCTTGACGAGTATAACATCGACCAATACTCGTTCTATGACAACGGCACGGGCATCTACAGCTATTACAACGACTATCGCCAGTGGGTGAGCGTGAGGTTTGAGTGGAGCGACAGCGGGCGCAACACGCTCACGCTGTGGTATGAAGACGGCATCAACGATAGGCTTTATTACGACTTCGACCGCGTGGGCTACCTGGTGCTCAGCCACAGTCCGAGCCTTATGCCTTACACGGGCTACCGCCCCGGTCGGTGACGGGCCTGCTAATGCAATGCATAGCCAGTGGCGTGAGCGCCACTGGCATTTTTTTTGCCCTGCGCGGCATAATATTTTCGGCCGATAGAGTTTAATTATATATAAGCATAACAATAGAAACGATGTGGAAAGTGTATGCACTGCTGTCGGCCCTGTTTGCGGCTCTGACGGCAATGTTTGCCAAAATTGGCGTAAAAGACATTAATTCCGACTTGGCGACGGCCATCCGCACCACCATAATCCTGATTATAACGTGGGGCATAGTGGTGGTGGGCAACCACGAGAGCGAAATTCGCTCGGTGAGCAGCCACACGTGGGTGTTTCTGGTGCTGTCGGGCGTGGCCACGGGGCTGTCGTGGCTATTCTACTTTAAGGCGCTGCAGCTGGGCGATGTGTCGCGTGTGGCCCCGATCGACAAACTGAGCGTGGTGCTCACCATAATTCTCTCGTTTCTGCTGCTGCGCGAGCCGCCCAGCCCGAGGGTGATACTGGGGGCTGTGCTGATAACGTGCGGCAGCATTGTGATGCTGGTGAAGTGAAATTGAACCAACAAAAAAGTAATGACAGAGAAATGAATCCTATTGCAAAAAACTTGGCGCGCGCCACCGCCGTGGTGTGCGCCGCCATTGTCGTGCTTGCCGAGCCCGCCGTGGCGCGGGCGCAAAGCGGTGACTCTGTTGCGGCCACAGCGGCAGCCGACACGGCCCGCGTTGCCGCTGCCAAGGCGCAGCGGGCGGGCGTGCTCACACGGTTTGCCCAGTCGCGCTTTTGCCAAATGACCCACATTGGCGTGCCGCTCATAGCCGGCGGCTTGGCTGTGAGGCACAACGACCGCCGCTTTCGCAGCCTGCGCAACGAGTATATGCCATCGTTCAGCCGCCACTTCGACGACTACCTGCAGTTTTCGCCCGGCGCGGTGATGCTGGGCCTTAAGGTGGCCGGCGTGCCCAGCCGCAGCTCGTGGGGGCGCATGACGGCCTCATGTGCCATGTCGGCGGCCATAATGGGGTCGGTGGTCAACACCGTGAAGCACTCGGCCAAGGTGATGCGCCCCGACGGCTCCAACAGCCACTCGTTTCCCTCTGGCCACACGGCCACGGCATTCATGGCCGCCACCATGCTCAGTAAGGAGTATGGCCACCTGAGCCCGTGGGTGAGCATCGGGGCCTATTCGGCCGCCACGGCCACGGGGCTTATGCGTGTGGCCAACAACAAGCATTGGTTGAGCGATGTGCTCACTGGGGCCGGCATCGGCATTCTGTCGACCGAGCTGGGCTACTTCATTGCCGACCTTGTGTTTAAGAACCGCGGCATCACGCGCTATGCCGACGACAGCCGCTTCAGCACGGCCGACAAGCCGTCGTTTGCCGGCCTGTATGTGGGCTTCAACGTGCCGCTCAGCCGCTACGACATCGATGAGGCCACCACATTCCGCATATCGTCGGGCAGCACTGCCGGCGTGGAGGGAGCGTGGTTTTTCAACCGCCACTTCGGCGTGGGCGGACTGGTGACGGTGATGGGCAACACCATTGTGGTCAACGGCACCAGTGCCGAGTCGGCCTCGTTCGACGCGGTGACGGTGGGCCTGGGCGGCTATTACTCCTGCCCGCTGTCGCCGCGGTGGCTGGTGGGCTGCAAGGCGTTGGGGCTGTTTGTGCGCTACCCGCGCATGACGCTGAGCACGGCCACGGTGCCCGAGACGCGCGGAGTGGGTCTGTGCAGCGGCGTGTCGGTCACATTCCGTGCCCACCGCAACTATGGCATGCGCCTGTTTGCCGACTACAGCCTGATGCCGTCGCACAGCCGCCAGAGCGGCGAGAGCATCAACATGCTGGTGCTTGGCTCAGCCTTTACGGTGATGTTTTAGTGATTTTTCGGGGGAAAGAAGAATTTCGCGGCGTTGGCCTGTGCCAGCGCCTTCACCGCCAGTGCCGTGGTGCCCAGCTGCCCGGCCACGGCGCAGGCCGTGGCGTCGATGCCCAGCGGCGAGTCGTCGGTCTCTACCAGCAATTGGCCATGCGGCGTGGCTTGCAGGGCGGCGGCGTTGAAGCGCACACCATAGCTTATGTAGAGCCCGGCCTGCGCCAGAGGCTTGAGCACGCGCTCGTTGCCGCGGAATCCATGCACCATCCATGGTGTGCGCCTGTCGGCTGGAGTGTCGCGCCACAGGTGCAGCACCTGCTGCGACGTGCGCACGCAGTGCACCACCAGCGGCTTGCCCACAGCCGAGGCGATGGCCGCGTGGGCCTGCATCAGCCACAGCTGCACGTCGAGCGGTGCGCCGCGCAGCGGGTCGAGGCCCGTCTCGCCCACGGCCACCACCTGACGGTGGCCAGCGCACCGCTCAAGCAGCGGCAGCAGCGCATCGGCGCCGGGCGCGTCCGACTGCCACGGATGTATGCCCACCGAGTATAGCAGCCCCGGCTGCGGATTGAACTCCTCGGGACTTATGCTGATCACAGCCTGCACGGCTGTGGGGCAGTGGGTGTGGGCGTCGGTGATGATGGGGTGGGGTGTCGTCATGGCACGGGGTCGTAGCCGCTGCCGCCCCAGGGGTTGCAGCGCAGAATGCGTTTAATGGCAAGCCACAGGCCCTTCACGGGGCCGTGCTTGATTATGGCCTCCACGGCATACTGGCTGCATGTGGGCGTGAAGCGGCACACGGGCGGAAACAGCGGCGAAATAAGCCGCTGGTAGAGCCTGATGGGCACTATCAGCAGCCGCCCAATCAGGCGGCCGGCCATGCTGCTATGTGGTTGGCTGGGAGGTGTCATCACAGTTGGTTTGCGGCCCGGCCAAGGCCTCGGCTATGCGGCCGAGCGACTCCTGCATGCGCTCGCTGATTTTGCTGTAGGGGGCGGGGGCCGAGTCGAGATAGATGAACGCCACGTCGATGTGGCGGCCTGCCTCGTTGAGCGCAGGCACTATGAGGTGGCGGCTGAGGCGGTAGGCCTCGCGCACGCGGCGGCGCAGCAGCACGCGCTTCACGGCGCGGCGCACGCGCTTCTTGGGAATGGTGATCATAAACCGCACCGCGGGGGCTGGCTGGGAGGCTGCCGCCGGCGTCGGGCTCTCGGCCCACACCACGCGCAGCGGATAGGCAATGAACGAGCTGCCGCACTCAAACATGCGGCTCACGGCCGACGTGCTGCACAGCTTCTCGGCCTTGTAGAGGCGGTTGCCCTTGGTGTGAAATGTGGTGTCCATTGCTTTCAAAAGTGCTAAATTACAAAAAAATCGGTGTAACAGGGCGCATTGCCGCAAAAAAATCAGGATTCCCTATTGGAAACCCTGATTATGCTTTCTTATCCGTTAGGCCGGCAAAGCGCTTGCGGCGGGGTTATGCCTCCTGCTGCTGCACCTTGCTTAGGTACTGGTCGATGGCTGCGGCCATCGACGGCGCTTGCGGCGATGTGGTGATGTCGAGGCGCAGGCCCTCCTTCTTGATCTCCTCAATGGTCTTCGTGCCCATGCCGCCAATGGCTATGTCGCCCTGCACAAAGTCGGGGAAGCTCTCCTTGAGCGACTTGATGCCAGCGGGGGTGAAGAATATGAGCATGTCGTAGTCAAACGTCTCGCCGGGCTTGAACTTGTTGCTCACCGTGCGATACATCACGGCCTCGGTGCAGTTGAGCCCGCGGGCCTCAATCACTGCCTGCTTGTTGTCGTGCACGTCGCTGATGGGGAACAGGAAGTTCTCCTTGTTGTGCTTGTCGAGCAGCGGCAGCAGGTCTTGAATCTTGCCCGTTTCGCTAAAGAATATTTTGCGCTTGCGGTACACAATGTATTTTTGCAGATAGTGTGCCACGGCCTCGCTAACGCAGAAGTACTTCATTGTGTCGGGCACCTCAAAGCGCAGCTCCTTGCACAGCCTGAAGTAGTGGTCAATGGCCGTGCGCGCCGTGAATATCACGGCGGTGTGGTCGCTAATCGAAACTTTTGACTGGCGGAATTCCTTTGATGTCAGACCCTCGATTTTGATAAACGGGCGGAAAACCACTTCCACGCCATACTTTTTTTCAAGGTCGAAATATGGAGATTTTTCAGATGTCGGCTTTGGCTGCGACACCAGGATTTTTTTAATCTTCACTCTATTATAAAGTTTTTATGACTGTAATAA
>CAVKDU010000081.1:0-6746 GCA_963655175.1 Wujia chipingensis | reverse complement strand
CTTAATGCTCTGCTCAATGGGTGAGAGTATCACCCACGAGTCAGAGCCGCCGAAATCGCACGCCGAGCCGCACTGCCGCACGAAAACGCTCAAATTCTTTACGCTATCTTGGTTCTGCTTATTGGCCACGGCACACCATGTGCTATGCTCGTTTGCTGCTTTGGCAAAAAGCAGAATGTTGGTGTCGACAGTGGCGCTTTCAAAGATTTTCACGCCGGCAAAGTCTATCAGCAGCATTGGATTGGTACGCTTGGCAAAGAAGCCTCGCGTCTTCTCTCCATAGCCGGCGCGCATCCACTTGTTTGACGTGATATAGCACAGATGTCCTCCCTGCTTCAGCAGCAGATAGCCACGCTCGTAAAACAGGCAATAGATGTCGCCCGTGCGCGCAAACGTCTCATAGCCGCATTCGGCATACATTTTTGCCAGCAGCCCACCATTGTTTTGCAATTGAATGTATGGAGGGTTACCAATCACTATGTCGAAGCCGTCAGGCACGCCGAGCATCCATTCGGAATCGAAGAAGCAAGCTGTGCTGTTGGGGTCAAACATATTCCAGCTGGCCAGCATGCGTGCACGCTCAGCACCTGTCTCTTTTATCTTCTCGCTATAGTTTTTGCGTATGGCTATGATTTTTTCACGGATTTTGCGCTTTGTACTATTGGTCTTGGCGCGAAACAGCCTATGATTGGCTTCGGCAAGTTTTGCTTTTATTTGCTTAATACTCTCAGTACCGTCATATGAGTCTTCAAATGCGTTAAATGTAGGTTCTTTCTCTGCCAACGGGATAAGCGTGTTGGCCGACACAAATTTCGCTTCAAGATTGGGAAGCGGCCTTATGCCAAAGTTGGTTGCGGGGTCGGACGTTGGCTTCTGCTCGGCAACAAGTGATATAAAAAACCGGAGTTTGCTTATTTGTATGGCTATGGGTTGCACATCCACACCAAATATGCAGTTTTCTATCAAATATAGCTTACGCGCATAGTCGGGGTCGTTGACACCGTCGTTGAAGGCACTGTTGATGTCGGCAAGCCGGGCCTCGCGCTCGTCATCGGTCATCGCGCTATAGGCCGCTCGGCTCTTGTCGGTGGCAAGATTGACCATAAAGCGGTGCCAAGCCTCGTTGGTGGGATCGAGCTTTCGCAGCGCATGCACCATTTGCTGCAACACACCCATTGGGAATGCTCCCGAACCGCATGCGGGGTCGAGCACCTTGCAGCTGTGCAGGGCCTCGATTATCTTCTCGCGCTCATCTGGGGCGAAGTCGGTGGTGTCGGTGCTGTAGGCCAGCAGGCTGCGGTAGCGGTCCTCGTCGGCGCGGCCGCACACACGGCACAGGTGGGCCACGAGCGACTCATCGACCATGTATTGCACTATTTCGCGCGGGGTGTAGAATGAGCCCGTCTGCTTGCGGGCAGTGGTGTTGGTCTCGGGATTGTATGAGGCCAGCAGGTTTTCAAACGCCTTGCCCAGCAGTTCGGGGTCGAGCGACACCTCTTGGTCGAGCGGGGTGTTCTCCTCCACAGTGAAGTTGTAGTTTTTAAGAATGTCGATGATGCCGCGCACCCTCACGTGCCGCTTCTTGGCATCATCGTACCATTGCGAGAGGTCGACGTCGGCCCCTACCGAGTCGCCAAAGAAGAAATAGTCGGGCACGCACAGCTGCGCCAAAGAGTCTTTTCGCTCAGAGAACCCGTCGAGATACAAATCGCCGTTTTCACTCCCTTTTTTATCAAGACACTCAAAGAGGCCACCGTTCAAAAAAGGAATCTTGGAATTGGCCATGCGCTGCAGCTCGTCGGCACCGCCGGGGCGGAACTCCAACTTGTAGCGCATAAGGTTGTTGATATTGAAGTCCTTGCTACCACGGCTGAAACGGCGGTTGTCGGGCACGTCACTGTCTTCGGCCACAATCGGGCGGTTGAGCATAGCGAAAAACAGGTTCTGCAGAATCAGGCGGTAATACTTGCTCTGGCGGGGGTCGTAAAACAGCGTGTTGGCGCTATGCGGGTCGAAGTTTTCGATAAAATGGTCACGAACATACTTCTCGTCGAAGAACTCATCGGGAACAAGGCGCTTTTGCTTCAAAAACCACACAAATATCAAGCGGGTTATAAGGCGTATGCAGCCCTCATGGTTATACTGCTGGTCGTCGGCATTCGTTCTGAGGTCGTTGGGGAAACTCACATTCTGCACGGCCCAGGCATACCATTCCGAAAGTTCGGTGTAGAACTTCTTGGTGAGCAGCTCGGACGAGAACACCTCAAACCAATGCTTATACAATTCGTCAAACGTGGGATACTGCTTGTCGCCAATGGAGTTAAGAATGTCGATGTGCCCCCGGTGGGGGCTCTGCGTGTCGATGTCGCGCAAAATTGACACACGCCCCAACTTCTCGCCGTCGCGCCACTGCTGCGTGTAGGCCGAGCGTTCGATTGTGGCTATCGACAGGAAACGGCCACTGCGCACAAACAGCACCACCGGCATTGCCGCCGCAATGCGGTTAAACCCGCGAGTGACGATGGCCAATTCCGTGCGGGAAAGGCGCTCTTCTGGATCCACATCGATGGCAAACACAAGCATGCCTTGGTATTTGTCACCATCGGGGCTGACAGACGCAGATTCCAGCCGGAATGCGCTGTTGCGGCCCGAAAGCGTGTCTTCGTCTATCGACCCCACAAAAAAGCACTCTTTGACTTTTTCCAACACATTGGCAAGCGATTTGGGCATTGGCAACGACACTGCCTGCGAATAGAGGTCGGCGAATGGCAATGGCATCCTCGACTGCGCTGTGAACTGAATTTTGAAATAATCGAGCATGGCCGACACGGCATCAAAGAGCGGCCGACGGGCAAAATCGTGTAATAACGTTGTGAGCATATGGCGGTTTGTTGTTTTTTTTAATTTTTAATCGATACGTATTCCCAAACAATCAAATCAAAATTTTCGATTTTAAACTTATCCTCTATCAGCTGGCTGTTGCCCTTGTCGCTGGGCTTCACCTTGTGCGACTTAAGAATGTCGAGCACCGTGGCAGTGGTCTTTTGGGGCACCTGGGCCTCAAGCCAGTCTCTGACCACGGCCGACAAGCGCGACAGCCTTGTGCCATCATTGGCCTCAATCCATTCTGGCACATACCGAGGCCGGCTCTTGTTTTCGCGCAAGAAGCCAAGCACTTCGGCTCGATTGATTTCGCGATAAAGGGCGGGCTTCGTGCCACCCACTGGATGGCACATAAGATAGATTTCCCGATATGGCTTGTTGGAGCCCTCTTCTCGATGAGGATAGCCAATTACGGCCACGAGACTTTCGCCCATGTTTTCAAACAGGTTGCGGTCGAACTCAAAACCAGAGAACACGCCGTTGGGCATTCGGCGGAATACGTCCTTGTTCTTTTCAAAATAGTCTATCAGATCCTGTCTATACACCTCAAACGAAAAGTCCTTAAGCGACAAAGTTTGCGGCGACTCTATATCAGATATGGAATTTGACGACAACTCCTTAAGCAGACGATCGGCATTTTTGTCTTGCAACGGATTATCCTTCACCATTTCAGCATAGGCATCATTTAATTCCTGTGTTTCAGAGCCCACAAGATTCATGGCCGCCATGCGGTTGGTGACACGAGACTCGAGATTTAGGTACTCCTCGAAACTCTTTGCCGGCCAGAAGTTGACGCACCTAATCTCCTTATTGGGCGAGCCGATGCGATCAATGCGGCCAAAGCGCTGAATAAGCCTGACAGGATTCCAATGTATATCGTAATTTATCTGCAAATCGGCATCTTGCAGATTTTGTCCTTCCGACAGGCAGTCGGTGGCGATAAGTATGTCTATCGGCTTGGCAAGCAATTCGGCGTTGCTGGTGTCAAAGCGTTCGACCAACTGCCGCCATTTGTCAAACGGAACTTTCCAACACGACTTCTCATCGTTGTAGTAGTATTCATGGTCGAGCTGCGCCCGATCATACATATCGCGCCAATCAAGTTCTTTGTACAACTTGCTATAAGGAGCAAAACGCTGAAGAATTTTTTGATAGTCGCTACCACTATAGCCATCGCCTGTCATGGATTCGCTGCCCGACACAAACGCAATATTTCTAAATCCACGTTTTTGCAACTCTTCAAACACAAATTTTGCCGTATCTGAATAGGCAGTGAAGATCAGGGTCTTCTTGTTGTTGTTCTTTTGCTTTTCAAGAAGCAGTTCTTCCAATTTGTCGAGCTTCAAATCATGTTCAATTCCAGCCTCATACTGGTGTTTAAAATACTCCAGACCACGAACAATAATGCGCAACTTCTTCACATCCGACTTTAAGGCGCGCTTGAATCCACCTATGTTTTTCATCTCGGAAAGGAGAATTGTGCCCTTACGCAGCGAATATTCGTTTTCACCAAACCCTTCGCCGTCCACGTCATCAAAAAGTGATGAGGCATTCAGCTCAGAGTCATTTCTATGCTCTATGTAACTCTTGACCAAAGCAAGGGTGTGCTCATGCACCTCCAGCACTTTCGACACCGTGGCAAGGCACGAGTGCCACGAGCTTTCAAGGCGCTTCATAAACAAAATGCCCATCATCTTCACCAGAAAACGCTCACGGTTGACATCATCATCCCACACACTTGCAGCCGCCGACATCGACTTCTTCCTAGTCTCGGCAATAAATAGGCTTGGCTGGTAAGCAGCAAGGAATAAATCTTCGAATGCCCTATAAATTTGCTCAGGGCTCTTGAAGTCGCCAAAGTGATCAACACCCTGATATATGTTCAGGGGCTTTTCTTTGGCCGGAAATCCCAGATTTTCGCCTAACGTGTTTTCAATCAGCGAGCGGGTACGTGCCACTATAAGTTTATCCGTTAAATTAAAGAACCGTGGAGGCAGCAACTGAATGAATCCGCCTATAGTCCGGTTTGGATTATCGCACCAATTTCTGTATTTGCGTTGCGCGTCGGCAAACAAGTTATGGAGCGACTCAACGCCAAAGTCATCGGTGTTGAATGCGCCATCCAAGCCGTGGCCAATCAAGTTAAACTGTCCCCTCACATCATTCAATCCCGTGTTGATGGGTGTAGCCGACAGCATTAGCACCTTCACATCACGTCCGTCCTGACCCGGCTGGTTTTGAATAAGCGAAGTGAGCAGTTCTTGATAGCGGTTCGACTTCTCATTTCTCATATTGTGACTCTCATCAATCACCAATAGCACTTTTTTACGTGTTTGCAGCCATGACAAGCGAGCATCACTATATGAGTTTTGCATGCGTCCATTTTGGAAATCAGAATGAAATCGAACGATATAATCAAATTCATCCATTTCAAAACGAGATCCTCGCCGGCGAAGATACTGCGTCCAATTCTGCTCCAACTTTTTAGGGCAAATAAGAACAGTGGTGTAGTTTTGAATTTGGAAATACTTTATGACGCCCAATGCCGAAAATGTCTTGCCAAGTCCTACAGCATCAGCTAAAATTGCTCCATTATACTTACGCAGCATTTTTATAAGGGATATCACCCCCTTCTGCTGATAATTAAACAGGGTGTTCCACACCACGCTTGTTTGAAGCAGCGACAAGTCCTTCTGGTGTTCTATCGAGGCATCAATGTCAAGATCAGCATTAAACAATTCAAATAAGATCTTATAATATATCTCCTCGGGCGAATACTTGCGGAAAAAGTCATCTATCTGCCTTATAAAGTATTCCTTTACTGAAATCTTCTCGCTCCTTGGATTTTTAGGATCCGATGCAATTTTACCCGAAGCTGATTTCCATGCATCATTAAACCATCCGCACAACTCCTGCCAATTATTATCATTACGTTTGCAGGCTTCGCCAATGTTAAGTTCTACGTTTGACGTCCTCTTAAGCCCCAAGCCAGCATCTGTGAGATTGCTGCTGCCTGTCAAATAAAAGCAGTCCTTGTGCACATCAGGAGAGGTATAAATATATATCTTAGCATGACAAAATGAATTTGTTATTGCACGTACCTCTACGTTCTCGCGCAAAAGGAATGCCTTGGCTTCATTTGCATACTGTTCAAGATTTAAA
This sequence comes from Wujia chipingensis, assembly GCA_963655175.1. Lineage (GTDB taxonomy): Bacteria > Bacteroidota > Bacteroidia > Bacteroidales > Muribaculaceae > Sodaliphilus. Next base: position 701 of record CAVKDU010000081.1, on the reverse strand, counting down.
GTAGTGTCGAAGCTTTGGTCGCCCCTTAACAAATCAATTATGTGATTGTCATTTTCCTCTAATTTCACAAGTTCAGAGGATATGATTCTATAACGACTATTAGCTGGCACTTCCCTATAAAGTTGACTCAAAGCCCTGAGTGTGAAGTAACCCGTAACCACATCAAACTTGCCACCGATGCCTGGCATTACGGCATATTCCCTAATAAAGTCCCAAACAGTTACAATGTTAAGGCCATCGTCATACCTATCAAGCTTATTATCTATCAGCATTTTCCGTTAATATTATATCATTTATGGGTAGTACCTTTATTAAGCGATCAAAATATGGAGTGATTTTGAGGCTTGTTTACTCCAACTATCACCTCATTACAGGCATTACGCACTTACGTAAACAAAAATAGTGATTATTTTTCAAAGAGACATTATTTTTATCCCAAATCGGTCATTAGGATTTCTCTGTGTCATACGGCAAAGAGAAATCCTTTAATTTTTCCCATATAGACAGGAACGCTTGTCGTGTTTTTAGTGATCTGGCCAAATATAGAATGTATTTGTCCTTTGTCCTCCCCAGATAGGCAGGTGTTGATATCAGCTCGTACCGAATAGTCTTCAGGAATTTCTTCTTGCTGGAATTAATCAGCGCGTGCCTAAACAGTGACATGAAGTTATATGCCATGACAATGAAATTTCCACATGCCT
>CAVKDU010000080.1:0-7152 GCA_963655175.1 Wujia chipingensis | reverse complement strand
ACAAGCCTTGTTTGAGGTTTGACACCTCGTCATGCACCTACCGCTGAATAGTTACAACTTTGCCGTCGTCACGACGTCTCGGATTTTTTTTAACCTTAAAAACTAATACCATGAAAACCGATACAAAGGTACGCGCATTATTTTCGTTTTGCAAAGCATATGGCGATAAATTTGCGCCTTGTTAACTAAAATTACAATTTTGGCTCCGTTTTGGCATAAAAACAGCCGCCGGTGAACATTTGTTAATGGTTCAGCCAGCGGCTTTAATGCTTATTAAATATGGTAGGGGTTGCACTTAGCGCACAAACTTGATGGCCTCGGTGGCAGTGCGCAGCACATACACGCCGGGGGCAAGGCCGCTAAGGTCGTGGCTGCTGTCGCCCTCGGGCAGGCTGAGGGTGGCCACTTGCGCTCCGCTCAGAGCGTAGACGCGCGCCTGGGTGGCCTCGGCTGAGTTGCGCACGGCCAGTGTGCCTGCTGCCGAGCGCAGCAATATAAGGCTGTGGCTGCCGAGTGTCACACTCTGCACGCCGCTGGCCTTGGGGTGGAGGTCTTCGGCGCCGATGATTTCGGTGGAGGTCTCGCCCAGCCAGCCGCAATACTGGTTGAGGGCGCAATACACCTTCACAAAGTCGATGTAGTCGAGCTTCACGGCGCGGCCCTCGCTGTCGACGGCCCAGTCAATCTTCAGGCCGGGGTCGGTGAGGTTGGGGCGGTTGTCCACATAGCCCCAGGCATAGAAGCGCTGCACCCAGTAGGTGCCGTTGCCGCTCTCGTCGTAGGCGTTGCAGGGCAGTTTGGAACCGCGGAAGGTGAGGGTGGCCGAGTCGGCGAGCCATTCGGGCCAGTAGCTTTGGCGGTGATACTGGTTGCGCCACATGTAGCCCTTCACGCTGTCGGGGTTCATGCTGTCGTTGCTGGTCCAGCGGATGTAGGTGGTGTCGGGAAACATGATGGGGTTTTCCTTGCTGGGGGTGGGCTCCTTGTCCTCGTCGGGCTGGTAGTAGGTGATCACGTAGTCGTGCTGCGTGCGCGGGTTGTTGTATTCGCTGCCGGCCAGCTCATACCAGGGGTCGTCGGGGATGCCGTTGTGGTTCAGGTCCTGGCTCACCATCACTATGCCGGGCTCGCTGCTGCCGCCCTGCGTGGCCGACTCATCGGCCTGGAAGGCGTTGCCGTCGATCTTGAGGTCGTAGGCGCCGGGCACGTTGATCACGGGGTGGTCGAAGCCAAACACTATGTAGCCGCCATAGCCGCCGAGCGACACCAGCTGGCGCGGGTTGTAGACCATGGAGTCTTCCTCGTCGTCGTAATACTTCACCAGGCGGGCCTCCACTTTCTCGATCATCTTCTCCTTTGTGTTGCCCTCCACATATTTGGGCAGCTGGTTGATGAACTGCCCCGGTGCGGGCTGGAAGTCATACACCTTGGCCATGTAGGGGCTGTTGTCGGCAAAAGCCATGAGGCCTGTGATGGCCAGCAACAGCGCGATTGCGGGTAAAAAATGCTTTTTCATACGCTCTTGTTGTTTTATTGGATAAATTGTTGTTTTTCAGAACAAATGATTTTGTCAGTGCTCGTTTTCGTTGCGGCCCAGGAACACGAAGTGGGCCGGGATGTCGCCCGTGCGCACGTTCCACTTCATCCGGCCGTCGGACCCGAAGCAGTAGAGGCGTCCGGGGCTCACGTAGTCTTTGGCGTCGGTCACCATGATGTCTTTGGTTATAGGGTTCACGGCCACGCCGTAGGGCATCTCTATTTTGTCGCCGGTGCCGTCTTTTATGAAGCACGTGTCCACCACCTGCATGGTGAGGGTGTTGATGATTTCATACCGCGGCTTGGCGTTGCCGCCCGTCACATAGCTCCAGTCGCTGCTAATCACATACAGCGAGTCACCGTCCATCCAGCAGTTGCTGGCGCGGCAGTCCATGCGTTTCACTATGCGCCCTTTGCGGGTGTCGTAGGCATATATGTCGCTGGGCGTGCTGTAGTAGTCGCCGCGCGACAGCACCCACAGCACTCCGCGGCGGTCGGCCGCCACGCCCAGCAGGTTGATGGCGATGGGTATGCGCGCCTCCTCTTTGAAGGTGGCCAGGTCGATCACCGACAGCGTGTTTTCGTAGTTGGGCACCATGTATCCGCCCGAGTTGGCCACATATATCTTGCCGCCGGCTATGTCGAGCTGGTCGGGCTGGAAGCCCACCACGCAGGTGTCGACCACCTCAAGGGTAGCGGTGTCCACCTTGGCCACATAGCCGTGCTGCTTGTAGTTGGGGTCAATCACCACGGGGCCGGCATAGCTGGTCACGTAGGCGTAGCCGCCGTAGAACTTTATGAAGCGGCAGTTGGGAATGTTCACCTGCCCAATGCGGCGGCAGGTGTTGCGGTCCATCACCTCCACCTTGTTCGAGCAGTTGATTACGCAATAGAGCCGGCTGCCGTATATGCCGGCGTCGTTGCCCACGTCGCCCATCTCCTTGGGCACGGTGGGGTTGGCGTTGGCATATATGTTGCGCGTGTAGCGGCCCGTGGCGTAGTCGTAGTAGTCGAGGGTCGACTTGTTGCTGCCCATGTTGCCCTCGTTAAGCAGGTAGAAGCCGCTCACGCTGGTGTATTCGGGCTGGCTCACGGGCACCGTTTCGGGAATGAACACCACGTCGTCGTCGCGGCAGGCCGTGAGCGTGGCAAGCAGGGCGGCCGCTATGGCCGCCGCCCACCGCGCGAGGCGCCTGCTGTGCATTATGCTCTGTTTCATTTTGCTTATATGTCGAATTTAAGAATCACCTTGTAGTTGCGCCCCGGCATGGGGTAGTTGAGAATCACGTCGTAGTATTGGTTGAAGAGGTTGTTCACCTCCAGCGTCAGCTTCAGCCACGTCTTGCCTAGGGCAAAGCGGTAGCTGGCCGAGATGTCGTGGGTGTACCACGGCTGCTCGTGGTTGGCCGGGATGTTGGCGCTGGTGTGGTAGCGCTCGCCCACGTAGATGAAGCTGTAGTTGGCCTCGAGGTTGAGCCACTGGCCGTGCACCACTGCCGAGCCGCTGTGCCACGGAATGTAGGCAATCTGGCCCTTGTAGGTGCCGCCGTCGCCGCCGTCGGCCGGATTGCTGTAGTCCTGCGCGCGCTGGTAGGTGTAGTTGAGGTTGAGGTCGAAGTTCACGTGCTGCGGCAGTCTTATGCCGCAGCGTGCCGTCAGGTCGATGCCGCGAATCTTCACCTTGCCTATGTTCATCATCATCCAGCGGTATTGCCCCGTGCCCTTGGGCACGGCTATTATCTTGTCGGTCACATAGTTGTAGTATGCGTCGGCCGTCAGCTTGATGCCGCTCACCAGCCCCTCCTCGCGGTAGCGCTGATACTGCACGCCCACATTGTATTGCGTGGCATACTCGGGCCGCAGGTTAGCGTTGCCTATGTCGGTGTAGTAGAGGTCGTTGAACGTGGGCATGCGGAATATGCGCTTGTAGAAGGCGCGCACGTTGAAGTCGTATCGCGCCACTGGCTGCCAGCTGACAAACACGGCCGGTGTGAGCCTGCTGGTGCTGTGGCGGTTGTGGCTGGCCACCGCGCCGTCGCCCGAGCGCACGGTGTAGAAGTCGCGCACAAAGGTGTGCAGCAGGCTGGCCTGCGCCTTAAGGCGGTGCCAGGTGTAGGCGGTGGCCAGGGCCGTGAGAGCGGTGTGGCGGGTGGGGTAGGCAAAGTTCACCAGCGTGGAGTTCAGATAGTTCCACTGGTAGTCGGTCGAGAGGTCCACATCCCAGTCGCGCGCCAGGGTCAGCTTCTGCGCCACCGAGGCATATATCTCGTCTTGCCAAAAGCGGTTGTTGATGTACATGAGCGTGGTGTCGGGGTTGAGGTAGCGCATGTAGTCGCGCGCATATTTGGCGCTGGCCAGCAGTTCGTAGCGCTCGCCCATCTTCTTCTGGAACGCCCCTTGGGCAAAGAAGTTGCGGTCCCACTGCCGCTGCGCCGTCTTCCACACGTTGTTCACAATGGCGCCCGGAATGCCCTTCTCGCTGTCGTAGTAGTAGAATTTGGCGTTCCAGCGGCCCTCGTCAAGCGTGCCAAACAGGCCGCCCTCCACGCGCCACGACTGTATGTCGCCGTTGTGCCGCGTGGCTGTGGTGTCCCACGCCAGAGTGCCGTCGCTGAAGCGCTTGCGGTAGCGGAACCGGTAGCGACCCGTGGCATAGGTGTATTCGGCGTTGAGCGCCATGCTCACGCGGCGGCTCAGCTTCTGCTCCCAGCGCACACTGGGGTTGGCCAGGCCAAACGAGCCGGTGCGGAAGGTGACGTTGAGGTTGGTGCGCCGCCCGGCCGTGAACGCCGGCCGCCGGGTGCGCAGATATATGCTGCCCGCCGACCCGAAGTCGCGCGCCGGCTGGAAAATCTCGCTCTTCTGGCCGTTATACAGCGAAATCTCCTCAATGTTGTCGAGCGAAAACTTGCCAAGGTCAATCTGGCCGTTTTGCGCGTTGCCCAGCTGTATGCCGTCGTAGAACACGCCCATGTGGTTGGTGCCCATCGAGCGTATGTCCACCGTCTTGATGCCGCCCACGCCGCCGTAGTCCTTTATCTGCACACCGCTGAAGTAGCGTATGGCATCGGCCACCGAGTGGCTGTTGAGCGACTCCAACTGTGCGCCCTTGAGCGTCTGCGCCGGAATCACCTCCTCATATGGGCGCACGCCATACACCGTCACCTCGCGCAGGTGCTGCACCGAGTCGAGTCGGCTCGCCTCCTTGGCTTGGGCCGGAGCTTGCGCCGCCGCGCCCGCCGCCGTGAGCATGGCGATGCTGGCTGATAGTAATATGTGATGTGGAGTGTGCATGCCTTTATATATGTGTTGTGTCAGTTCGCATTGTGTTGCGTCGAGGGGCCGCAGCGGCCCGTCCGGCGCGGTTCATTAAAAAATCAGTAAATGGTTGGGGCAAAAAGTGGAAGTGGCATGCGTGCGCCTATGCGCGGCTCGGTTTGCCGCTCCCCGCGCTGGCGTTGCCATAGGGGAGCAAGACAAAAATTGTGTTTGCGCGTCGGGCCATAGTCGCGTAAGCCGTCCATGCGTCATTCTCTTTTTGCAGCGGCGGTGGCAGGTATTCTGACTCGTTCCGTCCATGGGGCAGCCTTCCCAACGCAGCCTTTCGGCAGCTTCAGTGGCCGAGCCGCAGCTCACAGCCCCGATGGCCATTGCGCGTGGAACATACAGCAGCGGACCTGTACGTGACTCTCACACGTTTCCCTTTTCACCCGTCGGCTCGTCCGCCGGGCACCATCGTCACCGCTGCAAAGTTACCACCTTTTGCCGCAACCTGCAACACCCCAGCCCCCTAAAACCCTCTCCCCCCGCCCTCTGCGACATAAGTTTGTGGGGATTTTTGGCTCGGCGGGCTATTTGCACTATTTTTGCAGTGTAATTGACAAAAACGTGTTTTGATTTATGCTTGATTATGTTACATGGACGGTCCGTCCCGACCTGTTCAGCGGCTTCGTCAGCGTGCGCTGGTATGGGCTGATGTTTGCCATCGGCTTCCTCGTGGGCTACGAAATAGTGTGGCGCATGTTCCGCCACGAGGGCGCCCCCGAGAAGTGGGTGGGCAGCCTGTTTATCTACGTGGTGGTGGCCACCGTGCTCGGTGCGCGCCTTGGCCACGTGTTTTTCTACCAGTGGGACTACTATTCGCAGCACCTGTCGGAGATTCCTAAAATCTGGGAGGGCGGCCTTGCCAGCCACGGCGGCACGCTGGCCATCATCTTCGCCATCTGGCTCTACAGCCGCCGCGTCACCCACCGGCCTATGCTGTGGACGCTCGACCGCCTGGTGGTGCCCGTGGGCTTCGTGGGCGCGCTCATCCGCATAGGCAACCTCATGAACCATGAGATATACGGCGCTGTCACCACCATGCCGTGGGGCTTCCGCTTCATCGACAACGTGATTCCCTACATGCACGGGGCGCAGCCGGTGTTCACCCCGCCGTGCCACCCCACGCAAATCTACGAGGCACTGTGCTACCTCGTGGTGTTTGGCGTGTGCATGTGGATGTATTGGCGGCGCAATCTGCAAGAGCGCCAGGGACTCATCTTCGGCGTGTTCATGGTGGGCATCTTTGCCGCCCGCTTCATGGTGGAGTTCATTAAAAATGTGCAGGAGCCTTGGGAGTTGGCCATGCGCCAGTCCATTGGCCTCGACCAGGGGCAGATGCTCAGCATCCCGTTTATAGTGCTTGGCGTGTGGCTCATAGTGCGCGCCATGCGCCGTCCGCGCGTTGCGCTCAGCTTCCCCAACCGTTTCTCCGACGAGTCCGAGGGCAAGAAATAGCAGGCCTTATATATAATAATGTATTAAACAAACGATATGGAACATCAGTTTAACGCCCACAACAAGCAGGAATACCCGCCCATGCACACGGCCGAGCACATCCTCAATGCCACCATGGTGAGCATGTTTGGCTGCGGCCGCAATGTTGCCGGCCACGTGGAGCGCACCAAGTCGAAGCTCGACTACGACTTTCCGCGGCCGCTCACGCCGCAGGAGGTGGCCGAGGTCGAGGCGCGGGTCAATGGCGTGATCGACGCCGACCTGCCAGTCACCATGGAATATGCCACGCAGCAGGAAGTGGCCACCCGCTTCAATCTGCAGCGGCTGCCCGACGGAGCCTCGCAGCAGGTGCGCATAGTGCACGTGGGCGACTACGACGAGTGCCTGTGCGTTGGCGCCCACGTCGACCACACGGCCCAAATCGGCCGCTTCCGCATTAGCAGCACCCGCTATCAGGACGGCCGCCTGCGCATAGTGTTCCGCCTCGACGGCCCGCAGGCCGGGTAGGGCAGTGCCCGGTGGCAATAAATCACACAATATTAAAGCGGCTTTCGGGCCGCTTTTTCTGTTCGAGCGCCAGCGTGCGCTTTTGTCCCGAAAATGGGGCGTGTTTTAGAATTATGTTGTAAAACATAAAGTATACATATTTTAACATTTGCTCTTAACTGCAAATAATCAATAAGTTATAACAAAATCGCTAAAAACGATTAAAAAAAAACTTTTGCGATTATTTGGTGGGTAATAGAAAAAAACCTACCTTTGCAACGCTTTTGAGAAATAAAGCACACGATCATTGAAATATTTGCGATGAGGAATTTGACAAATGCAAGAGAGACA
>CAVKDU010000079.1:0-7292 GCA_963655175.1 Wujia chipingensis | reverse complement strand
GCATTTCGCGTCGGCTGCGCCTCCGCTGCATACCTGCCTACACATATCCAATCCCGCTGGGATTGTCACTTTTTCAGTGCTTTCGGCATGCCACGTCCAATGGGAATCTGCTGAACATCACCCCCCCCACCATTTACGCCCGCAGAAGCACCCATGCGCAGCAAAGCTATACCACACTGCCAACCACACCACAAAAGAGCTAATGGCTGCTTTTGCGGCGGTTGCACTCGCGGCACAGCATCTGGCAGTTGTCGGCCACGGTGCGGCCGCCTTCACACCATGGGGTGATGTGATCGCCCTCCATGAAATCGATGTCAAATTCTTTGCCACACAGGGCGCATCGGTGATTCTGCCGTTCCCACACGGCAAGTTTCGTCTTGTTGTCGAAGCTGCGCAGGTCCAGATAGTGCTCATCGCCTGTCAGCACGTAGGGAATTATTCCGCTTGCCTTTTGAATTTCGCTGTCGCCCATCAGCTCCGAGATGCGGAAGGCCAGAGCCTTGGTGTCGAGCGTCTGCTGGCTGAAGTTGTCATAAAGCAATGCCCAGTCAAGACCCTTCATCAGTTTCCTGAAATGCTTTAAGTCGAAGTTCGTCAGGGCCCAGTTTGCCACATTTTGGAAATAGCTCCACAAGTTGTTGGCGTTTGGATCGTGCTCATGCTGAGCCATATAGCCCACGGCGCTTTGGGGATGACCACAGCGCGTTTCGTGCGCGGCCATCCACTCAAGGGCTTTTTTAAGGAAGTCCTGCCTTATGGGAGTGCCGTTCACAAGGTCTTTGGCCAGCCGGTAGGCCCCGCAATTCGATTTCGAGAAATGTCTTTTGGCATCGGCAATAAATGGCCCGGCATACACGGCATTGTTTATTTCCTGCTCGTTGAGCGGTTTGCCGGCAATGTTGATGGTCTTAAACCACTCAAGTTTTTCCGACGGCTCGCCCTCGCACACATACACGGTGAGCTGGTAGTCCAGAATCCTCTTTTGCACATCGGCCGGCTGGTTGAAAAAGTTCTTGAAGTCGTGGCTGAATTTCCCCGCCACGTATTCGCATACCGACAGAGTGCGTTGCTGCCCGTCCATCACCTCAAACGGGCATTCGGCGTCGCTGTCACGCTTCACCCAATACATCACGTTGAGGGGATAGCCATTGAGCACGGTGGTTATCACCGCATCTTGTTCCTTGTCGTTGTATATGAATTCGCGTTGATATGGAGGCCTGATGTCGAGCAGACCGTTATAGCCCCTGACACCCTGCTCCTCATTGTTGACGTAGCCTTTGGTGATTTCGCCAATCGTCACTTCTATTTGCTTGATTGTCATCATATCGTTCGTGGATGTTTGTTGCGGATGAAAATCCTTTTATATGTCTTTTTGCCATTAACAACAGGTTGTGCGTCACCACCTTTCCATAATCCACAAGAAAATCCCTTACCTTCGCTCTCAGAGACTCCAATAATTGAGAACTGTTTAGGACAATATTTCCCGATAAATGTGATAGGTACGCCCATGGCCCCATCATAATCACAAGGGATGTCGGCTGTTTTGCCTACTTCTATTGCATCGTAGTTGCTGTAGTGAGGGTATCCTTCTGGTGAATAGTGGCAAACCAAATCCATTTCTTCGTTTCGTTTTGGAATTTCCATATTGGTGAACCAGGTGACTCCAGATACGCGTATCATATTTTCTTTGTGGTCTCCAGCTGTGGCAATGTCTTCGTATGGTGATTGAAAATGAGCTGCAGCACCTTTGAATCCATATCCAAGCCACACCTTATTGCCTTTTATCAGAGGAAATACTTCTTTGTAGGTTATGGCATTTTGGTGCCCTATAATCACAAATTTCTTCTCATACTTCATCAATTGGCCTATGTATTCGCGGAATAGCGAAAACGGCGGATTGGTTACAACAATGTCGGCCTCTTTCAGCAGCTTGACGCATTCTTCCGAGCGGAAGTCGCCGGTCTTCAATGTCGACTTCACATTTTTGTCGTTTTGTAGCAAATACCTTACATCCGACAGATCGACCGACCCATCGCCGTTTTCATCACTAACTTCTGTGATCTCCACCTTGTAGGCCACCTTTTTCGGCCCATCGTCATAACCGTCAAAGTGTATCACCAACTCATTGCCCTGCACGGGCGAGCCATTGTAGCAGGTGCATATCAGCTTTTTAAGGCCGAGTTGGTTAAACCTAAGGGCGAAATACTTGAAAAAATTGCTTTCATAGGGATCATCGCAGTTGCAGAGCACCACTTTGCCGCGAAAGTGTGGCCAATAGTGCTGCAATTCGCGCTCAATGTCGGAAAGTTGAGTGTAGAACTCATCTTTCTTGGCCTTTTTGGCCGAATTCAAATTTTTGTTTGCCATAAGTGCTGATTGATAGTCTTTAAGCTCGTTTTGGCATATCGGCTATCAATCCGCCAACGCGAAAAAAAAGCGTGATGCAATTCCTACCGCGTTTAGCACGGGGCGGCCTCGGAATGGAGCCCCGGGTCAATCGTAAGAATGCACCACGCCGTTATGGCGTGTGCATAGCTATATCGATTGACCAGAGGGCATACACATGCACGTAGGCCACCTGTCACATATTATTTCCGTGCTTGTTATTCCAAATGAGTTTCCGAGGCTCTTGGCTAAACGCGAAATAATAGCGAATGCTTTGTTTTACCAACAATGTCTGGACCATCTTGGCCGTTTTCACGTGCCAACATCGTCCGCTGCAAAAATAGTCAAATCATCGCATCTGCACAATATTATCGCTGCCATTTATTGGAATATTTGCAGGGCAGGCATTGTGCGCGTGCTGTTTACGCTCTGGCCAAGGGGGGATGGTGTGGACTTTAAAATCGGTGAAATGGTGAAAAATTATTGAAAAAAGGCGGCGTGAAGTTTGCATTTGTCGCACAAAGTGGCTAATTTCGTAACTGATGAGGCACACGAGGCCTTGCGGCGCAAGCGAGCGTTGCGGTCTGTGTGGCCATGACGGCGGTGCTGGTCACCGCACAGCCATAATTGATAGTGAATTAATTGAATTGTGACACACACCAATGGACACGCGTGAACGGTTTTTGCAGCACATAAGGCTCGAGCTCAACCAGTCGGCACTCACCGCCAAGGCCTACGGCCGCGACTTGGAGCAGCTCGAAGACTTCTTGAGCGGACACGGCCGCCGCGCAGTGGAGTGGGGCAGTGTGGAGCCGGCCGACATAAGGGCCTGGCTTGTGGAGCTGAGCCGCAATGGCGACGGGCCGCGCACGCTGCGCCGCAAGGTGCAGTCGGTGAGGGCACTCTACAAGTGGCTGATGTGGCAGGGCGAGGCTGCTGCCAACCCGGCCGCCGACGTGGAGCTGGCCAAACTGCCGCAGCAGTTGCCGCACACCGTGAGGCAAAGCAGCCTTAATGAGCTGCTCGACTCGCCGGTGGACATGACCGACGCCGAAGCCGTGCGCAACCGCCTGATGGTGACGATGCTCTACGAAACCGGCATGCGCCGGGCCGAGCTGATAGGGCTGCAAGACGCGTGCGTCGACACCCAAAAGTGCGAGCTCAAGGTGCACGGCAAGCGCGACAAAGACCGCATCATCCCCTTCGGCCACGAGTTGCAGCGCTGGATTGAGGCCTACCGCCGCCTGCGCACCGAGGCCTACGGGCGCTGCCAGCCCTTCTTCGTGCGCCGCGAGGGCAAGCCGCTCTATCCGTCGCTCGTCTACAATGTGGTGCACAGCGCGCTGGCCAGCGTGGGCGGCGGCAGCAAACTGAGTCCGCACGTGCTGCGGCACACGTTTGCAAGCGCCATGCTCAACGACGGCGCCGACCTCGACAGCGTGAAGGAGCTGCTGGGCCACGAGTCGCTGGCCGCAACGCAAGTCTACACACACGTCACATTCAGCGAACTTAAAGACAGTTACAAACACGCCCACCCAAGGGCATTAAAAAAAGGAGGGTAATATGGAAATCAACGTAAAAGCCATTCACTTCGACGCAACAGTGAAACTGCAGCAGTTCATCAACAAAAAAGTGGAGAAACTTGCAAAGTACAGCGAGGAAATTGCATCGGCCGATGTCAACCTCAAAGTCGTGAAGCCCGAAACCTCACTCAACAAAGAAGCGGCCATCAAGCTCAACGTGCCGCAGCACGACGATGTGTTTGCCTCAAAGGTGGCCGACACATTCGAAGAAGCCGTCGACCTGTGCTGCGAGGCTCTGAAGCGCCAGCTCGAGAAACTGAAAGACGCCAAGTAGTCTCATGCACTCACATATATAATATATAACACATCGAGGCGGCACCGCCGTGCCGCTTGACAAGCAAACGAAACTCAGCGGGGACAGGCGCAATTGGCGCGATCTTCCCCGCTTTTTTGTGCCCCGACTGGTAGGCCGCCCCCGCAATTATCACTACCTTTGCGCAAGCAACAGCAAATAGCGGCACAAACACCATCATTAGCAATGAACAAAACCATAATAGCCATGGCGGCCCTTGCCGCCGCAGCCTGCGGCTGGCATCTGCCGGCCCGCACTCCCCAACTGGGGCGCGACCCCATAAACGTTGTGATTGACTCAATGACCCTCGACGAGAAACTCGATGTGGTGATAGGGTCGCGCGGACGCGTGAAGAGCAGCGCCACCGCAGCGGTGGGCGCGCAGTCGACTCTGGTGCCAGGCGCGGCTGGGCAGACGGTGGCCGTGCCGCGCCTGGGCGTGCCGCCCACGGTGCTTGCCGACGGCCCCGCGGGGCTGCGCATCGACCCGCGCCGCAAGGGCGACAGCACCCGCACCTACTATTGCACCCATTTTCCCGTGGCCACCGCGCTCAGCGCCACATGGGACACCACCCTCGTTGCGCGCGTGGGCGCGGCCATGGGCAGCGAGGTGCGCCACTATGGCGTCGACGTGCTTCTGGCCCCGGCCACCAACATACAGCGCAACCCACTGTGCGGCCGCAACTTTGAGTACTACAGCGAAGACCCCCTGCTGTCGGGCCTCGTGTGCGCCGCCATGGTTGGCGGTATCCAGAGCGCGGGCGTGGGCACATCGCTAAAGCACTTTGCGCTCAACAATCAGGAGACCAACCGCGTGCGCAACAACGTGGTGGGCACGCCGCGCACCTTCCGCGAAATCTACCTCAAGCCGTTTGAAATAGTGGTGAAAAAAGCCCGTCCGCTCACGGTGATGACCTCTTACAATAAAATAAATGGCACCATGGCCAGCGAGCGCCCCGACCTGATCGACGGCATATTGCGCGGCGAGTGGGGCTACCGCGGCATGGTGATGAGCGACTGGCACGGCGGCATCAGCGCCACCGCCCAGCTGCTGGCCGGCAACGACCTGCTGATGCCCGGCAACCTGCTGCAGCGCCAGCAGCTGCAGCGCGCCGTGGCCAGCGGCGAGCTGCCCATGGAGGCCCTCAACCGCAACGTGGAGCGCGTGCTGCGCTATGTGGAGGGCACTCCGCGATTTGCCGGCTATGTGGCCGACAACGCCCCCGACCTCAAGGGCAACGCCCAAGTGGCGCGTCAGGCCGCCACCGAGGGCATGGTGCTGCTCAAAAACGAGCGCGCCACGCTGCCACTGGCCGGCGGGGTGAAGCGCCTTGCCGCCTTCGGCTGCGCCAGCTACGACTTCACGGCGGGCGGCACAGGCGCCGGCAATGTGAATCACGCCTATGTGGTCGACCTTGCCCAGGGGCTCACCAGTGCCGGCTTTGCGCTCGACCCCGGCCTGCGCTCGGCCTACGAGGCCTACATTCCGAAGGCCAAGGCTCAGCTGCCCGTGTACAAAGGCAAGTATTCAAAAGCCATACCCCCGCGCCGCATAGCCGAAATGCCGCTTGACTCTGCGTCCTTGCAGCGCGCCGCCCGCACGAGCGACGCCGCTGTGGTGACCATAGGCCGCGTCAGCGGCGAGTTTGCCGACCGCGACATCAACGGCAACTTCAACCTCACCGCCGCCGAGCGGCAGATGCTGCGGTTGGTGTCGCGCGCCTTCCACAAGGCCGGCAAGCGCATGGTGGTGGTGCTCAACGTGTGCGGCGTGGTGGAGACCGCCAGCTGGATCGGCCTTGCCGACGCCGTGCTGGTGTCGTGGCTGCCGGGGCAGGAGGGCGGCAACGCCGTGGCCGACCTGCTCACCGGGCGCCAGTGCCCGTCGGGCCGCCTGCCCATGACGTGGCCCGTGCGCTATGCCGACGACCCCACGGCGGCCAATTTTCCCGTGCCCGACAGCCTCGACGACCCCCACATGTTGCAGCTGCTGCGCCTCAAGCCCGAGCAGCGCGTGGATCTGGGCCGCCGCAACTTCGACTACACCCGCTACGACGAGGGCGTGTATGTGGGCTATCGCCACTACACCACGCGCGGCGTGAAGGTGTCCTTCCCCTTTGGCTACGGACTTAGCTACACCACATTTGCCTACGGCAAGCCCGCGGTGCAGGCCGACTCGTGCGGCAATCTGACGGTGGCCGTCGACGTGCGCAACACCGGCCGCGTGGCCGGCAAGGAGGTGGTGCAGGTGTATGTGGCCGCCCCCGGCCGCGACATGGACAAGCCCGCCCGCGAGCTGCGCGCCTTTGCCAAGACCCGCCTGCTTGGGCCGGGCCAGAGCCAGCGCGTGACGCTGCGCGTGGCCTATGCCGACTTGGCGTCGTTCAGCGAGCAGGGCAGCTGCTGGCAGGTGGAGCCTGGCCGCTACACCGTGATGGTGGCGCACGACGCCGCCGACCTGCACCCCGCCAGCATCACCGTGACCCTGCCCGGCCGCGTGACCGAGGTGACCGGCCGCCGCCTGCTGCCCGCCTCAGGGCAGTGAAAACTGTGTGTTTTTTGCCCTTGCGTATGGCCTGTGAAGGTAAAAAATGACTTTTTTTCAAAAAAAATAGTGCGAATGTTTGCCGAATAGAAAATAATGCGTAACTTTGCACTCGCTTGAAACAAGCAAGCGGCGCTGCCGCAGGCGGCAACGCAGGGCCTTATGCCTCTTTAGCTCAGTTGGCCAGAGCACGTGATTTGTAATCTCGGGGTCGTTGGTTCGAATCCGACAAGAGGCTCGAAAGGGCGAATACCAGAGTGGCCAAATGGGGCAGACTGTAAATCTGCTGGTTTATACCTTCGGTGGTTCGAATCCATCTTCGCCCACAAAGCTTGCGGAAGTAGCTCAGTTGATAGAGCATCAGCCTTCCAAGCTGAGGGTCGCGAGTTTGAGCCTCGTCTTCCGCTCAAGTTGCCTATGTAGCTCAGGGGTAGAGCACTTCCTTGGTAAGGAAGAGGTCGCGGGTTCAAATCCCGCCATCGGCTCAA
>CAVKDU010000078.1:0-7410 GCA_963655175.1 Wujia chipingensis | reverse complement strand
TTAGCAGGCATTTCGCGTCGGCTGCGCCTCCGCTGCATACCTGCCTACACATATTCAATCCCTCTGGGATTGATTGTTGTTTTTGGGCTAACGACACAAATGCAGTCACTTTTTCAGCGCTCTCGGCATGCCGCGTCCAACGCTATTCCACTGCTACTCAATCAATTACGCAAGCCACAGAAGAGCGCATTTTGATGACTTTTGCGCTGATTATGAAAAAAAACACGAGGCAACCAGAGGTTTATTATCATGAAATGTGTAATTTTGCGATTATAATCATCAAAATGATTTGCCAATGATGTAAAAAGAATGACATATTAAAGCAGTGTTTGCTTCTTACTGAGATATTCGGAAAATCGCCAATTAGAAGAATTATCACCTTTAGTAAGTAAGTGAATGCTCATACCGCATGGTGTGGGCTTTCCTTATTTGGGTGATACAGGTGTTTGGCGATGCCTCCGAATTTCAAATAAGGATTGCTTGCACCTATTTTTATGCCATAATGAAAACGACAAAACAAATAACATGTTGTAAATAGCGCAACAAAACAAGAAACTAATTTTTTATATGGAAACATCATTTTTTCTATTTGTGTCACCCCCATTATTCTTTATTCTAATAATGAGTAGTGGACATGAAAAGCCTCACGGATATAAGCGAGGCAAGTTGAGAACAATTTTGGCATGGCTCTTGGCTTTACCCGCATTAGCCGACATGGCCTTTAGCGCGTATTCTGCAGTTAAAGCACAACTTATGTACAACGAGTCAGACTATACCATTGAACTGCTGTATAAATCCATGCTTTTACCCGCTCTTATGCTTGGATGGGCTATATACATTTTCAAAAGCGGACCATTACGCTCAAAAAAATGGATACGGGCACTAAAATCCATAATTTATCTATTTTCCAGTGTTCTGCTTTTGGGAACATCAAGTTCAAACCCAGGAACTTTAGCAGTTATTCTAATAATATTTCTAGCATTATTTGTAATTACCGCCATGCTGAATGGCAAACGCCAGCACCCCACCAAGAAGGTAATTAACGGCAACTCAACAAATGACACTAAACCCCAACAACCTAATGACAAAGAGCAAATGGCAATTCATGACAATTCCACAAGCGATATCCAAAGGAAACAATTCGGTAACTATTCCATAAAAGTTTTTATCATGGCTGCAATGGCATGTGCTTTTATTTTTTGTGCAATTTGGGATAATATACCGGACGAATCCATTTATTATATGGGTATTTTCTATTACCCATGGTTCTTGCTTCTCTTTTGCTATTATACATACATCCTCTGGAGCAGAGGCAAAGTCACGGGAGAGCTCATTCTTATGCTTCCCTTGTTGCAAAAAGCTCATCTGTTTAAGGACTATTCAGGCGACTTAAGCAATAAGAAAGAATTATTACAAACGATTCTTCCTGTGCTCGCCACATCAATTATCTGCCCATTTATTGTAGCATTAATAAGTGGCAAATTAAGGCGCTCGTCTTTTCCATTTTTTATGCTGGCAATTCCTCCCGCGCTAATCATAATAAGTATTATTAAAACTTACATCTCTAAGTGGCTCTACAGCCAAGAACAACCCAAAAACGAATAAATATGAGAATTAAGACAATTATTTTTCTGTCATTAATTGGAATGACAATAACAAGCTGTACAGAAAATTGGAAATTGCAACAGGTGGATTCCGATACGTTGTCCATTGGTCTTCCAATAGGTTCGACAGAAGTTTCAAAGAGCACCGACTCCATTTGCTACAAATTTGAGTATAGCACACCAGCACCCAACTACCAAAGCATTTCTGTGGTGGCATTTCCCTGGATTAAGAATCCACAAGAAGCAATAAAGGTTTTTGGAGACCCATACAACATCGGATTATGCGATGGTGTAGGGACAGATTTTAACTATGACACAGTAAGTGGCATAAAATACGAAAACAATGATGAGAAACATGTATTGAAGGGGGAGGCTTTCTGTTTCAACAAAAACGGATATACCATTCTAATCTATAGTTATGGGAAATATGACAGTTACCATACAATAAGAGATGTCGTACGAAGCATTCAAATCAAGAGACCTCCTTTAAACAAGACTCAAAAGGAGAAAATATTTAACCCTCTCAAAATTGCAAAAAAATTGTCGAAACAAATGTTCCATGCTCTTAATGGCAATGGAAATTCGGGTAATGTGTGCGATAGTACCAGCTGGAAGCTGACAATTAGTTTGGCTGATAGTGCTGCCGTTCCTGTTATTTATATAGATTGTTGGCTAAATGACAGAGCAATAGAGGGATTGTATGGAACAATAGACGGCAATTATTTACTGAGGCTTCGCTTCGGTTCCCCATTAAACAGTTTAAATATCCCAATTGCCACAAGTTTGAAAATGATTGGAGATGATTACTTTAGGATAGTCTTTAATTATTATGATAAACATGGGGATAAGTTAGATTTTAACTAGAAACAAAATCTATTTCAAGCCATTTCACAATAAAAAAGTTGGGGCTCTTTTATGTTACATAATAAAGTAGCCTCAACTTTTTGTGCTCATATTGAAGCCACAATAAGCGCTACACACCCGATAACATATCCCCACTCTCACAATGCTGCATAATTGAATCTTTCGAAACTATTACGGAAAAAATTACTTAAAAAGTGGTCGGGGTTTTTATAATTGTGGATTTTGAGCTATATTTGTGGGTTAAATACAGCGAACTTACTACGCAAATAATAAGGACACTGACTAAAAGTCTATAAAACTAAAAAAGTTACTATATAATTTTATTAAAAGCTATGGCAGAAAAAAGAGAAAAACTGTTCACCGAATTTCCTCCGGTCTCTACCGAGGAATGGAGAGCCAAGGTTGAGGTCGACCTGAAGGGCGCCGACTTCAACAAAAAACTGGTGTGGCGAACAAATGAGGGATTTAATGCCCAGCCGATGTACCGCGGCGAGGACATTAAGGACTTGAAACAAACCGACTCACTTCCGGGCGAATACCCCTTTGTGCGCGGCAACAACAGCACCACCAACGACTGGCGCGTGCGCCAAGACATTGAGGTGGCCGACGCCGCCGAGGCCAACGCCAAGGCCAAGGTGCTGCTCAACAAGGGCGTCACTTCGTTTGGCTTCAACCTTGAGAAGGACACCGACTTGGCCGTGCTGCTGGGCGGCATCGACCTGGGCAAGGTGGAGGTGAACCTCAACTGCTGCCCCAAGCAGGCAGTGAATGTGGCAAAGGCACTTGTGGAGCTTGTGAAGGCTGCCAAGGCCGAGGACACGTTCTGCGGCTCAATCAACTTCGACCCGTTTAAGAAACAGCTGAAGCACGGCGTGGCTTTCGGCGGCGACATCGTGGCCATTGCCAGCGAGCTGCTGAAGGTGACCGCACCGGTGAAGAACCTGCGCGTGCTCAGCGTTGACTCTGTGCTGCTGAACAACGCCGGCGCGTTCATCTATCAGGAGCTGGGCTACGCCCTGGCATGGGGCGAGGAATGGCTGGCCGAACTCACTGAGGCTGGCTTCACTGCCGACGAGGTGGCCAACCGCATAAAGTTTAACATGGGCATCACCACTGTGTATTTCATGGAGATTGCCAAGTTCCGCGCTGCCCGCATGCTGTGGGCACAGATTGTGAAGAAATACAATCCCGCCTGCGACTGCGCATGCAAGATGGTGGTGAACGCCACCACCACGCGCTTCACCCAGACGGTGTATGACTCATACGTGAACCTGCTGCGCTCGCAGACTCAGGCCATGTCGGCCGTGCTGGCCGGTGTGAGCTCGCTGGTGGTGACGCCGTTTGACGCGTCATATAAGACTCCCGAGGAGTTCTCGGAGCGTCTGGCCCGCAACCAGCAGATTCTGCTTAAGGAAGAGAGCCACCTCGACAAGGTGGTTGACCCCGCAGGCGGCAGCTATTACATTGAGTCGCTCACCGAGTCGGTGGCCAAAGAGGGCTGGAAACTGTTCCTCGAGGTTGAGGACAAGGGCGGCTTCAAGGCACAGATTGCCGACATTGTGGCTGCCGTGAACGCTTCGGCCCAGACCCGACGCGACAAGGTGGCCAAGCGCCGCGAGCAGCTGCTGGGCACCAACCAGTTCCCGAACTTCACCGAGAAGGCTGCCGACAAGATGGCCAGCCTCAGGGAGCAGGAGAGCAAGTGCCAGTGCTCGTGCTCGTGCGAGGAAGGCGAAACCAAGCTCAACACCAAGCGCCTTGCAAGCGAGTTTGAAGACCTGCGCTATGCCACCGAGCAGGCTGCCGCAGCGCCCAAGGTGTTCATGCTCACCATTGGCAACCTCACCATGCGTCTGGCCCGCGCCCAGTTCTCGAGCAACTTCTTTGCCTGCGCAGGCTATGAGATCATCGACAACCTTGGCTTCAACACTGTGGCCGAGGGCGTGAAGGCCGCACGCGAGAAGAAGGCCGACATAATTGTGCTGTGCTCGAGCGACCCCGAGTATGCCGAGCTGATTCCTCAGGCCGTGAAGGAAATCGACGGCAAGGAAGAACTTGTGCTTGCAGGCCCCGACACCGAGGAGTTCCGCAACCTTGGCATCAGCACGTTTGTGAACGTAAAGAGCAATGTGCTTAACACATTAAAGGCTTTCAACGCTAAACTTTTAAAATAACACTTAGTAGAAATGAGACCAAATTTTAAAGACATAGATATTGAAAACGAGGCTTTTAATGGTCAGCACAAGCCTCTGCCCCAGGGCAAGACATGGAAGAATGCCGAGCTTATCGACATCAAGCCTGTCTACACAAAAGAAGACCTTGAGGGCCTTGAGCATCTGCAATATGTGGCAGGTATTCCGCCGTTTCTCGGCGGCCCTTACAGCATGATGTACCCGTTCCGCCCGTGGACAGTGCGTCAGTATGCAGGTTTCTCTACCGCTGCCGAGTCGAACGCATTCTACCGCCGCAACCTGGCTTCGGGCCAGAAGGGTCTGTCGGTGGCATTCGACCTCCCCACCCACCGCGGCTACAACGCCGACAACCCACGTGTGGTGGGCGATGTGGGTAAGGCAGGTGTGTCGATCTGCTCGGTTGAGGACATGAAGGTGCTGTTCAACGGCATTCCGCTTAACAAGATGTCGGTGTCGATGACTATGAACGGCGCCGTGCTGCCTGTGATGGCATTCTATATTGTGGCAGGCCTTGAGCAGGGCGCAAAGCTCGAGGAGATGGCCGGCACAATCCAGAACGACATCCTCAAGGAGTTCATGGTGCGTAACACCTACATCTACCCGCCTAAGTTCTCGATGCAGATTATTGCCAGCATTTTCGAGTACACTTCGAAATACATGCCCAAGTTCAACTCAATATCAATTTCGGGCTACCACATGCAGGAGGCAGGTGCAACGGCCGACATCGAGCTCGCCTACACGCTGGCCGACGGCCTTGACTACATCCGCACCGGTATCAACGCCGGCCTCAGCATCGACGCATTCGCTCCGCGTCTGTCGTTCTTCTGGGGCATCAGCATGAACTTCTTCACCGAGGTTGCCAAGATGCGCGCAGGCCGTCTGCTGTGGGCCAAGATTGTGAAGCAGTTCGACCCGAAGAACACCAAGTCGATGTCGCTGCGTACGCACAGCCAGACGTCGGGATGGTCGCTCACAGCTCAGGACCCCTTCAACAATGTGGGCCGCACCTGTATCGAGGCAATGGCGGCAGCCCAGGGCCACACCCAGTCGCTGCACACCAACGCACTCGACGAGGCCATAGCCCTGCCTACCGACTTCTCGGCACGTATTGCGCGTAACACGCAGATCTATATCCAGCAAGAGACCTATGTGACCAAGGCCATCGACCCGTGGGCAGGATCCTTCTATGTGGAGAAGCTCACCGACGATCTGGTGCACAAGGCATGGGACCACATCAAGGAAATCGAGAAGCTGGGCGGTATGGCCAAGGCCATCGAGACCGGTGTGCCAAAAATGCGCATCGAGGAGGCCGCAGCCCGCACTCAGGCCCGTATCGACTCGGGCCGCCAGACAATTCTGGGTGTGAACAAATATTGCCTTGAGAAGGAGGCTCCCATCGACATCCTCGAGATCGACAACACCGAGGTGCGCAACGAGCAGGTGGCCGGCCTCAAGAAGCTGTATGCCGAGCGCGACAACGACAAGGTGAAGGCCGACCTCGACGCCATCACCGAATGCGTGAAGACCGGCAATGGCAACCTGCTGGAGCTGGCCGTGGTGGCAGCCAAAGACCGCGCTTCGCTGGGTGAGATTTCAGACGCCTGCGAGAAGATTGTGGGCCGTTACAAAGCAGTAGTTAAAACAATTTCAGGCGTGTATTCATCAGAGACAAAGGCCGACCCCGATTTGGAGAAGGCACGCGAACTCACAGCAGAGTTTGCCAAGAAGGAGGGCCGCCAGCCCCGTATTATGGTGGCCAAGATGGGCCAGGACGGTCACGACCGCGGCGCCAAAGTGGTGGCCACGGGCTATGCCGACTGCGGATTTGACGTGGATATGGGCCCGCTGTTCCAAACACCGGAAGAGGCTGCCAAGGAGGCAGTTGAAAACGATGTGAACGTGCTGGGCGTGTCGTCGCTTGCAGCAGGCCACAAGACCCTTATCCCGGCCGTTATCGCAGAGCTGAAGAAGCTCGGCCGCGAGGACATTGTGGTGATTGCCGGCGGTGTGATTCCTATGCAGGACTACGACTTCCTTTACAAGGCAGGCGTGTCGGCCATCTTCGGCCCCGGCTCGTCGGTGATGAAGTCGGCCATCAGCATCATGAACATCCTGCTCGACAAAGAGGAGGAGTAATAAAAGCCAACCAACGCCAGCGCCCCACCCCGCGTGCGGTGCCGGCATCAAGATAAAAGCGGAGCAGCCACTTTGGCTGCCCCGCTTTTTTTGCTTTTCCCCCCCCAATTTTTTCGACATAAAGACATGTTTATTACCCACAGATTACTCGGATGTTTATTGATGGTCAGCTACTCCCTGTCGCAGTCGGGTGTCTCCCACAGATTTACACAGATTATCACAGATTTTATTTGAGTCATTTGGAAATCGGCACTTTGCTGCAGAGGTTTTGGCAGGCCATAAATGTGGCAAGGCGGCAATGCCGCTGTGCGCTGACACCCAGGGCGTTGCCCTGGGCTATGGTCTTGCTGGGCCTTCAGCCCGCACACATTCGCTTTCGTTTTGGCCTTAACTCGTGGGGCTTCTGCGAAAATGAATTGTCTTGATTTGTCTCTATTGTCGTTTTAATTTATGGAAGTCTTGGATTTTCATTTTTGCTTGTGAGGCTCAGACAAAATGAATTGGTTGTCGGTTTTGGAGTGGTGGCGCATTATTGTCCTAAACGTTTTCAATAAAAAAGAAAAAAGGAAGTAAATGCTAAGGCAGAATTCACTACCTTAGCAAAGAGTTCCACC
>CAVKDU010000077.1:0-7437 GCA_963655175.1 Wujia chipingensis | reverse complement strand
CATTTCGCGTCGGCTGCGCCTCCGCTGCATACCTGCCTACACATATCCAATCCCCAAAGGGATTGTCACCTTTTCTGTGCTCTTGGCATGCTGCACCCCTGCATTAAATGGTTGATTTTTTTGTGTTTTAATGCAATATCACACAGGGGAAAGCATTCCGCCCCGCTTAGCAGCAGTTGCTGAGCGGGGCGGAATGTGTTATGGGATGAGTGGTTAGCGGTCGAGCAGGCGTGTGAACGACTCGGGATAGGGGGTCTCGAAATGCAGCTCCTGGCCGGTGACGGGGTGGCGGAAGGCCAGGCGGTAGGCGTGCAGGCACATGCGGCCAGCGGGGTCGCACGTGCTGCCATATTTGCGGTCGCCCACTATGGGGTGGCACAGCACGCGCATATGCACGCGAATCTGGTTTTTGCGCCCCGTGTGCAGGTGCAGTTCGATGAGCGAGAAGCGGCCGTTGGTGCGCAGCAGGCGCCAGTCGGTGCTGGCCCACTTGCCGCCATTGTCGGTGCGCGAGCTGATGATGCGCATGCTGGGCGTGTCTTTAAGCCAGCTCTCGATGTGGCCCTGCTCCTTGGCCATCTCGCCCTCGACCACGGCCACATAGCGGCGGTCGATGATGAGGTCGCGCCAGTTGTTCACCAGCTTCTGCTGCACCTCCACGCTCTTGGCATACATCATGAGGCCCGAGGTGCGCACATCGAGGCGGTGCACCACGTGGGCGCGGCAAAACTGATGCGTCTGGGCAAAGTAGCTGTCGAGCAAGTCCTTCATGTTGAGGCTCGACGCACCCACGCCCATCGACAGCACCCCCTCGGCCTTGTCGACCACTATCACATCGCTGTCTTCATACACCACGGTGTAGTAGCGTTCGCGCTGCTGGCGGCGCCCCTGGCGGGTGCCCTGGTCGGCGTCGCGGCGCTTGCTCACCTGCACCAGCTGGCGGGAAGCCACCACGAAGTCGTGGCGGGTGACGCGCTTGCCGTCGACCAGCACGCCGCCGTTGGCCAGAATGGCCTTGGCCTTGCTGCGGCTGATGCCGCTGAGCTTGATCATCACGTAGTCGAGCAGGCCCGACTCTTCGCCTTCGCGCACAAGGAATTCGGTGTAGGCTGCCGCCGACTGCGGCACATTGTGGTTATGACTGCGGCGCATAGTGTGTGGAATTTAACATATGGGAATAAAAAAGCCTAAGCCCGGACAGACCTGGCACAGAGGTCTGTGCCGGCACTGCCGGGCTTAGGCAACTTTCAATTATGCTTGCTTCGTTAATCATTTATCAAATATGTGGCGCAGCGTGCTGAATATGCGCTGGCGAATCGACTCCGACGGCTTCACGTTGGCCGAGTCGCGCAGCTTCTCGATGGCGGCGCGCTCGTCGGCGTTGAGGTTTTCGGGCACATACACCATCACGTTGATAAGCAGGTCGCCCGTGCCATATCCGTCGGGCGAAGGCAGACCCTTGCCACGAAGGCGCAGCACGCGGCCCGGCTGGGTGCCGGGGGCAATGGTGACGCGCACGCGGCCGTCGACGGTGGGCACCTCCACCTTGCCGCCAAGCACGGCGGTGGGGAAGTCGAGCATCAGGTTATACACCAGGTCATTGCCGTCGCGCATCAGCTGGTCGTCGTGCTCCTCCTCGATCACTATCAGCAGGTCGCCGGGAATACCGCCGCCGGGGGCGTCGTTGCCCTTGCCGCTCATTTTCAGCGTCATGCCGTCGGCCACGCCAGCGGGAATGTTGACGGTGACCACCTCTTCGTGGCGCACGAGACCCTGGCCGCCGCACTCGGGGCAGCGCTCCTTAATCACCTTGCCGCTGCCGCCGCAAGTGTGGCAGGTGGTCTGCGTCTGCATGCGGCCAAGCATGGTGTTTTGCACACGCACCTCCACACCGCTGCCGTGGCAGGTGGGGCAGGTGGTCTGCTCGGTGCCGTTTTTGGCGCCGGTGCCGTGGCAGGCCGCGCACGACACCATGCGCGGAATTTTAAGCTTCTTTTCGGTGCCGTGGGCAATGTCGCTTAGGGTGAGGCGCACACGCACGCGCAAGTCGCCGCCGCGGTTCACACGACGGCCTCGGCTGCTGCGGCTGCCGCCGCCAAAGCCACCGCCGAATATGTCGCCAAAGCCACCGCCAAATATGTCGCCGAACTGCGAGAAGATGTCCTCCATGCTCATGCCGCCGCCCGAGAAGCCACCAGTGCCCTGAGCACCTGCAAAGCCAAACTGGTCGTAGCGCTGGCGCTTGTCGGGATGGCTGAGCACGTCGTAGGCCTCAGCGGCCTCCTTAAACTTCTCCTCAGCCTCCTTTTTCTCGGCATCGGTCTTGCCCTGCTGACGGTCGGGGTGATACTTGATGGCGAGTTTGCGATATGCTTTTTTCAGTTCCTCGGGAGTGGCATTTTTGCTCACTCCGAGCACTTCATAATAGTCTCTTTTGTTGTCCATAAGTCAAATTGTAGCTCCTTTTCTTCACGTTACTTGCCCACTACCACCTTGGCATGGCGCAGCACCTTGTCGTTGATCATATAGCCCTTGAGGGTGGTGTCGATCACCTTGCCCTTCATCTTCTCGTCGGAAGCCGGGAAGGTGGTGATGGCCTCGTGATAGTCGGTGTCGAAGTCCTTGCCGGTGGAGTCGATGGCTTTCACCTTGTTGCTTTCCAGATATTTAATGAATTTGTTGTAGATAAGGTTGATGCCCTCCTTGGCGCTGTCGAGGTCGTCGGCCTTGTTGATAGAGTCGATGGCGCGCTCGAAGTCGTCGACCACGGGCAGCAGGTTGCGCATGGCTTCCTGGCAGCCATACTTCACGAGGTCTTGCTTCTCCTTGAGGGTGCGCTTGCGGAAGTTGTCGAACTCGGCCATAAGGAACAGATATTCCTTCTTGGCCTGCTCAAGCTCCTTGCTAAGGCGCTCCACCTTTTCGTCGGCGGTTTCCTCTTTGGTCTTTTTGCCGTCGGCCTCAGCGGCCTCGGCCTGCTGAGTGGTTTCGGTCTCTTGGGCCTTTTCGGCCTGCTCGGCGGCCTGCTTGGCTTCAGCCTCTTTCTGCTTTTTATCGTTTTCTTTGCTCATGATTTTATGTCGTTTTTTAATTTTCTCGTAGATTGATGTCATTCATACCCTACCATTCAAAAATGCTGCCAATGCCACACAGAGGCCCTGCATAGCGCACGCGCGCGCGTTAAAGGTCCAGAGGCATGACAAAATGTAGGTCGCCGGCAAAATTGCGGGCCGCGGCCTCTGCCAAATTGGCATTGTCGAAGATGCCGAATATCGATGAGCCAGACCCCGACATGGAGGCATAGAGCGCGCCCGACCGGGCGATTTTGCTCTTGATGGCCGCCAGCTGCGGATAGGCGGCAAACACGCTCGGCTCAAACTGGTTGCGCACCCCGGCCTCCTGCCACTGCCCCACTGGGAGCGACAACTGCTGCGTGAGCCGCGCCTGCGACGGCTGCGGCGTGACGCGCGAATAGGCCACGGCGGTGGGAACCGACACCTCGGGCTTGACCAGCAGCAGGGTATAACCGCCAAGGCTGACGCGGGCGGGGCTGAACACATCGCCTATGCCGGTGGCCATGACGGGCTTGTTGTAGATGAAAAACGGGCAGTCGGCCCCGAGCGTGGCGGCCATCTGCGCCAGCCGCTCGCGGCTGAGGCCGAGGCCGAACATCTGGTTGAGCATGAGCATGGCGTGGGCGGCATCGCTCGAGCCGCCGCCAAGGCCGGCCCCGTCGGGGATGTGCTTGTAGAGGTGCATGTCCACCTCGGGCGCTCCGGCCTCGCGCTGCATCAGCCGGCAGGCCTTCATCACCAGATTCTTCTCTTCGGGGCAGTCAACCGCGCGGCCATAGCAGTGCAGGCGTGTGGCGCAGGCGGGCACTATTTCGAGCACGTCGGTCAGTCCCATTATGGGGTAGAACACCGTCTCAAGGTTGTGGTAGCCGTCGGGGCGACGCTCAACTATGTTGAGTCCTAAATTGATTTTTGCGTTAGGAAAAGTTATCATCGGGCAAAATTATGTGTGTAGTAGTTGTTTTTTAATTGCGTATGCGCAACGGCGGCATCGATTGCCCCACATGCTAAAGCACCGGGCTCATGAGGCGCACTATGCTCTCATACACCTTGTGGCGCAGCGGCCGCTTGGGCCACAGGCCGGGGTTGATGCGCATGCACTGCTTCAGGTCGGCGGCAAAGATGGCTGCCATGCGGGCGTTGAACTGCCGGCTGTAGACCAGGGCGTTGCACTCAAAATTGTGCTCAAAGCTGCGGAAGTCGAAGTTGGTGGAGCCGGTGGTGGTGAACTCGTCGTCGACAATGATGAGCTTGGCATGCAGCATGGCCGGCTCGTAGAAGTACACCTTGATGCCGGCGTCGAGGCACTCGCGCACATAGCTGTAGGAGGCATACTTAAGGATCTTGGCGTCGGGGTCGCGCGGAATCATGAGGCGCACGTCGATGTGGGCCAGGGCTGCCGCCTGCAGCGCCTTTAGCAGGCTGTCGTTGGGCAGGAAGTAGGGCGTCTGCACATACACGCGGCTCTTGGCCCCGGTGATGGCCTTGAGCAGCACCAGCGATATGTTGCTCCACTTGCCTGTGGGCCCGCTGCGCACCAGCTGCACGCCGTCGGGGGCGTCGGGCTGCACGCCGTGGTAGTGCACTGTGGGCTCGCTGAGCAGCTGGTGGCAGGTGAAGTTCCAGTCGACGGCAAACGAGTATTCAAATCCGGCCACGGCCTCGCCCACCACGCGCAGGTGGGTGTCGCGCCAGGCCGCCCCACCCCGCCGCGTGGCCTGCACATAGCGGTCGGCAATGTTCATGCCGCCAATGTAGCCGATGCGGCCGTCGATTATCACTATTTTGCGGTGGTTGCGCCAGTTGATGCGGTTGGCCAGCTCGGGAAAGGTGACCTTGAGAAACGGGTAGGCCTCGACCCCGGCCCGGCGCATGCGCTTAAACAGGCGGGCGTTGAGACGGAACGAGCCCACGTGGTCGTAGATGACGCGCACCTTCACCCCCTGGCGCACCTTTTCGATGAGCAGGTCGGCCAGGGCGCGGCCCGTGGCGTCGTCCTCAAAAATGTAGTATTGCAAATGCACATAGCTGCGGGCAGCGGCAATGTCGCGCATCAAGGCCTGCATCTTGTCGCGCCCGGCGGTGAACACGTCGATGCTGTTGCCCGGAAAGTAGTGGCAGCCGCCAAGGCGGCCCACAAGGCGGATGATTTGCTTACTCTCGGCGGTGAGCGGCAGCGAGTCGATGTCGATCGACGGGAACTCCTCGCGGCTGCGCAGTGCCTGGCGGTTGCGCCGCGAAATCATGCGCACGCTCTTAAGGCTGCGTCCGAAAAACAGATACAGCACCATGCCCACCACCGGCAGCAGCAGGAGCACCGTGACCCACGCAAGGCTCTTCACGGGGTTGCGGTTTTCGCTCACCACCACGCCTATGATGCCGAGAATGGTGAGAAAGTAGAGCACCGTGAGCCCCACAAACACCTGATGAGCGTATGGAAAAATTTCGGCCAATAACATAGCTGCGCGATTTTGCGTGAAAAAACAGTTGCGCTAATTTAGCGATTTTTCGCGACACGGGCGCAATATTGCCCCAAATAAAACATTGGCGCGCGGCACGGGGTGTGCCCACAGTTTTCGGGCTTGGCCACCGACGGCGACGGATCCGTGACCACCGCCAAGCGCCTCCAGCGCTAACGGCCCACCATCAACGCATAGCAAAACCCCGAGAGCCACACCGGCCTCGGGGTTTGTTTTTGGGCGGCCATCCAGCGGCGCACTTGGGTGGCTGTGGCAATCTCCCACAGATTTTCACAGATGGCCACAGATTTTTTTTGACGGATAGACACACCGTGGCTGTTCGATTTTTTCGACATAAAGACAAAAAGACATATTTTTAGGGCAAAAAAACCGCGGGCTATAAACACGGTGTCGGGGCTGGACTCCTTGATGGAATCCAGCCCCGACACGTTTGGGTTATTTGCTACTTTGCACCGTTAGCGGCGATATCTCGACGCGCGGTTTCTATTTGTAGTTGTTTGTTTATTTGTCTTATAAAACCACTTCCATGCAGGATGGTTACGATATGACGCCTCCGCTCCTGCCGGGACAATTAATCGGCAGCTGCGAAATCCAGCTACTGTAGACCATGGAAATGCCCGATAGGTGCATTGGGGTGCCACTTTTCTCAATGATTTAATCACCTTTAGGTTATAGCATCCAAGGAAGGCGTAATCTCCAATGCTGGCTAATGAACTTGGCAGCGATATTGATGTCAAACTTTTACATACTCGGTATCTATTATTGGTTGATTATCAGTATTCTACGCTCTAAACGGTAGAAAAGTAGCAGTATAGATTTAATATTGATACGAAATGGCTAAGATTTAACGTATTTAACTTTCGATTACATCAAATCTGCGAAATATAAAGAGAAATGCCTGTCGGTAATGAAGGACGTTCACTGCCGACAGGCTTATATGTATTTTGTCTGTAACTTATCTCCATAGAGGCTCCGAAATCCAATTCTCTGGAAATCCCATTGCAGTTGGATCTACCTGCGGATAAGAAACGAGCAAGGATTTGAGTTCATTCTTGAAGTCTAATCCATATCCCATAGAATCAAGCCAATATGCAATACAACAAGCTATAGCATATACTTTGTTTGCATCGACACCTTCTATATTCACCCATGCACCACGCAAAGAGGCATTCATTTGTGGGGCGTTGGAAAGATAGCGGTTCCAAAGGCGTGAGTGGTGGGCGCAGCAATTTCTCAGAACGGTAACGCTACGCATCCAACTTTCAAGCACTTCATGTTGTGGAAGATTGAACTGACGTGCTACACGCTTCTTCAACTTCTTATCGCTGAAATTATAATAGAGTTTTGAAAGTGTCCCGAAAGATGCCAGTTCAAGCGTTTTCCAAGCTGGAGGGTAAATCGGCTTGTCATAGTTTCGCCTATGCTCTTTGATAAAATCCTCCTTGCAACGCTGAAGCTCTCGGTCTATGGAGTTCATATTCTCAATAAACTTGTGTTCATCGTCAGCAAGGCTTGTATCGAAGAACCAAAACGGACCATGCGCCAAAGAAAACTCTTGTATAATCTTTGTGCGCAAAGCTATTTCTAATCGTTGGACTGCCTTGAACATCAAATCTCTCAACTCTATATCAAAATTGTATAGAGCAACTGCATCTTCAAATCTACTGTTAGGCTTAAATTGATGTGTAGTTTTGTCTGCCTCCATTGGACGAAGGTATTGAACAATACGAAAATAGCTGACCTCTCCAAGAAACTTTGCAGCCTTGGTTGAATCAGCAATATTTAAGCCTCTACTTTTTAGTAGTTCTATTTGTTCCGAAATAGAAAGGGCTCAGTAGAAAATCAGTGGGGATAGGCGAAAAGATTGGCAATGCGGAACAGGA
>CAVKDU010000076.1:0-8026 GCA_963655175.1 Wujia chipingensis | reverse complement strand
GGGTTTTCGATAATCAGCTGACCCTCTTTTGATTATTTTCATCGAACTCACGTTAAATAATTAAATTGTTTAATTTCACGGAATGAATGGTAAAAAATACGGGCTGGCAGGCAATCTGTGGGGATTGCGCGCCGGCCCGTTAAACGCCTTCCGGCGGCGTGCCTCGTTCACTCAAGCCGCTGTGGACTGAGCCGTCGATGGCACGTGCCGTGTGATATGTTTGTTTAGATAGAACTTACTTCTTAGCCTTCGACTTCGTCTCCTTGGTCTTTGTGGGCTCAACGTTTTTAGCTTCAACGTCGGTGAGACCAGCAATTTCGGGATCGATGAGGATGCGGCCGCAATACTCGCACACGATGATCTTCTTGTGCATCTTTATTTCCATGCGGCGCTGGTCGGGGATGCGGTTGAAGCAGCCGCCGCACGAAAAGCGCTGCACATACACCACGCCAAGGCCGTTGTGCGTGTTCTTGCGGATGCGCTTGAATGCGGTGAGCAGGCGGGTGTCGATTTTGCCTTCGAGCTTTTTGGCCTTTTCGCGCAGCTTCTCCTCGTCCTGGCGGGTTTCGTTCACGATGTCGTTGAGCTCGCCCTTTTTCTCGCCCAGCACGTGGTTGCTGTCCTCAAGCTGTGTCTTCACCTCCTCGATGTCGCGGTTCATGTTCTCGATTTTCTGCGAAGCCTCGCGAATGCGCTTGTCGGCAAGGTCGATATTGAGTTGCTGATACTCAATTTCCTTGGTCAGATAGTCGTACTCACGGTTGTTGCGCACGTTGTCCTGGTCGTGAGTGTACTTGTCGATGAGCTTCGACGCCTCGTCGATGGCGGCATGGTAGCCGTCGATGCTTTTCTTGAGCTCGGTGACCTCGTTGCCATAGTTGTTGAGGCGGGTCTCGAGTCCGGCAATCTCATCTTCCAAGTCCTGAACCTCGAGTGGCAGCTCGCCACGCAGAGTCTTGATGCGGTCGATTTCAGAGAGAATGGTCTGCAGCTGATAGAGCAGCTTCAGGCGTTCCTCTACCGTAAGTTCTTTTTCTTGTTTTGTAGCCATAGCTTGTTATTACAAATATTTTATCTGATTTTCTTCGCTCTGTGCGAAATAGACTGCAAAGTTAGGATTTTTTTTCTTAATAATGTCACAAAAAATCTCTTTTGTGTATTGCTCGCTCTCATAGTGGCCTATGTCGGCGAGAATTATGCGGTCTTCGTTGCCCTGAAAGTCGTGATACTTCATGTCGCCCGTCACCAGCACGTCGGCCCCGGCGGCGATGGCGCTGCCCACCAGAAACGAGCCCGCGCCGCCACACAGCGCCACACGCGAAATGGTGCGGCCCTCGGTGTGGCCGCTGTAGCGCACCGCGGCCGCGCCAAAGGTGCGCTTAAGCCGGCCGAGGAACTGCATGGCCGGCTCGGGACTGATGCTGCCCACCACGCCCGAACCGCTGTAGCGGTCGGCATTGTCGAGGGCTATGACATCGAACGCCGGCTCCTCATAGGGGTGCGCGGCAAGCATGGCCGCAATCACCGCGGCGCAGCGCGACTGGTGCACCAGCACCTCGACGCGCACCTCGGGCTCCACGTGATGCTCGCCCACCTCGCCGGCAAACGGATTGGCGCCGCCAAGGGCGCGGTAGCGGCCCTCGCCGCTCAGGCGGTAGCTGCACGAGTCGTAGTCGCCCAGACGGCCCGCTCCGGCGCTCCACATGGCCTGCTCCACGGCATCGGCCTGCGCGGTGGGCACATACACCACCACCTTGCGCAGCGTGCCGCGCTGCTTGTCGAGCACCTCCACGCCGGTCATGCCCAGCTTCTCGGCCATCTTAAAACTCACGCCGCCGCGGGCGTTGTCGATGTTGGTGTGCGCGCTGTAGATGGCCACGCCGTGCTTTATGGCCTTGGCCACCATGCGCTCCACGGGCGTGCGTCCGGCAATCTTCTTAAGGCCGCGGAATATGAGCGGGTGGTGCGACACCACCATGCCCGCGCCGCGGCCTATGGCCTCGTCGACCACAGCCTCGGTGACGTCGGTGCAAAGCAGCACCGATGCCACCTCGCTGTCGGGGTCACCCACCTGGATGCCCGCGTTGTCGTAGTCCTCCTGCAAACACAGCGGGGCAAACTCCTCAATCGCCTTAGCTATATCTCTTACCTTCATAGTAGTTCTGTCAATTGTTTAGTCACAAAATATGGTTGTACGCAAATTTACGCGTTTCTCCGAAAGAAAGCAAATTTCCGCATAGTTCCGTGGCTTTAGCATAAATTTGTTCGGCAATAGCACGGTGGGCAAAGAGGGTGGGGTGGATGGCGGTTTGGCGGAAATGGGTTAACTTTGCAGCATGGATATTAACAATGATGTGATTCGCAAGGCCACGGCGGCCGACATCGATGCGGTGACTGCGCTTGAGGCCGAGTGCTTTCCGCCAGCCGAGGCGGCCAGCCGCGAGTCGATGCAGTGGCGGCTGGCCACCTATCCCAGCCACTTTTGGGTGATGGAGCGCGACGGGCGCATAGTGTCGATGGTCAACGGCCCCGTGACCGTTGAGCGCGACCTCACCGACCCGATGTATGACTCGCCTGCCTACCACAATGATCAGCAAGGTGGGTGGCAGATGATATTCGGCGTGGCCACCCATCCCGGCTGTCAGCGGCAGGGGCTGGCCGGCAGACTGCTGCGGCGCGTAATCAGCCAGGCGCGGGCCGAAGGACGGCGCGGCGTGGTGCTGACGTGCAAAGTGGCCAAAATAGCGTTTTATGAGCAATTCGGCTTCCGCGACGAAGGGTTGTCGGCATCGGTGCACGGCGGAGTGCCGTGGCACCAGATGCGCCTCACCCTGTGATCCGCAACACCCTTGGCACTACCAAAACAAGGAGGGCCGCATTCCGATTGGAATGCGGCCCTCCGCTGTTGATGTCTTTTGTGCTGCGTGGATCAGATTGACAGACGGCGCAGGGTGGTGAGCAGCTCGCGGTCGATGGGCTTGTCGTTTTTGATGGCCTTCGAGAAGGGCACATACACAATCTCATCGTTGGCGTCGCCAATCATCACGTTGCGCTGGCCCTCGAGCAGGGCGTCGACTGCGGCAGCGCCCATGCGCGAGGCCAGAATGCGGTCGCACGCCGTGGGCGAGCCGCCGCGCTGCAGGTGACCAAGAATGGTGACGCGCACGTCGTATTGCGGATACTCCTTGCGCACGCGCTCGGCAAGGCCCATGGCGCCGCCAGTGATGGGGCTCTCGGCCACAAGCACTATCGAGGAGTTCTTGCTCTTGCGGAATCCGTTCTGGATGAGTTCGGCCAGCTGGTCGACCTCGGTTGAAATCTCGGGGATGATGGCTGCCTCGGCGCCGCTGGCAATTGCGCCGTTGAGCGCAAGGAAGCCGGCGTTGCGGCCCATCACCTCGATGAAGAACAGGCGCTCGTGGCTGGTGGCCGTGTCGCGGATGCGGTCCACGCACCACATGATGGTGTTGAGGGCCGTGTCGTAGCCAATGGTGTGGTCGGTGCCATAGAGATCGTTGTCGATGGTGCCGGGCAGGCCTATGATGGGCACGTCATATTCGCTGGCAAACTGGCGCGCGCCGCTCAGCGAGCCGTCGCCGCCTATCACCACCAGGGCGTCGATTTCCTCCTTTTTCATCACCTCGTAGGCCTTCTGGTGGCCTTCGGGGGTGGGGAACTCCTTGCTGCGCGCCGTCTTCAGGATGGTGCCGCCCTGCTGAATGATGTTTGACACGTTTTGGGTTTTGAACTCCACCACCTCGTCGTCGATGAGGCCCTTGTAGCCGCGGTAGATGCCTTTCACCTTGAATCCGCTGAATATAGCTGAGCGCGTTACCGCGCGGATTGCTGCGTTCATGCCGGGGGCATCGCCTCCCGATGTTAAGATGCCGATGGTTTTAATTGCTGCCATAGTCTTATTATATAAATATTGGTTTCTTACGTAATTTTTTTATCGCTAATGTTTGCGTCGCTGGCTATATTAAGCTATAGGGGTGGCGGCCAAAGGCCGCCGCACATTAGTTGGCACAAAATTAACGTTTTTTTTGCTCTGGGCCACGGCAATGCGTGTAAAAAAAGCATAACGGAGTGGCGGCCGGCCACACCCGCTCACTTCACCGCAGTGTAGATCGAGCACACACCCAGGGTGAGGCGGCGGCAGGCGCAGCGGCTGAAGCCCGTGGCGCTCATTATGTCGAGCATCTTCTGGCCCTGCGGCGCGGCGGCAATGCTCAGCGGCAGGTAGCGGTAGGCGCTGCGGTCGTGCGACTTGAGGCCGCCAATGGCGGGAATTATGTGCAGCGCATACAGGTTGTAGAAGAAGCGTATGAGCCGATTGGGCGGCACCGACAGCTCTATCACACACAGCGTGCCGCCGGGCTTGAGCACGCGCAGCATCTCGCGGTAGCCCTGCTCGATGTGCTCGAAGTTGCGCACTCCGAAGGCCACGGTGATGGCGTCGAACGTGTTGTCGGCAAAGCTGGTGTGCAGGCAGTCGGCCTGCTCAAAAGCGATCACATTCTGCAGCCCGCGCTGCTCCACCTTGCGGCGGGCCACGTCGAGCATGCCCTGCGACAGGTCGATGCCCGTCACCGACTCGGGGTGCAGGTCGCGGCACAGCTTTATGGCAAAGTCGCCCGTGCCGGTGGCCACGTCGAGAATGCGGCGCGGGGCGGCGTGGGCAATCATGCGCACGGCCTGCCGGCGCCACAGCTTGTCGATGCCAAGGGTCATGGCGTGGTTCATGAAGTCGTAGGCCGGGGCTATGGAGTCAAACATCTGCCTCACCTGGCCCGTTTTGCCCTCATCGCCCGAGTAGGGCATCAGTTTCTCGCTTTTGTAGTCCACTTGTCGTTTTCTCTCTTTTATGCTTAGTTACGTTGTATTCCTTGAAAAATAAAGACGGATGCAGGCACCCTCAGGGCCGAGCTGGCGCCCGCTCTGCGCATGCCTGCATCACGAATTATGCTGGGAGTGAGGCCTCTGTATGGCATCACTTGCGCGAAGCCAGGTAGGCGGCCACGTTTTTCTCGATGCGGGCGGCGAGGTCGACGTCGGCTGCGGCGCGCTCAAACTTCTTGCCGGTGATGTCCTCATACAGCTCGATGTAGCGCTCGGCCACGGTCTCGCAATACTCGTCGGTCATTTCGGGCATGGTCTGTCCGGGCTTGCCCATGAAGTTGTGCTCAATGAGCCACTGGCGCACGAACTCCTTCGACAGCTGCTTCTGGGGCTCGCCATTCTCAAATCGCTCCTCATAGCCCTTGGCATAGAAGTAGCGCGAAGAGTCGGGGGTGTGGATCTCGTCCATGAGAATCACCTTGCCGTCGCGCTTGCCAAACTCATATTTGGTGTCGACCAGAATCAGGCCCTTGCCGGCGGCGATTTCGCTGCCGCGGGCAAAGAGGGCGCGGGTGTAGGCCTCCACTTGCTTGTAGTCGTCCTCGCTGATGATGCCCTGCTTCAGAATCTCCTCACGCGATATGTTCTCGTCGTGGCCGCTGGCGGCCTTGGTGGTGGGGGTGATGATGGGCTCGGGGAACTTTTGGTTCTCGCGCATGCCCTCGGGCAGCTTCACGCCGCACAGCTCACGGCAGCCCTCGGCATAGGCGCGCCATGCGCTGCCGGTGAGGTAGCCGCGGATAATCATCTCCACGGGGAAGCCCTCGCACTTCACTCCCACCGTGACCATGGGGTCGGGCGTGGCCAGCTTCCAGTTGGGCACGATGTCGGCAGTGGCATCGAGAAACTGAGCCGCGATTTGGTTGAGCACCTGGCCCTTCGACGGGATGCCCTTGGGCAGGATGAAGTCGAAAGCCGAGATGCGGTCGGTGGCGACCATCACCAGCAGGTCGTCGTTGATGTTGTACACGTCACGGACCTTGCCGTGATACACGCTTTTTTGTCCCTCGAAATGGAAGTCGGTGTGAGTTAACGTATTTGCCATTTTTGCTGTAAAAACTTTAGTTAAGTGATTTTTTTAAGTGTTATGTCGTGTCTAAATTTCAATTCCCTTTGTCGGCCGGCTGGCCGTCGTCGTCGAGCCCGGCCTTGGCCAGGGCGTCGTGCTTCTCGTAGGCCTCCACTATGCGCTGCACCAGCCGGTGGCGCACAATGTCCTTCTTGCCAAACTCCACGCGCCCAATGCCCTCCACGTGGCGCAGCACCTTCAGCGCCTGCACCAGGCCCGAGGCCGTGCTGCGCGGCAGGTCGATTTGCGAGGTGTCGCCCGTCACTATCATCTTCGAGCCCATGCCAAGGCGGGTGAGGAACATCTTGATTTGGTGCACGGTGGTGTTCTGCGCCTCGTCGAGCACTATCACGGCGTCGTTGAGCGTGCGGCCGCGCATGAATGCCAGCGGGGCAATCTGAATCACGTTGCCGTCCATCAGCTCCTTGAGCTTGGCCCCGGGAATCATGTCCTCAAGCGCGTCGTACAGCGGCTGCAGGTAGGGGTCGATTTTGTCGCGCATGTCGCCGGGCAGGAAGCCCAGCTTTTCGCCGGCCTCCACCGCGGGGCGCGACAAGATGATTTTGCGCACCTCCTTGTTTTTGAGTGCGCGCACCGCCAGAGCCACGGCCAGATAGGTCTTGCCAGTGCCGGCGGGGCCGAGGGCAAACGTGAGGTCGTTGTCGGTGCATGCCTTCACCATCAGCTGCTGGTTGGGGGTGCGGGCCTTTATGGGCTTGCCGTTCACGCCATACACAATGGCGTCGTCCATCTTCAGCTCCTTGGGCGGGACGCCGTTGATGGTGTCGATTATCACATCCTCGTTCAGCTTGTTGTATTTGGCACAGTATTCCTCAAGTTTCTTCACGTTGCGCTCGAAGCGCTCAGTCTCCTCCTCGTCGCCAATCACGGTTATCACCGTGCCCCGCGCGGCCATGCGCAGTTTTGGAAACAGGTCGCGAATGAGTTGTATGTTGGAGTTGTTGACCCCGTAGAACACCACAGGGTCAACCGAGTCGATGATTACATGACGTTCAATCATAGATTGCATTTAATATGTTGCAAAGGTAGCACAATTAGCGTTCAGCACGAAATCAAACGGCACATTTTTTCGCCCCGCGCAGCCTCCGCAGGCACGAATGGCGATAAAAAAAGTGGTGGCTATTGCTTTGGTATTCAGCGAAAAGGTTGTAACTTTGCGGCTGGATTTCCGAAAGGCTCAAATAAGCGTTGCGGGCTATGCTCGCGACCGCCGTACGGTATTAACTTGATTTACAATTAATTAAATGTACGCAATTGTAGAAATTCAAGGACAGCAGTTCAAGGCCGAAGCAGGCAAGAAACTGTATGTTCACTATCTCGGCGACGAGAAGAGAGAAGGCGACGTGGTTGAATTCAACAAAGTTCTGCTCGTTGACGCCGACGGTAACGTAACAGTTGGCGCACCTACCGTAGAAGGTGCAAAAGTGGTTTGCGAGGTAAAGACTCCCCTCGTGAAAGGTGAAAAGGTGCTTGTATTCAAAAAGAAGCGCCGCAAAGGCTATCGCCGTCTTAACGGCCACCGCCAGGTGTTCACCGAATTAGTGATCAAAGAAGTTAATGCTTAACCCCTAAAATTTTAAAAGATTATGGCACATAAGAAAGGTGTAGGTAGTTCTAAGAACGGCCGTGAGTCGGAGAGCAAACGACTCGGCGTTAAAATTTTTGGTGGTCAATTCGCTAAGGCAGGCAACATCATCCGCCGTCAGCGCGGCACTGTACACCGTCCGGGCGCAAACGTGGGCATGGGCAAGGACCACACCCTCTATGCACTGGTCGACGGCACTGTAGAGTTCCAGAAGCGCGCAGGCCACACATACATTAATGTGGTTGCTGCTGCCAAGGGCGAAGAGAACTAAGCAAAGCCCCATCGCGCCCCGCGGCGCGCAAGGCCAAGCCTAACACAGCACACAGCCGGGCTGCACAGATCCTGTGCAGCCCGGCTTGTTTCAGTATGCTCGGCATGAGCATTGTCTAACGGGTGGAAGTCCCGAGTAAGCCCTAATAGCGGGAATTACATAGCCAAAGGCAAGGGTGTTC
>CAVKDU010000075.1:0-8317 GCA_963655175.1 Wujia chipingensis | reverse complement strand
CCCAAATCGGTCAATAGAAAAGGTATAATCCGTGGTTAAATTTGTAACAAATTGACAATGAGTTATTTGTAAGGTCACTTTTCTAATGGCGGTCATTAGAAAGCACTATTTGTAAAAGACAAATAATCAAGTAGTTACAAGGCTAACCACAAAAAATGATCGTTCTAATGACCGATTTGGGATAAAAACAACGTCATACGCTTTCTCCCTCTTAGAATCAAAGCACGCCATGCAACGGTCGCTGTCGTTATACACATTCACCGACCAATACTGATCACACGCAGCGAGTGAGACACACGCAACCGCCAGCCACAAACCAACCATCTTCTTCATATCTCTAATAATTTAAGTTGATGTGGTCTGGAGCTACTATATAAGTTCCGTAGTTTGTCTGCAATAATTATTTTGCCGCAGTATGTGGGGGGGGTAACTGCGGCCAACGGCGCGGGGATGTAATGCGCTGTCAGGCTTATGGATATTGTTTTCACTGAGGCTATGTCGTTTTTTGCAAATATAGTATTATTTCCACTAATAGCAAAAAAGGATCGCTGGCTACGGCAAAATATTGCCAAGAATTTCTGCTTTGGTGGCTGGTGAATGCGACAAAAGTAGTAGGGATGTGGCACGCCGAGAGCACTGAAAAAGAGACAATCCCTTTAGGGATTGGATGTGTGTAGGCAGGTATGCAGCGGAGGCGCAGCCGACGCGAAATGCCTGCTCAGCATCCTCCTCAGCCAGTGCATTCCAAAGGAATGCGACCGCTGCCGCTCTGCACGCTGCAGCAATCTAATAATTTGTGTATCAGCTTATTTGCCTGTTGTCGCATCCCTCTGGAATGCCTAGGTGGTGGCGACAGCATAGCAGGCATTTCGCGCGGACTGCGCTATCGCTACGTCCGCACTGCATACCTGCCTACACATATCTTATCCCTAAAGGGATAATGTCATTGCTAATACCTCATTATAACAAATGCCACAACAATGCCACTTTTTCAGTGCTCCGGCATGCCGCGTCAATACGCTAAGTAACTGATTTTATGGGTTTTGCGCCCCCCTTATGACTAAATAATGCAGGAGAAATTGCTTTTAGGGCTTGGGCTTTTCGGCACCGGTGCCGGCTATGGCTGAGAGGAGCACGTAGAAGGCTATGGCCCATGCGAGGCCCGAGAGGCCGTCGATGGCCACAAAGACTACAAAGGCGGCGGCAAGCAGCCACTGACGGTAGCTGTCTTTGAGACGCAGGCTGTGCAGCTTGAGCGAAAACATGCGCAGGTTGCACACCATGAGCAGCGACAGCACCACCACAAGTGCTACCACCACCCACTGGCTGACGCTGTGGTGGGTGGCATACCACGAGGTGAAGCCTATCCAGAATATGGCGTTGGAGGGGATGGGCAGGCCGCGGAATGTGGTGCTCTGAGTGGTGTCGACGTTGAACTTGGCCAGGCGCAGGGCGCCAAACACGGGGATTATCATGGCAGCGAAGCACAGCAGGCTGTCGGGGCGGGCCGCGCGCATCAGGTTGTAGAGCACCATGGCCGGAGCAAGGCCGAAGCTCACAAGGTCGCTGAGCGAGTCAAGTTCCTTGCCTATGCCGCTCACGGCGCCTATGAGGCGCGCCACAAAGCCGTCGAGGAAGTCGGCCACGGCGGCCAGCGCAATCAGCAGAAAGGCCACCTCATAGCCCACCAGCACGTGGCTGCCGCCAATGGTGAGCACAGGGTTGAGCGCGCTGAATGCGGCCACGCAGGCCAGTGCGCCACACAGCAGGTTGAGGCTGGTGATGGCGTTGGGAATGCTGTTTTTAATCGCTGTTGCTATATTGCTCATATGCTTTTTTCTGTTTTTGGGGGAATTTATGCTTCGCGCTCGCCGGCGGGCTTGAGGTGGGCCACAAGGGTCTCGCCGCCCCACGTCTTGTCGCCGAGCTTAACGT
This sequence comes from Wujia chipingensis, assembly GCA_963655175.1. Lineage (GTDB taxonomy): Bacteria > Bacteroidota > Bacteroidia > Bacteroidales > Muribaculaceae > Sodaliphilus. Next base: position 6,382 of record CAVKDU010000075.1, on the reverse strand, counting down.
AGATTTCGGTGTCGAGGGGCAGATACACGTCAACCCTCGATCCAAACTTGATGAAGCCAATGTGGTCGTCGAAGTCCACACGCTCGCCCGGCTCCACATAGGTGACTATGCGGCGCGCCACGGCGCCTGCGATTTGGCGCACCAGAATGTCCTTGCCGTTGGCGGCCTCGATTACTATGGCCGAGCGCTCGTTTTCGGTGCTCGACTTGGGCAGGTAGGCGGCCATGAAGCGGCCTGCGTGGTGCTTCACATATTTCACAAGGCCGGCCACCGGGGTCCAGTTGGCATGCACGTTGAACACCGACATGAATATCGACAGCTGAATCATGTTGCAATGCAGATACTCGTCCTCATACACCTCTTCAAGGGCCACCACGGTGCCGTCGACCGAGGCCACCACGGCCAGAGGGTCGTCGCAATGCTTGAAGTGGCGCTTGGGCAGGCGGAAGAAGTTGACCACAAGCAGGAACATCACCACCGACACCACTATCATGGCAATGGAAATCGGGCGGTAGTCGATGAACATATATGCGGGCACATTAATGGCCAGCAATATGAACAGGAGGACAAATATTATGTTCTGGCCTTCGCGATGTATTTTGACTTTCATTACTATTCTGGGATTATCGTGTTGCTATTAACACGCAAAGTTAATACATTATTTGCTTTTATTGCAAACACTGCCAAAATATTCACACTTAAAATGATGTGGGGTGGCGGACCACTGACGGTCCGCCACCCCACACTGGTGACTATATTTTTGTGTATGCTATGCTACTTGCCTAATTAGCGCACGCGCGAGCGCGGGTCGCGCACCACCTTGGTCGAGGGTTGTGTCCACGTGATGTTCCATATGGCCACGCGGTCGCGGTTGGCGTCTTGAGCCGAAGGTGAAAGGTTGGTGAACACGATGCTGTAGTTGCCGGCCACATCAACAGCCTCGCTGAAGCTGTAGGCGGTGTACTTCACCGGGCTGAGCTGCTCAACGGTGAACGACTTCACCACCGCTCCGGCCTGGAGCACGTCGACGCGGAACTTCAGGGCCTTGTCGGTGTAGGGCATGGCGTAGTTGAACGAGAGGGTGGAGATGCCGCCGGTGAGTTCGGGCGATGTGAGCGTGCCCACACTGCTCGTCTTGCCGTTGAGGCAGGTGGCGAAGGCATAGTCCTTAGTGGAGCCTGTCATGTAGCCGATGAACTTGAACACGGGGTTGCTGTCCACGTCGCCGCCCTTCAGCAGGTTGCAGTTAACGGCCTTCCAGCCGGCCTTAGATGTGTAGGTGTTGTACAGACCTGTGGGCTCGCCGCCGTTCATGGTCTCGAGGTCGGCGCGCGTGCCGCTTTCAACGGGCGGTGTCACCGAGCCAGAGCCGTCGCCAAACTTCACGTCGTCGAGCTGCCAAGTGGCATAGTTGTCAGCTTTGGGCGAAGTGTAGCGGAAGCCTATGTAGTAGGTGCCGTCGGCCCATGCGCTGAGGTCGAGGTCGCCGCTCTCCACCCAGTCGCTGAAGCCCGACGCGGGCGCAGTGGCCAGAGCGGGGCTAAGTTTCTGCATCTTGGCGGTGTTGGGGTCGGCGGTCGACATCACATACACCTCAAATGTGGTTTCGGTAGATCCGTAGCCGTTGACCTCGGTGCGGAACGAGAGCATGCGCTTTGCGGCCTTCTTGATGTTGATGGCGGGGCTAATGAGCCAAGTGTCGAACGGCGCTGCGCCGTTGTAGCCGCTCACCTTGGCATACGAGTTGCCGCCGTAGGAGGCGATGAAGAATTCCTTGTTGCCCTTCACCTTCACATTTTGCCAGCCTGCGGGGATGGCGCCGCCCTCAAACGTCTCGTTGAGGCTGGTGACGCCGCCGGTGGCTATCGAGAGGCGGAATTCGTCGGCCGAGCCGCTGTTGCCGGTGACGCCGGCCATGCCCATGTAGTTGGCAAACTTGCCCGTGAGCCAAATCTGGGTGCCCAGCACCTCGGCGTTGTCCTTGAGGTTGGCCTGCGAGCGGAAGGGGGTGTTCTGCGGCAGCGACACGGCCACGCACTTGGTGTAGTCGCGGCAGTCGGCGCTGGGGCCTATGATGAGAGTGTTGTCGAGCGTGGTGGGAGCTGTCCACTGGATATCGGCGTTGCCATTCACCTTGGTCACCTCGGGAGCCACGGCGCCCACCACATAGCCTGTGAGCCAGCCTTCGGCGGTGCCCTGGTTGGCTACTACCTCATCGATGGTGTAGGGGTTTTTCGAAGTGCCCTTTGTATTTGTCGAGAAGCCTATGCAGTCGTCGGTGTTGCGGATGTAGAGTTGCCATGTGCCATTGCTGCCGGCGCGGGTGTTGTAGTAGCTGAGCACGCCCACCACACTGCCCTGCCCCATTGGCAGAATCGAGGTGCGGAAGGTGGCGTAATTGCTGTTGCGCAGCACCAGCGAGTTGCCGTTTTCGTCCACAATGTTGCGGTTGGTGGTCGAGCCGTCTTCGGCAAAGGTCTTGTCGCCGTCGGCGTCCTGGAACTTCACGCCGTCGAAGCGCACCAGGCGGCCCTGCCACTTGCGCAGGCTCTCGGCGTCGTGCTTAAGGTCGGCGATGTTGCATGCCACGGTGTCGATGTCGGCGGGGTCGGGCATGCCGTTGAGCTGGGCGTGGGCCTTGAATAGCTCGAGCGACATGAATGTGGCCTCCCACACCTTGCCTGACTCATAGTAGGCGGGGTAGCCCAGCTGCTGCTGGCCGTTGTATTTGCCCACATACATATCCTTGAGCGGAATCACGATTTCCTGACCCACGCGGTAGGTGTTGTAGAGGCTGTTGGCGTTGATGCTTATGGTGAGCGCGCCGGTCTCGTCTTGGATGTAGAGGCTCTTGTAGATGTTGCCCGAGGCATCGCTGCTCACCACGCGGCCGTGGATCACGAGATCCTCCTTAACGGTGTCGATGTAGTTGGGGGCGTCCTGCCAGTATTTTGCCTTAAACTCGGCAATGGTGGTGTTGGGCTTGTCTTGCGCCACAGGAGCCACCATGGGCGGAGTGTCGAAATTGTCGTTGCAGCTCACGGCGGCCAGGCCGAGCAGCACCACGCTTAAAATCGTCTTTAATTTTTTCATATCGTGTAGTGATGTTATTTATTTTCCTATTGAGTGTTGTTTAGTTGTGTCACCGCTGCGCGCGCGTCAGAAGCGCACGCCCAGGTTCAGATACATCTTGAAGCCCTGGCCGTAGTAAATCTTGTTGGGATACTTGGTGGTGGTGAAGTTGGTGTAGTCGAAGCGTCCCTGCTGGTAGCCGCCCGTCTGGATGTTGCGGTTGTCGAGCAGGTTGTTGAGGTTCAGGTTCACGTTGAGCGAAGCCGTGCGGCTCAGGTATATCACCTTGCCGATGCTCATGTTGATGATGAGGGCCTCGTTGAGTTTCTCCTGCGTGGTGATTTCGCGCAGTTTTGCCTCAAGTTCCTGCTTGGTGTCGACAGTGGTCCACAGGTTGTCCATCTTCTCGTGGCGTATGGGCGAGAGGTCGATGTAGGCGCGGTTCATCCAAGTGCCGTTCACCTCAAAGAACCACATGTTGGGCGCGGCCCAGTTGAAGCTGAGCGAGTAGGCCTCTTGCGGAGTGCCGCCCACGTAGAAGTTCTTCAGATACACCGTCTGCGTCACATCGGGCTGCGAGCCGTTTTCATAGCTGCGGGTGCCCGTGGGGCGGTTCTTATACTGGTAGCGGGCCAGGTTGGCGGCGGCGCTCACGGTCACCGAGGGTGTCACCTTGTAGGCCAGACCCACTTCCACGCCCTTGTGCTCCTTGCGCACGCCGGTGAGGGCGTAGTTCATGAATGTGCTGTTGAGGTCGTCGTAGAACGAGGTGCGCTCCGTCTGGTCCCAGAATTCGGTCCAGTAGCCGGTGACCGAGCCCATGAAGCGGCGGTAGTTCCACACATAGCCGAGGTCGCCCGAAAGAATGCGCTCGTTTTTGAGGTCGGTGATCACATCGTCCTTGATGCGCGGCGACACATAGGCGTTGCCGGGCAGCGGCGCGTGGGTGCCATAGTAGGCGTGGGCATGGAAGCTGTTGCGGCCGTCGAGCTTATACACGGCGCCGCCCTTCACGCCCCAAGTGACGAAGTCGTGCTTCACGCCCTTGCCAAACGAGTTTTCGGGGGCGCGGCCGTTGCGCATCTTGCCGTCGCGCTGATAGCTGGTGTAGCCCACGTTGGCACCGTAGTTAAAGTCCCAGCGTGCCAGGTTCACGGTGTTTTGCAGCCACAGGCCGGCGTTGAGCGAGTTGATGTTGTAGTCGTAGCCGAAGCGGTCGCCCACACGCACGCGGCGGTTGGGGTTGTTGAGGTCGTTCTGCGGCAGGTCGGCGTTGCTGGGGAAGTCGCGCTCGGCAAATTGGTCGATGTCGGTCCAGTAGCGTCCGCCCAGCAGGTCCTTAATGGTCTTGTAGTACGACGACACAGTGTAGTTCACGCTGGCGCCGCCCTGCAGGGTTAGCACCTCGCTCAGGCGCGAGTTGAGGTTGGTGTTGAGCATCCAGCTGGCCTGGTTGCTGTGGCGCTTCTCCAGAATGTAGGTGGATCCCTTTTCCACGCCCGTCTCATCGGCCAGGTAGTTGTTCAGGTGGTTGGTCTGATACAGCTCGTCCCAGTTGATTTGGCTGAAGGTGGGGTCGTTGAGCCACTTGTCGGTGTAGATGGCCTGCACGGTGGGGTCGCTGGCATAGTAGCTGGGCAGATAGCGGTAGTAGTCGGGGCGCGGGTCGCGCGCGTTATACCAGTTGAGGGCCGACGAGGCGTAGAACGACTTGTGGAAGCCAACGCCGGTGTTGAGCTTTGTGCCGGGCTTGATGTCCCACAGCCAGTTGAGCAGCACGGTGGGGTCGTAGGAGTCTACCACCTTGGCGTTGCGTTTTTTGCCGCACTGCCAGCCCCAGTTGCTGTTGTAGAGGTTGCTGCCCACAAGGTCGTAGGCCTCTTGGAATGTGGCCGAGTTGCTGGCGCGGCTGGTGGGGGCGCCAAATGTGGTGAGGGCCAGCGAGTGGTTGGCTCCGAGCTGCTTCTGCACGGCCAGGAAGTAGCCCCAGCTGTTGTAGAACGAGCCGGGAATCACACCCTCGTCGGCATATCGGCCCACGGCCGACAGCGTCAGCGCCCAGCCGCTTTCGGTGAGGCCGGTGCTGTAGGTGGCCATGCCGCGCCAGCGGTAGTTGGCGTTGGTGTAGGCCACGCTGCCGCGGAAGCCGGGAGCGTAGTCCTTGGCATAGGTGGTGATGTTGTTGGCGCCGCCCACATCGCCAAATGCGAAGCTGGTCGACTCAAGGCCGGTGCCTATCGACTTGTTTTTGAACGCCTGGTTGAGGCCGCCCAGCATCGAGTAGTTGAAGCGGCCGCGCGCGGCGTCGTTGAAGCCGATGCCGTTGATGTAGGTGGCGGTGTACTCGCTGTTGTAGCCGCGCATGCGGAAGCGCATGGCCGAGAAGTTGTAGCTGGCAGCCTGATAGAAGGGGTTGTCGGTGGCGCCGGTGAGCATGCCCACGGCCTGCGAGTTGCCCTCCTCGTCTTCAAGCTGCGACTCGCTGAGCGTCATTTCGCGCGAGGCGTTGCTGTAGTCGTCGCCCGCGCTGAAGTTGTCGGGCGTGATTTTGAGCGTGCCCAAGTCGGTGACGCCGCCCGAGGGCAGCTGCACGTCGCGCGCAAGGTCTTTGTAGCCATAGCCCAGCACCAGCAGCTGGTCGCTGCCGGGCTTCACATCGGTAATCAGGAAGTCTCCGTCGGGGCCGGTGACGGCCGATGCGCCCTGCCCGTTGAGCATCACGGTGAGTCCTGCCACGGGCTGGCTGCTTTTGGAGTCGATTACCACGCCACGCAGCGCAGCCTGCTGCGCGATTGCGGGCAGGCTCACCAGTAGCGTAAGTAGCAAAAACAGTTTTAATTTCATAAACTTATGTCAAGTGTTAATAATAGTGTATTCGGTTTTATAGCTCTGGTTTAGCCGCATCTATGCCCCGCCGGGGCACAAGCGCGGCCTCCCACTGCACCACGATGTGTGCAAAAGGATTCAAAAGTAGTTAATAAAATTCAATAAAGCAATAACTATCAGGTAAAATCGCAAAAAATCTGTGCCAATCACCCATTATTGTCCTAAACGTTTTCAATAAACCCAAATCGGTCAATAGAAAAGGTATAATCCGTGGTTAAATTTGTAACAAATTGACAATGAGTTATTTGTAAGGTCACTTTTCTAATGGCGGTCATTAGAAAGCACTATTTGTAAAAGGCAAATAATCAAGTAGCTACAAGGCTAACCACAAAAAATGATCGTTCTAATGACCGATTTGGGATAAAAAAGAAAAAAGGAAGTAAATGCTAAGGCAGAATTCACTACCTTAGCAAAGAGTTCCACC
>CAVKDU010000074.1:0-8758 GCA_963655175.1 Wujia chipingensis | reverse complement strand
GAGGACGGAAAACGAAAGTAGGAGAAAAACTACTCGTTTTCCTCCTACTCGATTTGCCCCGCGGGCCCAAGTGTGGCAAAAAATCGCTAAGTTTGCACTATAATATAAAGCACAAGCACACATGAATGTAAAGTTAACAGCACCCAGCCGCCTGGTGGGCGAAGTCAGCCTGCCGGCGTCGAAGAGCATCAGCAACCGCGTCCTCATCATCAGTGCGCTGTGCCGCCCCTCGGGCAGCGTGAGCCACGTAGCCGAGTGCGACGACACGCGCACCGTGCAGCAGGCTCTGGCCAGCGGCGGCGACAGCATCGACGTGGGCGCTGCCGGCACCGCGATGAGGTTTCTCACCGCCTACTTTGCCGTGCAGCGGGGGCGCACGGTCACGCTCGATGGCACGCAGCGCATGCGTCAGCGCCCCATAGGTGTGCTTGTTGACGCGCTTCGGTCGCTTGGCGCCCACATCGAGTGGCTCGGCCGTGAGGGCTATCCGCCGCTGCGCGTCACCGGGGCGGCTTTGCGCGGCCCCGAGCTGCGCATCGACGGCAGTGTGAGTTCGCAATACATCAGCGCGCTGCTGATGATAGCCCCGATGCTGCCCAGCGGCCTCGATCTGCGCATCGACGGTGCGCTAACGTCGCGCCCCTATGTGGAGATGACGCTGAGCCTCATGCGCCAGTGGGGCGCAGAGGCAAGCATGCAGGGCAGCCGCATAGTGGTGGGCGAGGGCGGCTACAAGCCCCAGAGCATGGCCGTGGAGGCCGATTGGAGTGCCGCCAGCTACTGGTATGCCCTGCAGTCGCTGCTGCCCGAGTCGCGCATCTCGCTCAAGGGGCTGCAGCGGCCCAGTGTGCAGGGCGACAGCCGCATTGCCGACATAGCCTGGGCGCTGGGCGTCGACTCTTGCGCATGCGGCGTGTGCACCGACCTGCACACCTCGTGCCGCCACACGGCCAGAGTCGACGAGGATTTGTCGGCCACCCCCGACATTGCCCAGACGCTGGCCGTGTGGCTGTGCCTGCTGGGCGTGCCCTACCGCCTCACGGGGCTGCACACGCTGCGCATCAAGGAGACCGACCGCATCTCGGCCCTGCAGTGCGAACTGCTTAAGCTGGGCTATGCCGTTGAGGCCGCCGACGACTTCATGGCTTGGGACGGGCGCACAGCCGCAGTGGCTGCCGCGCCGCGCATAGCCACCTATCACGACCACCGCATGGCCATGGCTTTTGCCCCTGCTGCGGTCAAGTTCCCTGGGCTGGTGATAGAGGACGCCGGTGTGGTGATCAAGTCGTATCCGCAGTTTTGGCAGCATCTGGCCCAGTGCGGATTTGCCGTGCGGCAGGAGTGACAACGAAATAACAAGGAGAGACGATATGATTGCTATGACAATGTTTTTGACAATCAGCATATTGGGCAGCTGGCTCGACGGCCACCACGGCATAGCGGCCGCGCTGGTGCTGCTGGCCGCACTGCTGGCGGTGGGCGCGGTGCTTTATGCCGCCGACCGCCTTGGCCGCCGCAGGGCTGGTGGCGGTGCCGCCGAAGAGGAGCAGCCAAGCCCCGAGGCCACGGAGTCGGCCTGCACCGACGCCTGCTGCGGCCTGAATGAGGTGTGCCCCAGCCAGATGATTCTGGAGGGCGAGAGCGGACGCTGCGAAGTGGTGTATTACGACGACGAAGAGCTTGACGCCTACCGAGGCCGCGACGCCGCCGACTACACGCCTGCCGAGGTCGACCAATTCCGCGATGTGCTATACACACTGCTGCCCGCCGACCTCATGGGCTGGCAGCGGTCGCTGAAGCGCCGCGGCATAGTGATGCCGCAGCCCATACACGACGAGTTCATCATGCTCTACAACGAGCGGCACACCGCCGGCGCCGCTGCACAATAAACGGCCCGCTCCGCACGTTATATATTACTGCCCGCAATGCGGGCAACAGGTCACACACATCATTACCCCCAAACTAAGCATAGTGAAGAGATTACTATACACCCGCCTACCCATAGCATTGCTCATGATTGCCGCAATGGCAGTGATGCAGTCGTGCAGCGCCCGCAAAAACACCGCGGGCTCGCGTTTTTGGCAGGCCTTCAACACGCGCTACAACGTGTATTACAACGGCATCACGCACTACAAGGAGCAGATTCGCGAGCTTGAGGATAACTACGAGGACGACTACTCGCAGCAGCTGTTCATCCACCCGGCCGAGGCCTACAGCAACCCCAAGGCGCCGCAGCCCACGGCCAGCTTCGACCGCACCATCGAAAAGATGCAGAAGGCCATATCGCTGCACTCCATCAAAAAGAAGCCGAAGCGCAAAAGCGGCAAGGGCAACGACGAGAAATACAAGGAGTGGCTCAAGCGTGACGAGTACAATCCCTTTATACACAACGCCTGGTTCACAATGGCCAAGGCGCAGTATATGAAGGGCGACTTCACCAGCTCGGCCGCCACATTCCACTACATAGCACGTCACTTCACTTGGAAGCCCGACCTGGTGGCCGAGTCGGAACTGTGGGAGGCGCTGAGCTATTGCGCCATGGGCTGGACCACCGAGGCCGACAATGTGCTGGCCCACGTACACATCGACAAAATCGAGGACAAGCGCCTGCGCGCGCTCGCCAATCTGGCATTTGCCGACTACTACATAAAGTGCAAGCGCAACTCCGAGGCCATCCCCTATCTGGCCGAGGCCGTGAAGGGGCAGAAGGGCGCGCAGAGCGTGCGCCTCAACTTCCTGCTGGGCCAGCTCTATGAAGACGCCGGGCAGAGCGACCTTGCCTATCAGGCCTTCCGCCGCGCCGGCAGCCACAGCGGCTCCACCTACCGCACCAAGTTTAACGCGCGCATCAAGCAGAGCGCGGTGTATCAGGGCAACAACATCAACGGCGAGATAAAGTCGCTGAAGTCGATGGCCCGCTACGACCGCAACAAGGAATACCTCGACCAGATATACTACGCCATAGGCAACATCTACCTCTCGCGCCGCGACACGGCCAACGCCGTGGCCAACTATGTGACAGCGGCCCAGAAGAGCACGCGCAACGGCATCGACAAGGCCATAAGCCAAATCACGCTGGGCGGCATCTATTTTGCCCAGCGCAAATACGACCTTGCCCAGCCGTGCTATGCCGAGGCTATTCCGCAGCTCAGCGAGGAGTATCCCAACTACAAGGTGCTGAAACGCCGCAGCGATGTGCTCGACGAACTGGCCGTGTATTCGCAAAATGTGACTCTGCAAGACTCGCTGCTGCGCCTGTCTAAACTGTCGGTCGACGAGCAGAAGACGGTGATAAAGAAGATTATCGACGCCCTGAAAAAGAAGGAGAAGGAAGAGGCCGAAAACGCCAAGCGCGAGGAATATCTGGCGCAGCAGTCGGCCAACGGCAGCACGCTGAAAAACAACAGCCAGCAGCCGGCGTCCTACACCATCAACACCGACAACTCGTGGTACTTCTACAACACGGCCACCAAAAATGCCGGCAAGACGGCCTTCCAGCAGCAGTGGGGCAACCGCAAGCTCGAGGACGACTGGCGCCGCCGCAACAAGGCCACGTTCTCGCTCAATGACGACGATGAAGACACAGCCGCGGCCGACTCCACGTCGGCAGCCGGCGCCGACTCGTCGAAAGTCGACAAAAAGGCCCTGAAGCGCGCCGAGGATCCGCACTACGAGGAATACTACCTGAAGCAGATACCCAAGACCGCCGAAGAGGTGCAGACGGCCAACGACATAATTCAGGAGGGCCTCTACAACATGGGCGTGATTCTTAAGGACAAGCTTGAGGACTACGAAGCCGCGGCCTATGAGTTCAACGAGCTGCTGCGCCGCTACCCCGACAATGTGTACCGCCTCGACACCTACTACAACATGTATCTCATGTATATGCGCAACGGCGATGTGGCCAAGGCCGAGCAGTGCCGCCAGCGCATAGTCACCGACTTTGCCGACTCGAAATATGGCCTGGCAATGAAGGATCCCAACTACCTCGACAACCTGAAGAGCATGGACCGCGAGCAGGAGCGCATGTATGAGCAGGCATATGCCGACTATCTGGCCAACAACAACCAGGGCGTGCACAGCGCCTATGCCGAGATGATGCGCAAATATCCGCTGTCGAAAATCATGCCCAAGTTCATGTTTATCGACGCCCTCAGCTATGTGACGCAGAAGGACTACGACAAGTTCAAGTCTACCCTCAAAGAGATGCTTGAGCGCTATCCCGAAACCGACATCACGCCCACCGCGTCGTCGATGATGAAGCAGATTAATCGCGGCCGCAAGCTCAACGGCGGCTCCACCAACGCCCGCGGCATGCTGTGGGCCGTGCGCCTGAGCAACGACACCACCGCCACGGCAGCCGACAAGAAGTTCACGCCGTTTAAGGACGACAAGACCAAGCCCCACCTGTTTGTGTATGCGTTCTCAACCGACTCGGTGTCGGCCAACCAGCTGCTCTATGAGGTGGCCAAGCACAATTTCACATCGTTTGTGGTCAAGGACTTCGAACTCGAGCAGATGACGTTTGGCGAAATCGGCCTGCTTGTGGTCAAGGGCTTTGCCAACTATGCCGAGGCCGCCCACTACTGCACCGTGATGGATGCCGACACCGCCAAGGTGATACCGCCGCAGGCCCATCAGGTGATAATAAGTCAGGAAAACTTCGACCTGCTCATCAACGAGGGCCGCTCGTTTGCCGACTACTTCCAGTATCTTGAGGAGCAGAACACCCGCAAGGTGGAGCGTCAGATTCCGGCCCATGCCACCGACGATGCCGGCCGCGACGCCAAGGCTCAGCAGCCCAAGCGCACCAAGAGCGTGCGCAGTGGCAAGGCGGCAACTCCCGCCGTGGCCAAGCCCGAGCCTGCCAAGCCCGACACCGTGAAGCCCGCACCCGCTGTGGCTCCCGTGGCCGCGCCTGTCGACACGGCCAAGAAGGCCGACGTGAAGATGCCTGTGCGCACCGAAAAGGCCGAAAAGACCGAGAAGGCTGCCGACAAGCCGGCCAAGGCCGACAATGTGAAGCACCTCAAGAAGCAAAAAGACGAGGCGCAAAAGGAACTCGAGCGCCAGCAAAAGCAGCGCGAAAAGGAGGAAAAAGAACGCATCAAGCAGCAAAAGGAGGCCGAGAAGGCTCGCCTCAAGCAGCAGCAAGAGGCCGAAAAAGAAGCCAAGCGTCAGCAGCAACAGCAGCAAAAGGCTCACGACGACTCGGTGAAGCTGGCCAAAAAGCAGCAGGCCGAGGCCCTGAAGGCCGAGCAGAAGCAAAAAGCCGACGAACTGAAACAGCAGCAGCGCGCCAAGGAAGAGGCCAAGAAGCAGCAGGAGGCCGACCGCAAGCTCAAGCAACAGCAGCTCGAGCAGGAGCGCAAGCAGCGCGTTGAGGCCCGCAAGCAGCGCGCCAAAGAGCGCGAGCAACTCAAAAAGGAGCAGCAGAAGCGCAAGGCCCAGGAGGCCAAAGAGCGTCAGGAGGCCTATAAGCAGAAGCAAAAGGAGCGCCAGCAGCAGGCCAAGCAGCGCGCCGAGGAGCGCAAGCAGCAACAGCAGTCGGCACGCCGGCGCGGCAAGTGATGTTATTTTTTAAGTAGAAAGAAAGGAGACAATGCGATATGAGCAAGGAAACCATACTTTGGGCCGACGATGAGATCGACCTGCTTAAGCCCCACATACTATTCTTGAAGAGCAAGGGCTATGACGTGGCCTCCGTGACCAATGGCCGCGACGCGCTCGACATGCTCCAGAACCAGAACTTCAGCCTCATAATTCTTGACGAGAACATGCCAGGCATCAGCGGTCTTGAGGCCCTGCAGCAAATCAAGATTTCGCAGCCCAACGTGCCGGTGATTATGATCACCAAGAGCGAGGAGGAAAACATAATGAACCAGGCCATAGGCAGCGAAATTGCCGACTACCTCATCAAGCCCGTCAACCCGATGCAGATATTGCTGTCGATAAAGAAAAATCTGCACAGCGACACCCTGGTGGCGCAGCAGGCCGCCGGCGGCTACCAGCAGCAGTTTATGGACATAAGCCAGCGCATCAATTCGGCTTCGACCATCGACGACTGGTATGACATCTACACCACGCTCGTGAGGTGGGAAATCACGCTGTCGAAGACGGGCACCAACATGGACGAGATGCTGCGCATGCAAAAGAATGAGGCCAACAGCGCCTTTGGCAAGTTTGTGAAGCGCCACTACGAGGACTGGATAACGGGAGCCTCGGCACGCCCGCTCATGAGCCACGAGATATTCAAGACGCAGATATTCCCGCGCCTCGACAATGGCGAGAAGGTGTGCTTTGTGGTGATCGACAACTTCCGCCTCGACCAGTGGCGCACCATAAGCGCGCTGCTGGGCGAATATTTCAACGTGGAGAGCGAGCAGCTATACACCACCATTCTGCCCACCGCCACGCAGTATGCCCGCAACGCCATCTTCTCGGGCCTGATGCCCATTGACATCGAGCGCATGTTTCCCGACTTGTGGGTCGACGAGGACGAGGATGAGGGCAAAAACCTCAACGAGGCGCCGCTAATCCAGACCATTATGGACCGCTACCGCAAGCATTACCGCTTTTCATACAATAAGCTCAACGACTCGGCGGCGGGCGAGAAGCTGATACAGAACTTCTCGGTGCTCGACAACTACGACCTTAATGTGCTGGTGTTTAACTTCGTCGACATCCTGTCGCACGCGCGCACCGAGTCGAAGATGATACGTGAGCTGGCCTACACCGACAGCGCCTACCGCTCGCTCACCGAGTCGTGGTTTAAAAACTCGTATGCCTTCGAGATTTTCAAGCAAATAGCCCAGCGCGGCTGGAAGGTGGTGCTCACCACCGACCACGGCACCATCAAGGTGGACAACCCCATAAAGGTGATAGGCGACAAAAACACCAACACCAACCTGCGCTACAAGGTGGGCAAGAACCTGAACTACAACCCCAAGCAGGTGTATGAGATAAAGCAGCCCAAGCATTACGGCCTGCCGGCCCCCAACGTGTCGTCGACCTACATATTCACCACCGGGCGCGACTTTTTCGCCTATCCCAACAACTACAACTACTACGTGCAGTATTACCACGACACCTTCCAGCACGGCGGCATCTCGATGGAAGAGATGCTCGTCCCCCTCGTCACCCTCACCGGCAAGTAACCCCCACTTTAATTAAAATATGAAGGTAAGCCACAAATAGGAATCACTTATGGCAACTTGGACACACACAGAAATAAATGTAGATGGAAGGCTTGTAAAAGCTCAAGCCCCAACTATTGTATCCGCAAGTCGAAGTACAGACATTCCAGCATTCTATGCTGATTGGTTTTTTAAACGACTAGAAGTTGGTTATTCCGCATGGATAAATCCATTCAATGGGGTTAAGTCGTACATATCCTACGACAAAACTCGCTTTATAGTGTTCTGGTCGAAGAACCCACGGCCACTACTTGATTATTTGGACGAATTGGAAAAACGTAACATAGGTTGCTACGTACAATATTCGCTGAATGATTATGAAGCAGAAGAACTTGAACGCAATGTGCCGCCTTTGGATGAGCGCATCGATACTTTCAAAAGGTTGGTTGACAGGTTGGGCAAAGGTGGCGTTGTGTGGCGATTTGACCCTTTGGTGCTTACTGATGATATCGACATAACCAAGCTGTTGCGGAAGATTGAAAATATAGGTGACCAACTGAAAGACTATACGGAAAAGTTGGTGTTTAGCTTTGTTGACATACGGACTTATCGTAAAGTAGAGGTGAATCTTAAGTCCAATAGGATACCATACCATGAATGGACGGATGATCTAATGGCTGATTTTGCAGCAAAACTTGTCGCGCTAAATAAAGCAAAAGGTTGGAATTTCAAACTCGCAACATGCGGAGAGCGAGGATCTTATCCAGGTGTTGAACACAATCATTGTGTGGATGATGAACTTATCATCAGAAGAGCATATGAAGACAAGGAACTTATGCGGTTTCTAAAGGCAGAAATCCATCCTATGCCCGCACTAAATCTGTTTGGAGAGTCTGACCAATTGCCATCAGGTGCCATAGTGCTTGGAAATGGCTATTATGTAACAAGGGGAAACAATAGGGACAATGGCCAACGTGAGTTTTGTGGGTGTATGAAAAGCAAGGACATTGGACAGTACAATACATGTGTACACATGTGTGAATATTGTTATGCAAATACCAGCAAGCAGTCTGCTGCACTAAATTACAAATGTCATAAGAAAAATCCTTGGGCTGAAACCATTACAGGTAAATAAACGAACATGAAAATCAGGAAATTCTGGCGGATATCAAACCCATACGAAATGCCAAAATGGGACATTCCTGTTTGCGTTAATGAGGATGACCCTTTGGACACAAACTATTATATAGAATACGATGATGGAAGTATAGTATCGAAAGAAAGCCTACCATTTCTATGCGATAATGCTGGAGATTTTACAAATGATGGTGAGAATATATTTTGGAATTTTTCATTGGAACCATATTGTCCTTTTTTGCTTAATGACCATTGGGGATTTGTAAATAATGAGTTTGAGGTGATCTGTAGTGCACGGTTTGATGAAATTGGATTTGAAATTGATATTCAAAGTGGAGCTTGCTATAGACCTCCTATATTCTTACATCAAACAATTTGGGAAAACAATCGGCTACACGTCGTTTACAAAGGGCAAAAAACATATATAAATAGAAATATTGCTGTCCGGTAAAAGTTTTTTAGGGCAAAAAGATATGGCTGACTCT
>CAVKDU010000073.1:0-9217 GCA_963655175.1 Wujia chipingensis | reverse complement strand
TCCGCGCCCGTCTGTTCGGGCTTATAGGCCGGGGGAGTTAGAAAGTTTGACATGTCTTATTCAGTTGTTTTTAAATTTGTTTTATGTCGTTATAGAGTTTGTGTGGCAAACCAGCAAAAGCCGCTTCCGCCCCGCGCGCCCCGTGAAATGGAAGCCAGTGGGGCGAAGGCCGCTTAGCGTGGTTTGTGCCTTATTTGTTGAGCTCGATGGTCTTATCCACATCGAGGGCATCGGCGATGATCGAAATCGGGTTCATCACCTGGTAGCCGGTCGACATCTCAATCTGCCACTTGCAGGTTTCGCAGTCGGTGGCCACCACGTCGGGGTTGACGCGCTTGATGTTGTCGAACAGGCTTGAGCCGATGGCCTGTGAGGTCTCGTAGTTCTCACGCTTGAAGCCGTAGGTGCCGGCGATGCCGCAGCACTGCGACTCGAGCATGGTGAACTCCACACCCGGAATCATCTTCAGCAGCTCGGTGCTGTAGATGGCCCAGCCCATCTTCTGCATGTGGCATGCCGTGTGGTAGGCCACGCGCAGCTTGAAGTCGGGGCGGAAGGCGAGCTTGATCTTGCCCTCGTCGATGAGGCGGTAGAGGAAGCGGGTGCCCAGGGTGAGGCCGTCGCGCACGTCAGCGTTGTCAACGCCCAGCAGGTGGGGATACTCGTCGCGCATGGTGAACGTGCAGGTCGAGCTGGTGGTGAGCACGGGGCGCTTGTCGTCGGCCACCGACTTGCGAATGGAGTCGGTGTTGAGCTGCGCCTGGCGCTTGGCCTGGCCTATGAGGCCGTTGGATATCAGGGCCACACCGCAGCACTTCTCCTTTTCCAGCAGGTGCACGCCATAGCCCACGGCGTTCATTATCTTCACCAGGTCTTGGCCCAGCTTGGGATAGTTGTAGTTCACATAGCAGCCGTGGAAGTAGCTCACGTGCTTCTTGTAGCTGTCTTGCTTCTTAAGGGCGTTGCGCTTGAACCACGTCTCGAACTTCAGCGACGAGTATTTGGGGAACGAGCGGTGCTTGTCGATGCCCATCACGCTGTGCAGCACGCTCTTGGTGATGGGCAGGTCCAGGGCGAAGTTGGTGACCGGAGCCACGATGTTGGCCATGGTGCCCACAAAGTCGGTGTTGGCCAGCATGGTGTCGCGCAGGCTGGGCTTGTGGGTGCTGTAGTCGATGCGTGCCTTTTGAATTATGTCGCCAATCTTCACATCGTTGGGGCAGGCCACCTCGCAACGCTTGCAGTTGAGGCACATCTTCAGCGCCTCGTCGAAGAAGGCAGGGTTCTTAAGACGGTAGCGCGCGCCGTCGGGTCCGCTCTGCTTGGGGCCGGGATATTTCGGGTTGACTGCCGCAACGGGGCAGTAGACCGTGCAGATCGAGCACTTAAGACACTGCTCGAAGTTGTTTGCGCTTATGCTGCTTAATTGAGTTTCGTTTGCCATGTCAGTGAATTAGTCATTTAAAATGTTGTTAGCAACCTGCAGCGCGGTGAGCATCGACACTCCGGTGCCATCGGCCAGCTTAAGCGAGTTGTGGCCGCTCAGCACCGAGCCTGCGGCATAGAAGTTGTCCACCGTCTTGCCGCCGAGGCTCACGCGGAGCTTGGCGTCGGTCTTCACGCCGAATTCCTGGTAGGGCTGGGCGTCGAACACGTCTTCGCGGGTCCATGCCACGCGGTCGGCCTCGGCGTCGACGTCGAGGTTGAATGCCGTCTCCCACACGCGCTGGTAGTTGGCGCTGAGTCCGCGGCTCATGAATGAGCCTGTGGCCAGCACAAAGGTGTCGGCTGCCAGCTCGGCGTCGGTGAGGTTCTCGGTCTCGATGCTGGCCAGATGCTGGCCCTTGAATTTGCCGCCCTTCACGCGGTCGCCGGCAATGTAGGTGCCGCCCAGCGCCTCAAAGCGCTTGCGCAGCAGCGCCTCGGTGCGCACGCCGGGCACCGACGGGGGCAGTGTGGCCACAAAGCGCACCGTGGTCTTCACCAGGTTGCTGAGCAGGGCCACGCCATTGCCGTCGGCAATGCCAAGCACTGCGGGCAGCAGCACTGCGTCTTCGCCGCTGAGCTGGGCGTTGATGGCCTGGGCTGCCTCTTCGAGCTGTCCGTCGCGCTCCAGCACCTTGGCGATGTTGGTGGCGCGCATCTCGCTGGGGCTGCGGCGTGCCACCTCGAGCGCGGGTGTGGTTATTGTTTTGATGGCCACCTTGGCGCCCATCTTCTCCATTGCGTCGGCCACGAAGGCCACGGGGAAGTCGAGGTAGCCGTTGATGTTGACGATGGCCACATTCTTGTAGTCAACCGATGCGGGGTCGCTGAGTGTGAGGTATCCGCCTATGGTGAGCCATGCGGGCATGGCCACGCCCATGGGGCTCAGGCGGTAGTGGTTGCGGGCTGCGTCGCCCTCCACTGCCAGTCCGGCGTCGGAGAGCAGTTGCTTGGCCTCGCCGGCCAGTTTGGCCACGTCGGCCACCTTCTTGTAGGGGTGCGTGGCGCTGAGCTGGGCTATGGCTTCGGTGGGGTTGGCCACCGCGTTGCCCTGCTCGTCGTGTCCCAGCAGGTCGAACGAGCCTGAGTTAAAGTGCAGAGTGCTGTGGCCGGCAGCCACAAGGGCCACCTTTTTGCCGGCCTTGGCCAGCTTGATGCCCGCGGTGAGGCCGCTGAGGCCTCCACCTATAATTATAGAGTCGAACTTCATTTTTCCACCTCCTTTTTGTCAACAAACTTATTGAGGCCGCAAAGACCCTGATAGATAGTGGCTGTGAGCTGTGCCTCGTTCAGGGTGTCGCCCCAGGCCACGGGCTGCATGCCCTTCCAGCGCTCGTTGATGAAGCTGGCCAGGTCGGCGCCGCTCTTGGCGGTGTCGCCGCTCTCCTTGCCCAGCACGCAGGCTGCGCGGCATGCGCACAATTCGCCTTGGCAGGTGCCCATGCCCACGCGCGTGCGGCGGCGCAGGTTGATGAGGTTGTGCACGTGCAGCTGGTTGATGGCGTATTTCACCTCGCCCACGGTCACCTCCTCGCACTCGCACACCAGGGCGTCGTCTTCGCTGTCGCCGCTCTTGATTTCGCCTGTGAGTGTGCCGTGGCGGCCTTCGGCGGCCTTCTGGGCATAGCTGTATGTCTTGTACTGCTCGTCGTTGCGCGGCTCCGAGCCGGGCAGCGGCGTGGTGGCAGTTTCGCACTTCTTGTCGATGCCCAGCTTCTTGCAGGCCAGGTCGGTGGCCTCCTCGGCCATCATGCGGTAGGTCATCATCTTGCCGCCGGTGATGGTGATGAAGCCGGCCATGCCGTCGCGCGTCTCGTGGTCGAGGCACACGATGCCGCGGCTGATGCTGCGGCCGCTGGGGTCGTTGTCGCTGGCCACAAGCGGGCGCACGCCTGCGTAGGCGCGCAGAATGCGTGTGGTGGCCAGGCTCGGCGCCAGTTTCTCGCCCTCGCGGATGAGGATGTCGACCTCCTCGGGTGTCACCTTCATGTGGTCGCACTCCTCAAAGGGCACGCGGTCGCTGGTGGTGCCTATCACGCACACCGTGTCGTCGGGCACCAGAATGTCGGCGTTGGCCGGCTTGCGGCAGCGGTTAATCACCATGTTGTTCACGCGGTGGCCGAAAATGAGCAGGGCTCCCTTGGCTGGGAACATGTTCACCGTGATGCCGGCCTGCTTGGCCACCAGGTGGCCCCAGATGCCGGCTGCATTGATTGTGAGGTCGGCATGCACCTCGCTCATCTCGCCGTTGTGGTTGTTGCGCAGCTTCACGCCCACGCAGCGGTTCTGCTCTACCAGCAGCTCCACCACCTCGTGGTAGGTGAGCGTGTCGGCTCCGTGCAGGCGTGCGTCCACCACGTTGGCGGTGGTCAGACGGAAGGGGTCAACCGAGGCGTCGGGCACCTTTACGGCGCCTATCAGCGTGGGGTTCACAGCCGGCTCCATGCGGCGGGCTTCGGCGGGGTCGATGGCCTCGGCGTTGATGCCGGCCTTGTGGCACGCCTCCACAAACTTGGCCTGGTAGCCCAGGTCGTCTTCAGGCAGCGTGATGAAGAGACCCTCGGTCTCGTCAACGCAGTGACGCGCTATTTTGCGCAGCGTCATGTTCTCTTTGATGCACTCAGCCGCCGACTCGCCATCGGTCACGGCATATCGCGCGCCGCTGTGCAGCAGGCCGTGGTTGCGGCCTGTGGCGCCGTAGGTGAAGTCGTAGCGCTCCACCAGGAGTACGCTAAGACCACGCATGGCGCAGTCGCGGGCAGTGCCGGCACCTGTGATGCCGCCACCAATCACGATTACATCGTAATGCTTTTTTACATTATTACTCATCACCTAATTCTATTGCTTCTAAGGTTGTTATATTATCCAGCTTTCATAAAAAAGCGAATAGGGGCGCAGGGCTTGCGCCTTTCGCCATCGTTCCGCTTTTGTTTCACAACAAAAGTAGTTATAATTATCTAACCAGCAAAATTTTTAGTGTCCTTTTTAATATTAATGTGTGGCAATGCGGCGGTTGCTGCTGTCTGGGCGATGCCGAAAAGGGTTTGCAAACGAAAGCGCATTTGGCTGCATGCGCAGTTTTACAGGCATAAATTATTTTGTTCCTGCAAAAAAAATCACTACTTTTGCAATGAAAGCCGTTAGCCACGCCGCCAATGCGGCAAGCGAACAGACGCGGAGTGAACGCCGCGCACAGCTTCCCTTTTCTGCCCATATAACTAACAACTCAAAAACAATTATGACCAAAGAACAACGTCACACATTCATTCTCGACAAGCTTCTCAAGAACGGTTCGATACTGGTGTCCGACCTGGCTCAAATGCTGTCGGTGTCGTCGGTGACCATACGCAAAGACCTCACCGAACTTGAGAAGGCGGGAAAGCTGTATCGCAGCCACGGCAAGGCCATTCTGCTCAATCCCTTCACCAACAACCGCTCGGTGAACGAGAAGGAAAAGCTGTCGGCGAAGGAGAAGGACGACATTGGCCGCGAGGCGGCAAAGCTCATTGCCACCGACGACTCCATAATCATTGCGTCGGGCACCACCGTGCATGCCCTGGCGCGCAACATCAGGCCGCACCACCGCCTCACCGCCGTCACCGCCTCGATCGAGGTGGCTCAGATTCTGGCGCAGGACGAGAACATCGACATTCTGCAGCTGGGCGGCATGCTGCGCCACAGCAGCCTCTCGGTGGTGGGCCACTACTCGCGCATGATATTGCAAAACTGCTCGTTTTCAAAGCTCTACATCGGCGTCGACGGCATCGACTTCGACTTCGGCTTCTCGACTACCGACATGCGCGAGGCCGAACTCAACCGCGAGATGATGGCCGCCGCGCAAAAGACCATAGTGCTGGCCGACAGCACCAAGTTTGGCCGCCGAGGCTTTGCCAAAATCGGCAACCTCGACGAGATTGACCTCATCATCACCGACTCGCGCGTGTCGCCCGCCGTGGTGAAGCAAATCGAGGAGCTGGGCATCGACCTGATTATAGCATAGCACCCACACGCACTTGCATCAAGGATAAAATCAAAGGGCGCAGGGTTCAATCCCCGCGCCCTTTGTGCGTTTTTAATTGCCTCAGGCGAGCCTCACGGCTGCTGCTGTTGGGGCTGGGCCGCAGCCGGTGCCATGGTGGGCTTGTCGGTCTTGGGCCACTTGCTCTTGCTCAGCGGCAGGGTGTAGTAGAGGCTGAAGCCGGCCGTGAGGCTGCGCTCGCGGTTGCCGTAGCCGGGCACATACCACGGGGCGGAATATCCGTTGCGCTTGTAGCTCAGCATCTTGTGCCACTTCACCTGCCAGCCCATCGACAGGCGGTGCCACAGCTGCACGCGCAGTCCCAGCAGCACCTCGGTCCACAGGGCGTGCGACTTCAGTCCCTTCAGGTCGAACGTCTGGCTGTCGTTCCAATAGCCGTCGCTCACTGTCACGCCCGTCACGTCGTAGGTAAACGTGCTTGCGCCCAGCCGCGCGCCGGCCACTATCATGTAGCGCGGCTCGCTCTTGAAGCGCAGGTTGTAGTTCACGCCCAGCCTTGCGTAGGGCGACAGCTTGCCGCGGTAGGTGTAGTTCATGTCGTCGGGCGTGTCCTTGGCCATGCCCGCGCCTATCTCCACTACGGGCTGCAGGCGGTTCCACATGTTAAGGGTGGCGCTCAGGTCCACGCCGCCATACTTCTGCCCGAAAAGCGCCAGCACGGGGTCGAGGAAGTTCACGCCCAGCGTCACGTCAGTGAGCAGCGGATAGTGCGGGTACACGCGCTTCAGCGAGTCGGCGCGCGCCTCGGCCAGGGCCGACAGCGTGTCGCCCGCCAGATACCGCTCCACCACCTTGTCGTCGATGCCCTTGGGCGGGGCCTTCACGGTGTTGGTGCTCGGCGTCACGGGAGTGATGCGGCGTCCGGCGGGCTCCTGCGCCATTGCGGTGAGTCCTGCGGCCGCCACTATCAGGGCCGCTATTGCTGTGTGTGGATTAATCGTAGTCATTGTGCGCGCATATATATTTTTATGGCTATGCGGTTGGCATTGGTGATCACGGGGTCACCGATGGCCACCGAGTCGATGCCGTGGGCCGTGGCGTGCCACGAGCCTATTTCAAACACATACATGGCTCCGCACTCCTGCGACACAAAGGCGGGCACGGCGCGGTAGCGCAGCGTCAGCGTGTCGGTGGTGCGTGCCTCGGCGGTGCTCTGACTGCCATAGTTCAGCACAAAGCTGGTGGAGTCGCAGCTGGGGCGCAGGGGCAGATATGCCTGGCTCACCGTCTCGGCGTTGAGCAGGGCCGAGTCGCCGGGCGCGCCTATGCCGCGCACCGTGAGGTTGGGCACGCTCAGGCTCTGCGTGCTGCCGCTGGTGTAGAACGCCGCCAGAGGCAGGCTGCTGCCGTTGTCGGTGCAGCCGTCGCTGCTGCACGCGGCCAGCGTGGCGGCAGCGGTCAGCAGTGCGGCGGCCGCCAGCAGTGTGTGGTGGAGTGGGGTCATCGCCATTGCACTATTTCGTTGATGTCTTTTCTCACTTTGTGGCGCTCGCCGTGGCAGCCCGGCTCGGCGGGCCAGCCAATGGGCAGCAGTGCCACCGGCTCCTCGCCCTGCGGCAGCTGCAGCGCCTGTGCCACCTCCATGGCGTTGAAGGCGCACACCCAGCAGGTGCCCAGCCCCAGGGCCTGGGCGGCCAGCGTCATGTGGTCGACGGCAATGGCCACGTCGATGTGGGTGGCGTCCATGCAGTCGCCGCTGCGGCGCCAAGCCTGGCCGTGCAGCCCCACGGCCACTATAATAGCCGGCGCGGTCTTTATCCACTCGCGGCCATAGGCGGCTGCCACCGCGGCCAGCGTGGCGGGGTCGGACACCGCCACCATGCGGTAGGGCTGGCGGTTGCACGCGCTGGGCGCTATGCGGGCTGCCTCGGCCACTTTCTCAATGAGGGCGCTGTCCACCTTGCGCGCCGTGTCGTAGTTGCGGCACGAGTGGCGCTCGGCGGCCAGGGCCATGAATTCATCGTATCCCATATGCTTTGTTGTTGATGGAAAACACACTCAGTCGTTCCTCTACTTAAGCTCCTCCGAAATCTCGTAGTGGTTGCGGTCCGGGGCGTTGCGCGTAATCAGCTCGCCAAGGAATCCCGTCAGGAAGAACTGCGAGCCCAGAATCATGCACGTCAGCGCCAGGTAGAAGTAGGGCGAGTCGGTGACCAGAATGTAGTGGTTGCCCACGTGCAGGTTGTATAGCTTCCATGCGCCCACCGTGATCACGGCAATCAGGCCCACGAAAAACATCAGGCTGCCCAGCAGGCCGAAGAAGTGCATCGGCTTGATGCCGAAGCGCGACTGAAACCACAGTGTGGCCAGGTCGAGGTAGCCGTTCACAAAGCGGTCGAGGCCGAACTTCGACACGCCGTATTTGCGCGCCTGGTGGTGCACCACCTTCTCGCCAATCTTGGTGAAGCCGGCGTTTTTGGCCAGATAGGGGATGTAGCGGTGCATGTCGCCATACACCTCGATGTGCTTCACCACCTCGCGGCGGTATGCCTTGAGGCCGCAGTTGAAGTCGTGCAGATTGCCTATGCCGCTCACCTTGCGCGCCGTGGCGTTGAACAGCTTGGTGGGGATGGTCTTCGACAGCGGGTCGTAGCGCTTCTTCTTCCATCCGCTCACCAGGTCGTAGCCGTCGGCGGTTATCATCTTATACAGCGCCGGAATCTCGTCGGGCGAGTCTTGCAGGTCGGCGTCCATGGTGATCACCACATCGCCCTGCGCGCGCTCAAAGCCCGTGTTCAGGGCCGGCGACTTGCCGTAGTTGCGGCGGAAGCACACGCCCTTCACGGCCGGATTCTCGCGGTGCAGGCGCTCAATCACCTCCCACGAGTTGTCGGTGCTGCCGTCGTTAATCATCAGCACTTCATAGCTGAAGTTGTTGTCCTTCATAACCCGCTCAATCCACGAGGCCAGCTCGGGGAGCGACTCCGCTTCGTTGTATAGCGGCACAACTACTGTAATGTCCATATTCTTCGTATATATATATTCTATGTGTAATATTCTTGTTCAAAAGCGAGTCAACTGTTGCCGCCGCGGCGCGCAGGCATCTTCATGGCCACAAAGGCCAGCACAGCGCTTATCACCGAGCCGGCAAACGAAGTGAGCCAAAACATCTGCATCACATACTCGATGGGCGACGGCAGCATGCCGCGGTCGGTGGCCTGCTGCATCACCGTCAGCATTTCGCTGCCGCGCATCTCGGGCACCTGGCGGTAGATGTTGAGCGCCTCCTGCATCTGCTCGTAGATGAAGTTGGGGCGCAGGGCGCTGATCACCCCGCACGTCACCAGGGCGCATATCAGGCTGCCGCACACCACCGTCATAATCCCCATCAGCCACAGCCCGGCATAGGGCATGGCGCCGCCGGCGGCCATATGCTCGCGCCGCTGTATGCGGTAGATGGCCAGCGGCCAGCACACTATCAGCACCAGCGCCAGCACAGGCAGCAGCGCGGCGCGGTCGCTAAACACCACCGCCACCGACAGCAGGCTCAAATACAGCCCCATGGGCACGCCATAGCGTGCGGCGCGCTGGTAGATAAGTTTCGTCTCCATCATAGTCACCTATTGGTTACAACTTGCAAAGATACTGCTATTTGCACAAACACCGCGCAAAATCCCCCGATTTTTGCCCCGCCGCCCCAATGTTGTCCTAAATAAATTACGGGCATGATGAAAGTGAGGTTGTTATGGAAAG
>CAVKDU010000072.1:0-10332 GCA_963655175.1 Wujia chipingensis | reverse complement strand
CCTTGTCATCGTAATCATTGAAAGAAACTTTTTTCGGTATATATTGTCTTATTAACGCGAGTTCGAGATAATATTCTAAAAAGTAAAGAGCAGAAAACCATCCAACCTACAAAGGGTGGCCATAAAATGCTCACCTGTCAAAATTATGTAAGTTTATTGCCAAATTACAAGTTGCCCGTCAGATGAGGGGCGCAAAGTGCAAAAATCCCCCATTTCATCGCAAAAATGGCCCATTTCATCGCAAAAATGCCCCATTTCATCGAAAAAAAGCCCTTTTCGGTGCAAAAACGGGTAAAGTGTCCGATTGGTACCAATCGGACAACTATTTATGAGCAATCGGACAACAAGACAGGGCAATCGTTTGCATCGAAACGATGGCAATACTTAATTTTGTAAACAAATTCACTAATTTCATAAAAATTTATCATTATGCACACACACTTTACACGATTACCCCATCAGGGGGTACCGAAGAAAGCGCCTCCGCCCCTATTGGGCCGGTGGTTGCTCATGTTGGGCGTGTTGCTCATGACCTGGGGCCTTGTGCCGCAGGTGGTGAGGGCAGACACCGACCCCAAAGATGTAGCCAAGACGATAGGTCTTGACGACATTGCCATGAGCGAGGCACGTCCGTACATCGAATTCCATTACATGGACTACGACAAGGATAACAGAAAGCCTGATGCCATGCGCAATATCAAGATATATGTGAGGGAGTTCGTTGGAATACAGAACATTCAATTCGGTAACAGGTATATACCAGTCCGCACATACAAAGACGTCTTGGTGGGCGAAATGCCCCGTTGTCATGACAAGCTGGTGCGTCACAACGAAGCGTATGGCCGCCTTACCATTGTAAGGGATGTGATGAACGGCAAAAAACGCACTGTCTACGCCCGCTTTTACCCTTCAAAGAAAATGCTCGAGGGTGAAGGCACTTCTGACGGCAAGGGCAAAATGCAAGGCCTCAAGTTTGTGGGCTGTTGGGACAACAACGACAATGGCGACGACCCCGACAACATAAACAAGGTCCTGGACTTCACTGCCGGCTCTGCTATCAGCCAGTCCCAAACCAATAAGGGCAGTTTTGTGCGCAGTGCCGCAGGCAAAATTACATTCAATGCTACGGGGCTGCTGAAAAAGAAAGACTGGGGTTTCGCGCCCACCTACTATTTCAACAATTCAAGTTCGTATACTTCACTCAAGTATGGTTCGGTATATGCGGCCAACAATGCCACCAGCGTGACCAAGACGCTCGACGGCACGTTCAGCAACCGCAATGCCGTCACCATCTACTATTGGGGCGCATGGAGTGCCACGATGAATATTGGCATGGGTAGTGTGGTAGATCCCATTCCCGATAACAAGAACAGTGTGTTCCAGCGTTACAACAACGGCACCATTTGGTCAGTTACCGTGCCCGGTTGTCCGTATCCGGACAATTTGAGTGCAGAACCCAAACAGTGGACCAAAACCGTAAAGCTTGCTTGGAACACCAAGGGCGACACCCGCTTGAGCGGCACGAAAGACAAGTGGCTGGTGTACCGCTACAAGCAAGGCGAGTCGGCAAGTTCAGCCAAGCGTATCGCTGCCGTTGACTATAAAACCAACGAATGCGAGGTGGAAGTGCCAAGTCTTGAAACCGAATATGTGTATATCGTCACCTACCAAAAGGACGGGTGGAAGGAAGGCATAGTAGACGACCTCAAGGCCACAGTGACGACCAAGATAGTGCCGTCGTTCGTATTTGACAAGGTAGACACCCGTTCTGAAGAGCAGAGCGTGGTGGTGACTTGGAAGTATGGTGCTTTCAGAAACAGCGAGCAGAGTTTCCTTGTGTACAGCCGTTTGGCCGGCACAACCCAGTGGAGCAACCCCGTGAGCGTGCCCCGCACTGATGTGAATGCCACCTCGGGCGAATACGAGTACACTGGCATCAAGAATGTGTGTGACTCTTACGAGTTCAAGGTTGCGCTGAAAGCCTTTGGCAAGACCTTTGAGTCGCCCATTGCCGTAGGCTCCATCAGCGGCAGCAGCCGTGTGACATCGTTAAACGTGAGCAAGGGCCTGTACAGCAACAGCGTCAAGCTCACCTGGAACGCCCAGCAAATATCTGAGGGCAACACCCGTTATGTGGTGGCACGCCGTATGCTTGGCAACAAGGGCAACTGGAGCGACATACACACCGTGTCGGGCACCTCGGAGATGTACACCTTCGACGACAACAATGTGGCCCCCGGCCAGTACTACGAATACCGTGTGTTGTCGTACATCAACTGTAATGGCAACAGCACGCTGACCGCCGAGGCCACCGACAACGGCTTTTGTCAGGCCACCGGCACCATAGCCGGCCGCATAGCCTATGGCACAGGTACGGCCGTTGAGGGCGTGCGCGTCAATTTGGTGCAGGCCAAGGACGATGCCGAGGCCAAGTCGCAGTTCTACTCATTGCGTGTTGACAATGTAGGCGGTGGCCTTGTGCTGCCCCTCGACCGTGAGGAGGCCGGTGCCCTGTTTATGGACAGTGTACCCCTCACCATGCAGGCATGGTTCCGCCTCGACAACAACATCAAGCAATCGGGCAATGAAGCCAAATATGCAACGCCCATGCTGATTGACACTTACGACAACTTCTCACTGTTTGGCCAGCGCACCAGCAGCGGTGCCTACCAGCTGATGTTGCGCCTGCCCACACCTGACAAGTATGCCGACACGCCCACCACGGTGATGCTCGAGCCCAACAACTATTATGCCATAGCCCTGTCAACCGACGGCGCCGCCAACTGGACCCTACGCGCCATCGACACCAAGGGCAAGATGCAGAAGTTTGAAACCAAGGCCACGGGCATGCCCAAGGAAAACCGCAAGAAGCTTTACGACCTGGCCTTCGGTACAAATGTGAGCGATTTGGCAAGCTACAACTTTAACGGCTACATCGACGAGGTGCGCGTGTGGAACAAAGCGCTTACCGATGCCGAGTTGACAGCCACCTACGACCACCAGCTCTCGGGCGACGAGAAAGACCTCTATCTGTACTGGCCGCTCGACGAGGGCATTACCAACCAGACTACCGCTTACGACTACAGCAAGACCGGCGGCGTGGCCAATGGCCATCACGGCACCATCAAGTCGTCGAACAAAATCAGCACCATTGTGCCCCCCGACGATGCGTTCAGCATTTACGGCCGCACCGATGCCGAGGGCAACTATGTGATAAAGGGTGTGCCATTTGCCGGCAGCGGCACCAACTACTCGGTTGTGCCAAGCAAGGGCGTACACAGCTTTACACCACAGAAGCTCTCGCGCTACGTCAGCCAGAACTCAATCAACCATAATGGCGTTGACTTTGAGGATACCTCAAGCTTCCCCGTCACAGGCCAGGTGCTGTACGAAGGCACCACCTATCCGGTGGAGGGTTGCAACTTCTACGTAGACGGCAACATCTGCTATAGGGACGGAGAACCCATCACCAGCGACAGCGAGGGCCGCTTCAGCATCAGTGTGCCCATTGGCGACCACTTTATACAGATAAAGAAGCAGGGCCACGAGTTTGCCTCGGCAGGTCGTTTCCCCGCCGACGACAAGGGCGTTGGCACCCGCTACACCTTTGTGAAGGAAGAACCTGTCAGCTTTACCGATGTGACCAAAGTCGTAATAGCCGGCCGTGTGGCAGGTGGCGACGTTGAAAAGGGCAAGCCCCTTGGTTTGGCACAGAGCAAGGCCAACATTGGCCAGGCTGTGATAAAGCTCAGCGCAGGCGATGCCTACCGCATGAATGTGGTGCGCAAGGACAATGGTGGCGCCTATACCTATGAAAACGCCACCGACGCCCGCAGCTATGAAGCAGCAAGCAGCCAGGTGAAGAGTACCGCCCAGGTGGGTGGCGGCGATGACGATGCCGTAAAGACCATCACCATCACCACCGACCCCGCCACAGGCGAGTTTGCCGCCCTGGTGCCCCCCGTACAGTACAAGGTGACCAGTGTCGAGGTGCCGTCAAACGCCGAGATCGTGTTCGACCGTGCCACCATTCCTGGCATCGATGCCAGCAATCCGCTGGCCGTCAAGACCGACTCCGCCACCACCGACGATGGCACTGTGCAACACTTTGACTATGTGGCATCGCTCAACTTGACTCACCGCGTGGAGCCGACATTCGATGTCAAGCAGAAGGGCGCCCCCGCCTTTGGCGACGCCACCTTCAAGTACGTGACACTCAGTGACCCCAAGGGCCAGGAAGTGCCGCTCTACACCACCGACGAGCAGGGCATAGTGACCTATGCCATGGGTGCTCCGGTGTTCACCCAGTTGCGCCGCTACACCTTCACCCTCGACGGCTACGAGCAGTACGTCAACCAGGACGATGCCCAAAATCCCGTCACCGACCGTGTACCGTTGCAGAAGTCAACTGTCACCATCACCAACCAGTTTGCTGCCGGACAGGTGGTGAACTTTGAAGGTGCCGACGACGGCAAGTTTAAGGACGAGAACAACTTGGCCACCAACCAGCTGCAGCTCGACTCGCTCGGCCATGCCGAATACACCTTTATGGCAGGTTTCCCCAACATCACAGAACCGTACACCTTGGGGCTTAACATGGTGTTCGACGTGAATGGCGCACAAAAGCAGTGGAGCGGCAACGGCAGCTTCAAGGCCATTGTGCTTGGCGAACTGCCATCGGGCAACAACTTTGTGACTTCAGGCCCCGACAAGGTGCTCATGGTGCTGCGCGACCCCCCAGGTTCAAACTCAAACGCCTATTATGAGACAGCCACCTCTGTGACCGAAAGCACTTCGTATGCCGGTTCGTTTGTAACTAACAACGAGGTGAGCACCCTCACCAAACTCGGTTTCGAGGCCGCCACATGGGTGGGCGTGGGTGCAGGTGTCATAACCGAAGCGTCGACCAAGGCCGACCTTGAAGTGGGTGCCGAGGTCAACCTCGATATCACCGACAGTCAGGAAAGCTCTACCACCACCACTACGACCAACCGCGTGAGCACGTCTGACGAGGAGGACTATGTGGGCGCTAACGGTGACGTGTTTATAGGCACCGCCACCAACATTTTGTTTGGCAATGCCCGCAGCGTGGATATACGTCCCAACGGCCAGGGTGGCTTTGGCGTGACCCGCGAGGACGTTATATCAACCGGCATGCAGTTTGGTACAGGGTTCAACTATTCGCAAAACTATGTGGAGAACACCCTGCTGCCCAACCTCGAGAGCGTGCGCAACAGTTTGCTGCACGACCCCTCAGAGGGCATTACCAGCAACACGACCGACGAGGTGGTGTATGTGTCGAAGGTGAGCAAGGACGATCCGCGCTTTGGTTCGAACAACAACGACAAGGACGTGTGGGGCGCTGCCGCCGTGTCGGGCGACAAGCTTGACGGTCCGAGCTACACCATGATGCTCCCCGCCAAGACCACCGACAGCAATGGCAAGCCCAAAGCCTTTGAGGACAAGGTGAAGTGGTACAATTCGCAGATGGCGCTTTGGACACAGACCCTGGCCAACAACGAGAAGGCCAAAATTGAGGCCAAGAGCAGCCGCACAGAGTACCTCATAAGCAACCACTCGTTCGACGCCGGTGCCACCATCGAGAACTCGGTAGGCACCATCGAGGCCAAGAGCCACGAAACCAGCGAGGAGTTTGAGGTGATGATAGTGGGCGGTGTGACTACTGGATTTGAGATAAACGGCACAGGTGTCGACCTCACGGTGAAGACCACCACAGGCACCCGCAACACCTTTGTGCAAGGCTCAAGCTCGGAGAATGCCAAGACCATTGGCTATACGCTCAAGGAAAATGGCGACGACGATGCCCTGTCGGTAGACGTGTTCAATGCCCCCGACGGTTTCGGTCCCATCTTCATAACCCGTGGCGGACAAACTTGCTGCCCCTATGAGGACAAGTATGTGAGCAAGTACTATGAGCCAGGCACCGAGATATCGGCCGCTACCATGCAGATAGAAGTGCCCAAACTCAATGTGGAGAATAACTATGCCACCGATGTGCCCTCAGGCGGTACCGCCAACTTTACCCTGCTCATGCAGAACGACAGCGAGACGGGTGAGGACGTGTGGTTCCAGCTCTCTATGCTCGACGAAACCAACCCCAATGGCGCCAAACTCAGCATCGACGGCCAGGCACTGACCGACGGCCGCGTGTTCCTGGTGCCGGCTGGCAAAGCCCTGCGCAAGCAGCTGCAACTCACACAAACCGACCAGAGCGTGCTGGAATACAACAACATCAAGCTCGCCCTGCGCTCGCAGTGTCAGAGCGACCCCACAGGGTCATTCCCGGTAATAGCCGACACCGTGGCCATTTCGGCCCAGTTTGTGCCCAGCTGTTCCGACATCATGCTCAGCGTGCCCGACCGCGTGGTGAACCACAACACCGGCAGCCAGCTCAAGATGGTGGTAAGCCGCTACGACCGCAACTTCCGCTCGTTCAAGGGCTTCCGCATACAGTACAAGGGTGCCCGCGATGTAGACTGGCAGTTGGCCAAGGAGTTTGTCAACGATGAGGCCGACCTCACCGACAACAACCAGCTTATCAGCGGTGCATCGACCACCTATGTGCTCGACATGAGCAACAACGCACTCTTCCCCGATCAGACCTACGAACTGCGCGCCATCACCATGTGCGACTTTGGCAGTGGCGAGGTGAACAATGAGAGTGAGACCATTGAAGTGGTGAAAGACGTGGCGCGCCCGAAATTGTTGGGCAACCCGTCGCCCGCTAACGGTGTGCTCACCCCCGACGGTGAAGTGTCAATCACCTTCAACGAGGACATCAAGGCATCAAGCCTTATCAAGACCGAGAACTTTGTGGTGACCAGCAAGCTCAACGGCTCGAAGGTTGACCACGATGTGGCCCTGCAACTCACAGGTGCCGAGGGTGCACAAACCGAGGCCGACATCGACTTGGCCGCACGTCCGTTTGCCCTTAACCTGTGGCTCAACTACACTGGCGCCGGCCAGATACTGAGTCATGGCGCAGCAGCCACCAAGTTTACCCTGTCGGTTGACGACGAGGGTCATCTCACAGCCGATGTGGCCGGCACCAAGGTGACGTCGGAAGGCACACTGCCCAAGGACAAGTGGACCTACCTCGCACTCAGCTATGCTCCCGCCAGCCAGGGTGGCACGCTCACAGCCGACTGTGCTTACGATGACACCGACGCCAGTCTGTTTGCATCGCAGCCCGTGCCCGCCTACAACGGCAATGGCCCGTTGCGCATAGGTGGCGGAATGAAGGGCGCCATGCAGGAACTCACCCTGTGGAACGCTGCCCGCTCATACGCTGAGGCCAAGGCCGACATGTACACCACCAAGCAGGCCAACACTGCCGACATTGCCGGCTACTGGCCGCTCAACGAGGGTACTGGCACTACAGCCAACGACGTGGCACGCTCGCGCCACATCACGCTGCCCGCTGCCTCGTGGTACATGGCTACGCCCAACAAGGCCATCAGCCTGAACGGTACAACCGATTATGCTGCCATTGACCTGACCTCATGCTCACCCGCCACCGACGAGGATTATGCCCTCGAAATGTGGTTTAAGGGCAACAAGCCCGAGGCTGGCAAGCAGGCCACGCTCTTCAGCACCCATGCCGATGGCGTGATGGCTGCTTTCAATGCCCAAGGCCAGCTGCAACTGAGCCAGAACGACCAGACGCTGGCCACTGGCACAGCCGACTGCCTTGACAACCAATGGCACCACTTTGCACTGAACGTGCTGCACAATGGCACGGCAGCTGTCTACGTTGACGGTAACAATGTGGCACAGTTTACACCCAGTGCCCCGCTCCGCTTGCAGAGCGACAGCCTGATGCTTGGCGTGATGCGCCGCGCACAGACTGCGGGTGCTGCCGACTTTGTGTACAGCAATTACTTCAACGGCCAGCTTGACGAGCTCCGCCTGTGGAATGCCCGCCTTACTGCCGATGTGCTGCGCGCCGCACGCTTGCAGCGCCTCGAAGGCACCGAGAGCGGACTGGTGGCTTACTATCCGTTTGAGAAGATACAGCTCAACCAGTACAACCAGGCCGAAGTGGTGGCCGACATGGCCGACCATGCCACCACCACGCTGCCCAAGCCGCACGAGGCCAAGCTCTATGGCTCGGCTGCCATTGGCGATGAGGCTCCCAGCCTGAAGGCTGCTCCCAAGCTCAGCAATGTGGCATTCAACTTTACCGCATCGGAGCGCAAGGTGGTTATTACCCTTAACGAATCGGCCGCTGCGCTCGAGGGTTGCACCGTGAACTTTACACTGCGTGGCATACGCGATGTGAACAACAACTTGGCCGACCCCATCAGCTGGACGGCTTATGTGCAGCAGAACCAGTTGCTATGGGGCGACAGCCAGCTGACGCTTGCCAAGCAACAGGCCGACAAGCTCACCACCGAGGTTGAGATTGTGAACAACAGCAGCGCCGCCGAGGCATGGACTATCAGCGGATTGCCCTCATGGCTCACGCTCAATGCCGAGAGCGGACAGCTCAAGCCACTTGGCACAGCCAAGTTGCGCTTGACAGTGCCCGCATCGGTGGCAACAGGCCGCTATGAGGCAACGCTCTACCTCACTGGCAACCAGGGTGTGGCTCAGCCGCTGCACGTGCAGCTTACTGTGACAGGACAGCAGCCCGACTGGCGCGTTGATGCCGCACAGTATGACATGAACATGAGCATGGTGGCCCAGTTGCAATTCAACGGTGTGCCGTCAGAGAATGGCGCCGACCTTGTGGCAGCATTCAATGCCGAGGGCACTTGTGTAGGTGTGGCTTCGCCGGTCTACAACAAGCGCTACGACTGCTACTTTGCCATGCTTACAATCTATGGCAACTCCGACGACCCAGGCTCGCCCGTCAGCTTCAAGGCATGGCATGCCGCCACGGGCAAGGTACACCCAGTAGTTGAAACCGCTGACAAGGTGACCTTCAGCGCCAATGCCGTGTATGGCAGCATAACGAAGCCGTATGTGCTTAATGCTACCAACGCCGTAGAGCAGCAGTTCAGTCTGCATCAGGGCTGGCAGTGGCTGTCGTTCAGCGTGACGCCAGTTGATGCCACCGTGACTGGAACCTTTGCCCCCGTGGCTGCAACAGCCCGCACGCTCAAGAACCAGACGCAGTTTGCAGTGCCCGCTGCCGACAATCTGGCCTGGACGGGTGGTCTTGACAAGCTCAGTGTGAAGGAGATGTACATGCTCTATATGGAGCAGCCCGCAGACTTCAGCGTGAAGGGCGAACAGGTGAATACTGCCACCACGCCTGTCACACTGGCCAAGGGCTGGACATGGCTCGGTTACACGCCCATTTACACCGCATCGCCGCTCTATGCCCTGGCACCGGCGGCACCCGCTACGGGTGATATTGTGAAGGGCCAGAACGGATTTGCCATGTATCAGGACTATGAGTGGATAGGTTCGCTCGAGGCTATGGAACCCGGACAGGGCTACATGTACTTCAGCACAGCTAATGACAGTCGCCAGTTTGGCTATCCTACAGCGGCTCCCGCCAGCAAGGTGCGCCGCCGCAAGGCTGCCAATAGTGACGAGGTGCAGTCGGCCTTCCCGCCTGTTGACCGCCATGCTTATCCCAACAATATGACGGTTATAGCAAGCATCACACAGGACGGCCAGCCCGTAAGTGGTGCCGAGATAGGCGTGTTTGCTGACGACGAGTGCCGTGGTACATCGCTCGAAATTGATGGTCTGTATTTCATAACCATCAGTGGCGAGGGCAATGGTCCGCAACTTGATGTGCGTGTGGCACGCAATGGTCAGATATGTTCAACCAACGCTGCTCTGACCTATGTCGACAATGCCATGATTGGTACGCTCAACGAACCGTTTGCCATAGAGTTGCCCACCGTGACAGGTGTGACAGATGCTGAGGCTCCTCAGGTGAACATTATGCCACGTCGCGTCAAGACGCACGTGACAGCAAGCACCAATGGTCCGGCCATGCGTCTTATCACCATTCACGCCACCAATGGCCAGTTGTTGTACATCAACCAGACCCCCGCACCCGACACGGAGCGCATTGACATGTCGCGCTATGCCGAGGGTGTGTACTACATCACCGTACAGACGGCAGACGGCAAGAGTCATACTGCCAAGTTGATGAAGTAGGAACGACCTATTGATTAACCTGTTGACGGGTTGACAAGTAAGTGAATAACTGACTTGTCAACCCGTTTACTTTGGATCTAAACGAAATTAAAGATAAATATAAGCTGCAATTTATCTGCCTAATTGGGGGGCGCGTCCTAACCTGGGGGCGACGCGTCCCCGCGTCGGCATTGCCAACTTGGGGTTCGA
>CAVKDU010000071.1:0-10453 GCA_963655175.1 Wujia chipingensis | reverse complement strand
GGTGGAACTCTTTGCTAAGGTAGTGAATTCTGCCTTAGCATTTACTTCCTTTTTTCTTTTTTATCCCAAATCGGTCATTAGAACGATCATTTTTTGTGGTTAGCCTTGTAGCTACTTGATTATTTGCCTTTTACAAATAGTGCTTTCTAATGACCGCCATTAGAAAAGTGACCTTACAAATAACTCATTGTCAATTTGTTACAAATTTAACCACGGATTATACCTTTTCTATTGACCGATTTGGGTTTATTGAAAACGTTTAGGACAATAATGCAAAACGGCTTGAAAACTCACGGGTTATGGGCCTGGCGTTTGGCCAAGTGGGGAAAAAAGCGTAACTTTGCATGCTTTTATTAACTCCCGTGTGATGGGAAATTAAGGCAAAACTAAACTTAATTTTGAGTAACACAATTAATTAAAAGAAATGAAGACATTTAAACTGAACGCAACGCCGAGAACTGACCTTGGCAAGAAAGCATCGAAGGCCCTCCGCGCCGAGAACAAAATTCCGTGTGTAATCTATGGCGGCAAGCACGTAGAACTCACCGACGGCAAGTATGAAGGCCCCCTCGCTCCTGGCGAGAAGGTGGTGCCCGTGGGCAGCAAAGGCAAAGCCCTGATCACAACCGACTTCACCGTAGGCTTCGATGACATCCGCAAGCTCATCTACACTCCCGATGTGTACACCGTGGAGCTCACTCTCAACGACAAGGTTAAGCACGTGGTGCTGAAGGACATTCAGTGGCATCCCGTGAACGACAGCATTCTGCACCTCGACTTCCTCGAAGTACACGAGGACAAGCCCGTGGTGGTGGAAGTGCCTGTTAAGATCGAGGGTCACGCAGCTGGTGTGAAGGCTGGTGGTAAGCTCTACCTCAACATGAAGAAGGTGAAAGTGAAAGGCATCTACACCAACATCCCCGAGCGCGTGGTGGTTAACGTTGACGACGTTAAGATTGGCCACGTGATCAAGGTTGGCGACCTCAAGTTTGACAACTACGAGCTGGCCAGCGCCAAAGACCTCGTGATTGTAGGCGTTCGCGCTACACGCGCTGCCGCTGCTGCCGCCGCTGCCGATGAGGCTGCAGAGTAATCGCAGAAACTTAACGAATGAAGTACTTAATTGTAGGCTTGGGTAACATTGGTGACGAATACCAAGGCACCCGCCACAACATAGGATTCAGCATATTGGATGCCTTTGCACAGGCGTCCAATATTGTTTTTAGCACCCAGCGATATGGCGATGTGGCCACTATGCGGCTCAAAAATAAGCAGCTGGTGCTGCTGAAGCCGTCCACCTATATGAACCTAAGCGGCGAGGCCGTGCGCTACTGGAAGCAGAAGGAGAACATCGAGCTCGAAAACATTCTGGTGGTGGTCGACGACCTGGCACTGCCTTTCGGCGCCATACGCCTGCGCGGCAAGGGTGCTGACGGCGGCCACAACGGGCTGAAAAACATTGCCGCCTGCCTGCAGACGCCCAACTTTGCGCGGCTGCGGTTTGGCATAGGCAACGATTTTCCGCGCGGGGCGCAAATCGACTACGTGCTTGGCCACCCGTCGGCCCAAGAGCAAGCCATGCTGCCCGAGCGCGCAGCGGTGGCCATTGACGCCATCAAGGCGTTTTGCCTGTCGGGCCTGACGTTTGCAATGACCAACTACAACAACAAGTGAGCAAACACTGAAAGGAGAGCAAATCATCATGCCAAAGGAAGTGAGAATTGACAAGTGGCTATGGGCCACACGCGTGTTTAAGACTCGGTCGATTTCTACCGACGAGTGCAAAAAGGGCCGCGTGACCATGGGCGGAGTGAATGTGAAGCCTTCGCACCTGATTAAGGTGGGCGACAAGGTGAGCGTGAAGAAGCCGCCAGTGACCTACACATTCGAGGTGCTGGGGCTGATAGAGAACCGAGTGGGCGCAAAACTCGTGCCCAACTACTTGAAAAACGTCACCCCACCCGACCAGTACAAGCTACTTGAAATGGTAAAGATAGGCGGTTTCGTCGACCGCCAGAAAGGCCTTGGCCGTCCCACCAAAAAGGAGGGGCGCGAGCTCAGCGAGTTCACCTCCGAGGCTTTCTTTGGCTTCGATGACGACGACCTCGACGGCGACAACTCGCTATGGACCGAAGAAGACGAAAAGCGTCTGTCGGACTCAATGTCGAAAAAGCAGAAATAGGCACACTCCCTTATATAATACACACAGGGCCCCGGCCGCCTGAATGGCAACCGGGGCCCTGCGTGTTTTTGGTTTTATTAACGCGCCTCCGCCGTGGCATATAGCGTTTTTTTGCTATTTTTGAACTTATAATGAATCAACATATGCATATCACAAGCAACGACTTTGGCCGCACCGCCATGCCGCCAGAGTGGGCGGCGCAAGACGCCGTGCTGCTGTCGTGGCCGCACGCAGCCACCGACTGGGTCTACATGCTCGATGAGGTGAAGCAATGCTTCATCGAGATTGCCAAGGCCATCACTGCCGACGAAAGGCTGCTGGTGGTGGCGCCCGACGCCGCTGTGGTCGAGAAAGAACTGGCCGAAGCAGGCATCGACTTGGAGAGAGTGACCGTGTTTGGAATTCCAACCAACGACACCTGGGCCCGCGACTTCGGCCCCATCACCGTGACCCGCAACGGCAGCCCTGTGCTGCTCGACTTCAAGTTCAACGCCTGGGGGCTTAAGTTTGCCGCCGACAAGGACAACCTTATCAACAGCCGCCTTGAGCTTAGCGAAGCCTTTGCCTGCACGCTGGAGAACCACAACGGGTTTGTGCTCGAAGGAGGCTCGGTGGAGAGCGACGGCCATGGCGTGGTGATGACCACATCGAGCTGCCTAATGTCGAAAAACCGCAATGGCGACCTCGACAAGCAAGGCATAGAGCAACGACTGCACACACTGCTTGGCGCCCAAAAAGTGCTGTGGCTCGACCACGGCAACCTTGTGGGCGACGACACCGACGGACACATCGACACCATTGCGCGCTTCGCCCCCGACGACATAATTCTGTATGCCGGCTGCAACGACGACTCCGATGAGCAGTATGCCGACCTGAAAGCCATGGAGGCACAGCTGCGCACGTTCACCACAGTCCACGGCAAGCCGTACAACCTGATTGAACTGCCCACGCCGCGCCCTATATATGACGACGACGGGCTGAGGTTGCCTGCGACTTATGCCAACTTCCTCATCACCAACAATTCGGTGCTGGTGCCCGTCTACGGGCAAAAAGCCACCGACGACTTGGCTCTGAAAATAATACGGGTTGCATTTCCCCACAAGCGCATTGTGGGAATCGACTGCAACGCACTCATAAAGCAACACGGCTCGCTGCACTGCGTCACCATGCAGCTGCCACAAGGCACAGTTAACACGTTATGAAAATAGGACTTATACAACAACACAACACCGGCAATGTGGCCGACAACCGCCACCGCCTGGCCGACAAGGTGAAAACGCTCGCCCACAAGGGGTGCAAACTGGTTGTGCTTCAAGAGCTGCACGACTCGCTCTACTTCTGCCAAGAGGAGAATGTGGACAACTTCGACCTGGCCGTCGGCATTCCCGGCGAAGCCACCGAGCTGTATGCCCATGTGGCAAAGGAATGCAAGGTGGTGCTTGTGACATCGCTGTTCGAGCGCCGCGCCGCCGGGCTCTATCACAACACGGCAGTGGTGTTTGAAAGCGATGGCAGCATTGCAGGCAAATATCGCAAAATGCACATTCCCGACGACCCTGCCTATTACGAGAAGTTCTACTTCACGCCTGGCGACTTGGGGTTTGAGCCAATCGACACGTCGGTGGGACGGCTCGGCGTGCTGGTGTGCTGGGACCAGTGGTATCCCGAGGCAGCGCGCCTAATGGCTCTGCGCGGAGCCGAAATACTCATCTACCCCACCGCCATAGGCTACGAGAGCACCGACAGCGCCGACGAGCAGCAGCGGCAGCGTAAAGCATGGACCACGGTGCAGCGCGGCCATGCCGTGGCCAATGGACTGCCTGTGGTTGCCGTCAACCGCGTGGGATTTGAGCCCGACCCGTCGGGCCACACCGGCGGAATTCAGTTTTGGGGCAGCAGCTTTGTGGCCGGGCCGCAGGGCGAATTGCTCTACCGCGCCTCGGCCGACCAAGAAGAGGCAGCAGTCGTCGATGTAGACATGAAGCGCTGCGAGCAGGTGCGCCGCTGGTGGCCCTTCTTGCGCGACCGCCGCATCGACATGTATGGCAGCATACTAAAGCGCTACGACCGATAACCCGCACACACGGTGCAAGTGCACAAAAAAAGCGCCGTTGGCCGCAATGACCAACGGAGCTTTTTTATTGTATTATATTATAATCGGGGGGATTATTGTTCTGCTCTGATTTTTTTACATCATGCCTGCGCCCATGCCGGGAGCTGCTGCGGGAGCAGGATTCTCTTCCTTCTTCTCAGCAATCACGCACTCGGTGGTGAGGAACATACCGGCGATTGACGCTGCATTTTCAAGAGCCACACGGGCAACCTTGGCAGGATCGATCACACCAGCCTCAAGCAGGTTCTCGTATTTGTCGAGACGGGCATTGTAGCCGAAGTCGCCTTCGCCGTCCTTTACCTTTTGCACAACCACGGCGCCTTCGAGACCGGCATTGTGAACGATTTGGCGCAGAGGCTCTTCGATGGCACGCTTAATGATGTGGATACCAGTTGTTTCATCAGCGTTGTCACCCTCAAGATTTTCAAGAGCCTTCACGCAGCGGATGTAGGCCACACCGCCACCGGGCACAATACCCTCGGCCACTGCGGCACGCGTTGCGCTCAGCGCGTCGTCCACGCGATCCTTCTTCTCCTTCATCTCAACCTCCGACGGAGCACCGATGTAGAGTACTGCCACACCGCCTGCGAGTTTGGCCAGACGCTCCTGCAGTTTCTCTTTGTCGTATTGCGACTTGGTGGTC
The DNA here is from genome assembly GCA_963655175.1 of Wujia chipingensis. Taxonomy (GTDB): domain Bacteria; phylum Bacteroidota; class Bacteroidia; order Bacteroidales; family Muribaculaceae; genus Sodaliphilus. The sequence continues at coordinate 5,515 of CAVKDU010000071.1, read as the reverse complement.
TCAATCTGGGCGCGGATCTGTGCCACACGCTCAGCGATGTTTTCTTTGGCACCTGCACCATTCACGATAGTGGTGTTCTCCTTGTTCACAGTCACCTTGTCGGCGCTGCCAAGCATATCCATAGTGGCGCCTTCGAGCTTGATGCCCTTGTCTTCCGAAATCACAAGGCCACCCGTGAGGATTGCAATATCCTCAAGCATCTCTTTGCGGCGGTCGCCAAAGCCTGGAGCCTTCACGGCGCAAACCTTGAGCGAGCCTCTCAGGCGGTTAACCACGAGGGTTGCAAGTGCTTCGCTGTCGACGTCCTCGGCAATGATGAGGAGCGGACGGCCGCTCTGTGCTGTTTTCTCAAGAATGGGAAGCATATCCTTAAGCACCGAAATCTTCTTGTCGTAGATGAGGATGAACGGGTGATCCATTTCACACTCCATCTTCTCGGTGTTGGTTGTGAAGTAAGGCGAAATGTAGCCGCGGTCGAACTGCATGCCTTCTACCACCTCCACGTGAGTGTCGGTGCCCTTGGCTTCTTCCACAGTAATCACACCGTCTTTTTTCACTTTCTTCATTGCCTCTGCAATGAGCTCACCAATCTTAGAGTCGTTGTTGGCCGAAACGCGGGCCACGTTCTCAATCTTGTTGAAGTCATCGCCCACTTCCTGAGCCATGCCCTTAATGCCTTCCACCACTTTGGCCACGGCCTTGTCAATGCCGCGCTTCAGGTCCATGGGGTTGGCACCTGCAGCCACGTTCTTCAGACCCTCGTTGATGATGGCCTGAGCGAGCACAGTGGCAGTGGTTGTACCGTCGCCAGCGTCATCGCCAGTCTTCTGTGCAACCTCCTTCACAATCTGTGCGCCGATGTTCTGGAATTCGTCCTCGAGTTCCACCTCGCGAGCCACGCTCACACCGTCCTTGGTGATGTGGGGTGCGCCGAATTTCTTGTCCAGAATCACGTTGCGGCCTTTGGGGCCAAGTGTCACCTTTACGGCGTTGCTCAGCTGGTCAACGCCTTTCTTCAGCTCTTCGCGAGCCTTGATATCGAATTTAATCTCTTTTGCCATAATTATTGTCTCCTGTATTTTTTGTAAACTTCTTTATAAACCAGATTACTCCTCTACAATTGCCAAAATGTCAGATTGACGCATCATAAGCAATTTCTTGCCGTCAACTTCAATCTCGGTGCCGGCATACTTGCCATAAAGGACTGTGTCGCCTGGTTTAACGACCATTTCCTCGTCTTTTGTGCCATGGCCGGCTGCTCTCACTGTGCCCTTCAGCGGTTTCTCCTTTGCACTGTCGGGAATAATGATGCCACCTGCGGTAACCTCTTCGGCTTTTGCCGGTTCAATAAGAACTCTGTCAGATAATGGTTTGATAGTCATAATAGTTTATATTTTTAAATTAAAATCAATAATTACCGTGACTCTTGGGTGAGCCATTCACTTAACCATATTAGCACACTTCGTGCCAAAGCGTCCGTGGCATGACACAATAGCCATTTTGTCATTTTCCGGCCACCATAGGAGTGACAAAAACGCAATCCGCCGCCAAACGGAGTGTGCGGTTTGGCAGCGGATTGCTGTTTTGTCTTGACAGTCTGGCCTGTCAGCGGCAATATTGCATTTTTGTCACTTGGGTGGTGCCGTCGGTCATTTTGCGCACCACCAGATTGATGCCGTTGTGCGGTGTGCTGCTGGCCACGCCTGTCTCATTATAATATGTGGTGCTGGCAATGGCACTGTTGCCCTCCACCACTACCACTCCCGTGGGAATAGTGTTTGAATTCAGATTAAGGGGGCACACCACAAATTTATCAGACGTTCCAAGGCTTGTGTCGGTGTCAAAGAGGCGGCTGGCAGCAGCGGCATCGCTGGCAGCTGTCTTACTCAGCACTATGGCGTCGAACTCATAAGCGCCGCCCACAGTCAGGTTTGGCTCCGTGCCCTCTTCGTTAAAGCGCCACGACACATCAAAGCCGCCGGCAAAGCCAAGTCGGTTCACGCTGTCACCCACCTTTTTGGGCGCATAAAACTTGCCGTTGCCAGCATACACGGCATACACGATTTTGGCATATTCGCATGGCTTGGGAGGCATAAAGAAGTATGTGGCATTGTCGGCGCCCGTCTGCTGCGGCACTCCCATAATGTTTGTGGGGCAATACACGTTGGGAGTGAAACTTTCTGTGCCGTTTTCCAGCTCAATGCTTTCGGCAACAAACTCGCGCGCTGCCGCTGCCTGCAGCAGGCCGGTGATTGACTTAATGCACTGGCCGTCGGCAATCGGCCGATCGGTCTTCACCAGCAGCCAGTTGCTTTGGTCATAGCCCGACTGCGGGCGTCCGTCAATTTCATACGACCGCCCCGAGGGGGTAACGGCATCAGTAGCGCAACCGTTATCGTCCTTAATCAGGGCATAGGTTGCTTGCGTTTCATTATCGGTGAGCCACTTGACGCCCACCAGATTTTTGCCGGTAATTTTATACGAACCAGCCTCGCCACCCTTGAGCATATCCTGCAAAGATGCCTCCTTGGCGTCAGACTTTTGCTCGTATTCTATGGTTATTTCGGTTGTTTTAAAATTACCTTTTATTATTTGCTTCTTTTTGTCTGCTATTTCAGAAGAAGTGTAGCCACACGTTAGTTTGACTTTTGCACAACCTCCTGACGGTGCGTTCCATTTTCCCGTACCAACCAAGGCCAATTCATCATTTATATACTTCTTGCAGTTGCCTTGGTCCTTAACCATAAAGGTTATTTTTGTTATTAAATAGGAATCGCTGCTTATTGTCAGGAAACTTCCGTCATACAACAGCAATGCGCTCTGATTCACCTCAGGCTGAGTGGTGTTTGAAAAATCTCGGCCTATTAAAAAATCAAAACCATTGGCGGTTTTTACAACGCCTGGCTTAATCGAATTAATTGATTTGATTGCTATTGTGACCGAGGCTCCAGCACAAGCTAAGATATTAGTCAGCAGAATACTTATGGCAAACAACAAACGTTTCATTTCATCTTTAGGTTTATATTTATTATTGCAGTGTTACAGTGGTTGGTGATAGCAGCACTTTGTGCTCGCGGTAAAGCTGGCCCAAGGCTTTTTTGTAGTCCTTCTTGCTGCACTGGAAGGCGTTGCGAATCTCTTCGGGCGTTGACTTGTCGGTAATCGCAATTGAGCCGCCATGGGCCTTGATGTAGTCAAGCACCACAGTCGAAAGGTCGTCAACACGCATGCGCTCAATCTTTTCAAGCGTCACGTCAATCTTGCCGTCGGGCCGCACCTGCTTAATGTAGCCCACACAGCGTTCGCCCACGTTCACGTCTTTGTAGGTCTCGTTCTTGTATATCATACCCCAATGCAAATCGTTGACTATCACTTTGTAGCCAAGTTCAGTGCGCTGCACCACCAGCAAGTCAACCTTCTGGCGGTGGTAGTAATGCGGCATGCGGTTGTCCAAAAACTTGTCGAGTTTTGCCGACGCCACAATGCGGTTGGTGGCGTTGTCGAGATAAACATACACAATATAGCTGCGGCCGGCCTTCATGTCAACGCGCTGCTCGCGAAACGGCACCAACAAATCTTTGGCACTCAGTCCCCATTCAAGAAACGCGCCAACGCTGTTCACAGCCTTAACGCGCATCAAAGCAAAATCGCCAACCACGGCCAGAGGCTTCTCGGTGGTGGCAACAGGGCGATTTTCCGAATCGTTATACACAAACACAGTCAGTTCGTCACCCTCCTGCTCATTGCCAGTGAGGTAACGCTTGGGAAGCAGCACTTCGCGGTCGTCCCCGTCACCAAGATAGCAACCGAAATCCACAAAGCGGTTAACTTTTAGCGTATTATACTTGCCTATTTCAATCATCACTTCAACAGTTTTATGCACATTTGTCGTTAATTACAGCAGCAATCTGCACCCCAGCACAAACGCTGTGCCGATGTGCAGTTTTTGCATATTCAAAGGTAAACATAATCGCAAACGCAGCCAAACTAATCACAACATAATTGCCCAAAGCGCCGAAAAATAATCGCCCTCATCACAATTCACGACACAATTCACGATAATTTTTTGACGTTTCTTTTCGGCATTTTGCTGATTGCGGGGACGAAAAGTGTTATATTTGCCACGGAAAGCAAACAATGCAGTTTATGGAATTGCCGTTTAAAATAAATGACACGAAGCAGATGATTATATTCATCGGCATTCAGGCCTGTGGCAAGACAACATTCTTCCGCAGTGTGTTGGCTTGCCATGGTCTGGCTCATATCAATCTCGACACGCTGCACCGACGCCATAAAGAGGCAATAACCATAAGGACGTGTTTGGATAGCATGAGGTCGTTTGTGGTTGACAACACCAATCCGCAAATCTCTGACCGGCAAAGGTATATACCACTGGCCAAGTCACACGGATATGAAATTATCGGCATCTTCTTTCAAAGCCGAATTAAGGATTGCATTGAGCGAAACGAACAGCGCGGGCGCCGCATACCGCTCCGTGCCATACTCGGCACGTCAAACAAGCTGCAAATGCCATCCTACAACGAGGGCTTTGACCAACTGTTTTTTGCAAGGATTACAGACGACGGTTTTGAAATCACTGAATGGAAAGAATAAAATATGGATTTTGACACACTTGACCAACAGATGAGAGGCTTCGAGCAATCGCTCGATCGCTGCATGCCTCTTGGCGTATACATTGTGGCGCGCCTTGACGGACACGGATTCACAAGACTCACAAAGAAAGAATGGGGTCTTGCGAAGCCATTTGACATCCGCTTCAGAGACTGCATGATTGCAACACTCAGCCACTTGATGGATTGTGGCTTCAGAATAATCTACGGATACAGTCAAAGCGACGAAATCTCGCTGCTTTTCCATTTGGAAGACTCCGCATTTGGGCACAAAGAGCGGAAACTATTGTCAATCCTTGCCGCCGAGGCATCAGTAACGTTTTCGGAGACAGCGAAGAGACATGCCGTGTTTGACTGCCGCCTCATTCCGTTGCCAAGCGAGCAAAACGTAATTGACTACTTCAGATGGCGGCAAGAAGACGCCGGCCGCAACGCGCTCAATAGTCACTGCTACTGGCAGTTGCGTACCGACGGCTTAACCCCAGGCGATGCGCAGCAACAGATAAGCGGCGTCTCCAACGCACAAAAAATCGAATTACTCTCGCGCTATGGCGTAAACTACGATGATTTGCCGTCATGGCAAAAGCGAGGCGTAGGCATGTACTATACCGAAATTCAAAAGGAAGGATTTAATCCCGTCACAGGACAAACCACCCAGTGTATCCGACGCGCACTTCGCCTCGAAGAAGAACTCCCAACGGGCGCTGCCTATTCCACCCTCCTGTCCCAGATATTGAGCAATAACGCCCCCAAAAGAAAGCAATAAATCACCTAAAGCCCACTGGGCTGCGGGCGTTGCCCAAGGAATAATGCTTTTGCCCCTTCAGGGCAATGTTGTCCTAAATAAATTACGGGCATGATGAAAGTGAGGTTGTTATGGAAAG
>CAVKDU010000070.1:0-10761 GCA_963655175.1 Wujia chipingensis | reverse complement strand
GCTGAAAGCCCAATGAGACCGTAGCCCAGGGCAACGCCCTGGGTATGGGCAAACGATGCCATTGCGCCCTGCAGGGGCAAAAGCATTATTGTTCGGGCAACTTGTGCAACGCCCAGCACGTGTGGCGGATACGTGCGCACTGAGCAGCAAATCTTTTGCTCTTTCAGAGCGCGCCAGGCGGTCGGTGCATTTCACCCAGGGTGTCGCTTCGCTTGCCCTGGGCTACGGTCTTGCTGGGCTTCCAGCCCGCCACTTGTCAAAAAAACATTGTGGCAGTGGTCGCATTCCTATTCCTGAGCGGAGGTGGCTACCGAGCCGGCATTTCACGGCGGCTACGCCTCCGCGCAAACCCGCCTATCCGTGATTCATCTACTAATTGCAGCAGCCCCTATTTCAAGGCTGAGTTGTTTTCGCGGGGCTATTTGATGTTATAGTCGTCAAAGCACTGGTTGTTGAGCAATACGCGCTTGCGGGCTTGATAATAGGGGCTAATCAGATCGTTCTTAGGTTTATAATACCTGCTTCTTAAGCCAGCAAGATGAAATAGCACTTGCGCCACTTGGTCTGTCATAAAAGGACGATGCAGTGAAGTGCGTATTTGTTCGATTGTTTCTGGGTGTTTGGCTTTATAGCTGTCGGAGCACCATATTATAAACGGAACACAGTGGACATATTTAAGTCTGTTGGGAATCTGTTGCTTGCTGCATTCCTTTCGCCCCTTTGAGTCGCGATAGTCGTATTCTTCTTCGCCATGGTCTGAAAGATAAACAACCACAGCATTCTTTTCACGATACAGGTCGAATATTTTGCCAATAACGTAGTCGTTGTATAGGGTGGCATTGTCATAGTTTGCGATGTCTTGCTTCTTGTCCTTATTCAAGTATTTTGCCTTGTCGGGAATATCCTTGTATGTGAAATGCTCAAACTGCCTTGTGTGTGGAAATCGGCTATTGGCGTCTACATGCTGACCCCAAAGATGAAAAATCACTAAGTTGCTTTTACCATCCGCTTGTTTGTTTTTGACAAAATCATCAACCAATGCACCATCATACCCCATAATGGGCTTGTTGGTTTGGTCATAGCACGCTTGCTTTATTGATTTGTCGTAAATAAAAGAGTTTAATGTGAATGCATAGAACGATGTGCTGTCATTGAGCTGATTGTCCCAAAAGAACACTTTGAAATGGGCTTTCTTGAATAAAGAAGGAAACAAAGGAAAATCGCTCCATTCTTCTTTCGCGAGTAAGTCGTTCACGCTGAGCATGTTTTTCATGGCAATACTTGTGCTGCTTATTGGTGACACCACATTGGTGAATGCAAACAGGCGATGCTGTTTCTGCTCTTTTGACATGTTGGGTGTGGTGTTGAGCGGATAACCATAAATAGCGGCATGTGCCTTGATGTATGATTCGCCTATCACGAATATCACGTTAAGTGAATCGGTGTCATTGGCAATTGTAGGCTGGTCGGCGTCATGTGTAGTAGCGTAAATTGCTTGTTCTATTTGGTTGTGCATGATGGGGATGCTACTCAGCGAATACGCTAAGCGGGTAAAAGAGTCATATGGAAAAATGTCGCTTGTGATAGGGGTGTCATCGATATTGTTGCTGGAAAAAATCTTGTAGTACGTCCATGCCTGGCATCCGCCCCATAACACGATGATGCAAGCAAATGCTTGAATAGCAGCGCACAATACACGCTTGCTAAGTATATATAGACTGAAATTGGCCCTAAATCGCTCTGTCATAATGACAAGCGCAATAGAAACGGCTGTGGCAAACAATGTTGTCAGTCCACCCCTTGACAACATGAATGTGATGAAAAAATCACTTGCTTCCTGATTGTTTGTTTCGCCAAGCAGCATGATCATGAATGGCTGGATATAGATATGAAACACATTGTGTAGGAACATGTCGGTAGCAAATAAGCTGAGACTTATGATGTAAAAAAGTGTTTTCACCCATCGTTTACCACTCCAATAAGTGACGCAAGCGGCAATGTACGCCAAAAACAAGGCAAGCGGGATTTTATACAATAAGCTGTTAAGGCCATTTGCGCTGGTAATATTTGCGAAAAAGGAGGCGAATGTGCTTGGCGTGATGAGGAAGAAAAATAGCAGGAACAAAGGCCACTGTTTAATTATTGGTTGTGCTATGTGGCTTGAGATAGAGTTCAGCTTGCTGATTATGTAGGCCTGTTTTGATTTTGAATCGTTCATTACTAATAAAAAAGATGTTTAGACTTTGGTCCATAGCTATGAACCGCACAGGTATAATAAAAGCGTGGAATCCGCCAGTTGCCGTTCCACGCTTCGAGGCCTTCGCATTGCCCTGCATTGTAGAACGAGCAACATCGAGTCCCACGCTGATGCATATACCTGCAACCCCTCCCGCCTATAACCCATCATAAAATGGAGTATAGTACAAAAGGGGATGCGACTAAATCACATCCCGTAAGCTTCTACTGTTGCTGTGTCTTGACAATGCATGGAAAGTTGCGAAGTTTCGAAGCGTCAAAGACAAAGCGCTAAAGTAAACGCCTTATTTGTCGGATTGTCCGACTTTCTTATGATTACAAAATTAGCATAAAATCAGATAACAGTAATTATATAGCTGTATTATTTTTTCCACATTAGCCACACTTGGTTGCATTCTGCACATGTGCGTTGCTAAAGTCTTCTCTCAGTGTCGGTACACGCCCATATAAAAACGCAGCTGGGCCGGGATTCTGTGGGGGAGTCCGGCCCAGCTGCGGGTGGTGGGGGATTAGTGTGCCAGTTTTTTCTTCATCATGCGGCCAACGAAGTTCCAGGTGGGCATCTTTTTCAGGGTGCTGCGCACGGGCTGGATGTCCCAGATGAGGAAGATGAGGAGCGCGGCTACGCCGATGATGCAGGTGAGGCCGTAGAGCTGGCGTATGCTGATCATGAGCAGATTGGCGGAGTCGTAGGGCAGGCCGCGCGCAATGTTGTCGGCCATCTGGTGGCGAAGCGCGAAGCTGTACAGGCCCGAGCACATTGTCGACACTGGTCCGTTGCGAATCAGGCCCACCATTGTGAAGCCCATAAAGAAGTGTTCGAACGGCATCAGTTCCTCAAGATAGATGGTGAGCGCCACAAAGAAGATGCCGTTGCCAAACGAGCGGAGAAAGGTGGGCAGGTAGAGTGCCTCGATATTGAGCCCCGGCGCAATGAGGAAGTACATCATCACTGGGTAGGCCGCCATCGCCGCCACCCCGACGGTGAGCAGGCGGGTGTATTTTTGCCGCAGCACTTTGTACCAAAACAGGCAGAACAGGCAGCCGGCTATCGACCCAATCCACTCGATGAAGTTAAACACATTGGTGCTGTAGGTGCCGAAGTGCAGCACGCCGCCTGTGAATGCCGTCTGCAGCACCTTGGGGGTGCTGCCCATAAACTCAACGAAGGCGAATAGAATGAAGAGCGGTATGAGCCTCTTGTAGTGCCATGCGGCAGGCGCTATGTAGGGGTGGCGAATGTGGCGCATACGCTGGATGCATAGGTAGCCTGTGGCGACGAACAGCTGCAGGTCGGCCTGCATCACCTTTGAGTCGAGCCAGTTGTAGTGCTCGCCATAGTTGAAGAAGAATATGAATTCTAGCATCAGTGCCGACCACAGTATGCAGCCGAGGTAGTCGACGCTGATGAATGGCATGGGCTTCATGAAGTGGAAGTTGTGGGTGGTGACGTATACCGTGAGCGCCACCAGCAGCAGCGCCCCGGTCATGGCCCAGTTGATGATGCGCCAATCCAGATAGGCGTAGATGAGCTGCTCGGTGATCCAAGGCGACAGAAACATGTTGCCCAGCACCATGCAGTAGAGCAGCGGGAAGAATATGGTGAAGTCGCGCTTGGGTGTCATCCACAGCTGCACGGTGCTCATGCACTCGAAGCATCCGCACAGCTTAAAGAAGCCGGCAATGTAGGCGAGGATGCACATCACGGGCACGGAGTCGGTCCACATAATCAGGAAGTTGCATGCCGCCACCACGAGCGCGGCGTTGAGCAGCAGCTGCCGGTTGGTGAAGTGGAACTTCATCTTGAACAGGAACGGGAATGGCATGGCCACGCCCACCACGTTGAACATTACAATCATCAGCACGTCTTCGCGCATCAGGCTGTATTCGCCCATCACTTGGCTCATTGCCCCGCCATAGATGCCGCCCGACATCAGAAACACGAAGGCAAAGAGCACGTAGATCCAAGGCTGCAGCCGGCGCGGAACGTAGCTGTTGAACGACGGGACCCTGAAGGGCCCTTGAAGCATAGGAGGTCCTGGCATATATTATCTCAATGAAGAATTTTTTAATCGGTTGAACACAAAGAAAAGACTTTTATTTGACGTGCACTTTCGTCTCCACGTTAAGGCCTGCGCGCAGCAGGGCCACGCTCTTGGCATCGTTGCCACGGGTGAGGGCTATGCGCACGGGCACGCGCTGCTCCACCTTCACGAAGTTGCCGGTGGCGTTGTCGACGGGCACCATCGAGTAGGCGTTGCCCGCCGCGGCCGACAGCGCCTCCACCTTGCCGTGAAACACCACGCCCGGCACGGCGTCGGCCGTGAAGTCGACGTCCCGGCCCACGGTGATGCCGCTCATCTGCGTCTCGCGGTAGTTTGCCATCACCCACACATCGTTGTCGTCAACTATGCGGGCCAGCATCTGTCCGGGCTGCACCAGCTGCCCCACGTGAATGTCCTTCTTGCCCATCACACCGTCGCAAGTGGCCACAATCACGGTGTACGACAGGTTGAGCCGGGCCAGATTGAGCTGTGCCTCGGCCACGCTCTCGCCGGCGCGCGAGCCGCCAAGCTGATGCACTTGCACATTTTTCACCGAGGCGGCGCTCTGCTTCTGGCTGCTGGCCTGCTCATATCGGGCCTTGGCCGTCAAGTAGCGCGTGTAGGCGTTGTCATACTGCTGGCGGGTGACGGCGTCCTTCTTCATCAGCGCGGCAAAGCGGTCGAAGTCTTGCTTGGCGTTCACCATGTTGACCCGTGCCTCTTCGATGCCCGCTGCGGCCGTCTGCACATTGCTGTTGGTGGTGGTCATTGTGGCCGAAACGGCCGACGAGCTCGACTTGGAGCCGCGCAGTCCTGCCTCGGCCTGAGCCACCTGCAGGCGGTATTCAGCGTCTTCAATCACCACGAGCGTGTCGCCCTTTTTCACGTGCTGGAAGTCGTTGAAGCGAATTTCCTTGATGAAGCCCGGCACACGGGTGTTGATGGGCGTGATAAGCCGGCACACCTGGGCGTCGTCGGTATATTCCACACCGCTTTCGTGTACAAAATGGCTGAAAGCCCAGGCCACCGCTGCGGCGAGAAATAGGATAACCACTACATTATATGTCCGTTTGATAATCTTTTTGTTCATTGCTATTGTTTTGCTGTTGTTGAAAAATTCTGTTACTGATTGTTGCTGCTGATATCATATTTCGCCTGCCACATACTTTATGCGGTAGTATGCATACACTATGTTGATGCGCGCGTCCACCTCTTTCAGCTCGGCATTAAGGCGCAGGTTGGAGGCGTCGACCATGTCGGTGACAAGGGCCATCTGATTGAGGTAGCGCGAGCTCACCACCTCATAGTTTTGGCGGGCCAGCTCCACGCTCTTCTGCTGCGTCTCCAGTTCCACATACGATTGTCGGTAGCGCACGCAGGCCGCCTGCACGTCGTTGTTGACCCGCTCGGCCTGCTGGGCGTGAGCCTCTCGGGCCTGACGGGTCTCCACTGCCGCCTGCCTGATGCGCTTGTTGCTCTTGAACAGCGAACTGAGGCTGTATTTCACGCCCACACCCACATACCACACATTAAGGTTTTTGTCGATGGGCGGAATCTCGAACGTGATGGGGCCGTCGAAGTTGTCGGCAGCCACTATGGCCACCTTGGGCAGCTGGTCGCTCTTGGCAATCTTCTCGTTTTGCTCGGCGATAAGTATGGCGTTGGATGCCTGCTCGAGCAGCGGCGATTTGCTTGCGCCCACATTCTGCCAGTAGGCCTCGCCCTCGTTGCCATATGTGCCGGCAATTATGGCCGAGTCGGGCACAATGGTCTCGTCCTGACTCATTCCCAAGGTGTTGCACAGCTGGTGGTTAAGAATGCTTCTGCTGTTGCGCAGTGCCGTCAGCCCCAGCTTCAGGCTCTCCATTTGCAGTTCATATCGTGTGATGTCGTTCTTCAGCGCCATGCCCTGCTCCTGCTTCTCCTTGATGTCGGCCAGCAGCTGGCGGGTGAGGGCGATATTCTGCTCATACACCTTGATTTGGTTGTCGGTCTTGAATATGTCCAGATACTGGCTGAGGGCTATGAACCTTGCCTGCTGGCGGGTGAGCCTGACGCCCGTCTCGGCTTGCCGCTTGCCCAACTCGGCCAGCTTGATGCCTGCGGTGATGGCTCCGCCCGCATACACCACCTGCTGCGCCTGCAGGGCAAAGTTGTTGCCAAAGTGCGGAGAGCTGAGCCCGTGAGCGTTCGAGAAATTGCGGTCGGTGAGCAGCGCGTTGCCAATGTAGCTCACCGACAGCGACGCGTCGATGTCGGGCAGCCGCTTGCTCTTGGCCCACTCTATGCCCTGCTCGGCTGCCTCCACGCCCGACTTCATGGTGATGAGGCCCCGGTTGTTGTCCTCGATTTTTTCAAAGAGTTTGTCGATGGTCATGGTTTGCTGAGCCCACAACCTGCCTCCCAGCATCAGGAGGCACACAAAAAATAACTTCTTTATCATTTTACCTTATATATGTAATATGCGCACAAAAAAAGTGAGGCCGTTGTAGCCATCACTAACAATCGCATTCCTGAATTGCGGTGCAAAGTTACGCAGCTTTGGTCTGCTGCACGTGTAATATTATTCACCGCGAATTGACTTTTTGGGAACAAACGTCCCTAAAGTTACTTTTTAATGCTAACTTTGCTGATAAAAAGAGAATAAACAGCGATGAATGACAAACTGTCGGAGTTGAGCCGATGGCAAGAGGCCGAGTTGCTTACCACCAGCCTCGACGGGTGGCGCGCGGGGCCGCAGGTGCTCACGTTCGGCGCCATACTCATATGCCGCGCAGGCGTGGCGGTGCTCAGCGTAAACTATAAGGAATGGAAAATGGGCGAGGGGGCGGTGATAGTGGTGTTTCCCAACGATGTGGTGCAGCTCGCCGCCAGCAGCCAGCCGCTCACATTCGAGATGCTGAAGTACAACCCCTCGCTGCTGCGCGAGGCGAGTCTGCAACTCGAGCAGACGGTGTACTCCTCGCTGCGTGAGGACCGCTGCCGCCAGGACACGCCGGTGGTGACAAACATCATCAACGGCATGTTTTCGCTGCTTAGGATATATTTCCGCCAGACCGAATGCACCTGCATCCCGCAGCTGGTGCTGTGCCAGCTCAAGGCGTTTTTCATAGGGTTTCACGAATATTTGCAGCGCAATCCGCAGTGCCGACTCGACGATGTGAAGTCATACCGCATCAGGGAACTGTTCAACCGCTTTATGATGCTGCTTGAGCGCGACTACAAGCGGTCGAGAGACGTGGGCTACTATGCCGCCCTGATGAACATATCGTCGAAATACTTGACCAACATCGTGCGGCAAACCACAGGCCACACGCCCAAAGCCATCATCGACCAGTATGTGATATTGCAGCTAAAGATGCAGCTCAAGCACAGCGGGCAGAGCATCAAGGAGGTGGCGTGGGAATACAGTTTCTCCGACGCCAGCTTCTTTTGCCGATATTTCAAGAGGCACACGGGCCTCACGCCGCAGCAGTTGAAAAAGCACGTCAACTGAGGGCCGCACTCGCAGTGGCTGAGGCCTTTTGGCAGCGGGGTGTGCGTTTTTTTGCCGGCTGTTGCGTGATTTTTAACGGATTTTGAGTAATTTTGCAGCCAAATAGGTAAAAAAGATTTATGCAGAAAATTAGGAATGTAGCCATCATTGCCCATGTCGATCATGGCAAGACCACGCTGGTGGATAAAATGCTTGCTGCCGGCAATCTGTTTCGCGACAACCAAGTGGTTGGTACTCAGATTCTTGACAGTAACGACATTGAACGTGAGAGAGGTATAACAATCTTGTCGAAGAACGTGTCGATTAACTACAAAGATTACAAAATCAATATCATCGACACCCCTGGACACTCCGATTTCGGCGGCGAGGTGGAGCGCGTGCTCAACATGGCCGACGGCTGTCTGCTGCTGGTTGACGCTTTCGAGGGTCCGATGCCCCAGACGCGTTTCGTGCTGCAAAAGGCCTTGCAGATTGGCCTGAAGCCTATCGTGGTGATCAACAAGGTGGACAAGCCCAACTGCCGCCCCGACGAGGTGCAGGAGCAGGTGTTTGAACTCATGTGCAACCTCGACGCCACCGAGGAGCAGCTCGACTTCCCCACCTACTTTGGCTCGGCCAAAAACGGCTGGATGAGCGACGACTGGCAGAAACCCACCGACAACATCACCGCCGTGCTCGACGGCATCATCAAATACATACCCGAACCCAAGCACAACGAGGGCGATGCGCAGATGCTCATCACCTCGCTCGACTATAGCTCATACGTTGGCCGTATAGCTGTGGGCCGCGTGCACCGCGGCACCCTGCGCGACGGCATGGAGATAGGCCTTTGCAAGAAGGACGGCACTGTGGAGCGCCAGCGCATCAAGGAACTGCGCACCTTCGAGGGCATGGGCCAGAAGCACGTCGACTCGGTGGAGAGCGGCGACATATGCGCCATCATCGGCCTTGTGGACTTCGAGATTGGCGACACGGTGACCGACATCAACAATCCCGAGCCGCTGCCGCGCATCGCCATCGACGAGCCCACCATGTCGATGCTGTTTACCATCAACGACTCTCCCTTCTTTGGCAAGGACGGCAAGTATGTGACTTCGCGCCACCTGCACGACCGCCTGCAGCACGAGCTGCAAAAGAACCTTGCGCTGCGCGTGGAGCGCACCGACAACGACGACGCCTGGCTGGTGTATGGCCGCGGTGTGCTGCACCTCTCGGTGCTCATCGAGGAGATGCGCCGCGAGGGCTACGAGCTGCAAGTGGGTCAGCCGCAGGTGATTATCAAAGAAATCGACGGCCAGAAGTGCGAGCCGTTTGAAAACCTCACCATCAACGTTCCCGAGGAGTACTCGAGCAAGATGATCGACATGGTCACCCGCCGCAAGGGCGAGATGACGTCGATGGAGACGCAGAACGACCGCGTGCACATGGAGTTCAAGATTCCGTCGCGAGGCATCATAGGTCTGCGCACCAATGTGCTCACCGCATCGGCAGGCGAGGCCATCATGGCTCACCGCTTCCTCGACTACGAGCCTTGGAAGGGCGAGATAGTGCGCCGCAGCAACGGTTCGCTCATCGCCATGGAGACGGGCACCGCCTATGCCTACGCCATCGACAAACTGCAAGACCGCGGCAAGTTCTTCATCTTCCCGCAGGAAGATGTGTATGCCGGCCAGGTGGTGGGCGAGCACACCAAGGAGAAAGACCTGGTGGTGAACGTAACCAAGTCGAAGAAGCTCACCAACATGCGCGCCAGCGGCGCCGACGACAAGGTGAAGATTGTGCCCCCCGTGGTGTTCAGCCTTGAGGAGGCCCTTGAATACATCAAAGCCGATGAGTATGTGGAGATCACTCCCAACCACCTGCGCATGCGCAAAATCATTCTCGACGAGAACGAGCGCAAGCGTCAGGCCAAGTCGGCAGGCAGCGAGGATTAATTCATCCCGCGTGCCACATTAGTTTGTGCGACTTTGTTTCATAATTTTATATTTTTGCGGCAGGTGTGCTTCCCCTTTGCGGTGCATACCTGCCGTTTTTTTCATTCATCTATGGTAAAGAGATATGCAATAATGGCAGTGCTGGCGTGCGTGTGTGCGCTGGCCTGCTCCGCGGCCGGAGTGCAGCTGGTCAAAGGATATGATGTGGTGGAGAATGGCGACTTGCTGTTTGTGGTGTCAGACCGCGCCAACGGCATCACCAGCGTCACTCATGGAGTCGACGGCCTTGCCATCGACCACGTAGCCATCGCCATGCGCGACAGCGCCACAGATCGCCTGGCAGTGGTCGAGGCCGTGCCGCGGCGCGGAGTGTGCATTACGCCCATCGACTCGTTTATGGCCGCGGCCACGCCCCGGGGCGGCGCACATCCGCTTGTGGTGGTGGGCCGCCTCCGCGACCGCTGCGGCGTGGCCCGCTCGGTGGCCAACGCTCTGAAATACGTTGGCCGCCCCTACGACTACCTGTTTATGCACGACGATCAGGAGATTTATTGCAGCGAACTGGTAATGCTCAGCTACGTTGATTGTGCAGGCCGCCCGGTGTTTGCCCCCATCAGAATGTCGTTTCACGACGACAGCGGCCAGGTGACGCAATTCTGGCGCGACTACTACGCCAAGCGCGGCCTGCGAGTGCCCGAGGGCGCACAGGGCAGCAACCCCGGCCAACTGTCGCGCGACCCCAAACTCACCATCCTCTACCGCTTCTTCTAACGGTGGACGGTGAATGCACGTGACAAAAAACAGTAGTAGCGACACCCTTTGCAGCTGATTACAGTAGGGACGTGGCATGCCACGTCCGCCGCAAATAAATGATAATCAATCAATTAATCGAGTAGGTGAAAATGTATTTTTCCTTGCGGAATCGACTTGAATAGGGCGTATTGGTGGGCTACGCCCGTCGGACGCGGTATGCCGCACGGCTGTCCCAAGAAAATTTTAACAGTCCAGAAATACGGGTTATTTGCGCTCC
>CAVKDU010000069.1:0-11016 GCA_963655175.1 Wujia chipingensis | reverse complement strand
GGAGCGCAAATAACCCGTATTTCTGGACTGTTAAAATTTTCTTGGGACAGCCGTGCGGCATGCCGCGTCCCTACGGATAATCAGTTAATTCACAGATAATTAGTTTTTTTTAAATAGGGAAGCAAAAAAATGGAAGCTGTTGAGCTTCCATTTTCTGTAGTGACCCATATAGGATTCAAACCTATAACCTTTTGATCCGTAGTCAAACACTCTATTCAGTTGAGCTAATGGGCCATTTCCGATTTGCAGTGCAAAGGTAATGCTTTTTTGTGAATTGTCAATGCTTTCGGGCAAAAAATCGTGCGGCGGGCGGCGATTTTTATTTCAGAATGCCCACAGCGCTGCCAGCCACACCAGCATTATGATGAAGGCGATGAGGGTGGCTCCCTTAAGCACCTTGTAGTTCACAATGTAGTAGCCTTGGCGCGGAGCCTCCACTTTTTCGGGCTTTTTGTCGGCCACGGCCAGCTTGTGCTCGTCGATGGGTTCAACGGGCTGGGCGTTTTCGCTATATAAACACGCTTTCATAACTGTAGTGAGTTTGTTTATTGATTGGTTTCTTATGTTTTATGGTGCAAATATAGTGCTTTCCGGCCACCCCGGCAAATAAAAGAGGGTGAAAGGCGGGCGCGGCGCGAGTTTTTTGAAGGCGAATGTGTGGCAATGTTGACGCATTTTTTGTAACTTCGCAACGTTTAGCAAGAAATAATAACTAAAAACTGGTAGAATAGATGCAAGACGAAAAAATTGAAAGACAAGACGAAATGAGTTTGCCTGAAAACGCGTTTCGCAAGCTGAAGCCGGGCGAGAAGTATGTGCCTGTGCTTAAACCCGACCGCAGCTATCCGGAGGTGACGCCCTACTCGGTGTCGATGGGCCTGATAATGGCCGTGATATTCAGCGCGGCGGCGGCCTATCTGGGGCTGAAGGTGGGCCAGGTGTTTGAGGCGGCGATTCCCATTGCCATAATCGCGGCCGGCATAGCCAGCGCCACCAAGCGGCGCAACTCGCTGGGCGAGAATGTGATTATCCAGTCGATTGGCGCGGCTTCGGGCATTGTGGTGGCCGGAGCAATATTCACGCTGCCGGCTCTCTACATTCTGCAGGCCAAGTATCCCGAAATCACGGTGAACTTTCTGGAGGTGTTCCTGAGTTCGCTGCTGGGCGGTGTGCTGGGCATACTGTTCTTCATTCCGTTCCGCAAATATTTTGTGAGCGACATGCACGGCAAGTTCCCCTTCCCCGAGGCCACAGCCACCACACAGGTGCTGATTTCGGGCCAGAAGGGCGGCGAGCAGGCCAAGCCGCTGCTCATTGCCGGCCTTGTGGGCGGCCTCTACGACTTTTTGCTGAGCACGTTTGGCTGGTGGAAGGAGGTGCTTTCGAGCACTGCCATTCCGGCCATGCAGAGCATCACCGAGCATGCCAAGATGGTGTTTAAGGTGAACACCGGCGCGGCTGTGCTGGGCCTGGGCTACATTGTGGGCCTGCGCTACAGCTTCATCATATTCGCCGGCAGCGCGTTTGTGTGGTGGGTGATAGTGCCGCTGATGGGCATGAACCCGAGCCTGGCCGGATCGACGACCGAGGAGATATTCAAGGGCGGCGCGCGCTTCATAGGCATCGGCGGCATAGCCATGAGCGGTGTGATAGGCATCATCAAGTCGTGGGGCGTGATTAGGAGCGCCGTGGGCCTTGCCGGCAAGGCATTCAGCGGCCAGGAGCAGGTGAAGGTTGAGCGCCACCAGCGCGACATTTCGATGAAGGTGCTGGTGTTTGCGCTGGCAGCCGCGCTGCTGGTGACGCTGGTGTTCTTCTATGTGGGCGTGATTCACAACGTGGCCCAGAGCCTTGTGGCCTTTGTGGTGGTTACGGTGATTGCGTTCCTCTTCACCACCGTGGCGGCCAACGCCATTGCCATTGTGGGCAGCAACCCCGTGTCGGGCATGACGCTGATGACTCTCATCATTGCCTCGGGCATATTTGTGGCCGTGGGCCTGAAGGGCTCGCAGGGCATTGTGGCCTCGATGGTGATAGGCGGCGTAGTGTGCACCGCGCTGTCGATGGCCGGCGGCATGGTGACCGACATGAAGATTGGTTACTGGATTGGCACCACGCCCGCCAAGCAGCAGACGTGGAAGTTTGTGGGCACGATTCTCTCAGCCGCCACTGTGGGCGGTGTGATGATAATCCTCAACAAGACCTACGGCTTTGTGGGCGACAACGCCCTGGTGGCTCCGCAGGCCAACGCCATGGCTGCCGTGATCGACCCTCTGATGATGGGCGGCGAAACGCCTTGGCTGCTCTATATTGTGGGCGCCATTCTGGCCGTTCTGCTCAACTGGCTGGGCGTGCCCGCGCTGGCATTCTCGCTGGGCATGTTCATTCCGCTTGAGCTAAACACCCCGCTGCTGGTGGGCGGCATCATCAGCTGGTTTGTGAGCTCGCGCAGCAAAGACGAGAAGGTGAACAAGGCCCGCCAGGACCGCGGCACTCTGCTGGCCTCGGGCTTCATTGCCGGCGGCGCCCTGATGGGCGTGGTGAGCGCAGCCCTGCTCTACTTCGGCTTCCAATACACCAGCCCGCTCGGCGACACCGCAAGCAACTGGCTGGCCGTGGCAATGTATGTGGCGCTGATTGCCTACCTCACCATCTCGTGCATCAAGGCACGCAAGGAGTAATACGCTCTGATTGCCCCTCCACGCCTGTGGTGTGGAGAGCATAAACACACCATAAGGCGGCCCCGCCTCCGTGACCACGGAAGCGGGGCCGCCGCTTTTTTGCCCACACACAGGGCAATGAAAACAGGCATTAACATTTATGGTAGTAATAGTGGCAATTGATTGAATTTTATAATCCGCACAACATAAAAAAGTTTCATTTTTTAGCAAAATCGTTGCCGCGTTATATTTTTTTGCATAAATTTGTGCATTCGTAAAAACATATATTTTTGTTAATTTTTAATCAATTTTCTCTATGACGAAGAAGTTACTTTTCGGTTTGCTCCTGACATCGATGGCCGTAACGGCCACCCAGGCGCAAACGCAGGTCATCGAGCAGGCGGCGCAGCTGCGCGGCTCCACCGGCCAGGGTGGCGCCACGGCGGTCGCGGCCGGCGATGTGGCCTCGCAAGATGCCGAAGCCGTCAAGGGGTTCCAGGCCAAGATTGCCCAAAGCAGGCAAGTGGGCCAGCCCAGGGCGGCGGTGGCAACCGTTGAAGAGAGCGTGAAAGCCGAACGGGCAAAAGGCTTTGGACAGCCTGCGGGCAAGTACACAGCCGGCTCGTGGCAAGTGACCAACAAGGGCGGAGCGCGCCGAGCCGCAAAGGCGCCGGCTGCCTTGCCCGATGTGCTGCACGCCGCGGAATACGACACCAAGTATTCCGACGGCACCACCACGGTGAGCGGCGTGGCCACCTTTAAGAAGACCGACGACACGCACGCCGTGCTCTACAACCTGTGGGGCCTGAGCGACACGCTGCAGTGCACCTACGACCAGGCAGCGGGCACCGTGGCCGTGACGCCGGCAAAAATCTACAACCACTCGACCTACGGCCCCGTGTGGGCATGCTCGATGGACTTGGAGAAGCGCGTGTACAGCACGTCGACCCCGATCACGGGCACCATTGGTGCCGACGGCACCGTCACACTGGGCGCATGGGGCGTGATAGTGACCACGGGCGAGGCGCAGGGCGGCTCGTTTGGAGTGTTCTCAAAGTCGGTGTTCAAGCCCACCAACGCCGTGGCCTACGATGTGATATACGACGGCAAGTCGGCCACCAACACCGACTCGGTGCAAGTCTACCCCGTGTATATCGACCAGAAGTATGACAACCAGATAGAGATAGTTAACTTCAGCAACAACGGCGCCATAGTGAAGGTGCGCCTCACCCCCGACAGCGCAGTGAGCATATCGCCGCAGCTGATATTCACCAACGCCCTCTACGGCCCGTTCAAGTGTCACCCGGCCGACTGGGCCAAGAGCAAGAGCGGCCAGAAGGGCTACATTCTGGGCAAGGGCCACGCCACCGAAATCGACCTCGGCAACTGGGGCGTGTTCCGCGAGTCGTCGCTGGGCATGCGCGCCCGCGGCTCGCTGTCGACCAGCATAAAGTTTGACAAAGGCGTGGTGACCTACCCCACCGCCTCGGCACTCGACTGGAAGGGCGAGGGCACCGAGGCTTCGCCCTATGTGATAACCACCCCCGAGCAGCTGACCGCATTCAGCGAAAGCGTGGCCGCGGGCAACGACTACAAGGGCAAATATGTGAAGCTGGGCAACGACCTCGACCTGAGCTCGGGCACCAAGGCCTACATAGGCGTGGGCACGATGGACACGCCGTTCCGCGGTGCGTTTGACGGTGAGGGCCACACGGTGAGCAACCTCACCATAAGCGTTGGCGCAGAGGACTACCAGGGCCTCTTCGGCTATGCCGACACCACCAGCGTGATAAAGAACGTGAACCTCGACAAGGTGACCATTGAAAGCAGCGGCAAATATAACGGCGCCGTGGCCGGCCTCTGCGCAGGCACCATGACCGGCATCAAAGTGACCAACGCCAAGATGACCTTCGGCGACTACGGAGGCGCAGGCGTGGTGGGATACTTCCGCGGTCCCGTGCTCAAGGACATCTACTTCAAGGGCAGCATCACAGGCGCCGGCGAGAACGCCGGCATCGCAGGCGATGTGGCCGGATATGCCGTGGCCAGCAACCTTGAGGCCCACGGAACGATTACGATGACCAGCCTGGCCAACACCGTTTGGAAGTCGCTGGGCGGCGTGGCAGCCACGCTGCTCCCCGGCCCCGACGGCCAGCGCCCGGTGATTAGCGACAGCTACAGCGACATGCAGCTCACCGACAAGACCGGCTATGCCAACATGGGCGGCGTGGCAGGCGAGCTGCTTGAAGGCGACATGAAGCGCTGCTTCAACGCCGGCCCCGTAAGCGGCGCGGCCCTGACCAAGGGCACCACCAGCAACGGCACCACCGGCGGCGTGGTGGGCAACTGCTATGGCGGCTATATGGAAGACTGCTACAACAGCAACATAGTGCTCAACTCGGCCGCTTCCATCCACGTGGGCGGCGTGGTGGGCTACATTCCCAACCCGTCGTACACCACCAACGGCAAGGGCGACACCATATCGTGGTCGTACCTGTCGAAAGTGGTGCGCTGCTTCAACGTGGGCCAGGTGCGCAACGGCTCGGAAGTGAGCACAATGGGCGTGTTTGGCAAGGCCTACAGCGACAGCATCATGCACAACGTGTATTACGACCAGCAGATGGTGGGCACAATAATGCCCGCCTCCACCAAGCGCATGGAGCTGACCACGGCCCAGATGACCAGCGGCAAGGCCCTCGAAGGCTATGACGACAAGACATGGACATTCGCCGAAGGCCTGTACCCGCGCCTTAAAGCCATCGACAGCAACAACAGCGCCTACATTGGCGCCGCCCCGATGCTGATGAAGGCAGGCAACGACGTGACCAAGGTGAAGACCACATTCAAGGTTTCGACCAAAAACGGAATCTACTGGAAGGTGTACAACGGCAGCACATTTGCCGACGAGACGACCGGCCTGAAGATAGCGGGCGACTCGGTGACGGTGAAGAACGCATACTCAAGCGAGGTGCTTGTGGCCTTGTCGAAAAACGACAACAGCCAGGTGAAGCTCTTCTCGCTGTCGACCATCAACCCCAGCCTGTTCAGCGGCTCGGGCACGGAGGCCGACCCATATCTTATCCAGACTAAGACCGACCTTGAGTCGCTTGACGAGGGCATCTCGAAACACGGGCAGACCTTCCAGGGCGACTTCTTCAAGCAGACGGCCGACATCGACGCCACCGGCTTCGGTGGCATAGGCATGGGCGGAGTGCTGGCTCGCCAGCTCAACGCCACCTACGACGGCGGAGGACACGCCATTCACAACCTGAAGATCAATGGTGTGGTTAACGACGCCGACGGCAAGGCCGACAGCAAGAACTCAAAGATTGCCGTGGCCCTGTTTGGCTTCCTTGGCGAGAACGGCACGGTGAAAAACCTGACCATCGCCAGCGATTGCCAGTTTGACGCCTACAACTATGCGGCAGGCGTGGTGGCCGTGAACTACGGCCGCGTGGCCAACTGCCGCAACTACGCCAACAACTCGGTAGTAGAGAAATATGCAGCCGGCATCGTGGCCCTCAACCAGCCCGACGCTGTGATTGAAGGCTGCTACAATGCAGGCCACATAGTCACCGGCAGCGTCTATGCCGGCGGCATCGCCGCCTACTCGCTGGGCAGCGTGGTAAGATGCCAGAACGACGGCTACATTCTGGGCGACAGCATCAATCCCAACCGCAAGGCCGGGCTGCAGAGCAATGTGGCCGGCATCGTGGGCACCAACAGCAGCTCAAGCGTGATTGACGAGTGTGTAAACACCGGCGCCATCATGGCCACCCGCACCGTGGGCGGCATCACCACCAGCGCCGGAACAAACGGCTCATTCAAGGGCAACATAAACTATGGCACCGTGGAGCGCACAAACTCCACCGACGCCGCGCGCGGCGCCATGCTGTCGGCAGTGCCGGGCAGCAAGTGCGACGTGAAGGACAACTACTATGACGCGCAGATTGGCCACTACGGAGCCGCTGCAAGCAG
The DNA here is from genome assembly GCA_963655175.1 of Wujia chipingensis. Taxonomy (GTDB): domain Bacteria; phylum Bacteroidota; class Bacteroidia; order Bacteroidales; family Muribaculaceae; genus Sodaliphilus. The sequence continues at coordinate 4,378 of CAVKDU010000069.1, read as the reverse complement.
CACGGCGGCCGGCCTCAACGGCGTGAACACAAGCGTGCTCACCAGCGGCAAGCCCCTTGAGGGCCTCAACGCCGACCTCTATGACTGGAGCGAGGGGCAGTATCCCGTGCTCAAGGCGTTCAAAGACGAGGCCGCAGCTAAGGCCAACCGCAAGATGGTGGTGACATTCGCCGACGGCCAGAGCGCCGACGACGTGGTGACCGACGCCACCCTCTACAAGGCCAGCGACCTGCAGTGGAGCGTGAAGGGTGGCAAGAACTTCAGCGCCGCAGCAGGCAAGCTCACAGTGAACCTCACCCCCGACACCACCTCACTGCGCGACGTGCTGGTGGCCAAGGTGGGCAGCTATGAGAAGGAGATTGCCCTGAGGGCAATGCCGAGCGTGTTTGAGGGCGCGGGCACAAAGGCCGACCCGTTCCAGATTAAGAGCAAGGACGACATGCTGAAGCTGGCCAAGTTCACCAACACCGAACTGTATCCGTTCAACGGCCGCTACTTCAAGGTGCTCAACGACATTGACTTCGGCAGCACCGAATATGAGTGCGTGGGCGTGGACGCCGGCAGCTTCAACGCCGACTTCGACGGCAACGGCAAGCGCTTCATCAACATCACCAACACCTACAAGAGCACCCAGTCGGGCCGCGGCCTGTTTGGCACTGTGGGCCCCAACGGCGCAGTGCACGACCTCACCCTGGCTTCGGGCACCATCAGCTGCTACCGCTACACCGGCGGCGTGGCCGGCACGGTGTATGGCAAGGTGTATAACTGCGACAACCACGCAGCCGTTTATTCCGACGCCACCGGCGCCGGCGGCATTGCGGGCATAGTGAAAGACGGCGGCGTGGTGAGCCACTGCCGCAACTATGGCGCACCCACTGCCAAGAGCAGCTCGGTGGGCGGCATAGTCTACTCGATTGAAAAGGGAGGCGTGGTGGCCGACTGCGAAAACGACACCGCCATCACCTATGGCAAGGCAGCCCTGGGCGGCATCGCCGCCTACTCGAGCGGCACCGTGCGCAACTGCGTGAACAAGGGAGTGCTCAACGCCTACTCGAGCGTGGGCGGCATCGTGGCCATGTCGGAAGGCGGCGACTCCATCATCAACTGCCACAACGAGGCCGAAATCACCTCGTCGGGCAGCAACGTGGGCGGCATTCTGGGCAGCGGCAAGAAGTCGCTCACCCCGCTTGTGATACAAAACTGCTACAACACTGCCGACCTCACCGGCAAGGGCTACATGGGCGGCATTGCCGGACGCCTCTACGCAGGCTCCGACATCAGCGACTGCTACAACACAGGCAACATCACCAGCGTCTCGGCCACTGACATCGGCGGCGTGACAGGCGCACTGGCCGGCCAGTCGGGCTACACTTCGCAGATGGTGCGCTGCCACAACACCGGCACCATCATCTCTAAGGGCCAGTACACTGGCGGCGTGGCCGGTGACACCGACGACGACACCTACTTTGAAGACTGCTACAACACAGGCGACCTGCTGGTGAACGCAAACTTTGCGGGCGGCTTCGCAGGCGCCATCAGCGGCAAGGCAGTGAACTGCTACAACACCGGCAACATCGAGGCCACGGGCTACGGCATCGGCGGTCTCTCGGGCCTCGGTGCAGGCGAAATTCACAACTGCTTCAACCTGGGCGATGTGACTTCGACCAACAGCTCAAGCTCGTTTGGCGTGGCCGGCGGCCTTTGGGGCTACGGACGCTGCCGCATGTATAACTCCTACAACATGGGCAAGGTGACAGGCCAGGCCTATGTGGGCGGCATTGCCGCCGGCACATTCGACGACTTCACTCTAGTGAACGTGTATAACGCAGGCGTGATTGCCACCACCGACACCGCCAGCAGCGGCAACATTTGCCCGCGCAACAAGGACAGAGCTCTCTACTTCACCAACGTGTACTACGACACCGACGTGAACAAGGGTTTCACCGCATCGAACACCGACGCCCTGGCCAAGGGTGTGAGCACCCGCGACCTGGCACTGTGCCACGCGCTTGAGGGCGACACAGCATTCACCCTGATTCCAGGCATGTATCCCACCCTCAAGGCTCAGGCCCAAAACGAGTTGGCCAACTGGTGGGCAGCAGTGCCCGTGGTGGGCGAAGGCGAGGACTACCAGCACGTGAGCTCGGCATTCACCGTGGGCACGCCCGCCGGCACCGTGTGGACCACCAGCGAGCATCTGTTCCTGAAGGACGGCAAGGTGGACAGCGACGAGAACGGCGAAGCTTGGGTGACCAAGACCTGCGGCGACCTCGTGAAGACCTACAATCTGGTGATTGTGCGCGCCACAGGCGTTGACGGCATCGGCACCGACGCCGCCATTGTCAAGACCGACTACTACACAGTGAGCGGTGTGGCTCTGGGCTCGCAGCGTCCCGACGCCGCAGGCGTCTACATTGCCAAGGACTACTACACCAACGGCAAGAGCGCCGCACACAAGATTGTGGTGAGCGGGAAGTAACGAAAAGCAACTAACACTACCCTATAAGTGAAACGCGGGGAGCGGCCAGCAAAGGCCGTTCCCCGCGCTCGTTTTATGCGTCTGCCCTACATCAGCATGTCGGCCAGCAGCCACAGGTTGAGGGCAGTGACCACGGCGGCAAGGGTGTAGAGGAAGATTTTGTTGGGCAGGCTGTTGGCATAGCGGCCCATCACGCGGCGCGACGACGTGAGCCCCACTTGCAGAAACATGGTGAAGGGCAGCTGCACGCTGAGCAGCATCTGCGAGTAGAGCAGCCCCTTAAACGGGTCGCCCACCAGCATGATGCACACCACGGCCAAGCCCAGCGACAGCACGATGCCCGTCACCGAGTGGGCATCGCGCGGATGATATTGCTCGCCAAACATGCCCGAGAATATGCAGCCGGCCGCCATGCCGCTGGTGATGGTGCTCGAGATGCCCGCCAGCAGCAGAGCCATGGCAAAGATGCCGGCAGCGTTGCCGCCCAGCAGCGGCGTGAGCAGGGACTGCGCCTGCGAGAGGTCGGCCACCGACTGGTGGGCGGCGTGGAAGGTGGTGGCGGCCAGCAGAATCATGGCGCTGTTGATGGCCCAGCCCACTATCATCGAAAACAGCGTGTCGAACAGCTCATACTTCAGCGCACGCTCAATGCCGCCGCGGCCCGTGCGGTTGATTTGGCGGCTCTGCACCAGTTCGGAGTGCAAATATAGGTTGTGGGGCATCACCACCGCGCCAAGCACCGACATCACTATGAGCAGGCTGCCCTGCTCCACGCTGGGCACCACCCAGCCGTGCACGGCTGCCGGCCAGTCGATTTTCACCAGAAACAGCTCGTAGATGAACGACAGGCCTATCATCGACACAAAGGTGATGATCATGCGCTCAACGCGCTTGTAGGAATTGGTGAACAGCAGCACGGCCACCGCGGCGGCCGAGAGCAGCGAGCCCCACACTATGGGCACGCCCAGCAGCATTTGCAGGGCAATGGCCGCGCCCAATATCTCGGCCAAAGAGGTGGATATGCTGGCCATGAACGCCGTGGCCAGAATGGGGCGCGCCACCCACCGCGGAGCATAGCGCTCGGCGGCCTCGCTGAGGCACAGGCCGGTGACGATGCCCAGGTGAGCCACATTGTGCTGCAAGGCAATGAGCATGACGGTCGACAGCGTGACCACCCACAGCAGCGCATAGCCGTAGTCGGAGCCGGCGGCGAAATTGCTGGCCCAGTTGCCGGGGTCGATGAAGCCCACGGTCACCAGCAGGCCGGGGCCGATGTTTCTGATAATGTCGATTGCGCCAAAGCCATGGGGACGCCCCTCGGTGCGCAGAATGTTGATGATGCTTCTCATAAATTGTGCCGTTTGCTACTTTTTTCAGGCAAAGTTAAGGCCGCGATGTGAATTGCGCAATCCCCATCAGCGGCTATTTTTTGGCTGAGAGATGTCATTCCAGTGTTGAAAGCCGCATCGGGAAGCCATGAATTAGCCCCAAAGGGCAATAAAGGGGCGGTGACATACCCCTAAAGGGGAATTGACAAAACCCATCATAACAAGCTAAATTAAAGCAAATTAGCTGTAGGGACGCGGCATGCCGCGTCCGACGGGAATAATGCTTTTTCCGTGGGTGTGGGCTTTAATTGATTGGTGGTTTTTGGGGCGGTTTGGGGGCTACGTCCGTCAGACGCGGCATGCCGAAAGCGCTGAAAAACAACGATTCTTACGGCAATAGAATGTGCCGAAGGCACATTCCAATCCACAACAATTATTACTTTTTTTGTGCGCTCAGAATGCTGCATCTAATACATTTTATTACTAATCAGTATATTATGTGGATATATCTAAAATTATTGCTGTCCGGTAAAAGTCAAAACGGCGTGCGAATCATGCCCGAACCACAGTA
>CAVKDU010000068.1:0-11306 GCA_963655175.1 Wujia chipingensis | reverse complement strand
TCAATTTGTTACAAATTTAACCACGGATTATACCTTTTCTATTGACCGATTTGGTTTTATTGATGGCCACGCAATGGCATGCGCTGACTATTGGGGCTTTAGCCTGGACAAAAAAGGCAGTTATTTATATCTGTTTACGCCAAAAGACACTGTAGACAAGTATGGCAGAGATGACATTATCTCATCAAAGCGATACGATTGCCGTTACGTTGTTAGGGGAAATGTGCTTGACGAACTGAATTGCCGGTTGTCATACCCTCCCACGCAAGAGATGATTGACGCCGGCGTTTTGGTTATTTACTCTGATGGGCACAGTTGGAAAAAAGGAGATGAATGATGCTGGCTCGGCACTTGAAATTGACATTATAGAGAATAGAAATATGAAGAGAAAGGAACTTTTTATGAGAAGAAGAATGCGTGCTTTAGTCGTTATGTTTGCGGTTGTTGCCGCCACGACGTTGGTGTCGTGCGAATATTTTTGGGATATTGCCATAAAGAACAATAGCGATGAAGATGTGCTTTGCACTGAGTGCAAGTCGTTGTGCGATACCACTATTGATGCTGACCGCATGCTGCTGGCAGAGGCTGGGGAAGAGGCAAGGTTTGGCTATATAGGGACAGTGTTCCATAAATCATATTCCAAAAACGAATATTATGTGTATATGATAGTGAGTGCCGACAGTGTGCTTAAATATGGTGCGGTTAAGGTGGCTAATGACAGAAATTTTATTTGCCGCTATGAAGCTATAGGTAGGGCTTTTGGCGTGCTTGGAAAATTAGAACTGCCATATCCACCAACTCAGGAGATGGTCGACGCTGGCGTGCGTGTGGTTTATCCCGACGGGCGGGTGTGGCAGAAGTGAAATGACGAAACTTCAGAATAAAAGCGCAATTATGAAATTTAAAAGAATCATTCCATTGGTTGTTGTGGGGCTGCTGTTTGTTTTTGCTCAGTCTTGCAAAGACAAAGAAGCATATTATAATAAAATCTACAAATCGTACAGGAATTATGCCGATTATCCAATCAGGATTTATGAAACAGAATATCCCGACACCATAATATCGCGACATCCGCTTGAGTCGTATGTAATAAAGCCCGGCTATGCTCTGGATGGGCGCATTGGAACATTCGCAGGGCGTTATGTCGGTGTGGTGAGTTTGATAATAATGAATTCGGACACAGTAGACCACTACGGGCTGAAAACGATATCGCTGCAAAACAGGTACATTTGCAGATATGACATAAGCAATGATGCGTATAAGAAGCTGCCGAATACTTCGTCCAATACCAAGGTGGTGCGTTACCCTCCAACTCAGGAGATGGTTGACGCTGGCGTGCGTGTGGTTTATCCCGACGGGCGGGTGTGGCAGAAGTGAGGCAATTTTTGGTGGGGCGGCACGTTAGTAATGTAGTGGCACGATGTTTGCATCTGCATTGGGCAGATGCAATAGTCAAGCTATGTTTAACTCATTAAAAATGAAATAGGCCGTATGCTCACGCTCACAATATTGTTTTTCGCCTTTGTGGCAATAATCCTCTATCCGCTGGTGCGCGCCATGCTCAAGTTGCACCGCATTAAGCGCGACTTCAGCCGCGCCTTTGAGTCGGGCCGTCGGGCCGGGGGCGGCTATGAAACCAGCGAGGCCGGCGAGCGCGACCCCTACACGGGCCGCCGCAAGGTGTATGGCAGCGACGAGGGCGAGTATGTCGACTTTGAGGAGGTGGCAGTGACCGAAACCACCGCCGCCGAGGCCACCGCAACCGGCGGCAAGAGTGCTGCAGCCGGCGACTACTGCGAGAGTCAGGTGGTGGATGCCGAGTTTGAGGAAATCGGTTAGCGCCGCGGCGGTCGCGCGGAGCGGCCCGGGCGGTGAATTGGGCGCGGCCTTCTTTGCCAGCGCTCTTAAATTGCCGCATCTTTACAGAAAATAGGCTGCATCTCGGCAAAACATTCAAGCAAGCTTGATGCATTGCGCTCGATTTGCACTATCTTTACAGAAAATAGGCTGCATCTCGGCAAAACATTCAAGCAAGCTTGATGCATTGCGCTCGATTTGCACTATCTTTGCCACCGAAAACAATCAAGACACATACACTACAATGGCAAAGGATATAGTTCAAACCCCGATGATGAAGCAGTTTTTGGCCATGAAGGCCAAGCACCCCGACGCGGTGCTGCTGTTCAGGGTGGGCGACTTTTATGAAACGTATTCCGAAGATGCCATAACAGCATCGGAAATTCTGGGTATCACGCTCACGCGGCGCGCCAACGGCGCCGCCAAGAGCATCGAGATGGCCGGATTTCCGCATCACGCCCTCGACACCTATCTGCCCAAGCTGGTGCGCGCCGGCAAGCGCGTGGCCATCTGCGACCAGCTTGAAGACCCCAAGCTCACCAAAAAACTTGTGAAGCGCGGCATCACCGAGCTGGTGACGCCCGGCGTGGTGGTGGGCGGCAACATTCTCGACCGCAAGGAAAACAACTGGCTCGCGGCCGTGCACTTTGGCAAAAAGGAGTGCGGCGTGTCGTTTCTCGACATAAGCACGGGCGAATTCCTCACCTCGGAGGGCGATGTGGCTTATGTTGACAAGCTGCTGGCCAACTTCGCGCCCAAGGAGGTGCTGATTGAGCGCGGCCTGCGGCGCAAGTTCGACGACACCTTCAGCGCGCGCTACCTCACCTTTGAGCTCGACGACTGGGTGTTCAGCGAGGAGTCGGCCACCGAGCGGCTGCTGAAGCACTTCGAGACCAAAACGCTGAAAGGCTTCGGTGTGGCTGGCATGACCAGCGCCATAATTGCGTCGGGCGCCGTGCTGCACTATCTCGACGCCACCCAGCACACCCACATCAAGCACATCACCACGCTGGCCCGCATCGAGGCCGAGCGCTTTGTGCGCCTCGACAAGTTCACCGTGCGCAACCTCGAGCTGGTGGCGCCGATGGCCGACGAGGGCAAGAGCCTGCTGAGCGTGCTCGACCGCACGCTGTCGCCCATGGGAGCGCGCATGATGCACCGCTGGCTGCTGTTTCCGCTCAAGGATGTGAAGCAAATCAACCGCCGCCTCGACGTGGTGGAGCACTTCTTCAAGCACCCCGACGACCGTGAGCTGCTGAAGGAGCAGCTCGAGCTGATAGGCGACATCGAGCGCCTGATATCGAAGGTGGCCGTCAACCGCATCACCCCGCGCGAGCTGGTGCAGCTCAAGTCGGCCCTGCAGGCCGTGGAGCCCATCAAGCAGCTGTGCATGCAAAGCGGCAACGAGGTGCTGCGCAACCTGGGCGCGCAGCTGAATCCGTGCCCCATAATACGCGACCGCATCGAGGCCGAAATCAATCCCGATGCGCCCAACCAGGTGAACCGCGGCAACGTGATTAACCGCGGTGTGGACTCGCAGCTCGACGACCTGCGCGACATTTCGGTGTCGAGCAAGGACTACCTGATGCAGCTGCAGCGGCGCGAGAGCGAGGCCACCGGCATCCCGAGCCTGAAGATTGCCTACAACAACGTGTTTGGCTACTACATAGAGGTGCGCAACACCCACAAGGACAAGGTGCCCGAGGGCTGGATACGCAAGCAGACGCTGGTCAACGCCGAGCGCTATGTGACGCAGGAACTGAAGGAGTATGAGGAGAAAATCCTCGGCGCCGAAGAGAAGATACTCATCATCGAGCAGCGGCTGTTCACCGAGCTGGTGGCTGCCGTGGCCGACTACATACCCGCCATTCAGCTCGACAGCAGCCTCATTGCGCGGCTCGACTGCCTGTGCGCCTTCACGCGGGTGTCGCTCGACAACCGCTATAACCGCCCCGAAATCAACGAGGGGCTCGACATCGACATCACCGAGGGCCGCCACCCCGTGATCGAGCGGCAGCTGCCGCCCGGCGAGGTGTATGTGCCCAACAGCATCCACCTGGGCAACGACGGCCAGCAGATAATGATAATCACCGGCCCCAACATGGCCGGCAAGTCGGCCCTGCTGAGGCAGACGGCCCTCATCGTGCTCATGGCGCAGGTGGGCTGCTTCGTGCCCGCCGAGGCCGCCAAAATCGGCATCGTCGACAAAATCTTCACCCGCGTGGGCGCCAGCGACAACATCTCGCTGGGCGAGTCCACATTCATGGTCGAGATGACCGAGGCCGCCTCCATCCTCAACAACCTGAGCCAGCGCAGCCTGGTGCTGTTCGACGAGCTGGGCCGCGGCACCAGCACCTACGACGGCATATCCATAGCCTGGTCGATAGTGGAATACATCCATGAGTCGCCCACAAGGGCCAAGACCCTCTTTGCCACCCACTACCACGAGCTCAACGAAATGGAGAAGTCGTTTAAGCGCATACGCAACTACAATGTGAGCGTTAAGGAGATCGACGGCAAGGTGGTGTTTGTGCGCAAACTGGTGAAGGGCGGCAGCGAGCACAGCTTCGGCATCCACGTGGCCCGCATCGCCGGCATGCCCAAGGCCATAACGCGCCGCGCCGACCAGGTGCTGAAGCAGCTGGAGGCCAACAACCGCAACGACGGCGCAGTGGCCGGCAAGAGTCTGGCCTCGGCCGGCAGCGGAGTGCAGCTGTCGTTCTTCCAGCTCGACGACCCCGTGCTGTGCCAGATCCGCGACGAGATACTCCACACCGACATCAACAACCTCACCCCCATGGAGGCCCTTAACAAGCTCAACGACATCAAGGGCATCATCACGGGCAAAAAGGATTGAGACAATACACACACATCATTATGGAAAGAAAAGACTTTGAGATAATGGCCCCCGTGGGCTCGTGGGAGTCGCTCACCGCAGCGTGGCAGGGCGGCGCCGACGCCATATACTTCGGCATCGAGGGCCTGAACATGCGCTCGCGCTCGAGCGTTAACTTCACACTCGACGACCTGCGCACCATAGCCGCATGGTGCCACGAGAGGGGGCTGAAAAGCTACCTCACCGTCAACACCATCATCTATGAGGAAGACATCGACTACATGCACCAAATAGTGGGCGCTGCCCGCGAGGCAGGCATCAGCGCCATCATTGCCAGCGACATGGCCACCATACTCTATGCCCGCAGCATAGGCGTGGAGGTGCACATCTCCACCCAGGTGAACGTGAGCAACAGTGAGGCCATGCGCCACTATGCCCAGTGGGCCGACGTGATGGTGCTGGCGCGCGAGCTCAACCTCGACCAGGTGGCCGCCATCCACCGCGTGATAGAGCGCGACGGCGTGTGCGGCCCCCACGGCAAGCCCGTGCGCATCGAAATGTTTTGCCACGGCGCGCTGTGCATGGCAGTGAGCGGCAAGTGCTACCTGAGCCTGCACGAAACCGGAGCCAGCGCCAACCGCGGCGCCTGCCGCCAGATATGCCGCCGCAGCTATCTGGTCACCGACCGCGACACCGGCGACGAGCTGGCCATCGACAACAAATACATAATGTCGCCCAAAGACCTCAAGACCATCCACTTCATGAACAAGATGATCGACGCCGGCGTGCGCGTGTTTAAAATCGAAGGCCGCGCCCGCGGACCCGAATACGTGCGCACCGTGGTCGGCTGCTACAACGAGGCCATAGCCAGCATCATCAACGGCACCTACAGCGACGAGAAGATAGCCGACTGGAACACGCGGCTGGCCACAGTGTTCAACCGCGGCTTCTGGAACGGCTACTACCTGGGCCAGCGCCTGGGTGAATGGACGTCGAAATACGGCTCCAGCGCCACCCACACCAAAGTGTATGCCGCCAAAGGCGTGCGCTACTTCACCAAGCTCGGCGTGGCCGAATTCCTGATGGAGGCCGGCGAGCTGCACGTGGGCGACGACATCTACATCACTGGCCCCACCACCGGCGCCGTGCCCATGAAGGTAGAAGAGATACGCGTCGACCTCAAGCCCGTCGACAAAGCCGTGAAGGGCGACCACTTCTCGATAAAGACCGACGTGAAGATCCGCCCCAGCGACCGCCTCTTCATCTGGCAGCCCAAGCCACAGTCCCAAAAGGATTAATTGCTTTAATGTGAGTCCGATGAAAATAATCAAAATAGAGTCAATGGATTATCATAGAAACTCACTAACTTCCACCTACTATGAATATAAACAAGAAAGAACTTAAGGAGCAGGAAATACGTACCATGTTTATTACACCAGCCTTAAAAAACAAAGGTTGGGAAGTGGCCGTGAATATGCGTGAAGAATATTACTTCACCGACGGTAGGGTAATCATTGCCGGTCGACAACATTCTGTTGCCGAAGGCAATAAAGCCGACTATCTCCTTTACTATAAAGGCAAACCCATTGCAGTGGTAGAAGCCAAAGACAACAAACACGCTGTTGGCGGTGGCATGCAGCAAGCCATGGATTATGCACAGAAACTTGACTTGAAGTTTGCGTATTCATCAAATGGCGATGCTTTCTTGGAGCACGATTTCATTACTGGCAAAGAAAAAGAATTGCCACTGGACGAATTTCCAACAGAAAAGGAGCTATATGACCGCTATCTCGCATCCAAGAACTATACTGAAGAAGAGCAGCGTATTATAGAAACACCATATTATTTCGACGCATATAGCTACGAGCCCCGCTACTATCAGCGCATAGCCATCGACAGAACGGTGGAAGCCGTTGCGCATGGTCAGAAGCGTGTGCTTGTTGTAATGGCAACAGGAACTGGCAAAACATATACTGCGTTTCAAATAATACACCGCTTGCATAAAAGTGGTGCGAAAAAGAAAATACTCTATCTTGCAGACCGCAACATCCTTATAGACCAGACAATGGCCCAGGATTTCAAGCCTTTCAAGAAGTTTATGACAAAGATAACTTCAGTAGGTGAAGGCGAAGAAAAAATTGATTCGGCCTACGAGGTGTATATGGCACTCTATCATCAATTGGTGGGAAAAGAAGGCAAGCCTGACCCATTTCTGCAGGTTCAGCCCAACTTCTTTGACCTGATTATTGTGGACGAGTGCCACAGAGGAAGTGCCAAAGACGATTCTGCGTGGCGAAAGGTGCTGGAATATTTCAGTTCTGCAACGCAAATCGGTATGACAGCCACTCCAAAATCAGAAGACGGAGCCAATAACCTTGATTATTTTGGAAAGCCCGTGTACACATATTCGCTGCTGCAAGGCATAAACGATGGCTTTCTCGCCCCATACAGAGTGACAGCCGATTTTATCAACATCGACCTACAAGGATGGACTCCAGAAAAAGGCGAAAGGGATTTACTCGGCAAAGAAATTGAACAAAAGCTATACCAACGCCAAAATATAGGTCGCGACCTCGCCATAAAACTGCGCCGCAAGATAGTGGCGCATCGCATCACACAGATGCTGCATGACATTGGACGCATGACAAAGACCATTGTATTCTGCTCCGACATAGAAGAAGCAGCCGAGATGCGCACTCTCCTTATCAATATGAATGCCGATATGTGCAAGAAGTCGCCATACTATGTTACGCGCATTGTAGGTGAAGACAAAGAGGGGAAAAAGCAGCTTGACAACTTTATCAGTGTCGACGAGCCGTATCCGGTTATCGTCACTACATCAGAACTTCTTTCAACTGGTGTCGACTGCAAAACTTGCGGACTGATAGTGATTGACAAGGAGATAAACTCCATGGCAGAGTTCAAGCAAACAATAGGCCGTGGAACACGCCTCCGCAAGGACAAGGGCAAATGGCACTTGGAAATACTCGACTTTCGAAATGTCACCGCCAAGTTTAAGGACCCGGATTTCGACGGAGACCCAGAGCCGACCACGCCGCCAAAGGGAAAAGGCCCAACAGGGTACGACCCACCCGCTGATCCGCCAGAGCCTATTGGAGAGCCGCATGAGAAATACACCATCGAGGGCAAAGGCATACGCATTGCCCATGAGATAGTGTCGGTGCTTGGCGAAGATGGCAAGACTATGAAGACGGAAAGCGTGCAGACGTTTGCCAGAACGCAGATGCGCCGACATTTCAAAAGCCTTGACAACTTCATAAACACATGGACGGAGGCTGACCGCAAGCAGGCTATCATGGACGAGCTGAAAGAATATGCCATACTGATAGATGCCGTAAGAGAATCGAATCCTGTCCTGAAAGATGCCGACATCTTCGACATAATATGTCACGTGGCTTTCGACCAACCTCCACTCTCCCGCAAAGAGCGTGCTAACAACGTGAAGAAGCGCAACTATTTCGGCAAGTATGAAGGCAAGGCTCGCGAGGTGCTCGAAGCGCTGCTCGACAAATATGCCGAGAATGGTATTCTTGATTTTGAGAAAGCCAACATTCTCGAAATTCCGCCATTCAACAAGATAGGCAAGCCGACTAAGATAATAAAACTATTCGGTGGCCCGGCCAAATTTGAGCAGGCAATAAAAGAACTTGAACAACAAATTTATAAAACGGCATAATAATGGCAGTAAACAACATAATCAAGCGCATACAGAACATCATGCGCTCCGATGCAGGCATCAATGGCGATGCGCAGCGCATCGAACAGATGACATGGATGTTTTTCCTGAAAGTGTATGACACCCAAGAGGAAACATGGGAATACAAGGCCTATACCGAAAAGAAAGAATACAAATCCATCATACCCGAAGAATTGCGCTGGCGCAATTGGGCTGTAGACGAAAAGGATGGCAATGCATTGACGGGCGATGCCCTGTTGCAGTTTGTCAATGAAAAGTTGTTCCCCACATTGAAGTCGTTGCCGGTGGATGCAAGCACACCACGCGCAAAGGCAATCGTACAAGAGACGTTTGCCGACCTGAACCAATACATGAAGAATGGCACACTGCTCCGCCAAGTGGTGAACATTGTCAACGAGATAGAGTTTGATGACGCCGAAGACCGTCACACTTTTGGCGACATATATGAAGGCATACTTAAAGACCTCCAATCGGCAGGGCACGCCGGAGAATTCTATACCCCACGTGCGCTTACAGATTTCATCGTAGAAATGCTTGATCCAAAACTCGGCGAGACTTTCGGCGATTTCACGAGTGGCACAGGCGGATTCCTGACATCAGCTCTTAACCACATGGCAAAGAGCGTGCGGTCGGCAAAAGACGGGGAGAAATATCAGCATGCGGTAGTTGGACAAGAGTGGAAGCCACTGCCTTATCTGTTGAGCATCACTAATCTGCTCCTGCACGATGTGGAGGCACCAAATATCCGCAACTGCGACTCGCTTGGAACGAATGTGGCCGATTTCAAGGAGGCTGACAAGGTGGATGTGGTTGGCATGAACCCGCCTTACGGAGGAAGCACGGAAGAAAGTGTAAAGAGCAATTTCCCGGCCCAATATCGCTCGAGTGAGACTGCCGACCTCTTCATAGCATTGATTATGTATAGGCTTAAAGCAGGAGGCAGAGCCGGCGTTATCATTCCCGACGGGTTCCTTTTCGGAACCGACGGAGCAAAACTCGCCATCAAAGAAAACTTGCTGCGCAAGTTCAACCTCCACACAATCATCCGTTTGCCCGGCAGCATCTTTGCCCCCTACACGTCAATAGCCACCAACATCCTGTTTTTCAATAATGAAGCTGCCGATGGATGCGCAGAAGGATTTAAGACGAAAGATGTGTGGTTTTATCGTCTCGACATGCCCGAAGGCTACAAGCATTTCTCCAAGACAAAGCCCATGAAACTGGAGCACACCAAGCCAATCAAGGATTGGTGGAACGACCGAAAAGAGATGGTCGGCGATGATATTGGTGAAAAAAGCCGTGTGTTCACAGCACAGCAGCTTTTGGATATGGATTGCAACTTCGACCAATGCAAGTTCCCCAAAGAAGACGAGGAAATATTGCCGCCAGCCGAGCTGCTTGCCGACTATTTCAAGAAGCGCAAAGCACTCGACCATGAGATAGACAAAACTTTGGCAGAGATACAGCGCATCTTGGGAATAAATGTGAATGTGGATGAATTGTAAAATGTGGGACGGTGTTCCACAAATCTAAAGATTGGCATGGAGAATAAAGATTTGACAAACATAAATGATGCTGCCTATTGGAAGTTGATAGACAACATAACCACGCTATGGGGTGAGGCGAAGTCAAAAGCCGTTACTGCGGTCAATACAGAATTGCTTGATGCCAACTGGCAAACAGGTAAGTATATCGTTGAATATGAGTTAAAAGGCAAGGATAGAGCCGAGTATGGCAAGCAATTACTTGTGAACCTTGCCAAAGACTTGACTGCAAGAAATGGAAAAGGCTTCAGCCGTTCTAATCTTGTCTATATGCGTAAGTTTTATCTTGCTTTTCCAATTTGTGAGACAGTGTCTCACAAATTGACATGGAGTCACTATTTTGAATTGTTGAAGTGCGACAATACGCTTGAAATGCAGTTCTATTATAAGGAATCCATCAAGGAATGTTGGAAAGTTAGGGAACTGAAAAGGCAGATGAAGAGTTGTCTGTTTCAGCGACTTGCACTGAGCACAGACAAGGCAGGAGTTCTTGCTTTGGCTAACGAGGGGCATCAAGTGCAAACTCCGCAAGATATTATCCGTGACCCATTCGTGCTTGAATTTGCAGGGCTTCCCAAACAGAAACGCTATAAGGAGAGCGACTTGGAAAAAGCCCTAAAAGACCACATGGAGCAGTTTCTTTTGGAAATGGGGCGTGGTTTTGCTTTTGTGGGCAGACAATACTCTGTGCAGATAGGTAGCCGACAGTTCAAGGTTGATTTGGTGTTCTACCATTGTATTTTGAAATGCTATGTGCTGATAGATCTGAAGCGAGCAGAGATAAAACATGGTGACATAGGGCAGATGAACCTCTATCTGAACTATTTCAAAGCAGAAGTGTGTCAACCAGACGATAATCCACCCATTGGCATAGTTTTGGGAGCAAGAAAAGACGAGCTTCTGATGGAGTATGCCTTGGAGGGTATCACAAATCAGTTGTTTGTGGCACGCTATCAACTTTATCTGCCAAAGCGAGAAGAACTACAAGCGCAGCTCGACAAGTTATTGGACGAAACAGAAGATTCTATTTAATTGGCAAAATCCGCAACAGTGTCTCGGAAATTTGATGCGATATAACAGTATATTCTAAACTTTATGCTATAAAATGAACGGGAAGCAATTAAAGAACAGCATATTGCAATGGGCGATACAGGGCAAACTTGTACCACAAGACCCAAATGATGAGCCAGCAAGCGTATTGCTTGAGAAGATTCGCAAGGAAAAGGAGCGCTTGATTAAGGAAAAGAAAATCAAGCGCGACAAAAATGCATCCATCATCTACCGTGGTGACGACAATTCCCATTATGAGAAGATTCTCGCCACCGGGGAGGTGAAGTGCATCGACGATGAG
>CAVKDU010000067.1:0-11400 GCA_963655175.1 Wujia chipingensis | reverse complement strand
GGTGGAACTCTTTGCTAAGGTAGTGAATTCTGCCTTAGCATTTACTTCCTTTTTTCTTTTTTATTGAAAACGTTTAGGACAATAATGGGGCAGCATAGAAATTAAGCGCATGTATCCCATGGATTTCGAGGAGTTTTTGGTTGCAAACGGAGTTGGCGATTTGGTGCTGCAGACGATGCATCGCAATTTTGAGCGGCTGGCTCCCATGCCCGACGCCATTCACCGCAAGTTGCTTGACTTGTTCAGAAAGTATTTGTTGGTTGGCGGATTGCCCGATGCGGTGAATGAATTTGTCAACACTAAAAACATCGTGGAGATACGAAACATACAGAACAACATTCACCGCTTGTATGGCATTGATGCGGCAAGATCTGAAGCGGTGAACAACCGCTTGAAGATTAGGCGGATTTATGATATGATTCCGTCGAACTTGGAAAACAAAAAGAAGCGTGTTGTGGTCAAGGACATCGAGAACAAGCAGGGCAAGCGCATGAGCGATTACGTTGAGGAGTTCGACTATCTGGTGTCGTCGGGCATTGCGCTTGAGGTGAAGGCAATAAGCAAGCCGAGTTTCCCACTGATTGCCAATAGCGGAAAAAATCTGCTCAAGTTGTATATGAACGATGTGGGACTGCTCACAGCCCAGTTCTTTGGCACAAGCATAAAGGCCGTGGTCGAAGATGTGCCCAGTGTGAATTTGGGTTCGGTGTATGAGACCGTGGTTGCCCAGGAACTGAAGGCGCATGGATTTGATTTGTATTACTACGACAATAAGAAAAATGGCGAGGTCGACTACTTGATCGACGATGTGCCCAATCTGTCGGTTTGTCCCATCGAGGTCAAGTCGGGAAAAGACTATAAGGTGCATAGCGCGCTCAACAAGTTTCTGCAAATAAAGGAATATGGCGTGAAGAGGGCCTTTGTGCTCTCGAATGCGCAGAATGTGGAGGTGAAAGACGGTGTTACGTATTTCCCTATATATTATGTGGCTTGCATCAAGCCAGATGCCGTCGATAGCGTTACGCTTTAATTTTGAATAAATTAGGCGGCACCTCGGCAATGCGCAAGAAAATGAGCAAGCTCATTTCTTGGCAGTGCGCTCGGTTTGCACTAATTTTACACTATAAAACTAACAAGACTGAAAGATATGGACAAACTTCCGCAAGATCCGTTTATGCTCATGAGCTTCGTCAACACCAAGCTGCGCGACGAGTATCACTCGCTCGATGAGTTGTGCAAGTCGCTCGGCGTGGACCGCCTTGAGCTTGAATCCCGGCTCAAGGCCGCCGGATTTGAATACAATGAGGCTCAGAACAAATTCTGGTGATTAACTTAACTATTAAATGGTAGATTATGACTGACAACAAATCACGACAGTTGCAGCTGCGCCGTCGCGCGCTGCTGCTCGACATTGTGTGTCTGGCCCTGTGCGGCGTGCTGCTGTGGACGGGCTCCAACCTTGATGTGCCGCAGTGGGTGCTGATAGTGGGCGCTGTGGTGGCCGTGGTGCTGATTGTGGCCGCCATTGCATGCAGCGCCAAGGCGCGCAAGCTGGATGTGGAGCAGTTTTCGGCCCGCCGCGGCGATGAGGGTGAAAATCAATAATAACGCACAAGAAAAAATTGGCTATGCTAAAATTCATCTCATGGAATGTGAACGGCCTGCGCGCATGCGTGGGCAAGGGGTTTGCCGAGGCGTTTAAGGCGCTCGACGCCGACTTCTTCTGTCTGCAGGAAACCAAGATGCAGCAGGGGCAGCTCGACTTGGAGTTTGACGGATACAAAAGCTATTGGAACTATGCCGACAAAAAGGGCTACTCGGGCACGGTCGTGTACACGCGCCACACTCCGCTGGCCGTGACGCTGGGCATGGGCATCGACGAGCACGACCACGAGGGCCGCATCGTGACGCTGGAAATGGAGAAGTTCTACCTGGTGTGCGTGTATGTGCCCAACAGCCAGGACGGCCTGCGCCGCCTCGACTACCGCATGAAGTGGGAAGACGACTTCCGCGCCTATCTGCTGAATCTGAACAAAAGCAAACCTGTGATAGTGTGTGGCGACCTGAATGTGGCCCACGAGGAGATTGACCTTAAGAATCCCAAGACCAACCGCAAAAACGCCGGATTCACCGACGAGGAGCGCCAGAAGATGACCACGCTGCTGGGCAGCGGCTTCACCGACAGCTTCCGCCACTTCTATCCCGACAAGGAGGGCATATACTCGTGGTGGAGCTACCGCTTCCGCGCGCGTGAGAAGAACGCTGGCTGGCGCATCGACTACTTTCTGGTGAGCAACGACATTGCGCCGCGCATGGTCGACGCCAAAATCCACACCGAGGTGTTTGGCTCCGACCATTGCCCTGTGGAACTCGACTTGGATGTGTAGCGCCTAAAACACCAACTCGAAGGCAATGCGCTCGCCGTCGCTCTGCATCACCGTGCCGCACCGCACGAATCCACACTGCGGCAGCAGGCGCAGCATCTGCACATTGTCGTGGTTGGTGTCGATGCGCATGCTGCGGCATCCCAGCCACCGCGCCTCATCGATGAGCAGCCGCATCCACCGCGTGGCCAGATGGCGGCCGCTCATGCTGGGCGCGATGGCTATGCGGTGAACCACGGCATAGGGTGTGCCTTCGGGCGTGAGCCACTGTCCGCCCGCAATGTGGGCGTAGGCTGGGTCGCCGCCGGTCACCAGCGCGCAGTAGCCCGCCACCTCGCCGCCGTGCAGCAGCACCCGCGCCACGCCGGCCTTGATGTCGGCCTCCACGTTGGCCGGGGCGGGGTAGAAGCCTTGCCACTGGTTGCGTCCCGCCATGCGCATGGCCTCTTTGGCCTGGGCCAGCACAGCCCATGCCGCGGCGGCGTGCCAGGGCGTGGCGGCTACGCTTTCTATTTCAATCGGGTCGGTGGTCATCATATCGCACCCACGTTTTTCAGCGTGAGGAAGCATGCGGCCAAAGCCACAATCAGCACCACGGCCACCGTTATCCACAGTTTGCCCTTGGCGGTGGCTGCGTCAATCTCTTCCTTATCAACAGTTTTCCCTATTTCATATTCTTTGATCACTGCGGCGGCTTTCGGCAGGTCGGCGCGGCGCACCACCACCTGCACTGTGGCCAGCCGGTAGGGCTGTCCGCTGCCCGAGCCCATCACTTGCGCCTCGATGCCGTTGGTGCCCAGAATGTCGCGCACCATGGCGGCGTTGAACTCGGTGTATTCGCCCAGTCGCACCAGGTCGTTGCTGCTGTCGCTTGCCATGGCCGTGTGCTTACTTTATGCCGCGCTTGTTGAGCGCGTCCTGATATTTCTTGGCAAAAGCCCTGTGCTGCTCGTAGGTGGCGGCGAAGTTGTGGTAGCCCGAGAAATCCTCCTTGGCACACATATACATGTAGTTGTGCGGCTCGCTGGTGAGGATGTCGTCGATGGTCTTCTTTTCGGGCAGGCGTATCGGGCCCGGCGGCAGACCCTGGTTGCGGTAGGTGTTGTAGGGCGACTTGCACTGCGTCATGGCCACTGTGATGCGGCGAATCGCGAAGTCGCCAATGGCAAACTTCACGGTGGGGTCGGCCTGCAGGCGCATGCCGTCGTGCAGGCGGTTGATGTAGAGGCGGCCAATCTTGCCGCGCTCGTCGGGCTTGGCGCTCTCTTCCTCGGCAATCGAGGCCACAGTCACCACCTCTTCGGGCTTCAGACCGAGGTCGCTGGCCTCGCGCCGGCGGCGGTCGGTCCAGAAGTCGTTGTAGTAGTCGTGCATGCGGTCAAGCAGCTGGCGGGTGGTGATGTCCCAGTAGAAGTCGTAGGTGTCGGGCAGCATCAGGCACACTATGTTGTCGGTGTTGAGGCCATACTTGGCGCACAGCTGCGGGTCGTTGAGGGCCTGCCAAATGGAGTCGCGCCCCATCATGTAGAGGCTGCCGATGCGGTCGGCCAGTTCGCGCTTGGTGCGGATGTTGTTGAGCGTGAGTGTGATGCTGCTGGGCGCGCCGCCGCGCAGGTGGCGCGCCAGGCGCAGCGCGCTCTCGCCCTTGGTCACCTTGAATGCGCCCTGGCGCTTGGCCATGTCGGCGCGGGTGAGCCTGAGCAGGCTCATCACCTTGCCGGCATACTCCGAGCCCAGGTGCTTGGTGAGCGAGTCGGTGAGCTGCTCGTTGGTGATGCCGCGGCGAATGTATATGGTGGTGTCGGCCTTGGCCGAGGAGAACATGTAGCGGCCAAAGGCGGCCACAAAGGCCACGCACAGCACCACCACCACGGCCGCTGCCACCTTTATAGTCCGCGACGACGATGATTTGCGTTTCGTGTTTTTTTTCTTAGCCATAATCGTTAAGCTGTTTTTTCCATTTTTTTGTTTCTGCAAAATTACTGCAAGTTGGCGCAACGGCAAAGCGCAGCGGTGGCAAAAACGCCGGCCGGGGCTATATACCGCTTTTGCGGAACTGCTTCGGCCCGACGCCCGTCTGCGCCTTGAAGTATTTTCCGAAAAACGACTGGGTGGGGAAGTTGAGGCTCATGGCCACCTCCTTGATGCTCATCGAGCTGTAGCGCAGCTTCTGCTTGGCGTCGGCTATCACCATGCCGCTAATCCACTGCAGCGCCGACAGGCCGGTGCGCTCCTTCAGTATGCCCGACATGTAGTTGGGCGTCAGGTGCAGCTCGCCGGCATAGAAGGCCACATTGCGCTCGCGGCGGTAGTTGGCGTGCAGCGAGGCCATGAACCGAGTCACAATGTCGTCGCCGCGCGTTGCCGCGGTTGGCGGCAGCGGCTCGCTTGCCACAAAGGCGTCGATAATGCGGTAGGCCGCCTCGAGTCCGGTGGCCACTATAATCTCTTGCGTGATGCGGCTGCGCAGCGGGTTGCTGGCGCGCAGCCTGTGGTAGCGCTCGGTGAGCTCCTCGATGGTGGCAATGCGCGCCATCAGTTCGTCGTACTGCCCCGGGGTGAGTTTCAGACACGGCTCGCTTATGATGCGCACCTGCACGGGCACCGGCATCACGCTGTTGAGCGCTGACAGTGCAAACTCGTAGTCCACGTTCACTGCCACGCCGCTGAAGTCCTTCGACACGTGCGCCACGGCCAGCTGCTGCATGGGCGTGATGATGAACATGTCGCCCTGCACCAGGTGGTAGTCGCGCCCCTTTATGTTGGCGTCGATCGAGCCGCTGTTGCACAGAAACAGGCCCACCACCCCCGACACGGGCACAAGCGTGTTGAGCCTGTGCAGCACCGGGTTGCCGCGGTCGATGCGCATCACGCTGTATTGCATGGGGGCCGGAGTCGGGCTGTTTTCTATCTTCATTGCTTGTGGTTGATTGTTTTCTGGGTGCGAAAATATGCAATATTTTCCAAAAATCCCGATAAATCCGCTAAATAGAACATTTATTTAAAGAAATTGACCTTGCAGTGGCTTGCCCCTATTTCTACTTTTGCCCCCGAAAAATAAGGGTGAATTTACATGTTTATAATGCAACGAGTATTATGAGAAAAATTAGACTATGGCTTGCAGTTGCGGCAGCGGTGGCGCTGGCGGCCTGCAGCCACACCAAGACCGGCCGCGTGCCAACGGCAGTGAACGTGAAAGTGGCCCGCGCAGAGGCCGGCAACGAGGCCGGAATGCGCACCTATGTGGGCACGGTGGCCGAGAGCTACGGGTCGGACCTCAGCTTTGCCTCGGCCGGCACTGTGAAGAACGTGCTTGTGGACGAGGGCCAGGCCGTGAGGCAGGGCCAGACGCTGGCTGTGCTCGACGGCACGCAGGCGCAGAATTCGCTCGACATGGCCCTGAGCAACCTGCGCCAGGCCGAGGACGCCTACCGCCGCCTGTCGCAGCTGCACAGCAAGGGCAGCCTGCCCGACATAAAAATGGTGGAGATAGAGACCAAACTGGCCGAGGCGCGCACCAGCGTGAGCATGGCGCGCAAGGGCGTGGGCGACTGTGTGCTGCGCGCCCCATTCAGCGGCTACATTTCGCGCCGCAGCGTGGACATGGGCAACAATGTGATGCCTGGCGTGAGCTGCTTCAAACTGGTGAAGCTCGACCGCGTGGAGGTGAACATTTCGGTGCCCGAAAACGAGGTGTCGTCGATAGCCAAGGGCCAGCGCATAAGTTTCACCGTGGCCGCGCTGGGCGGTGAGTGCTTCACCGGCACTGTGACCCGCAAGGGCGTGCAGGCCGACGCCGTGAGCCACACCTATCAGGTGACCCTCTCGCTGGCCAATCCCGGCCACCGCCTGCTGCCAGGCATGGTGTGCAGCGCATCGGCTCCGGTGGCAGGCGCCAAGGCCGAGCTGCTGGTGCCCCAAGAGGCCATAGCCATCGACGGCAGCGACGACATCGTGTGGGTGGTGGAAGGCGGCAAGGCCGCCATGCGCCGCGTCACCGTGGGCGATGTGTGCAACCGCGGCGTGGCCATCACGTCGGGCCTCAAGGGCGGAGAGCAAGTGATAGTCGAAGGCCAGGACCGCGTGAGCGAAGGCCAGGCAGTGAAGGTGTTAAAATAGGCGCGCTATGGGCATTCGACACAATAAGCTGAACATGATAGAAACCTCGATGCACTACAAGGGCATAATGATGCTGCTTGTGGGCCTGCTGGTGTGCTTCGGGGTGTTTTCGCTCATCAACATATCCAAGAATGAGTTCCCCGAGTTCACCATAAGGCAGGGCCTTGTGGTGGCCGTGTATCCCGGCGCCACCTCGCAGCAGGTGGAGGAGCAGGTGGCCAAGCCGCTCGAGTCGTTTTTGTGGGGATTCAAGGAAATCAAGAAGGCAAAGACCTATTCTGAGTCGAAAGACGGCGCCTGCTACGTGTTTGTGGAGCTTAACGACGACGTCACCGACAAGGATGAGTTCTGGAGCAAGTTCAAAATCAAGCTGCAGCAGTTCAAGAGCTCGCTGCCGCAGGGCGTGCTGGCCCTGATAGCCAACGACGACTTCGGCAACACCTCGGCCATGCTCATCACGCTGGAGAGCAGCGTGCGCTCATACCGCGAGCTGCACAACTACATGACCGACCTCGAAGACCGCCTGCGCACCATTCCCGAGCTTGCCAACCTCAGTGTCACGGGCGAGCAGAAGGAGCAGATCGGCGTCTACATCGACCGCGACCGCCTGAGCGAATACGGCATCAGCAGCGCCTCGCTGCTGGCCTCGCTGCAGTCGCAGGGCATGACCGTGATGAGCGGCAGCGTCGACGACCAGAACACGGTGCGCCCAGTGCACCTCGTGAGCCGTATCAACACTGAGGCCGACGTGGCCAACCAGGTGATATACAGCGACCCCACCGGCAAGGCCGTGCGCCTGCGCGATGTGGCCACGGTGCGCCGCGAGTATCCCGACGCCGACCAGTATGTGAGCAACAACGGCCGCAAGTGCATAGTGCTGTCGATTGAGATGCGCTCGGGCAACAACATAGTGCAGTTTGGCCGCGACGTGAAGGCCAAAATCAACGACTTCAAGCAGACTCTGCCGTCCGACGTCACCATATATCCCATCACCGACCAGAGCAACGTGGTCAACAGCTCAATCATGGACTTCCTGCAAGAGCTGCTGATAGCCGTGATTTCGGTGATTGTGGTGATAATGCTGCTGCGCCCGCTCAGGGTGGCCAGCGTGTCGGCGGCCACAATCCCCATCACCATATTCATCACGCTGGGCATATTCTATGCCTTTGGCGTGGAGCTCAACACCGTCACCCTGGCCGCGCTCATCGTGGCCCTGGGCATGATAGTCGACGACTCCATTGTGATCATCGA
Organism: Wujia chipingensis; assembly: GCA_963655175.1. Lineage (GTDB taxonomy): Bacteria > Bacteroidota > Bacteroidia > Bacteroidales > Muribaculaceae > Sodaliphilus. The sequence continues at coordinate 3,646 of CAVKDU010000067.1, read as the reverse complement.
CTGCTACATCGAGAACATCGACAAGGGCATGAGCCGCTGGCACGCCTCGTCGGCCGCGGCAGGTGAGTTCTTCAAGTCGATCATCACCGCCACGCTGTGCATCTCGGTCACATTCTTCCCGCTGCTGTTCACCCTTAAAGGCATGTTTTTCGACTTCGTCAAGTGGTTTCCGCTGGGCGTGTCGATAGTGCTGTTCACCTCGTTGTTTGTGGCGGTGCTTGTGGTGCCCTATGTGCAGTACGTGTTCATCCGCAAGGGCGTGAAGCGCGACCCGTCGAAGCCCCGCCGCCGCTCGCTGCTCGACATCATTCAGGGCGTCTACAACCGCGTGATTGCCGTGTGCTTCGCCCATCCGTTTATCACCCTGGGCATTGGCGCGGGCTCGGTGGCTCTGGGTGCGTTCCTCTTCACCGTGGTGCCGCAGAAGCTTATGCCGCGCGCCGCGCGCAATCAGTTTGCCGTCGAGGTGTATCTGCCCGAGGGCACGGCCATCGAGCGCACCCGCGTGGTGGCCGACAGCCTGCGCAACATGATGCGGCGCGACAGCCGCGTGGCCAACGTCACCACCTTCTATGGCTGCAGCTCGCCGCGATTCCAGACGGCCTATGCGCCGCAGCTGGGCGGCACCAACTTTGCCCAGTTCATAGTCAACACCACCGGCAATGAGGCCACCGAGCAGCTTGTGGCCGAGTTCACGCCGCGCTTCACGGGCTACTTCAGCGACGCCATGGTGCGCATCAAGCAGCTCGACTACAGCGACGCTGTGTCGCCCATCGAGGTACGCTTCACCGGCGACGACCTCGACTCGCTGCACGCCGTCAGCGAGCGCGCCATGGCCATAATGCGCGCCGACAGCAATCTGGTGCTGGTGCGCAGCAACTTCAACGGCTCGCTGCCCGGCCTCAAGGTGGCGCTCGACGCCGATGAGTCGAGCCGTCTGGGCCTGTCGAAGTCGACAGTGGCGGCCAATCTGGCCATGCGCTTCGGCAGCGGCGTGCCGCTCACCACGGTGTGGGAGGGCGACTATCCCGTGAGCGTGGTGCTCAAGGACAGCCATGCCGGCCTTCAGACTCCCGACGACCTTGCCAACTCCACCGTGAGCGGCCTGTATCCCGGCGTGAGCGTGCCGCTGCGCCAGGTGTCGGCCATCACACCCGACTGGAATCTGGGCATGATAGTGCGCCGCAACGGCGTGCGCACCGTGTCGGTGTTTGCCGAACCGCAGCACGGACTTAACCTCAACGAGGTGACCGACGCCACTCTGGCTGAGCTCAAGAGCCGCCTGCAGCTGCCCTCGGGCGTGCAGATGGTGGTGGGCGGCCAGCGCGAGCGCGACCTCGAGACCGAGCCTCAAATATATGGCGGACTGGTGATTTCGATATTCGTGATATTCATAATCATGCTGTTCCACTTGCGCGACATCCGCATGTCGCTGCTCATCATGTGTTCGCTCACGTTTTCGCTGCTCGGCGCAGCCCTCGGCCTCATCGTCATGGGGCAGGACATGAGCATGACGGGCATACTGGGCATCATATCGCTGATGGGCATCATTGCGCGCAACGGCATCATCATGGTCGACTATGCCGAGGAGCTGCGCGTGAAGTTCCGCCTCAGCGCCAAGCACGCCGCCTTCCAGGCAGCGCAGCGACGCATGCGGCCCATATTCCTCACCTGCGCGGCAGCCTCGATGGGCGTGGTGCCCATGGTCATCGAAAATTCGCCCATGTGGGGCCCGATGGGAGTGGTGGTGTGCTTCGGCACCGTGGTGTCGATGCTGTTCATCGTCACCATGATTCCTGTGGGCTACTGGCTCATCTACCGCCTGGAAGACCACAAGCGCATACTCAAAAACGAGAAGACCCGCTCGCAGCAAATGCTGCAAAAGGTGCAGCAGCACCGCTAATCCACACACGCATATGTGTATATACAACGAAACAATCACAGCAATGAAACAGTTAAGCATCAAACTCACCATAGCAGCGGTGGCCGCCCTTTGGGGCGCGGGCTTCACGGCAACCGCCCAGCAGAAGGCCACCTACACCCTGCAGCAGTGCCGCCAGCTGGCGCTGCAAAACAACGCCAGCCTCAAGCGCGCCAACATCGACATCAGCGACGCCAAACTGCAGCGCGAGGCGGCGCGCATGAGCTATCTGCCCACCGTCAGCGCAGGCGTGTCGTATTTCCACGCCAGCGACGACATGGTGAAGCAGCGCTACGACCTCACCGCCGACGACCAGCAGAAGCTGGCCGCCCTGGTGCAGCAGCTGGGCCTCAACCCCACCGCCCTCGCGTCGCTGCCCACCAGCTATGAGTTTAAGGCGTTCAGCCACGGCATGATGGCCAACATCACCGTGCTCGAGCCCATATACACGGGCGGCCGCCGCCCCACAGCCGTAAAACTGGCCGACCTGCAGAGTCGGGTGAAGCAGCTGATGCTGCAGCAGACGCGCGACGATGTGGTGAAAACCACCGAGGTGTACTACAACCGCCTGCTGTCGCTCTACGAGAAGCTTGCCACGCTCGACGCCGTCGACCGCCAGCTGGCCTCGATACACACCGACGCCCAGAATGCCATCGACGCCGGGGTGGGGCTGCGCAACGACCTGCTGAAGGTGGAACTGAAGCAAAACGAGATGGCTGCCGACCGCCTCACTGTGGAGAACGGCATCAAACTTAGCAAACTGGTGCTCGCCCAGTATATGGGCGTGATGGACAAGGGCGACTTCGACATCGACCGCACCCCCGTGGCCACCGTGCCCGACCCTGCGGAATACCGCACCGACCACCACACCGCGCTCGACAGCCTCACCGAGGCGCGCCTGCTCGACAAGGGCGTAGAGGCCGCCAAGCTGCAGACGCGCCTCAAGCGCGGCTCGCTGCTGCCCACGCTGTCGGTGGGCGCCATGGGCATGTATGGCACGCTCACCAACGAGGGCCGCTTCAAGGTGGCCGGCCTGGCCACGCTGTCGGTGCCCATCAGCGACTGGTGGAGCGACCGCAGCGTCAAGCGCCAGATTGTGGCCGAGCGCAAGGCCGAGGTCGACCGCGAGGACAACCGTCAGATGCTGCTCATCAACATGCAAAACCAGTGGGACAACCTCGACAACGCCTACAAGCAGGTGCTGCTGGCCCGCAAAAGCATTGAGCAGAGCGACGAAAACCTGCGCCTGAACGAAGACTACTACAAGGCCGGCACCTCCACCATGAGCGACGTGCTCGATGCGCAGACGCTCAGCCGCCAGGCCCGCGACCGCTACAGCGACGCCGTGGCCTCCTACCTCGACTGCCGCACCGCCTATCTGCAAGCCACCGGCCGCTCCGCCCAGTAATTTAATTAATTGGTTGATTTGTAACGATTTATAGCATGGGTGCAGCATACCGAAAGCGCTGAAAAAGTAGCAATCCCGTAGGGATTGGATATGTGTAGGCAGGTATGCAGCGGAGGCGCAGCCGCCGCGAAATGCCTGCTCAGCGGCTTTCACTGCCACGCATTCCATAGGAATGCGACCGCTGCCGCCCTGCACGCTACAGCAATCTAATAATTTGGGAGTCAGTATTATCCGCCTGTTGTCGCATTCCTGTGTTGGGACAACAGCATAGTAGGCATTTCGCGCGGACTGCGCTACCGCTACGTCCGCACTGCATA
>CAVKDU010000066.1:0-12630 GCA_963655175.1 Wujia chipingensis | reverse complement strand
CGGGCCCCCGTCAATTCCTTTGAGTTTCACCGTTGCCGGCGTACTCCCCAGGTGGAATACTTAACGCTTTCGCTTTACCACTCAGAGGTCGCCCTCCGAACAGTTAGTATTCATCGTTTACTGCGTGGACTACCAGGGTATCTAATCCTGTTCGATACCCACGCTTTCGTGCCTCAGCGTCAGTCGTGTGCTGGAAAGCTGCCTTCGCAATCGGGGTTCTGCGTGATATCTATGCATTTCACCGCTACACCACGCATTCCGCCTTCCTCGCACATACTCCAGCGCGCCAGTTTCAACGGCTCTACGGCGTTGAGCGCCGCATTTTTACCGCTGACTTGACGCGCCGCCTGCGCACCCTTTAAACCCAATAAATCCGGATAACGCTCGCATCCTCCGTATTACCGCGGCTGCTGGCACGGAGTTAGCCGATGCTTTTTCTCCGGGTACTCTCACTCGCCCACGCGTGGGCGACGTTACTCCCCGGCAAAAGAGGTTTACAATCCGTAGGACCTTCCTCCCTCACGCGACTTGGCTGGTTCAGACTCCCGTCCATTGACCAATATTCCTCACTGCTGCCTCCCGTAGGAGTTTGGCCCGTGTCTCAGTACCAATGTGGGGGACCTTCCTCTCAGAACCCCTACGCATCGTCGGCTTGGTGGGCCGTCGCCCCGCCAACTACCTAATGCGCCGCATGCCCATCCCCGACCGGAACAAACCTTTCCCCTCCCGTCCATGCGGGCGGAAGGAACTATGGGGCATTAGACGCGGTTTCCCGCGATTATTCCCCAGTCGGGGGCAGGTTGCATACGTGTTACTCACCAGTGCGCCGGTCGCCGTCACAGAAGTGTTGCCACTCCCGCACGCTGCCCCTCGACTTGCATGTGTTAAGCCTGTCGCTAGCGTTCATCCTGAGCCAGGATCAAACTCTTCGTTGTTGTTATCTTGTTTCGTTCTTTTCAGAATTTATTTAGAAAACACGCGGAATGCGGTTGACCGCCGGCCAGTCCGAATCTCTCTCGGTTTTCACCGCCGCTGTCCGCTGCCGGACTGCGGCGGCAGAAGTACTCTGGAATCAGAAATGACTCGGGTAATTTTCATTTACCTTGTCTCTTGTACTACTGTCGTTGCGGCCTGATTTACAGGCCGCCAACCTGTCACTTGTCATTGTGACTATTGCAATTCTTTCAATGATCTCATGCCCTCGTTTCCAAAAGCGTTGCAAAGGTACGGCTTTTTTCCGAACCCGCAAACTTTTCAGCAAGTTTTTTCGCCACAGTTTGGAGGATGCGAACTTTCGGAACGAAACCAAACGGGGGCCGCGGAGGGCGCGTTTGGAGCCTCGACGGGCGGTTTTGGCTATGGTTTCGGGCTGACGGAGGCGGTCAGGTTACGATTCGGCGAAAATGAGATTTTTTCGAGGGAGGTGATTTTTTATGCTGTAGAGCATGTTTTCGGCGAAATGTGGGTGTTTTTGGGCTTGATGGGCACAATGGGCATATTGGGCGTTTTGCGAGGTGGAGATGTGGGATTATTGGGCGTTTCCAGAGGGGGGCTTGATTAGGAAAATCGAGGGGATTTGCGTATTTTTGTGGTCGGAAATAAAAATTATATTATATGAGGAAATTTATCTACTCTTTGATTCTGGCTGCCGGCGGCGCCCTGATGGGCGTGGGCCACGCTGCTGCCGTGACGCAGCAACAAATGCGCTTCCACTGCGCCAACGACACCACTGAAATAAACCAGCTACTGAAAAAGGGCGTGGAAAGCGGACTGAAGTCGCCCAACGAGCTTGTGACCCTCTATGCCCACGAGCTGATGGGCCGCCCTTATGTGGCGCAGACGCTTGAGGGGACGCCCGAGATGCTGACAATCGACATCGACGAGCTGGACTGCACCACTTTTGTGGAAACGCTGTATGCGCTGGCGCGGACCACGATGACGGGCCGGTATTCGTGGCGCGACTACGCGGCCAACCTGGAGAGCATTCGCTACCGCGGCGGCGAGATGAACGGATACACCTCGCGGCTGCACTACATTAGCGAGTGGGCGGTGGAAAACACCAGCCGCGGCAACCTGACTGAGGTGACCGGCGACCTTGACGGCGCCCGATATATGATTAAGACGCTCGACTTCATGACCACGCACCGCAGCGCCTACCCTGCCCTGGCCGACAGCGCAACGTTTGAGAAGATGCGCAGCATGGAGATTGGATACCGCAACCACCGCTTTGCCTACATTAAAAAGGAGTCGCTGCACAACAAGAAGCTGATTGACCAGCTGAGGAGCGGCGACTTTGTGGCTCTGGTGACCAAGATTGACGGCCTTGACGTGACCCACATGGGCGTGATTGAGAAGAAGGACGGGCGGCTGTATCTGCTGGACGCTTCGAGCGTGGGCAAGAAGGTGCAGCTTGAAACCGACGACATGATGGAGATGCTGCGGCGCAACCGCAGCAACCTGGGCATTCGCGTGTTCAGGATAAGGGTGCAATAGCAACCCTACTCATACACATTATTATATATAGGGCGAAAGCCACCCCACATTGTCAGCGGGGTGGCTTTCGTCATCTTATGGTGGCGCGGCGTCAGTGCTGGCCGAGGCCGAGCATCTGCTCAACGCCCACAAAAGTGTAGCCGCGCTTGCGCAAGCGGCTGATGACTTGCGGAAGGTGATGGTAGAACTTGTCGGTGCGCTCGCGGAACGTGCCCAGATGCACCATGATGAAGTGGCCGCACACGGTGTGGGCCCGCTCGTAGTCAAACAGGTCGCTGAGCAGCGTGCGGCTCGAACGGTAGGCGGCGTCCATTTGCGGCGTGGTGTAGTCCTGATTGGTGCCGGTGCCGGGAGTGTAGTTGATGACCTGCAGCCCCAGCTGGCGCGCCCAGGCTGCGATGGTGGAATTGTAGTACTCGTAGGGCGGAATGAAGTAAGGCACCGACTGCTTGCTGATGCCGAACCGGGCCAGGGCCTCGAAGCTCTTGGCCATGTCGGCCTCAAACTGCTGGCGGGTGACGAGCAGCGAGTCGCGGCACGACCACGGCGCATACAGCAGGTGGCCATAGCTGTGGCTGCCCACATAGTGGCCATCGGCCACGAGGCGGCGCACCACGTCGGGATACGTCTCGAGAAAGCGGCCGGTGAAGAAGAATCCGGCCTTGATGCCGCTGCGCTTCAGCGTGGATATAATTTCGTCGGCCCCGTCGGCCATGTCGTCGGCCGTGAACACAAGGCACACGCGCTTTTGCTTGGGGTCGCCCTGAATGATGCCGCCCTCGGGCTCATACACATTGCGGTCGGCCATGGCGCCCGTCTGCTGCTGTCCCTCGGCATCGTAGGCCGAGAAGGGGAAGGTGAGCGAGGCGGTGCCGTCCATAGTGGGCTCGTTGGTGCTGTAGTCGGCCATGTTGTCGTGATACACCACGTCGCCCGGCTGGAACTCGAAGTAGTTGTTGGCCTCGGTCACGCGCAGGCCGCTGACCAGGTTCACGCCCTTGAGGCTGTTGAAGATGGAGGCATACACCGGGCCGTCGACCAGGCCGCCCGGAGTGCTGCCCATGTTCTGAAACACGTAGCCCGAATGCGGCTGGCGCGGATACACGCCGCCCTCGGGCAGCCCCACAATCATGCTCACGCCCCACGGGTTGCAGCCCAGCAGCCAGTCGCGCAGCGAGCCCTCCATTTCCTCAAACGTGCGGTCGCCCGTGAGCTGGCGGTAGAGGATGCACTGCGTGAGCATGGCCGTGGTCAGATTGTTGGAGCACCACACGCCGGGCACGCCCCACATGAAGGGGTGGCGGCGGCCGCGCTCATACACGCGCTCGATGCCGGCGCGGATGTTGCGCACAAACTCGGCCCGCAGCCGCGCGTCGCCAGTGACGGCGACCAGGCGCACGTGGCCCATGTTCATAAACGGATACCACTGATAGTGGCGCGCGCTGTCGGCCCCCATCCACGGGGTGACCGGCTCGCGGCGGCCATAGTCCACAGCCTGGTCGAAGTAGCGGCGGTCGCCCGTCAGGCGAAACAGCTCGAGCGCGCCCAGCTCCATGTCGTCAACCCAGTTGTCTTCCTCATAGATGTAGGGCGACACCACCGACACCGTCTGCGCATTGCCTGGCTTGTCGAGGCCCACCTGATAGGCGTCGGCGGCCTTGGCGGCGATGCGTGCGGCAAACTGCGGATAGAAGGGCTTCAGCACCTCGGCGCCAAAGGCGAAGTCGCTGGCAAACTTGCCGGCGGTGCTGGCGGCGCCCATGGTGGCGTTCATATACTTGCCGCGCTGCTGCGGCTTGCCGTCGACGAAATACACGGGGCGGTCTTTGCCAGGGCCCCAGCCGTAGTCGGAAATCTCGTGGTTGGGCAGCTTCATGCCGGCATGGTCGCGGTCGTCGGCTATCTGGTTGTAGAGTTCACCCTTCTCGGGGTTCATGCGGTCGAGCCACTGCAGGCCCCAGTAGATTTCGTCCACTATATCGGGGATGCCGTTGCTGCCGGGCATGCCGTTGGCCTGATAGTGGTCGGCGAAGGCCGAGGGGTTTTGCGTGTAGGCAAACATCATCTGATAGATGGCGTTGGCCGAGGTGGTGGTGTATTGCAGCAGGTCGGCGGCATCGTGCCAGCCGCCGCGCACGTCGATGTGCTGGCCCTGCTTGGTGGGGTGATACACGATGCGGGCATCCAACTGGTGGCAGCTGTCCTGTATGTAGGGGTTCCATCCGCACCGCTGCTGGCGCATGTAGCGCAACGTGAAGTCGGCCGCGCCCTTATACACGCGGCCGTTGACGGGGAACACGGGCGACTTGCTCTGCCCCACCCTCACGTAGTAGGTGCCTTGGCGGTTGAAGTCGCTGAAGTTAAGGCGGTAGGTGGCTTTCATGCCGCCCAGCGCCCCTGTGGGCTGCACGTGGGTGGAGGTGTAGGCCACTTGGCCGCTGAAGGCGTCGACGAGTTCGAAGCTGCTGACGGCGGCGGTGTCGGTGCTCATGAGCACGGCCACTTTGGTGGCTTGGGGCAGATAGCCGAGTTGGTTGATGCGTATCCAGCTGGCTGCGCTGGCCGCAAGAGTGCCGCCGGCCAGTACTGCAACGGCTGCCAAGCGGCGCAAACGGTTTTTGGAGGTGATAGTCATATATGTGGAGCTAATAGTATTTATCTACAAAGATAGTGCAAAATTTCATAAAGTAAAGATATGCGTTTATTATTATATCCCACAGATTTCACGGATTTACACGGATTTTTTGGGGGGCTTTCGACATAAAGACAGGTGGGTGATGTTTTCGATTTTCGACGATAAAGACATAAAGACATATTTTTTAAAAGACATATTTCTGGTTTTTTTGTAAAATCATCTGCTATTGTGTCTTTTTATCTAATCTGTTTTTTTGTCTTTTTGTCTTTTTGTCGAAAATTTGTCTTTATGTCTTTATGTCGTATTAGCTCATTTTTGTCTTTTTGTCGAATTAGCTTTTTTGTCTTTTTGTTTACTCTTTCGGGAGGTGCGCTTGTAGGGTCTTATGGCCGGCTTTTCGGTGGCGGGATGCGGGATGTCGTCGCCGGGCTGGTCGTAGGGGGTATGGGGCGAGGCGGCCAGGGCGGCGGGGGTGAGTGTGGGGGCGCAGATCTGGGGGTGGCTGCGCAGAAATTCGCGGATGTCGTCGCCCAGGCGGTAATCCTTATACACTACGAAGTCGGCCTGCATTTGGCGGAGCACGGCTGCGTTTTCGGCGTCGGCTCCGCGCCTCAGGGCCAGCACCACGGCGTTGAGACTGTCGTCGGGGCGGAACACTTTGCCGATGATGGCGCGGAAGTTGGCCGTCACTGCCTGCTCGAGCGTCAGCCTCTGGCGCGGCGCGGCTATGAAGAAGTCGTAGCCGTCGGCGCCGCTGCACAGCATTTGCAGCATGCCTTGCCTGAACTCACTGCGGGCCTGCACCTTGAAGCGCTGCTTCTCGGCATAGCTCGAGCGCGCATAGAGGGCAATGATGTAAAGGAAGTTGACGTCGTAGTGCTGCAGCCACAGCGTGTCGCGGTCGAAGAGGCGGTTGCTGAACTGGCAGCACGGCACGCGGCCGCTGTGGTCGGGGCGGCGCTCGAGGTACGGCCGGGCATACGACGGCGCGCCAGGCGACACGCGGGCACTGATAAAGAAGTTGGGCGTGATGTTGTAGCCCTCGGTGAGCGCGTCGCGATACCTCACGCTGGGGTGGCGGGCGGTGCCATGGAGGCTGTCGAAATACCAGTTGATGTTGAGCTGAATCACATTTTTGGCGTAGGTGTATTGCTTATACACCGAGTTGGCGCCGAGCACGCCGCCTATTTTGTAATACTTGCTGTCGCCGATGTAGTAGATGTCGTCGCCGCCCACAAGCGACGGGTAGCGGTAGATGTGGTCCACCACCTTACCGTCGGGCTGGTCTTTGAGGTCGGGGTCGATGTCGCCCTTGTCGTCGCCTATCAGTTCGTCGATTATGGCCTCAAACACCACGTTGAAGTTGCGCACCAGCAGGTAGTCGCTGTCTTGCCGCGACGAGCACACACGCTCCACCTCGCCGAAAAAGGCGTAGCACAGCCGCCACAGCTCGAGGGCAGTGTCGGAGAAGTAGCGGTACTTTATTTGCCGCAGGCGGCGCTGCCCGTAGCCGCCCAGGTAGCGCCTGAAGCTGGCGGCGGGCATGGGTTCGTAGCCGCAGGGCACGTCGGCGCTGAAGCCGTAGCGGCGGGCGATGTGGGCAATGATTGAGGCGTAGACCACCATCAGCTCCTCGTCGAAGTCGGTCTGGCGCCGGCGCACGGCGGGGCGCGGATACACAGGCACGCCGCGGCGCATCACGGCCGGGGTGCGCGCCACCGTCTTGCGCCAGTCGATTTTGCTGAAGCCGCTGCGCGATGCCTTCATGGCCGTGATGAAGAAGTCGCGGTGGTCGCGGCCAAACCTCACCAGCGACAACACCACATCGAGCAGCGTGCCGCTGGCCGTGCCGCGCGAGCCGTCGAGCCGCGAAAACGAGCGGCGCAGCAGTGTGCCGCTGCACGGGTGCTGGCGGCCAAACTCCTTGATGGCGCGGTAGATCCACACCGCGAAGCCCGACAGAAAGGCGTAGTCGGCACGGCTCACGCGGCGCTGCCTCAGGGCCTCGCCGAAGTCGATGATGTCTTCGGGCTTCAGCCCCGGGTGCCACAGCACGCAGCCGCGGTCGCTGTCGATCACCACCTTGGGCAGGAAAAATATGCAGTCGCCAAGCTCGCGGCTGTAGCAGTAGCCCACGTGGTTGACCGTGGTCTTGCCGTCGAGGGTGCTCGGCTCAAAGCCCTTTAGCACCCCGGCCACGGCCTGCTCGGCATACGGGTATCCCTCGATGATGATTTTCATTGCTCAAGGTCGGTTTGCGGCCCATCGGCCGACTCGCGCCGCTCCACGCCCAGACCGCTCAGAAACTCGGCCACAAGGTCGGCATCCACCTCGCCGCCGTCGGTGAAAAAGCGGTGAAAGCTGTCGCAGCTGCCGGTGAACATGCTGCCCGCCTCGCCGGCGCAGTCCTTAAACACGTCGTTCCACAAATAGAACACCACCTTCGACACAAAGCGGTCAGCGCTGATGGCATCGTGGCCCTTGCGCGCGGCAAACCAGTAGCCCAGCTTCTTGTCCTCGCTCTGCGTCACGGCCTCGATGCGCTCGTTGGCCTGGCGCACAAAGCTGGCCCACACATAGCGGCGGCCGCTGCCGCAGTCAATGTAGTGGCCGCGGTCGGTGCAGTCGATGGGCACATAGCGCCAGTCCCAGCGGCGCTTAAAGGCCGAGTCAATGGGAAACAGGCTTTGGTCGCTGGTGTTCATCGTGGCCCAGATGTGCAGGTTGGGCGGCAGCTGCATCTTCGCGCCCGTCTTTATGTCGGCGTCGATGATGTCGGCATCGGCCAGACTTTCGCCCAGATAGCGCCGCAAGTCGGCATCGGGCGTGATGCGGTAGGCCGAATAGCCGCTGTCGTCGCGGTCGAGCAGCTGAAACACATCGCCGAAAATCTGGGCGCAGTTGCCGCGGTTAATCTCCTCAATTATCAGGAAAAACGGCTCGTCCAGCTTGCTCCACGCCCTCACGTAGGCCTCGGTGAACGCCTGCGGAGTGAAGCGGTAGGTGATTTCACCCGTCGCGTCGTCAACCGTAGGCTTGTAGCAGCCCACAAACGTGGAGTAATCGCAGTCGGGGTGAAACGTGGTGCGAATCGAGTTGGCGTCGGTGATGCAGGCGTTGCAGTTGATGCTATACGACTTGCCCGTGCCCGGCGCCCCAAAGAAAATCTGCTGCAACGGCAAGTCGCCAATGGGCTTAGCTTTAATGCTGCCCATTCCATAATAATCAGATATAGGAATTTGCGTTAACAGTAGGCATTCTAATGTCTGCTGGCCAGAATACAATGTCTGTATGAACGGAGCTCTAGAAAATTCTCCTGGGGAAGACACCAAGAATTTGCCCTCTGCCGAAATATATTCAGAATGTTCAAAGTTGCCAAACTTAGAAGACAATTCCTCTAATAGTTTTTTTTCAGGATATAATTTTTCTTCAAAAGAAATGGTCCTATCCTCGAAAGAAAAAAGCGAACCAAGTTGGTCTCTGGTTAGGCCTGTTTTTTCCATAAACAAGTTTACGCAGCTACTCAAGTCAGCATCATCCTCAAAGGTCTCATTTCTCAAAAGCCAAACCGCCACATCAAAAACATTGGGCTGTTCATTAAACATTTGATTCGGCAACTTGTCAAGCCAATACTTTGAAAACACTATATTCCAAACAGACTTACTATTATATTTCCTTTTTATTGACTTTAAGCTGAATAGGTTTTCTAGCATGTTTGCAACTTTGGCGACACTGAATGAATAAGCCACACTAGGCTCAATTCTTTTTTGTATTGAACTTAGAATAGCCAACACACCCCAAAACTTGCTTTTTATGCTTTTGGCATTACTACAATATGCATTAAAGACAGAATCTATTGACAGATATTTCATTTTTTCAAGATTTCTGTTTCGTACGTACAAATCATACTCTGCATGATTCTTTTAATTATGGGCACACTTACTGAATTTCCTAACTGCTTCAATGCCTGAGTATCGGAAACAGGCATTTTGAATTCATCAGGAAATCCCTGAAGCCTCTTGGCCTCAAGAACAGATAAACGTCTCCTCAAATCCCATAATTTTGGCGTTCTGTTTGCAATTATTGTTGGCGCATACGTATCTAGGCAGGCATAAAAAGCCTCTTGTATTTGAGTTTTAGCTCTATCGCCAACATGAAATCTTAACGAGCCATCAGGCTTTTGAAATGAGTATACACCATATTTTCCTTTTTTGGTATTTGGCGCATATTTTGAATTATCATGCTTTACACGTTCAGTCTCTCTACAATGAGCGAAATGATAATCAATTCGATCTAGTTCAAAATCAGACAACTTTAATTCGGGAGAATGATCATTGATATCCACGATATCCCTAAGGGTAGGATTTCCTCCAATAGGCCGAGGGAATTCAAACGGAACGTCTTTTCTAAAAGCAACGCAATACCACCTCTCTCTTTTTTGCGGTAATCCAAAATCAAGAGATGACAAGATTTTCCAATGAGGATAATATCCAAGAGACTTAAGCGTATCAAGAATCGTTTTTAGCGTCTCTCCTTTATTATGCGACACAAGCCCCTTTACATTCTCAAGAAACACCATTGGAGGCTTACAGTATCCCAAAATTCTGCATATATCAAAAAATAGTGTACCACGTGTTTCATCCTCGAAGCCTGCTTTTTCTCCTGCAAAACTAAATGGCTGACATGGAAAGCCAGCCGTTAATATGTCAAATGATGGTATCTGGCTAGCATCCACTTGTTTTATATCACCTACTGGAACCTCACCAAAGTTTGCAGAATATGTTTGCTGAGCGTATTTGTCTATATCAGAGGAGAAAACGCATGAAACGCCACAACTTTGCATTGCAAGTCTAAAACCTCCAATGCCACAAAAAAGATCTATTCCCTTATATTTTCTTCTCATCAAAGACAGCTCAAAATCAAAACATATCATGCTATCTGGTGGGCGGCCACGCCGTTGCTGCACGATAAATTCTGTGTGTGTTACATCAAAAGGCACGTTTATTCGTCCCTTTTTGTTGGGCACTTTCCAGATATTATGCGTGCGCAAAATTAGCAAAATTTTGAGAAAAAAGCCGTAAAAACCGCCATAAAAACCACAAAAAACACCCTCGCCATAGTGCCCAACAAAAAGGGAGGATTTGTTAGACCATGTGAAGCGCATTAATTGGTGGATTGGATTGGGGGTGATGCGAAAGGAAATCAGAAAATAAATCTGTGATTATCTGTGCAATCTGTGGGAGATAACTTCTTCGGCACGGCTGCTTGCGGCGGCTGCTTTATGGCTCACACAGATTTGCACAGATAATCACAGATTTTTCTCTTTGCCGAAGGGAGTATTTGTCATTGTGCAGAAGAGTCGAGGGAATGCGGCGGGAAGGCGGCGAGGTAGCGCGCCAGGGTGCCGCGGCTCACGCCACACTGGCGGGCTATGGCGCTTCGCGACTGGCGCTGGGCCAGACAGCGGGCAATGAGGGCGCGGTGGGCGTGGAGCTTGTATTTGTGCGGGGCGCTGCGGCGGCCTCGCGGACGGCCCAGCGCCACGCCCTCGGCCTTGCGGCGCGCCAGAGCCTCGCGCGTGCGCTGGCTGATGAGGTTGCGCTCAATCTCGGCCGAGAGGGCAAAGGCGAAAGCCAGCACCTTGCTCTGGATGTCGTCACCCAGGCGGTAGTTGTCCTTGATGGTCCACACGCGGCACTCGCGCGTCATGCACAGGTTCAGAATCTCCATGATCATAAACAAGTTGCGCCCCAGGCGCGACAGTTCGGCGCAGATTATGAGGTCGCCGCGCCCCACCCTGTTGAGCAGTTTGCCCAGCTCGCGCTTGGAGTAGGCGCGCGTGCCGCTTATGGTCTCCTCAATCCAGCCGTCCACTGCCAGCCCATGGGCGCGGCAGAAGCGGGCAATTTCGAAACGCTGATTTTCCACCGTCTGCTTGTCGCAGCTCACGCGAATGTATCCGTAAATCATAGTTTTTTCATGTAAAGAAAAGGCTTTTGCGGCAATAAGCGCCGCCCAGCGGCACAAAAAAAAGCTCCCGCGGGTCGCTGCCCGGGGAGCCATTTATTGTGTGCTATGACGCGGTGTGGAGGGGGTTACTTCACCTCCATGCCCATCATGTTATACTTCTTGTCGCCAACGAGGATGTAGACCTGGCCGTTTTCAATCACCTTGCGGGGCTTCACCTCCTTGCTGGTGGCGATGGTCTCGATCACGGTAGAGGTGAGGGTGGTCACCTTGATGTTGTCGAGGATCACGCGGTTCACCTTTTTGTTCACACCGTGCTCGGTATCGGTTGCGGCAGGCATGTCGTCCGAAGTGTAGTCGGTGTCCTTGGTTTTGCCAAAGTTGGGCTTTACCGACATGAATGCCACCTGTGTCTCGGCAGTGGCACCCTTTATTATGAGTTCGTTCTTAGTGCCCTCGAAGCCCCAAGCGGCGGTGGTGTCCATAGTGATGAACGCTTTGGTGGGGATTTCGATTACTGCGGCGTTGAGTGTGATGTCGTTGCCGCCGGCATCCTTGTAGGCCACTTCCTTGGTCTTGGTCACGCCCTCAAACTGGCCCGGACCGAGCAATGCCACGCAGTAGTACTGATAGTCGTGCACAAGGCCCGACTTGTAACTGCCGTCGTCGTTGAGAGTCTGATTGGAGGTGTAGCCAATGCCCTGCCACGAGAGTTTGACGTCGGTGGGAGTGGTGAGCGAGGCGAACTTGGGCGACAGAAGGTCGCCGCCGTAGCTGGTCTTAGAGATGCGCACGTAGCCCTGGCAGGCATACAGGTAGGAGGTGCGCGATGCCCAGCCGTTGAGGTCGTCAACGTTGCCGTCGTTGATAATGCTGATGTAGTTTGGCTGATAGCTTACATTCTCGGCATCGGCTCCGGTCCAAGGGTTCTTGCCATACTTGTGCACGCTGCCATTCATAGCGGTCTCAAGTTTGTCGAAGTTTTCTTGCAGCACCACAGTCTCTTGAGCCTGCATGCCAATGAACGTGCTTGCTGCCACGAGAGCAGCCACAAAGAGTTTAGAGTAATTTTTTTTCATTTGAGTTGTTGTTTAAAGTGTTTGTTAATTACGCCCAAAGTTACAATTTTTTTCAATAAGCAGCAAATATCGATGTTTATAATGTTGAAAGTTGAAAGTTGAAGGTTTAAAGACTTTATTTTACACTGCCTCACCCTTTCGGCATAGAGCCATACCGCAGCCTGGCTAATTTAAGACAATAAAGACACACGGCGGCTGACTGTTTTTTAGACGATAAAGACATAAAGACACATAGCGGCTGACTGTTTTTTTTAGACGATAAAGACAAAAGCCACATGGCGGCTAACTGTTTTTTAGACGATAAAGACATAAAGACACATAGCAGCTGACTGTTTTTTAGACGATAAAGACATAAAGGCACATAGGGGCTGGCGGGATTTTAGACGATAAGAACATATTTTTAACGTGAGTTCGATGAAAATTAAGTAGCTGAAAATTTGGTGGTTAGCGATAAAA
>CAVKDU010000065.1:0-12708 GCA_963655175.1 Wujia chipingensis | reverse complement strand
CATTGAATATCAGTGATTTAATGGTGAATGTTAAAATTTTCTTGGGACAGCCGTGCCCTCTTGTGCGTCGATGCCGAAGTGCGAGTTGAAGTATTCGCGGCTCAGCGCGGGCGACTGATACTGCCCCACGGGCGGCAGCTGGCACGGGTCGCCCACAAATATGAATTTGCTCTTGGGGTTGTGGTCGTATTCAAGCAGCTCGGTCAGCAGCTTGCCCGAGCCGAATTTGGCCTGCGTCACTTCGGTCACCTCCTCGTCGGCAATCATCGACGCCTCGTCGACCACATACACCATGGCGGGCGCGTCGGCCTCGCGCTTGCATGCCTCAAACACCAGATACATCTGGCCTGAGTCTTCAATGCCCGTCTGGCCGCCATCTGCTCCATTCAGCCCCTTCAGGCTGAATATCATCTTGTGGATGGTGTTGGCCGAATGGTCGTCGTGGCTGAGGCTGCTCAGCACCTTGGCTGCACGTCCGGTGGGTGCCAGCAGGCGGTAGGGCATGCCCCTTCTTTTCAGCTCGTCGACCAAAAAACGCATCATCGTGGTCTTGCCAGTGCCGGCAAACCCTTTGAGAATAAACACCCGCTGCCTGCCGCCAAGAAAGTCGCACAGGCTGTCGAACACCCGCTGCTGCCCCTCGTTGAGCCTAAACTGCGGCTCAATACATTCAATATCAAACGTTTCCATAAAGCGCAGTGTATATTTCGTGATAAATCTGTTTTGCTTTATCGATTATATCGTTGCCGTGTTGTGCCTCATCACGCATGCCATTGTGGTTTATATCATTCCTCATATCACCCAACTTATTATAAATCCCAACTATATCAGTATTGAATTCTATTTCCGCAATGATTTTATGAATCAGTTGAATGTGTTTAGGCTCGCATTTCCATTGACTTTCATCATCGGCGATGTTTTCGTGGAGTATGTATAGCACCTTTTCAATCGGTTCGCGCCGATTATTCATAGATTTGATTTTGTCGAAGTCTTCGGGAAAAGCTTGGTGCGACATTTCGTAGTAATACGAGATAATGAATTCGCGCATAATGGTAATGGCTTGCTGGTATAGGCTGTGGTCTAGGCACCATTTTGCCGAGCGAAAACCATTGTTGACGTCTGCTTCATCATTAAACTCATTGAATTGCTTGCTTACTTTATTGAAAACTGGCTTAAGTTGTGGCAAATCCAAGGTGTTGAGGTCGGCGATGTTTCTCTTCAGCTTTTTTATGGGCTTGCCGCCTATTTGCTCTTTCCCTCGGCATGTTTGCATGTTTCTCGTCACCTCAATAAGGCTGTTGGCCGTCATTTTAAGCTTGCAACTCAGTCGCTTGCTGTTGATGTCGCCTTGTGCGAGTTTTTTTGATTCCACAAGAATGAGTTTGCTCAGCTGGTCGGCGTTGCCGCTGTTGATAAACGAGGCGGCAGCGCTGGTCCAGTCTTGCAGCGTTGACAGTTGGGTGAGGTCAACTATCGGGCCAACATTTGTCGCTTTGTTGCGCCCCTCCCAGTTGCCGTAGGTGATGCTGCGCACATTGATTCCCTTAAGGAACTTGGCGTAGTTGCCGAGCACAAGCACCAGCATGGGCAGATAGCGGAAACCGTGCGTGAGGTCGAAATACACATCATCGCCTTCTTCCAAGAGGTTGAAAACGGTTTCGAATATCTTCAGAATCTCCTCCTCGTTGTTGCCGTCTGGCACATAGATTTTGCTCGTCTGACGGTCAAATTCTGTGCGTTTAAGTTCGCTTTCAAGGCCTGGCAGAGACTTTCCAGTGCCTCTGTCAGTCCACACCCCGTCAACCCAATTCGTTGTTTCTGATTCTTTGGTGGTGAGGATAATTATGCGGTCGTTGGCGTTGGTTTTGTCCCACTCGCCTATATGCTCAAGGTATTCAAGTGTGGCCACTTGAATAAACCGCATGCTGTCGCTCCGGTAGCTGCCGCGCTCATAGTGGCACTTTTGGTAGTTTCCTGTTCCCAAAAATGAGATAAATAATTTTCTTGCCATAGTTTTCAGTTTGTTTATTTCTCGTTAATGCTGGTGAAGTAGTCGCACAGCTCGCCGAAAAACGCGCCCTCGTTGCGGCAAATGTCGCGGTACACATACCGCCTTATGCCCACGCTCTCAATGTTGTTCAGCGCGTCGCCCTTCATAGGTTCCTTGGTGACAAATATCATTTTGCTGCCCACGCCGCCCGTCTTTTTCACCACCGTGTTAAACTTGTCGATGTCGGTGGGTTTCGACACCTGCGTCTTGCATTCCACATACAGCAGTTTGCCACTCCGGGTCTCCACTATCACGTCCACCTCGTTGATGTCGTTTTGGTTGCTGCCGTGCGGGTTGGAGAAATGCACATTGGTCCACACCTTGCGCGCCAGCGTCCAGCGGCTCAGCAGGTCGGCCACCAGAAACTCAAACCACCCCGTGTTGAGCGTCAGGTGGCGGCAGTGTGGCGAACTGATGGTGAACTCCTGCGCGTTACGCCCGTAGCGGTCGATGACGCCTGTAAAGCTCCGGCTTTCCTTGTCCCAAGCCAGCGTGCTGTTGCCGTAGCTTATGCAGGTTTCGTTGGTGTGCTCGGCGAGGTATCCGGCCATTGTGCCCAGTGCCTTTGCGTTTTTGCTGTGCAGCTTGTTTAGTTGCAGTGCGGCCTGGCGGTCGTCGTCGGTGTATTCGGCAAAGTCGGTCTTCTTGCACTCCAGCCCAAAGAGGCTTGCGTAGTCATCGAGGCTCAGCATCGACGCGTCGGCCGTTGAGTGGGTCGACGACTTAATGTCCCACACCACATTGTTTTGGTCGATGTAGACGACGGTGGCGTTGCCCACGCTGCCAAACACATTGCTGCAAATTATCGACCACCCCTTGGTGCCGCCCGCCACATTCACCGTGGCCGTGCAGTCGCCCTGGCACCACACGTTGGCGAAAGCCCTGAGTTGGCGTGCGGCGTTGTCGAGGTTTGTGTCAAGCTGCTGCAGCACCACGGCCATTTTAGGCAGTTTGGCGGCAAGCAGCCGCTTAATGTTGGTGGCCTGCCGCAAGGTTTGGCCCGAATGCAGCAGATACACCACATCTGGTTTCTCATTAATGATGGGGATGTACACGGGCAGCGGCTGGCCACCCACAAGCGATATGTTGATCTTCTTTGCCATAGTGCGCTATTCTTTTTAGTTAAAACGTGATTTTAGCCTAAGTTATTGCGTATTACAGTGTTGCATTTATTAACTTTTAGTGTAAAAATCCATTAAATTTTCACTAAAATAACTACATTCAAAAATCGTGCCGAAAAACGCCCTATAAACCAGCATTGTGGCACTTTGCCCACAATCTGTTTGGTGTGTGCGCCTATTTGCTTGCCAAAGATTGCGGAGTATAGCAGAGGTCGTTAAAATAGTTGCAAAAATAATTATTTTGAAATGTCGAAAAAACTGGTTAATTTTGCCATAAATAAGGCGAAATTTCTCTTAACGCGTCTAAACGCAAGCTTAGTAGTGTTAAAGTAATCCACCTAACACGTTCATTGATAGAGAGCTAACACCCATGCTCTCAGAGACCATATTCCATTAAAACAAGGATTAAGACCTTTGCCGCCTGGTTGGTTCTTAATTTAAATACTCTCACTCAGAGACCATATTCCATTAAAACAAGGATTAAGACCTCGACCTTCCTTGGTGTATAACAGGATATAAGGTGTCTCAGAGACCATATTCCATTAAAACAAGGATTAAGACCTGCGCGTCAGAAATGGCGTGCGAGCCACGGCAACAACCTCAGAGACCATATTCCATTAAAACAAGGATTAAGACCATAACGACGCATTGGTCAAAACGGCCATAGTGCTCATTCTCAGAGACCATATTCCATTAAAACAAGGATTAAGACAATCCCCTGTTAAGGTGATTACAGTGCCAAGTTTCAGCTCTCAGAGACCATATTCCATTAAAACAAGGATTAAGACATGTAAAATCGAAATCTGAAGAAGAGAGTTTTGTTTTCACTCAGAGACCATATTCCATTAAAACAAGGATTAAGACTACGGCTTTTTTCTTAATTCTCAAAATTTTGAGAGTGTTCTCAGAGACCATATTCCATTAAAACAAGGATTAAGACGCAGCCTGGTTGGCTTTTAATTTGAAGATTTCCATACTCTCAGAGACCATATTCCATTAAAACAAGGATTAAGACTTGCCAAGTTTGGCCTTAAAGTCATTGAAGGTGTCAGGCCTCAGAGACCATATTCCATTAAAACAAGGATTAAGGCTTCTTCTGTTAATTCATCTTCTCTTGTTTTAGCTTCACTCAGAGACCCACATTCCACTATAACAAGGATAAAGTGTTAAAAAACACCATTAAGCGTGCCGAAGTTCACTGTGAGCCGGACTTTGGCACGCTTTTTGCTTGTGTGATTGGTGCAGTCGCTCTTGCTAATGCTTGGCGGCTGATTAACCCACAAATGCAGATTAAAACACAAAAAATCACAGAGTAATGGAAATAGTCCTCAACACTTTCGGCACTTCGCTCAACCGCGACAATGAATGCTTCGTGGTGAGCAACGACCAGGGGCGACGGCGCGTGCCGCCCGAGTCGGTGTCGTCGATAACGGTGTGCCGCGGCGTGAGCATCACCAGCGACGCCGTGCTGCTGGCCATAAGCCACGGCATTGAAATCCGCTTCGTCGACCGCCGCGGCATGCCGCAGGGTCTGGTGTGGAGCCACCGCTACGGCTCAATATCCACCATACGCAAGGGCCAGCTCGAGTTCACAGCTTCGCCTGCCGCGGTCGATTGGATTAGAGGGGTGATAGTGAAAAAACTCGAAAACCAGCAGGCCTTGCTGCTAATGCTTGGCTCCGACAGCCCCGAGGTGCGCGCCGCGGCCGACCACGCCATTGCCCACATCGAGGCCCTGCGCCTCAAGGCCGCCGCCCTCAGCGGCGAGCGGGTGGCCGATGTGGCCGGAATGCTGCGCGGCATCGAGGGCGCCGCCTCGCGCGCCTACTTTGCCGCCTTCAATGCGGCTTTGCCCGAGGCCTACCGCTTTGCCGAGCGCAGCCAGCACCCCGCGGCCGATGTGGCCAACGCCCTGCTCAACTATGGCTACGGCATACTCTATGGCCGCGTCGAGGCCAGCCTCATCAAGAGCGGCATCGACCCCTACATAGGCGTGATGCACCGCGACGACTATAACCGCCCAGTGCTGGTGTATGACGTGATTGAACTCTACCGCGTGTGGGTCGACTATGTGGTGGCAGCGCTGCTGTGCCAGAATGCGGTGACCGACGACTACTATTCCACCACGCCCGACGGAGCCTGCTGGCTCGAGGGCCTGGGCCGCCGGGTGCTGATTCAGTCGGTGAACGACTATCTGGCCGAACTCACCGTGACCGAGGGCGGCATGTCGCGCTCGCGCGCTACTGCCATCGACCTCTATGCCCAGCAGCTGGCCCAGCGCTTCAAGGCCGCCGCCGGCAGCGCGCAAAAGAAGTGAAAAAAAATAATTCATTCGTTTAACTACATAAACACTACCTTATTACTATGGCTACACTAATGGCAGGCACATGCATTACCGCCACCGACCGCCTCGTGGCACTCGACCCACAGCAACTGTATGAACGCATCATCCACCCCAAACCGGCCACCGAATCGCTGCTGCGCCAGCTGCGCACGGTGAAGATGCTCGACGCCAAGCGCTACGACGCCCTCAAGCGCCAGCTGCCCTATGTGGTGTGCGGCTCGTTTAACCCCCAATATCGCAAACTCGACAATTTTGCCTACACCGACTGCTTCTTTATCGACATCGACAACCTTATGGCCCACGGCACCACTGCCGAGGCGGTGAAAAGCCGCCTGAAGGCCGACGGCCGGGTGCTCCTGTGCTTCACCTCGCCCGGCGGCGACGGCGTGAAGGCGCTGTTCCTGCTCAAGGACAGGTGCTACGACGCCGGAGTGTATTCGCTCTTCTACAAGCGGTTTGCCACCATGCTCGCGGCCCAGCTGGGGCTTGAGGGCGCCGTTGACACCCGCACCAGCGACGCCGCGCGTGCCTGCTTTGTGAGCGCCGACCCCGAGGCGTGGTTCAACCCCTCGGCCCAACCTGTCGACATGGGCGCGGTGATTGACACGGGCAGCACTCAGGCGCTTGCCGACCTGCAGCGCGAGTGCCGCCGGCATGAAACCGAGGCTGCAAAGGCCGCGCCACAGCCCGCGGCAGCCTCCGCCGACCCCGATGCGGCTGTGATGAGCCGCATCAAGGCTGTGCTTGGCGCCGTCAAGCCCAAGGCGGCCGACGAGCGCCCCGTGTATGTGCCCGAAGAGGTGGAGCAAGTCATGCAGGGCCTGCGTGCGGCCATTGCCGACATCGGCATCGAGCTGGCCGGCGAGCGCGACATCCAGTATGGCAAAAAGCTGGTGATGAAAAGTTCGACGCGCACAGCCGAGCTCAACCTGTTCTATGGCCGCAAGGGCTTCTCGGTGGTGGAGTCGCCGCGCCGCGACACCTCGGCCGAACTCAATGCGCTGATGCGCCGCTTTGTGAAAAACTACCTCGACGGGCAGCCGGTGACCGTGGCGTGACTCTCTTAGCCATATGGGCAGAGCTAAAAATCCTCTCAGCATTTTGCGCCGCGCCATGCTCAAGCGACAGGCGTCGCTGGCGGGTCACCGCCCGGTGGACGCGGCCCGCGCCTGCCCGGCCGACTCCATTGAGTCGCTTGAGGGGCGGCTGCGCACCATAATCGACGTGCTCGACGGCGGCGAATGCATAAAACCAGGGAATATGCTGTTTTTTGTGATGTATGACATAGCGGCCAACAAGGTGCGCACAGCCGTGGCAAAATACTTGCTGCGCAAGGGCTGCCACCGCATTCAGCGCAGCATCTTCATGGGCAACGCTCCGGCCGCGGTGTGCCGCGACATTGAGCGCGACCTGCACGAGGTGCAGGCCATGTATGACAACGACGACAGCATCTTTGTGGTGCCGCTGTCGGTGGAGCAGGTGAGGGCCATGAGGGTGATTGGCCGCGATGTGGACCTCGACCTCATTGTCAACGCCAAGTCAACCGCGTTTTTCTGACGGCGCGCAAAAAGGCGGCGAGGGGGCACTCGCCGCTGTGCGGCAGGTGCCCCCTCGCTGTGGGTGCGGCCCGATGGCGGGCCGCGACGCGCGGTGGTTATTTCTTTTTCTGCTCTTTGGCCCAGCTGTCTTTGAGGCCTATGGTGCGGTTAAACACCAGGTGGCCGGCTGTGGCCGAGTCGGGGTCGACGCAGAAGTAGCCTATGCGCTGGAACTGGAATTTCATCTCGGGCTTGGCCACTTCGGCCAGGTAGGGCTCTATCTTCACGTCGTGCAGCACCTTGAGCGAGTCGGGGTTGAGCAGCTCGCGGAAGTCGCGCTCGGTCTCGGCCGACGGGTTCTCGACGGCAAACAGGCGGTCGTAGAGGCGCACTTCGGCTGTGTGGCAGTGCTTGGCCGACACCCAGTGCAGCGTGCCCTTCACCTTGCGGTTGCTGCCGGGCATTCCGCTCAGCGTGTCGGGGTCGTATGTGCATTCGATTTCGGTCACGTTGCCGTCGGCGTCTTTCTTGCAGCCGGTGCACATTATTATGTAGCCGCCCTTGAGGCGCACTTCCTTGCCGGGGGTGAGGCGGAAGAACTTCTTGGGCGGATTTTCCATGAAGTCGGCGCGCTCAATATACAGCTCGCGGCTGAAGGGCATCTTGTGGGTGCCGGCATCTTCCTGCTCGGGGTTGTTGTCCATGTCCAGCATCTCCTCCTTGTCGTCGGGGTAGTTGGTGATCACCAGCTTCACGGGGTCGAGCACGGCGCACACGCGGCCGGCGTGCTTGTTGAGGTCTTCGCGAATGGAGTGCTCAAGCAGGCTGATGTCGTTCAGGGCCTCATATTTGGTGTAGCCTATGTCTTGGATGAAGTTCTTTATCGACTCGGGGGTGTAGCCGCGGCGGCGCAGACCGCACAGGGTGGGCATGCGGGGGTCGTCCCAGCCGTTCACCAAGCCTTCCTTCACCAGCTGCAGCAGCTTGCGCTTGCTCATCACGGTGTAGGTGAGGTTGAGGCGGTTGAACTCAATCTGGCGCGGGCAGTAGCTGTTGTCGGCCAGCATCTTCACGAAGTATTCATACAGCGGGCGGTGGGGCACAAACTCCAGCGTGCATATCGAGTGGGTTACCCCCTCGAAGTAGTCGCTCTGGCCGTGTGCGAAGTCATACATGGGATACACCTTCCACTTGTCGCCTGTGCGCCAGTGCGGGCGCTTGATTATGCGGTACATAATTGGGTCGCGGAAGTGCATGTTGTCGCTGGCCATGTCAATTTTGGCGCGCAGCACGCGGCTGCCCTCTTCAAACTCGCCCTTGTTCATGCGCTCAAACAGGTCGAGGTTCTCCTCCACGCTGCGGTTGCGGTAGGGGCTCTCGGTGCCTGGCGTGGTGGGGGTGCCCTTTTGCTGGGCTATCTGCTCGGCCGTCTGGTCGTCCACATAGGCGCGTCCCTCCTTAATGAGGCGCACGGCAAAGTCGTAGAGCTTCGGAAAATAGTCCGACGCGTAATAGAGGCGGTCGCCCCAGTCATATCCTAGCCAGTGGATGTCGCGCTTTATGGCCTCGACATACTCATTGTCCTCCTTGGCGGGGTTGGTGTCGTCGAAGCGCAGGTTGCAGGTGCCGCCAAACATCTCGGCCACGCCAAAGTCCATGCATATTGCCTTGGCATGGCCAATGTGTAGATAGCCGTTGGGTTCGGGCGGGAAGCGTGTGTTGAGCCGGCCGCCGTTTTTGCCTGCCTTCAGGTCGTCGGCCACCAGCTGCTGAACGAAGTTCAACACCTTCTTCTCTTCACTCGGATTCGTTGTCACGTTAGTGTTATCAGCCATAATTCAATTATGTGTTGTCTTGTTTTATTCAGTTTTGAAGCCGCATGGCGGTGCTTCGCCATGCAAATTGCAAATTTAGGAAAAAATCGCGTAACTACTGGCCTCGCGGCCAAAAATGTGTTTTCGTTTTTTGTAATGCAGCGCATAATTGCTATTTTTGCACATTAAAAGTAATCATTTCATTCACAATATGGACAACAAGGAACTGGTGGAGCGCCTGTCGGAAAAACTTGGGCGCAGCAAGGCCGACATCAACAAGCTGATTGGCGCGCTGGCCGAGGTGGTGAAGACCAAGGGCAGCGAGCTCGACAGCATTGCCGTGCCCGGATTCGGCACCTTTGAGGCCAAGAAGAAAAACGAGCGCGTGGTGACCAACCCCAGCAGCGGCAAGCGCATGCTGGTGCCGCCGAAAATCACGCTCGGATTCAAGGTGAGCAACGTGCTTAAATCCAAGCTCAAAAACTGACATCCTTCCATCCTGCCCCAGCCGCCATTAGCGACTGGGGGCCAACACGACAATAGCAATGAACAGCAAGATAGCATTTCCCGAACTCATCGACCTGGTGGCGCAGGCCACCAACTCCACCAAGCGTGTGAGCGAACTATTCCTGAAAGAGCTCTTCGCCACCATCACACAGGCCCTGGCCGAGGGCGAGAGTGTGAAGGTGAAAGGTCTGGGCACGTTTAAGCTCACCGAGGTGAGCGCACGCAAAAGCGTGAACGTGAACACCGGCGAAACCATCGAGATACCCGGCCACAACAAACTCAGCTTCGTGCCCGAAAAAAGCCTTGCCGAGGCGGTCAACAAACCCTTTGCGCAGTTCGAAACCGTGGTGCTGAGCGACGACGTCACCGACGAGCAGCTGCAAGCCATCGACGCCGGCCAGCAGCCCGAGGAAGCCCCCGAGCAGCCCAAGCTACCCAAGGAATCCCTTGCGCAATCCACCGAAGCTCCAGCCGCACCCGAGGAACCTGCAGTGCCTGAGGAACCCACCGAAGCTCCCGAGCCGCTAGAGCAGCCAGAGGAATCCCCCGAGCAATCCACCGAAGTTCCCGAGGAACCCGAGCAGCCAGAGGAATCCCACGAGCAACCCACCGAAGCTACCGAATCCCCCAAGGAGCCCATTGAGCCTATTATGCCCATTGAGCCCGAAAAGCCCGCCCAAGAGCCCGCAGCCGAGCCCACCCAAGCCCAAGAGCAAACCCCGCCCCCCATCAAGGCCCCCGAAGCCGCCAAAGAAGAGGAGCACCACCACCATCACCACCATCACGAGCCTTCCGCCACCGACGATGACTACATTACCTACGACGAGATAGCCGCCATGGAGCGTAAAGCCACCGTCAAAGGCTTCCTGTGGGGAGTGGTGGCCACACTCGTGCTTTGTGGCGTGGCCGCATTCCTCTACATCGACTACACTGGCAAGAGCGAGGCCCAGCCCGCAGAACTCGTTGACGACTCAGTGCAGCAGCCGCAAGCCGCTCCGGCCCAGGCCGCCCCGGCTGCCCAACCCAAGGCCCAGCCCGACACTGCAGCCAGCCGGCCCAAGGCGGCGCAAAAGCAGCCCGAGCAGCAGCAAGAGGCCGACGGCAGCAAGAAACAGACGGTGTACGACACCACTTCGCGCAACTACGTGCTGTCGAAAATGGCCCAAAAGCACTACGGCAACCAGTGCTTCTGGGTGTACATCTATCAGGAGAACAAGAGCAAGATCAAAGACCCCAACAACATCCCCGAGGGCACCCGCCTTGTGATTCCCGCCAAAGAGAAGTATGGCATCGACAGTCGCGACAAAGCCAGCCGCGACAAAGCCAAGAAAATCGCCTACAACCTCCTCAAAGACAAATAACCCGCAGCCCGCCACCTAACAACGCACGCCCACACCTGACAATGCTGGTGTGGGCGCGCGTTGCTCTGTCGGGCAATGTTTTACTGACTTAACCACAGATTATTCCTCTTCTATTGACCGATTTGGATTAATGTCGAATGACGTGGAAGTGTGCCGAAAGAACGGTCAGCACCTGCTGCCACACACAAGTCCGATTTTTTTGAGGCGCATGGCGAGGCGAAAAACGTGAAGAGAAGTAAATTTTGCAGGGAGTTTTGGAAATCGAATTATAACTTAAGTTAAAATCAAGCGTTTTTTGAGCGATTTTGTGTGTTACATAACATATTTGACATATCTTTGTATCGGTTTTTCATGGTATTAGTTTTTAAGGTTATGAAATTCACGGGCGTCGGGATGACGGTTTTGAGATTTCATTTGTTTAAGGTTTATGTTAATGGTATTAGAAGGTTAATTAGTTAAGCAATCCTGGACGTTGATGTCCGGGATTTTTTTGTCTATTGGCTGCAATGCAGCATATGTCACACGTCTATATCCTTTTGAAAAGGAAATAGGGCAGGTTCTTATTGATTGCGGCAAGCACATGCCATCTATTGGTGACGTATGCCTTGGATTTTCTTTGCAGTATGGCTTTTGTTATTTGGCCTACCACCTTTTCAACGGGCATTACCCAAAACAGGTTTTCGCCCTTTGCCATTCTCGTGTCGACAAGTCCCGGGCGAATATCCGTTACACAGACGCGTCCGCCTTCTTTATACGCTTTTTTGCGCAATGCCTCCATGTAGTTGATTTGGTAGGCCTTCGATGCGCTATAGGCAGGCGCTTGCGGCTCTCCCCTTAATCCACCTATCGAGGTTATGGCCACCAAATGGCCAAACCCTTGACGGGCAAGAATGTCATAGAAGGCATCAATCACGTGCGTCCAGCCAACGACGTTTGTAAGCAATGTCGGATATTCAATGTTGAAATTGAGCAATGGGTTCAGCTCTCCCACGCCTGAGCACACAATCACGAGGTGTATGGCTTGCATTTGCGACTGGAAATATCTGATGGCGGCTGCTGCCGCGTCTTGTTGTGAAATGTCGGCGGCGTAGGCCGCTACAATTGACGGGTAAGTCGCTTCCAACTCTTTCAGAATGGCCTTTCTGCGCCCGAGTATCCCGACTCTGTTGCCAGGCACCGCATACCTTTTCAGCAGACCGTTGCCTATGCCCGAAGTGGCTCCGATGATAATGATGTTCATGTCGTCATTTTTTGTGCAAAAGTATGAAAAAATCACCTTTGCGCATATAGCAATGAGCCATGGCGTCGGCAACTCTCAACTTAGGTTGAGAATTTCCGGGTTATTGGTTTGCAAACGTTATGCTGTGCCTGATTTTGCTGATTGTGTTCGGGTGAAGCTTCAGATATGAGGCAATGTCTTTCAGGGATAGTTGCTGAACAATCTGAGGGCACCGCTGCATCAGGCGTTCATAGCGCCCTCTCGCGTCGAGGCAATACAAATCCAAGTGGCTTGAATATACCTGCTCAAAAAGCCCCTCCATCACCCTCATGCCTTGCAGCAATTTTTCTGCGCTTTCCGTAAACAGGCTGAGCACTGCCGCGCCGTCAACTACATGGACTATGGCACCCGTGCTTGCTTCGATTTTAACCCTTGAGGTCTTTCCATAAAGGCAGTTGGGGTAATCGGCCACAAACTCGTTTTTGAGAGCGAATCCGGTTATGTAATCCTTCCCATCGGCATTGTTGCTGACGATGTATTTGAAGCACCCTTTCTCCACATAGCCGATGTGGAGCGACGGCAAGCCCGCTTGCTGAAACGTGGCGCCGCGCTTCATCTCTTGCCTTTGGCCGTTGTCAATGCAGTATTGCCGCAAGAAATCAAGGTCGATGCTGGTCATATATGAATTTAACTTTTTATCCCAAATCGGTCATTAGAAGAAACTTCATGTTATTTCTAATGACCGCCATTAGAA
>CAVKDU010000064.1:0-13225 GCA_963655175.1 Wujia chipingensis | reverse complement strand
GGGGCGACAGCATAGCAGGCATTTCGCGCGGACTGCGCTACCGCTACGTCCGCACTGCATACCTGCCTACACATATCTTATCCCTAAAGGGATAATGCCATTGCTAATACCTCATTGCTACAAATGCCACAACAATGTTACTTTTTCAGTGCGCTCGGCATGCTGCGTCCTTACAACTTTTGCGGCGCGGCGGGCACATTGATGGAGAACTGGGGCAAAAAAAACGAAGCGCGGCAATCATCGATTGCTGCGCTTCTGTGAGTGACCCCGGAGGGGCTCGAACCCTCGACCCACTGATTAAGAGTCAGTTGCTCTACCAACTGAGCCACGGAGTCATTACCGTTTGTTTCGGTTTTGCGATTGCAAAGGTACGACAATTTTTTAAACTGGCAATGATTTTGCCGAAAAAAAATACCCAAAATCGCGAAAAAACTCAAAAATCACTGAAAAAGTCAGGTTTTATGAGCAACCCGATGCGCAAACGCGAGTGATATTTGTTGTAGTCGAGCAGATTCTCGCCATAGCCGTTGTAGTATTGCACAAACAGAAACTGGTTGTCCTTTTTGCGTATGCGGAAGCCCAGCTCCACAATCGAGTTGGCATTCAAGTTCCACCCCTTGCGCTTCACAAAAGTCGCGCTCAGCACCCAGCGGCGGTTGGTGCTCAGCGCCTGAATGCCCGTCTGGTAGATGCCGCTGTAGCGCAGAATGTCGCGGTTGTTGCCGCCGTCCACAATCGGAATCCAAAACTTGCCGTGCACCATAAGGTTGGGGTCGAGATACACGTTGCCGCAAAACGAAATCTTGTTCCAGCTGCGCGAAGCCAGGCGGTCGCGCCCGTTGCTCTCATGCTCGATGAGCAGCGTCAGCTTGCCCACAAGGCGGTTTTTCGAAATCAGCAGCTTCGACAGGCCTATGCCGGGGTTGAAGTTGAGGTCGCGCATGGGCAGCGAGTTTTCAAACACATTCCACATGCACTTTTGCGAGTACATCAGAAACAGGTAGGTGTGCCACGGCAGCACACTCTTGGTGAGCCGCTGCGAAATGCTCACCTGAAACTTCACATCGCTGTTGTAGGCCGTGGGCTTGCTGCCCACCGTGGTGCCCACCGTGAAGTAGTTGTCCTTGTACAGGCCGAAGAACGGGCGGTTGTCAAAATCGCGCCTAATGCTGTCGGCATTAAACTCCTCAAGGTTTTTTGGCACCACAATCTGCCCCCGGGCCGCCGGCGCGGCCAGAGCCAGCGCCGCCGCGGCGCACAAGGCGTGGCGGAGTAAGCTGTTAATCTTCATATCACAGTCAGAGTTCGTTGCATTTGTTCAGAATACATAGGCGGCGCATCAGCGTCCGCGCCTGCAAAATTACGCCAAAACCCGCTCAATGGCAACCCTCACTCCCCATTCCGCACGATTTTGCCGCCTTTTGGGCCACTAACGGCAGCGCCACCGCGGGGAGGCGGTGGCGCTGTGGTGGGGTTGAGGTGTGGCTTGGCATTAGCGGGCCGACTGGCGGATGGCTGCTATGATGTCGCTCACCAGGGCGCGGAACTTGTCTTTGCCTGTGCAGCCATACAGCATGTCGTCGCCCTGTGGGCCGCGGAGGGCCATGGCGCAGTCGTCGCCGTTGTAGTGGGGTATGAGCACCACGAAATCCTCGCCGCCGCTGGTCATAAGATACAGGTAGTCCTGCTCGCCGTCGTATTCATACGAGCTTATGATGTAGCTGTACTTCTTGCCGAAGGGGCCGGAGATCTTCACTTCCACCTTGTTGTGCTCAACATCGATGGTGGCCACCACCATGTCGATGGGGAGACCGTCGAAGTGGTTGTTGAAGGCGAATGTCTGCTCCTTGGGCAGGCTGACGCCTGTGGTGGTGCGGTAGCCGCTTTGCTTGCGGTAGCCGCCGGCCATTAGTGCGTCGTAGTCGTTGGGGCCGTAGCCGTATTCCTCCACTTTGTTTTTGGCCTGGCCGTCGCCGCCTTTGGCCAGCCGCGCCATAATGGCGAGGCCTTTGTCGAGGTCTTGCGGCGCACCCAGATCGCCCTGCAGGTAGCAGTTGGCTATGTCGAGCTGGCAGTCGAAGCCTTGGCTCTGCGCCTTCTGATACCACTCAAAGCTCTTGCTCTTGTCGCTGAAGCCGTAGTTGCCATAGCGGTAGCCCGAGGCAATGGAGTGGGTGGCGCGGGCATAGCCCTTGGCCGAGGCCTTCAGCAGGCAGTCTTGCACTTTGCTGTAGGGGTAGTTCTGGTCGGAGTAGAACATGGCCAGCTCATACATCTGCTCGCCTCCGCCTTTGTCGGCGGCCATGCGATACCAGTATTCGGCCTGGACGAGCAACTCGGGGTTGGGACGATCGCTGTCGCGGTAGGCGGCCTGAAAGTCGAAGGCGATGTCGGCCATGGCTTTCACGTCGCCCTGCCTGGCGGCCCGCGTCTGTGCGGCGGTGATGCCCACGGCTTTATACAGGGCCGGGTTTGACTGCTCTTGTGCCGTGGCGGCCGTGGCGGCGGCCAGCAGCAGTGCGGCTGCGGCCAGCATGTGGCGCAGGCGTGTGCCGATTGGTGTGGTCATAGTGCGTGTGGCCATTGGAATGGTTATTTGCGGGTGAGGCGCATCACCACTGTGCCGCTTGCGTCGGCCACGGTGGCTGTGTTGCCGCTAACGTTAACGGTGGCGGCGGTGTTGAGGGCGTTGGTCACGGCGCGCTCCACGTCCATGCTCTGGCCCATCATGCGGGTCATGCCTATGCCGCTCAGTTGCAGCTTCTGTCCGCTGAGGGTGTAGCTGCCGAAGAAAGTGTTGACGCTGGCGTTGCCGTTCACCTTGCCGCCGTCGGCAAATGTGATTTCGGCCTGTTTGTCGCCCTTGGCGGTGCTCATGCCGCAGGCTTCGGTTATTTTCCAGCCACCTTTGATGTCGGCTGCGGCGTTGGCGTCTTTGCGCTTGAGGTGCATCACCACTGTGCCGCGCGCGTCGGCCACGGTGGCCGTGTTGCCGCTCACGCTGATGCTCGATGCCGAGTTGAGGGCCTGAGCCACTGCGCTCTCAATTTCCATGTGCTGGCCCATCATGCTGGTCATGCCCACGTTGGTGAGTTGCAGTTTCTGTCCGCTGAGGGTGTAGCTGCCGAAGAATGAGTTGACGCTTGCGTTGCCGTTCACCTTGCCGCCGTCGGCAAATGTGATTTCGGCCTGCTTGTCGCCTTGGGCGGTGCTTGTGCCGCAGGCTTCGGTTATGTCCCAACTGCCTTTTATCGAGTTGGCCGTGGCGGCGGTTTTGCTTGCTGTGCAGCTGCTTGCGGCCGTCATCAGAGCAGCGGCGGCAGCCATGAGTGTGATTTTGAAGATGTTCATATTCTTTTTTGTCGTTTAGTGTGTGAAGTTGATAGTTTAACGTTGAGTGTTTAGCCTTGAAGAAAATGCGGAAGTCACCGGTTGAGCAGGTCGGCGGTGGCGGCCATTGCCTCGTGGCAGGTCTGGTCGGCACGGCACGGGGTTACGCTCACCCAGCCGCGGTCCAGCCAGTAGAGGTCGCTGCTGTCGTCATGCGGGTCATCGCGCTCAAATGTGCCTGTCATCCAGTAGTATGGCTGCCCGTAGGGGTCGATGCGGCGCTCATATTCGCTCACCCATCGCCCGGCGGCTGCGGTGGTCACTTTCAGTCCCTTGGGCCCGCCGCTGCACCGAGGAATGTTCACATTGAGGCACACGCCCTGCGGCAGCCCGCGCTCTATCACGCGGCCCATCACCCGGCGCACCCACGGCAGGCAACTGGTGAAGTCGGCCTCTGGCGAGTAGTCGTCGAAACTGAACCCTATGCCCGGCACGCCGTGAAACAGCCCCTCAAACACCGCTCCCATGGTGCCGCTGTAGATGGCGCTGTTGCCGGCATTGTAGCCGTGGTTGATGCCCGACACCAGCAGGTCGGGACGCCGGCCGCCCAGCAGTTCGTTGAAGGCCAACTTGGCGCAGTCGGCAGGAGTGCCGCTCACGGCATACACCTCAATCCCCTCGGCGGCATGCACCTGGCGTGCACGCAGCGGCGAGCCCACCGTTATGGCCGACGACATGCCGCTTTGCGGCAGTTGCGGCGCGGCCACCACCACTCGGCCCATTTCTTGGGCTATGGCCGTGAGAGCCTTTATGCCGCCGGCCTGGTAGCCGTCGTCGTTGCAGATGAGTATGAGAGGGGTGCTGCTGGTGGTGTTCATAAATTTTTTATGCGTTATTTGGGTTGATGCAGGTGCAAAGATAAGGAATAAAGTTGACAGGTCAAGCGGCCATATGCCGTAATAGAGGTTAAATCGCCCGCTTGCCGTGGCCGCAGGAAGCGTTTTTTTGCCAATTGTGCCAATGATTGAGGCATTTGCATTATCTTTGTAGAAGATAGGCTGCACCTCAGCAAAAAGTTCAAGCAAGCTTGACTTTCTGCATTCGGTTTGCAGTATCTTTGCAAAGAGCAATACAGCTTATTTATCAACAACATATATACACACAACACAGAAAAATGAAAAGAATAGCTTTACTTGCACTGGCCGCCGTGCTGGTGTGCGCCTCCGCAAGCGCGCAAAAGCGCACCGCGGCGCGCAAAAAGGCTGTGGCCAAAACCACAGCCGTGGCCGCCACCCCCAAGCTGAGCAACGCAGAGTGGGGTAAGAAGTGGTTCACCGAAGAGCGCTACGAGAAGGCGCTGCCCTATCTGCTCAAGGCCGTCGACGAGGGCGACCTCGACAGCAAGGTGCGCTTGGCCTACATGATATTCACCGCTCAGGTGCCCGAATACAGCATCGACCAGCAGCAGGCCATGACCATGCTCGATGAGTGCATCGACTCTGGCTCGGTGTATGCCATCGAGCGCAAGGG
The DNA here is from genome assembly GCA_963655175.1 of Wujia chipingensis. Taxonomy (GTDB): domain Bacteria; phylum Bacteroidota; class Bacteroidia; order Bacteroidales; family Muribaculaceae; genus Sodaliphilus. The sequence continues at coordinate 8,365 of CAVKDU010000064.1, read as the reverse complement.
CTTCTGCATCATTGCCATGTCGCCCGACACCAAGGCCGACAAACTGAAGGGCATCGACCTGCTGAAGCAGGCCAGCGACAAGGGCAACGGCGACGCCTCGGCCGAGCTGTTCAACACCTACCGCGACGGCCTTAAGTCGTATGCCAGCGGCGAATACTACATCGAGCCCAACGACTCCACCGCCACCGCCTATGCCCTTATGGCCGCACAGCAGGGCAACCAGGAGGGTATGGCCTATGTGGGCCTGTATACCTACATGGGCACCCACGGACTGGAGCGCGACACCGCCCAAGGCGTGAAATATCTTGAAGAAGCGCTGGGCATGAGCGAGCGCTTCTTCACCACCAACTGCCTCGAACCGGCCAAGGCTCTGGCCAACTACTACAACGAAAACGGCAAAGCGGCCAAGGGCGCACGTCTGATGGCGCTGCTTAAGAAGTATCACCCCACAGAACTATAGCGATATGAAATATTACATGGCAAAAAACGGGCAGCAGTTTGGCCCCATTGATGAAAGCGAGCTGCTGATCAACGGCCTCACCGCCGACACTCTTGTGTGGCACGAGGGCATGGCGCAGTGGCTGCCAGCGGCGCAACTGCCCGAACTGGCCCACCTGCTGCAACCCGAACCGCCGCGCATGGCGTTCGGCGAAGCCCAGCCGCCGCAGCCGCCCACGCAGGGCGCATGGCAACAGCCGCCTTTTCAGGGCCCGCCCCAGCAGCAGTATGCTCCCCAGCCGTCGGCAGGGGGCAGTTACAGCTCGGCCCCGGCCATTGTGCTGATAGTGCTCAGCGTGCTGTGCTGCACTTTTATTCCTGCCATATTTGGCATTCTGTCGCTGTCAAGCACCAGCTCGGCCAACAGCCTGCTGGCTGCGGGCAACTTCGCCGCCGCTCAGGCCAAAGCCGCCGAGGCCAAGAAGTGGAACACGATAGGCTACATAGTGTTTGTCGTGCTCTTCGTGCTGTCGGCAATAATCGGCTTCACATGCAGCCTCCCCCTCGCTGAAATGGCCTCCACTCTTGAATAATAAATATCCGTTCCACACATATCTTATCCCTAAAGGGATAATTGCATTGCCAATAAGGCATTGTAATGTGGACGAAGTCACATAGAATTGCGGTCTGGGCAGCGGGCTGAAAGCCCAATGAGACCATAGCCCAGGGCAACGCCCTGGGTGCCGGCGCACAGCGGCATTGCGCCCTGAAAGGGCAAAAGCATTAGACCTTGGGCATTGCCCAAGGTCTTTTTTGTGGCTGAAACGTGCAGTGAGCAGTAAGTCTTTTGCTCTTTCAGAGCGCTTTCAGGGTGGTTGTCATTTACCCAGGGTGTCGCTTCGCTTGCCCTGGGCTATGGTCTTGCTGGACTTTCAGCCCGCTCCAGCAAAGCCACAAAGTTCCCGTATCCGCTATTTGTGTTAATTAATTGATTTACAATATATAGCGGCATGCCACGCCCCTACTGCTTTCGTGCTGTTGGGCTGCAAAAAAATTGTCTTCTATTGTCTCTATTGTCGTTGAAATATGCCGCATGCGGGCTAGATGCATAGACGAGGGCGGCCCTACTGCCTGTGCTGCACGCACGTGGGCAATCGGGCCGCCCCGTCTGTTTTTGTTGCCGTCAGCGCACTGCCACCTTTTGGCATGCGCGGCCTGTGGGCGATGCCACCACAGCGGCATACACACCCGGGGCAAGACCGGCGGTGCTGACGGTTGCGCTGCCGCCAGCCTCAATGCGCCGCTGCGCCACCACGGAGCCGCTCATGGCCACCACCCGCAGTGTGGCTGCCGAGTTGCCTGCCTTGGCCACTATGTCGCTGCCGACCACCGTTATTGCACAGCCGGCATCGGGCAGCACTGTGACCACTGCGGTGTGGAGCTTGTCATACAACTGTGATTTGTACACTATTTCGCCATTTTCCTTGACTATATAGCTGAGCCCCGTCGAGTAGTCATGAATGCCGCCTGTGAAAGCCGCGCGGAAGGGAAACAGGAAGTTGCCGTTGCATTCTATTGCTCCATAGCCTTCGGCAATTTTGAAATCCGCATTGTGCTCACCTCGGTAGGTTACACGCTTGTAGCCGTCAATCACCACATCGTTGTCGCTTCTCACCACCGTTTCGGTGAGAGGCGTTGACTTCTTGTAGAAGTTAGGCATGTCGTTGAAGTCGTTCAGCATAATCTCGCCAGTGGTTTCGTAGTCGTCGGCCTGCACCACAGGGCGGCCATCGCTCATAATTAAATCGTCTTTGTAGTAGGGGTGCATCTTGTTGATAACGGCATACACCCGCTTGTCGCTCTCGCGCACCCAGGCCAGCGGCCATGCGCTGCTTTCCATTTCGGGCGCATCGATAAACGTCATATACATCTTCTTGTAGCTGCGCCCACCGTTCATCACAGTGTCGCCCTTGAAGTAGATTTCGTATTCATAAGCCGACTTCTTATATTTGTCGAAATCCTCGGGCTCGGTTCGGGCTTTGTAGTAGCCATACACCCACTTCACCCCCTCGCGCGGCAGTGACTCATATTTGTAGCCCTGCGCATGCAGCCCAGCCGCACCCAGCAGCAAGGCCGCCATAATTAGCAATGTCCTTCTCATAACTGATTAGTGTTGATGTTATCTTTATTTTTTAGTTACATGTAATGTTTCTGCTACCTTGCCGTTTTGCAGCAGGGACACAAGATACTGCCCACTTGGAATTCCGCTTGTTTGAATTACAATGGAACAGTCCCCTTTGCCACATTTGATGTTTACGGGCAGACTGTTGCCAGAAACAGATGTCACACAAATGGTTTCATTACCAACGCAAGGTGTGCTGAATGCAATAGTCGTTTGACTGTCAAATGGATTTGGTGATATTGACTTGATGCGAGACGCTATTTGCTTGCTAATGTCAGCCGAAGCATAGGCCACAGCGCCATCACTCTTGGCGGTGACGCGCAATTTATATGCACCCTTTTTAACGTCATCAAAGGCAACGGATTTTGTTGTGGCAATTAAGTTTTCGTCTGGATCATACCACTCATAGTCAACGGGCTCTTGAATGTTAGTTGCTGTCATCATACGAGTCAAGTCATTTACATTGCCCACAACCGTAACAGATGTGTCTTCTCCAATTATGGTGCCAGCATCTCCCACGTCAATGCCAGGGTCAATACCCGGTCGGGTTGTGTCTAACCGAATGTTCATTGCGGCACCGCCCATGTTCTGATTGTTGCTATTTTGCGAAACAATGTTGAAATTATATGTTCCACGCACTACAATTGCGTCACTCGCAATCATTTTGCAAGTAAACATTACACTGTCGGTTTTGCCTGGATTCAACGACAATCCATCAATTTTGCTGTCGTATCCGAGTAGTCGCACTTCGTTGGGCTTTGCAGACAAAACTTTTATATTGCGGCCCTTACTCCCGTTGGCGGTCCAACTTTGAGCCAATGAGGGCGATAGGGTTACATATAATTCCATCTTTTCAAACAATGGTTGCTTCCTTTCTAATGAATCTGCTGATAGAACCAGATTAACATTCAGCACAGAATCGCTTGAATTTTGGATTGTTAGAGGCATGATTTCACTCCCGCCACCATTGGCTATTATTATACGATTTTTATCTGCCAAATAACGGCTGTTAGAGATTTCCCTGAGAGTTTGCGGTATGTTAGGAGTTGCTGCATACAAAGAATCCATATTGTCCCTGATGCGAGCCAAAATGCGCACGTTGCCCATACAGGAGGCCCTCATTCCTTTGTATGCCGTAGGGATAACCCATGGCGTGCAAAGCACGACTGAGGAGTCAACGGCGATGTTTTGGGCGATTCTTACAGAATCAATGAATCCACCACTATAATTGTTATGCCAACAATTAGCGGTGAGAGATGGCTTCGACCAATATAGCTCCAAAGTTTTGGAACTGATTTTGCCATTAAAGTTTCTGATACCAAGATTTCCAATCCGCGTATAGATGTATGCTGTGTCGCACTTGGCATCTATTGGTTCACTAAATTGGTTCTCCAAACCATCTTGATGACTCCTGACCCATATATCAGGACTGTTCCAGCAATTAATGTCGGCTGTGGTCCTCATATTACCGCTGTCGAGCAAATTGTCACGTACATAAAGCAAAGAACTGTCAACGTCGTGGTCAAACGACATTTCTTGTCCTACCCATGCTGGTGTTGAGCAATACATGGGGTGCTCATCTGCATGCGCATATTGTTTCACATCTTTTGTGTCGCGTTCACAAGCGTAGCCAAAGGCTTCTTTTAGAGAAATAATGCCGTCTTTATTCTCGTCTGCATCAATTGTGTCTCCTCTGTAGTCAATTCCATTGATAGCATTTGTTATGTGATTGACAAAGAAGTCATAGTCAAAATTCATTGAGTAATCTGTGCCTCCGTGTGAAAGCTCTTCTGGCCCACAGGCGGTCATTATTGTTCTTCCCGGAGCTTTTAATGTATTCAAGAATGCCCCAGAATAACAATTGCCTAAAATCACTGTTTGGTATTTTGATTTGATTGAATCAAGTAGCGATTTTAGCTCACTGGCATATAGCCTGTGATTTTCAAATTTATTATATTCGCTGTCATTACCCTGCCACATACATAAAAATGGTTTGCCTTGTTTGTCTATGCTGCCGTGGCATGAAACGAATACAATCAAATTGTTTATGCCGCAATTTCCCGTTTCGGAGTCATAATAGTCTTGTTTGATTTGTTTAAACAAATTAAGTACGTTGTTTCTGGTTATTGACTTTATGTTGTTGGAGCAATAGTCATCTTCGCCTATTGCTGTTGGGATTTTTGTGTCATGCCAGCCATCTGTCACATACCGACCTGCGCCTCCGCCAAAGTATATGTATGTGCTGTTTGGAATTGCGTTGCATTTTTGAGTGATTACGTCATAGAAGTATTTGCAGTCATTCCAGTGTGTTGAATAACTCGACTCGTCATTATATCCACCGCCAATTATCAGAACAACGTCTCCACTAAAATATGTTGATGTCAGCCAATCAATATCGTGGTATACTTTCTTTATTTTTATTGGATTAATGTGTTGAGATTCACTGTGTTTTACTCTGTGAGTCTCGATGAGGTCCAATTTTATGCCACCAGGATACCTGTTCCCCTTGAATTTAACAATTGGAATCTTATCTTCGGTTGGTTCTGGAATTTCTTGTGGAATGTAAAAAAAAGAGCACTTGTGGTCCCAGTTTGTCATGGGCTGCTCATCTACGAAGAACAGCCATTTCTTTTGGGGGCATTTAAGCCACGTCTCATTGGGGATAGAGTCTAAGATACATGATTCGTTCCCATCGTCATAAACTTCATTGACACTTGTCACGTAGTAGTCGAAAGGTTCGTTTCCCAATTGCTGCTTAACAAGGTTCAATGCTTCGTCTTTGCTAATGCTCACTGCGCTTGCATTAGCTAAAGCTGCTATTATTGCAGCTAAAATCAAAGCAATGCGTTTCATATGCTAAAAATTAATTGGCCGATGCAAATATACTTTTTTTTTATAAAACCAACAATATAAAAATGAAATTTTCAAAAAAACAGCAAATAAACGACAATAAACGACAAAATCTTAGTGTAAAAATGGTTGTTGTAATTATGTGTCGTTTTTTCTGAAGTCGTCTAAGAATAAGGTGGAAAATAAAAAAAGCAGCGGTGCGGAGCCCCGATGGGGTCCGCACCGCTGTGTGCTGTTAGGGGTGCTGCGGGTGGATTATTTCACCACTTTCACTGCAGCGCCGTTGGTGAAGCGCAGCAGGTAGATGCCGTGTGCAAGGTCTTGCGCGGGCACCACGCAGTTGCCGCTCACTGCGGCGGTCTTCACCAGCTGTCCGGCTGCGGTGAACACGCTCACGCCGCTCACGCCGGCAGGTGCGCTCACTGCAAAGTCGCCGCCCACGCAGGTGGCCTTCACGCCAAGCTGCGATGCCACGCTGGCAATGCCGCTGCCGTTGCTCTGCACAATGTAGAACTCCTTGTAGCCGCCGGGAGTGCCAATCACCACAGTGGTGGCGCGCTCGTCAACGCCTGCGGGCAGGTTGGCTGCGCTGAAGGTGATTTTGCCGCGGCCGTCAATCACGTCATCGGCTGCCTTGGCGTCGGCCAGCTTCACGGTGATCCACTCGGGAGCTGTGCCCTCGTCGGTGTCGAATGCATATTGCCACTTGGCTGCGGCCTCTGAAGCCAGCACGTCGTAGGTGGTGGTGGCGTTGGTGGCGGGCAGCTTGACCACCACGGTGCCTTCTTCGTCGTAGGTCACGTTTTTGTCGTCGAGCTCAAACCAGCCGTAGTCGGCGTCGAGGTTGAACAGGAACGAGCTGTAGCAGGTGCCTGCGCTGGTGCTGAGCACGCTCAGCGGATAGAGGGCCTCGGTGGTTTCGCCGTCGCTGGTGGTGCGCATCAGGAAGTAGCCGTTGGTCTCTTCTGCGGGGTCGGGGCCGCTCTGGAATGCGCCGAAGGTCTTCGTCTTGCTGTTGTCGAAGCCTTCAAGCACCACTAATATCGGGGTGTCGACCGACACGGCCTCGCTGAATTTGAACGGAATGGAGGCGTAGTTGGTGCCGCTGCCCACGTTGGTTTGAATCACATCGGCGCCTTTGCATGTGGCCGAGGCAATGGTGTCGCCCAGCTGGCCGTTCTCGTCAAGCTCAATCACGTTGAGCTTGAGCAGGGCGTCGCTTGCAAACTCGCCCTTGCCCATCACCGACACTTTCGACAGTGAGTAGGTGTGCAGCGGCTCGTTGAAGTAGTTGGCTATGCCATAGAGGTGTGCGCTGTCGACGCCGAACATGGTGGCCCACACCTTGTCGATGCCGTCGAAGTAGCCATACAGCGGCTGGTTGTCGGCTGCCTGAATCTGGTAGAACTTGTTGTTGATGTCGTAGTTGCCCACGCCATACTGGGTGGTGGTGTTGTCGCTGCCAGTGTACTGGGCGTGGCCGCCGGCCTGGAAGCCGAGGCCGCTCCACTTGTATTTCGAGTCGGTGGCACCCTCGGCGCTTGCGGTGAGGGTGGGAATGTTAAACCAGTTGTATGCCGTGGTGTAGTCGGCAGGATAGTTCACCGTGAGGTCTTCGTCGGTGCTTGTGCCCACTTGGCTGTCGGGGGTGTCATACTGCCACGAGAACGATTCGCTCTCGTTGTTGCTGGTGTTCTTCCAAGTAAGGTCGGTGTAGGCGGGTGTCAGCATCAGGCCGTTGCCGTCTTTGTCGCTCAGGAATTTGTAGTCGTCGCTGAAGCCGAAGAAGAATGCGCCCTGCGGACGCTGGTAGGCTGCCTGCGGCTGCGGAACGCCGATCTTCACGGCGTCGATGCCCACCACGTTGCCGTCGGCACCCACATAGCGGAAGGCCACCTGCACCTTTTTGCCCACATAGTCGGCCAACGGCAGAGAGTAGCTGTAGTTGTCCACGTCGCTGTAGTCGTCGAACAGCGTCTCAAAGTCCATGTCCTTGTAGAGGTCATACACGTCGAGCAGCTGCTTCCACTCGCCGCCCGCTTCGCGCACCATCACCTTGATGGTGGCCGACACCTCGCGCTTCAGGAATTTCATGTTGCTCCAGTCAACGCCCGAGGTGGTGTTGAACAGGAACAGCGGCGAGTAGCCCGCTGTGAACATCAGCTTCTCGTTGGCCTTCACCGTCACTTCGGGGCTGATGAGCCACTCGTCTTGCGGATAGGTGATGGGGGTGTAGTTGTCATCGTATTGGATGGCGGCGTTGCAAGCGGCCTGATACTGGCCGTCGGCCGGTTGCGGGCCAAACGGTACTGCGCTCGACACGTGCCATGTGCAGTTGCCATTGTAGTTCTTGAGCGTGTCGGCTGTGACTATGCGGCTCCAGTTGCTCGGCACCCAGTCGTCGTTCTGGCCGTCCCAGTCTTCAAAACTCTCGTAGAGCGATGCTGTGGCTTCGGCCTTGGCCGGGGCCAGACGCTTTTTCGATGCCTTCACTGCGTGTTGGCCGGCAGCCGGCTTCACCAGCTGCTTGAGCAGGGTGCCGCTTGCGGTGCGCGTTACGCGCAGCTTGAGTCCTCCGGGCAGACTCTTCACTGCCACCGTGGGGGCGGCGTTGGGGTTGAGCACTGTGGCCTTGCCCCCATTGAAACTCACGGCCTGTGCGCTGCTGTGCTGCACCAGGGCCGTCTGTGCCTGCAGCGCCGAGGCTGCGGTGAGCGCCATTGCTGACGTAAGAAGTAGAAATTTGTTCATTGACGGAATATATTGTTGGTGTTTTTATAGTTTGTTACTTTTTGCAAAGGTATTGTTTTATTTTTTAACTTGCAACAAATATTTGCAATTATTGCTGTCCGGTAAAAGTTTTTTAGGGCAAAAAGATATGGCTGACTCTTCTCA
>CAVKDU010000063.1:0-13598 GCA_963655175.1 Wujia chipingensis | reverse complement strand
CATGACCTACAAGCAGGAGCAGTATCTCGTGGAGCAGAAAAAACAGCAGCAATAATATTGCATAATATAGATTGCCTCAACTGATTAGCGTTGCCGCCCCAACTCAGAAATGAATGTGTGGCGGCAACTTTTTAAGCAGTTCGCACATAACGGCGAAACGAAAAAAACACTTCACAAAATAATACAAAACAACATCAACCAAAAGAAATGAAAGAAGACGTTTACAGTTCACTTGGTGGACAACGCTCGAAGTTCATGTCGTGGCAGATTCGCACTATCCTCGTCACCATGGTGGGATACGCGCTTTTCTACTTCGTGCGCAAGAACTTCTCGCTGGCCATGCCGGGCCTTACGGCAGAGTATGGCATCTCGAACAAGAGCTTCGGCTGGATTCTGTTTGCCGGATCGCTCGTGTATGGATTCTCACGCTTCATCAACGGCTACCTCGTTGACCGCGTGAAGGGCCGCATTGTGATGGCCGTGGGCCTGCTGCTGTGCGCCCTGTCGAACTTCGCGTTCGGCTTCGGCGCCAACCTGAGCGCGCTCATCACAGGTCAGGAAAACGGCCCCGACATGGTGAACATGCTCATTATGGTGATGGGTGTGACCATCATCCTCAACCAGTATTTCCAGGGCATGGGCTATCCTCCGTGCGCCCGCATTCTGCCTCACTGGATTCACCCCAGCGAGCTTGCCACAAAGATGAGCATCTGGAACTGCTCGCACTCGGTGGGCGCATCGCTGGCCGTGGTGCTCTGCGGCTACCTGATGGGCACCCTGGGCACCGACATGAGCAACAACCCCGACGTGGTGGCACGCATCACCGCCAACCTTGGCGGCGACGCCATGGCAGCACAGCAGGCCATGCAGTATGCAGCCCACATCGGCGCTTGGAAGCTCTGCTTCTACGTGCCCGCCTGCCTGGCCGTGTGCGGCGCCATATTGATTTTCATCACACTGCGCGACGAGCCTAAGGAAGTGGGTCTGCCCGACCTGCCCGGCACCAACCTGGGCGGCCTCAAGGCTGCCGAGAAGAGCGCCAAGGCCCGCAAGAAATTTGAGAAGGTGATGGTGTGGCGCAACCGCTGGGTGTGGACATTCTGCATCGCCAACCTGTTTGTGTATGTGGTGCGCATGGGCGTGCTCGACTGGGGTCCGAAATTCCTCACCGAGAGCCGCGGCCTCAACATCAAGGACGCCGCCTGGACAGTTGCCGCATTTGAGATTGCCGGCATCGTGGGCACTCTGGTGGCAGGCTGGCTCACCGACAAGATCTTCAAGGGCAAGGGACACCGCATGTGCGTGGTGTGCATGCTGGGCGCCGCCGTGTTCATGACCATATTCCGCTTCCTGCCCAACTCGGCCAGCCTCGGCCTCACAGCCGCTGTGCTGGTGGGCGCAGGCTTCTTCATCTATGGCCCGCAGGCCCTCATCGGCATCGAGCTGGGCAACCAGGCAACCAAAGAGGCTTCGGCGCGCGCCAACGGCATCGCCGGCATTCTGGGCTATCTGGGCTCGGGCCTCTCGGGCATTCTGGTGGGCTATGTGGCCGACAGCTATGGCTGGACACACGTGTTTGAGACCATCATCGTGGTGGCTGTGATTGGCATGTTTGTGCTCATTTCGATGTGGAACGCTCCGCGCGACGGCTATGAGCGCAGCCAGCAAATCAACTACGACGAAGACTAAGCTGCAATCCTAATCTCACGCTCCGGGCCGCTTGGCGGCAAGGGCTTCACGAGACCTAAAAACAACGGGCGTGGGGAAATTTCATGAGCGCCCCACCCCACGCTGGCGGGAGCTGCTGCACGGAATTTTCCCACGCCCTTGTTTATTACATATAATGTATGTACATAACCATCATAAAAACAAACAACAAGCAATATGCAATTTGACAAATACATGAGCCCCATGAGCGACGACAAGCTGATGGAGGCATGCGCCCGCATCAAGCATGTGGCACTCGACATGGACGGCACCATCTATATGGGCTCAACCCTGTTCCCCTACACCAAGAAATTCCTTGCCGACCTCACGGCCAACGGAATCACCTACTCGTTTCTCACCAACAACCCCACCAAGAGCCACAAGGACTACATGGCCAAGCTCGAGAAGCTGGGCATTGAGTGCACCGACGAGCAGATGTACACCTCATCGATAGCCACAATCGACTACATCAAGCAGCACTATCCGCAGGCCAAGCGCCTCTTCACCTTGGGCACGCCCAGCATGCAGGAGGAGTTCCGCAAGGCGGGCTTCGAGCTGTGCGCCGACGACCCCAACGACCGCCCCGACGTGCTGGTGGTGGCCTTCGACACCACGCTGGTGTATTCGCGCCTGTGCCGCGCCACATGGTGGGCCTCGAAAGCCGACATCCCCTACATTGCCACCAACCCCGACTGGGTGTGCCCCACCGACCAAGAGGTGATTCTGGTGGACTGCGGCTCGATATGCAAGGCCATTGAGGGGGCGTCGAAGCGCGTGCCCGACGTGGTGATAGGCAAGCCCAACCCCAACATGCTCTACTGCATCCGCGACAAGCGCGGCCTCAAGAGCGAGGAGCTGGCCATGGTGGGCGACCGCATCTACACCGATGTGAAGACGGCGCAGAACGCCGGTTCGCTGGGCGTGCTGGTTCTTTCAGGCGAAACCACACTCGAAACCGCCGTGGCAAGCAACCCGCAGCCCGACATCACCGCCCTCAACATCGAGGAGTTTGGCCGCCTGCTGCTGAAGTCGCGCGGCAAGTAACTCGCTGTTGAACATGCTTCAACGCCACGCAGAGCGGCTGCACAGACACAGCCTGACGCCGCCGCTCTGCGTTCATTCCTCACCTTTTTTAATAAAAAGAGGAGAAAAAGGCCGAAAAGTGGTTAGAAATGCTCACAAATTAAAAAAAAAATTGAGAAAATTTGGCCATGTTCGGAATTTGCCCTATTTTTACGCTATGAAAGTTTTACAGAGCTAAAACCAACTTATTAGCAACTGAAAAATTATATTTTATATCCCTAATTAATTACATTTGTTTATGAAACGATTTTTATCTGTAATGATTGGTTGCGCAGCGCTGGCTTGCCCGGCATTCGCAGCTGAAGTGAGCGCCCCCGAGGCAGCTCCCGAGGCATCTGCTGAAGCAGCTGCCGCTCCTCAAGAGTCGACTTGGCAGAAGGTGCTTGCACACATGCCCAAGATTTCTGGTTACTTGCAGACTGGCTGGAACTTCACCAGCAACAAGAACAGCTCTTCTTCTTCGTTCCAGGCTAAGCGCCTCCGCTTAATCATGGACGGCAACGTTGGCGAGAAGGTTGACTTCCGTCTGCAAATCGAGGCCTTCAACGGCATCGCAGGCTCTACCAATGGCAACGGCCAGAAGAATATCCAGGTGATGGACGCATTCGCAACTTGGAAGATTGCTCCCGAGTTCAAGATCCGCGCCGGTCAATTCTACACTCCGATGGGCTATGAGAACTACGACATCTCGCCCGCAACCCTGGAGACTGTGGACTTCTCTAACATCGTTTACCGCATTGCATGCCGCAACCCCTACGAATACAACTTTGTGGACTACGGCCGCGACCTGGGCGTTATGCTCATCGGTGACATCGGCGACAGCGGCGAAGGCTACCGCTACTTCCACTACGACTTTGCTGTGACCAACGGCTCGATTCCCTGCAAGGACGACCGCAACAATAGCAAGGACATTATTGCCAGCGTAACAATCCGCCCCTTCAAGAACTTCAACGTGAAGGCCACTTACAACTGGGGTGAGTATTCATCGCAGGCTCTGGCTGGTGGCCAAGGCGTTGGCGAAGGCAAGTACAACCCGATGCACCGCTTCGTGGCTGGCGCATGGTATAACGACCCCAACGGTCTTGACCTGCGCGCAGAGTACGGCTTCGCAAAGTCGACCAAGAACGACAAGGACGTGGTTAAAGAGCAGGGCGCATATGTGTTCGCCGGCTACCACGCAGGCAAGTTCCTTCCCCTCGTTCGCTGGGACATGTACAAGGACGACATGAACAAGCTGACTCCCGGTGCCAACTACAACCGCGTGCTCGTGGGCTGCACCTACCAGCTGTTCAAGAACGTGAAGATCCAGCTCAACTATGGCCACTTCTTCTACAACAGCGATGTTGAGCAGGCCGTTGGCTACAAGGGCAGCGAGCAGGTACAGCTCATGGGCCTCTTCAAGTTCTAAAAAAGAAACAAAAGCAGAAAATCCAAACCGACAAGATTGCTAATTAAGTTTTACACTTAACTTACAATATTATTAACAACCAACTAATTAAACAAAGACAAGCGTTATGAAAAAGTTAATGTTTATTTTGGCTGCCGCTTGCTTAGCAGGCACAGTTGCAAACGCTCAGCACCTGGGCACAGAGTATCGTCTGAAGAAAGTGGTGGAGGTTCCTGGCCGTCAGGGCATCGCCGCTGACAAGGACTTCTTCTATGTAAGCGACACTCGTGGTCTCTACAAGTTCGACCACAACTGGAATCTGGTTGCTAAGCGCGTTCAGACTAAGTCTGACCCCCTGTTCCCGCATCCCGAGCAGGCCAACCACTTTGGCGACATCGACGTATACGATGGCAAGATCTACACCGGCAACGAGAAGTTTGAATTCGGCCGTGGCCAGAACATCGCCGTCAGCGTGTATGACGCCAACACTCTGAAATGGATCAAGGATATTCCATGGTGCGCAGAATCAGGCCAAGTAGAGGTGTCTGGTCTTGCAGTTGACCGTGAGAAGAACCTCATCTGGATGAGTGACTGGGTGGACAGCCGCTACGTATATGCATACAGTCTGGAGACTGGCAAGTACTACACCAAGATGCAGTGCCGTCCTACTCCCTACTGGTGCCAGGGTATTTACATTGCCGATGGCAAGATGCTCTTCTCTGCTGACGACGGTGAGTCGGCTTACGGCATTGCAGACTGCATCTACATTGCCGACGTGAGCAATGTTCCCTACACTGGTCTGAAAGATGGTACTGAGGTCGTTAAGGAGACTCCGTTCTCTGTGAAGCTCGAAAACGGCAAGCCCGTTATGCGCACTGGCAAGATTGCCGCTGGCGCAATCGCAGGCAAGCTGGAGCTCTTCCGCGAGATGACTGACTTCCGCCGCGCTGGTGAGATCGAAGGTCTGACCGTAGATCCCAACACCGACGACCTGCTCGTGCTCAACAACCGCGGTACTCAGATTTGCCTTGGCATGTCGCTCGCTCCGTTCAGCGAAGAGGGTTACACTAAGGAAATCCACGAGGTTTACATTTACGAGAAGGTTAAATAATCATCTTGTGTGTAATGCATCGTAGAAATCCGAGCATACAACAATAGGATTATTATATAAATTTTAATGGGGTGTGTCCTGCACGTGAGTGTAGGACACATTTTTTTTGACGCGACTGTTTGCGGCGATTTCGCCTCAGTTTTTGTACCTTTGTAGAAGATAGGCGGCATCTCGGCATAGGTCGAAATCGAGCAGGCTCGTTTCAGCTCTCTGCGCTCGATTTGCACTATCTTTGTAGAAGATAGGCTGCATCTCGGCATAGCCCGAAATCGAGCGGGCTCGTTTCGGCACTCTGCGCTCGATTTGCACTATCTTTGTAAAACGCAAAAGTCACAAGCCTTGATAAGGAGATTTGTCATATTAGCCCTGCTGCTGCTCGCCGCCACCGCGCGGTGTGCGGCGGTCGACGTGCACGCCCAGCTCACCAGCATAGGGCGGCAGTGCGCCGCATGCGGCATCAAGGGCAGCCCGCAGGCCGCCCCGGTCGACTCGCTGCTGCGCCTACAGCCGCGCAAGGTGAGCCGCGCGGCCCTGCTCAAGGCGGTGTTTGGCGTGATGGCCAACCTCAACCGCAGCCAGAAGTTCAGCCAGTGCGTGCAGTTTGGTTCGGCAGTGGTACCGCAGCTGAGCGACGGCAACGGCAGCAAGGAGGAGCTGCAATACTACATCTACATGCTCGACGAGCTGGGGGCGGCATGCAGCAGCACCGGGCTGCTGTCGGAGCTGTGCGACACCTACAACCGCGCCATGGGCATCGCCAAGGCCCACGGCATGGAGGCCGAGGAGGCCATTCTGCTCAACAATCTCGGCATCATGTATTCGGGGCAGGGCGACCACCGCAAGGCCGAGAGCTGCCTGCGCCACGCCATTAAAATCAACGAGGCCGCGGGCGACCGCGAGCGGCTGATGGTGAACTACAACAACTTGTCGGGCGACATGGTGGCCCAGGGGCTCCTCGACAAGGGGCTGGAACTGGCCTTTCTGGCCCTGCACCAGCTCGACGGGCTGCGCCAGCCCGACCTTGAGATGCTGATGCGGCGCAACATTGCCAGCATCTACCGCAAGCAGGGACAGCCGCAAATGGCGCTCGGCATGGCCATGAAGATAGCCGACTACCAGCAGCGGCACGGCCAGCGCATGTATTTGGGCGACACCTACCGTCTGATAGGAGCAATATATGCCGACATGGGGCAGGCCGGCAAGGCGCGCGACTACTATGAAAAGGCCCTGGCGGTGAACGGCGGCGCAGCAGTGGAGCAGCGCATAGTGCTGCTGGGCGCGCTGGCCGACGCCTGCGCCAGCCAGCACGACTACCAGGCGGCCCACGCCGCCATGAAGCAGCGCTCGGTCCTGCGCGACTCGGTGGCGGCGGCTGAAAACGCCGGGCGCACGCGCGTAATCGAAAACCTCTATGCCAGCGAGCAGTCGCTGCTGCACAGCATCGACGCGCTGCGCACGTGGCGCGCGGCACTGCTGTGGGCACTGGCGCTGACCGTGGTGGCGGCCATGGCCACCATCTACTTCATCATCAGGGCCACGCGCATTCGAGTGCACCAAAAGTTCGCCCAGATGCAGAAGGCCGCCAACAGCGACAGCCAGCTGATGCGCCAAATGCGCGAGCAGCACGCCGCCGAGGTGGAGCAGCTCAACCAGCGCATTGTCCAGGTTGAGGACGAGGCGCGCCACACCGCCGCGGCCGAGATGACGCGCAGCATAGCCGCCATGCACAACAGCGAATACATAGGCGAGCTCAACAGTCAGCTCAAAGCCACCCTGCTGAAACTGAATCCAAAAAACACCGAGGCCCGCGCCAAGGTGCGCAGCGTGCTTGCCCTCATCGCAAGCTACGAGAGCGGCTACACGGCCGAGGAGTTCCGAGAGATTTTCGACAAGGTGTATCCGTCGTTTTTCGACAACCTGTTTGACCGCGTGGGCGAACTCACGCCCAAGGAAATGCGCCTGTGCGCATTCATCCGCCTCGGGCTGTCGACCAAGAGCATCGCCGACATCACATTCCGCGAAGTGCGCAGCGTGGAGTCGGCGCGCAACCGCCTGCGCAAGAAATTCGGCCTCCAGCAGCAAGACAGTCTTGTTACATTCTTGCATCAATTTTAGCCCCACAACAGGACAATCGAAACAAATCACGCCATTATAATTTATATCTATCACCGCAGTCCAAAATTTTATTTCAATTATGCTTCCGTCCAAGTGGAAGCCTTAACCGCTGCTGCTCAAGCATGTAGACATTGATGCCGTAGCAATTGTCGGTGGTAGGTGATGTGCACGCAGTAGTAATTGCATGGCTCAAAGCCAACCAATTGACACAATATTGCCTAATTTTGCATCAAAAAGTCACAATCCATAATTTCATTGAAACATGAGAAAGAAACTTTTACTCACAACCCTGCTCGCTGCCGCAGCAGTGTGGCCGGCAGCATCGGCACAAACGCTGAACGCCACATTTGAGGACGACGGCGTGACAGCCGGCGGCTGGACCGAGGTGCATGCCGCGGCGGGCAAAGGACTGTGGACGCAGACCCAGTATGCAACCGAAACGCAATTCAAGAGTGGGTCGCTCACAGTGAACAAACTCGGAGGCGCGCGGTGCGCCGTGTCGAAAACCGGCGGCCTCATGGCCGTAGGCAAGGTGCCGCCAAGCAACTGGCTGATTTCACCGCCGGTGGCCGTGGCCAATGGCGACGCGCTCAACTTTATGATGGCCGTGGCCGCAGGCTACAACACCAGCAACGTGACGAGCGACGCGCAGCGCATAAGGCTCGACGTGCTGGTGTCGACCACCACGGCCGACACCACCGCATTCACCGACACGCTGATGTGCGAAATTCCGCGCGCCTACGCCGACTGGCACTGGCGCAGCCTCGACCTGAGCAAATATGCCGGCAAGACGGTGCGCATCGCATTCCACGACCACGGGTCGCCCATCAGCAACTTTGTGTCGCAATCGCTGTTTTTAGACAATGTGAGCATCACACCCGAGGCTAAGACTGACATGGGTGTGAGCCGCGTAGCCGCCCTCTCCAGCGGCACCATGAGGCAGCAGCCAGTGAGCGTGCGCGTGAGCAACTACGGCGCCGCAGTGAGCAGCTTCAAGGTGAGCTACGACATCGACGGGGCCAACACGGTGACTGAGACAGTGAACAAGCCCATGGCAGCAGGCGACACCCTGCTGCACACCTTCGCGCCGGCCACATTCGCAGCAGGCAGCCACACCGTGCGCGCATGGGCAGAGGCAGGCAGCGACGCCTATGCCAGCAACGACACGGCCAGCACCGCAGTCGAGATTTTCGACAACGCCGTCCTGCCCTACGCCGTGACCGAAGCCAACGCAAAGCAGGCGCTGGCCACCACCTACAGCTACCGCTCCACTGGCTGGACCTACATGGACCGCTACAACGCATGGATATTCACGCCGGCCAACAAGGCGTCGTACCTCTACACCACCAAGGGCATAAGCCTGAAAAAGGGCAAGGTGAAGGTGAAGCTGCTGTGCACATCCACTGCCGCCACAGCCAGCATACAGGCCTACCTGACACAGGTGAAAGGCAAATTTGAGACGAAGGCCGGATCGCGCTCGCTGATGCAGACGCTGACGCCCACCTACCAGAACTTCATATTCGACGTACTCGCCGACGGCGACTACATAATCGGCCTTGCAGCGGCCACATCGGGCCAGGTGGCTGTGTCGCAGCTCACCTACTGCGAGCCCTACGAGGACGTGCGCTGCCTCGAAGCCTCGGCTCCGGCCGAAGCCATGCTTGCCACCGCCTCGACACCCGTCACCATCAAGGTGCGCAACGAGGGTCTCAAGGAGCAGCAGGCGGTGAAGGTGGCCTACCAGATCAACGGCGGCACAGCCGTTGAGGAGAGCATAGCCAGCCTGCAGCCCAACCAGGAGATGGAATACACCTTCAGCAAGCAGGCCAACCTGAGCGAGGCCGGCAACCACACGCTCCGCGCCTGGGTGAGCACTGCCGACGACGGCGACCGCAGCAACGACAGCATTGCCAAAGCGATATATGTGTATGCGCCGCACGCGTTCCCCTACCGCACCAGCTTTGAGGCCAAGGCCGACTCGCTGGAATGGAGCAGCGTGAACGTTGACGACGACGACACCTACTGGGGCGTGGAGAGCACCCGCGGCTATGCCATCGACGGCCAGCGCACGCTCTACCTCAACTACACCCCCAATGTGAAGCACAACGACTATGCCATCTCGCCCGCCATTGCGCTCGCAGGCGGCCAAAAGGGCCGAGTGTCGTTCTACTACGGCCTCAGCACCACCTACGGCACCAGCAAGATGCAGATTCTGCTCACCAAAGACCCCACACTCGAGGGTCTGCTGACCGATGCCAAGGTGCTTAACACCCTCAGCATCAACGGCCGCGGCTACAGCTATGCCAACGCCTACTTCGACATTCCCGACACCGACGGCGGCAACTACTACTTCGCCATTCTTGTGACCGAGGGCACCGACCAGATATTTGTGGACGACTTCAGAGTGGACGCGGCCAACGAGGTGGCGCTGGTAGGCGCCAGTTCGAGCGTGACGGGCAGCAGCTATGACCCCGCCGACGGCCAGCTGACCGTGAGCATTGCCAACTATGGCATGGCCGACCTGAGCGGCGCCAAGTTCACCTGCAAGGTGACAGGTACCGACGGCGGCAAGACGGTATCGGAGCAAACCATTACCGGTGCCTACGACGGCACCATCAAGGCCGGTGAAACGGCCACATGCACTTTGGCCGACAAGGCACAGTTCACCAAGCCCGGCACCTACACCTTTGCCGTGAGCATGACATGCAACGGCGATGCCGACTCCAAAAACAACACATTCCAGGCCGAAGGCCCCACCAAGTGGGCCACACTCACCGTGCCAGCCACCATAGGCTTTGAAAACACCAGCGACAACGCCGCACTGCAACTCGACGCCACCAAGAAGTGGACCGTGAGCAGCTACACCCCCTACCAGGGCTTGCGCTCGCTGGCACACAACGCCAAAGCAGCCGATGCAAGCAATGGCGACTGGGCATTCCTCAACCGCGTGCACATTCCTGCCGGCACATACAATGTGAGCTTCTTCTGGAAAACGATGACGGGCAACACCGCCGACAAATACAAGCAGAATTTTGCCGTGTATCTGGGCACCGAGCCCAAGCCCGAGGCCATGACCATTAAGGTGGCCCAGCTGACCGACACCCTCAACGCCGACCACAAGGCCACCAAGGAGATGGCCACCGTGACCATTGCCAACGAGGGCGACTACTACCTGGGCGTGCAGTGCACCACCACCAACACGTGGGGCTATCTGGTGACCGACCAGTATGTGATCGAGACACCGGCCAAGGGCCTCGCCGTGACCGCCGAAGCACCCTACAAGGCCGACTTCGCCACCCGCGAGGGCGAATGGTATCACTACCACCCCACCACCACATCCAACCAGTGGGCGGTGGCCACCGAAGGCGGCGACACGGCCGTGTATGCATCGCGCACCTACACCGACTGGATGAAGCAGTGGAAGACCCCGAGCCTTTACGAGGCACCCGCGTTCAGCCTTGAGGCCGGAGCCACCTACGAAGCCTCGTTCGGCTACAGCATAGCCGGCACCGACGCGGCCAACCCGCTCAACGGCGAGTCGAAACTGCGCCTGCTGCTGGCCGACAAAGACGTGCCATCGGCATTCACAACCACCGTGGCCAGCGGCGACGAGAGCTACATAGCCAGCGGAGCCGAGCGCGGCACAGCCAGCGCCACATTCACCGTGCCGCAAAGCGGCGTCTACTATCTGGCATTCCTGCCCGAGAGCAGCGTGAGCGCCAAGTTTGGCCTCCACTCGTTTGAGCTGAAGCGCACCCCCGCCACAGGCATCAGCGCCACAGCGGCCGAGGGCACCACAGTGACGGTGAAGCGCAACCGCGTGGACATCAGCGGCCCATACACCAGCTGCGCCATCTACACCATGGGCGGCGTGCAGCTGGCCAGCGTGGCCGGCCAGAGCAGCATCAGCCTCGCCGACCTTGGCACAGGCGTGTATGCCGTTAAGGTGTCGCTGCCCGGCGGACAGCAAATAGTGAAGAAAGTGGCCGTGACGCGCTAAGGCGCGAAGCGGCAACACCACAACATAGTGCAAAGGCACACGGGAGCGCAGCAATGCTCCCGCGTGCCTTTGCTTTTTATTGGCGTTTGCCCTAACTTTGCAGCACTTAACGCCACCAACCCACCAAAAGCAACGACGATGAGCAAAACAGCATCAACCCACCCCGGCTACTGGGCGGCCATCGCGGCAGCCACGGCAGTGTTTGCCCTGATGTCGGCCCTGACCACGCTCAAGGACGACGACATAATATACACCTTTATCGACAACTCGGGCGGCATGCCCATGACCTCGCTGGCCGATGTGGTGCGCTCGCACGCCAGCCACTTCATCACCACCAACGGCCGCTTTGCCAACTTCCTGGCGCAGCTGTTTTGCGGCCTGCTGGGCAAGGCGGCCTTCGACGTGTGCAATGCCGCCGTGTTTGCCCTCACGCTGCACCTCACCGCCGACCTCAGCACCCGCGGGCGCAGGCCGGCGGTGATTGTGGCCCTCACGTTTGCCTTTGTGATGCTGTCGTTTCCCAACCCGGGCGAAACCATGATGTGGCTCACGGGCAGTGTGAACTACCTGTGGGCGGTGGCCGCCACGCTGGCGCTGTGGTGGTGGCTCAGGCGCAACCTGCACAGCCGCCTTGGGGCGGCACGGTGCGCGGCGCTGTTCATTGCCTCGGCAGTGGCCGGCAACATGAACGAGGCCACCTCGTTTGGCTTCTTCACCGGCATGGCCCTGTGGCTGGCTATAGACCGAAGCCGCCTGACGCGCGCCTCGGTGGTGGCAATGGCAGGATATCTGGCCGGAATGGCGGTGATTGTGGCCTCGCCGGGGGCGTGGGAGCGGCTCGACGACGGCGGCACCATAGTGGGCGGCATGAGTCTGGCCCACACCGCATTGCAGCGGCTCTACATCACCGGCGGACGCAGCGCCCTCTATGTGTTTCCGGCACTGATGGTGGTGTGGGCGGTGGCCTGCCTGCTGAGGCTGCGCTTCACGGCGCGCCTGCGCAGTGCGGTGGACAGCGACGTGTGGTGCGTGTTTGCCGGCTCGCTGCTGTGGATGCTGCTGTTGGGCGTGAACCGCTCGCGCGCGTTCACATTCTATGCCACGGTGGCGTTTATCGGCATTGCCGCGGTGGCGTGGCGCGCCGTGGAGGGCCGCAGGCGGTGGCAGCAGTGGGCCACAGCCGCTCTGGTGGCCGCCAGCGTGTGGCCCGCAGCCCGGGCGGTGGGCGTGCTGTGGCGCTTCCGAGCCTACGACCGCGAAGTGAAGGCGCAGATTGCCGCAGCTCCCGCCCAGGCGGTGATTGAGGCCAGCGTGTTTCGCGAGCAGAACCGCTTTCTGATGCCCGTGTGCTACTATTCGCCCAACTACTACATCTACAACACCTACTATTGCTATTACTTTCACAAGCAAAACGTGCAGTTTCTGCCGCCCAACGTGCTGCGCCGCTACCGCAGCGGCCGCATGCTGGAGGGCGGGCGGCCCATGACGCAGCTGCGCAGCAACATGCCCGCCGTGGCCAGCACCGTGTATGAGTTTCCAGGCGAGGACTTCGCCGTGGTGCCGCTCAGCAGCCCCCGCTACACCACCACTATGCGCATAGGGGCGCGCATCACCACCAGCAGCGGCCTTGACGCCAAAGAGATGCAGCGGCGCTACATGCTGGGCCTCGGCACCGACAGTTCACCCATCAACACCTATCACGTGGTGTGCCGCGGCCGCGCCTATCTGGTGCTGCCCGAGCTGCCGCCCACAGTGAGCAGCGTCACGCTGCCCCTGCCGCACGCCGAGGGGCTGAAATTCACACGGACAGAATAGCCCGCCATTTTTAACGACAATAGAGACAATCGGAGATAATTTTTTGAGGGGGAGATGCGAGCCCGCTCAATGCCACAAACTGTAGGGACGTGGCATGCCACGTCCGCCGCAATTACATGTAAATCAGTTAATTAATTTATACGTTCAAGCATTACGAGGCGGCAGCGGTCGCATTCCTAATGGAATGCGTGGGCTTGGGTGGCAGCTGAGCAGGCATTTCGCGTCGGACAAGGCCTCCGCTGCATACCTGCCTACACATATCCAATCCCTAATGGGATTGTTCCGCCCGCTTAACGGAAGGTGGGGAAAATTAATCATTTCAGGTTATTGCTGTCCGGTAAAAGTCAAAACGGCGTGCGAATCATGCCCGAACCACAGTA
>CAVKDU010000062.1:0-14066 GCA_963655175.1 Wujia chipingensis | reverse complement strand
GAAGAGTCAGCCATATCTTTTTGCCCTAAAAAACTTTTACCGGACAGCAATAATAAGCAATTAAATGCCTATATTTGTGCGTGTGTTTTTCATGGTATTAGATTTTATTGTGGAGGCTGTCGCGAGACACCCTTCACTTTTTTATGCCTGTGGGCAACAATAGAAGCAGCCTCGGCAGGAACTGCGTTGGGTTCTGCCGAGGCTGCTTTATGGTGTTTAGGCCCTGCCGGGCCGCCGTTAGTGCTTGTGTGCGGGCTTGAAGCCCTTGGTGCGGTAGCTGCAGCGCACCTTGCCCTTCACAATGTTGTTGAGTTTGGAGCGGATCAACTGCTTGCGTATGGGCGACACACGGTCCACATACAGGATGCCATCCAAGTGGTCGCACTCATGCTGAATTACGCGGGCCAGGTATCCCTCCACGTCTTCCTCGTGGGTCTCCCAGTTCTCGTCGGTGTATTTGATGTGCAGCTTCTCGTGGCGCGTCACGTTCTCGCTCACGCCGGGCACGCTCAGGCAGCCCTCTTCGCGGGTCACCGTCTTGCTGTTCTCGTCGATGGTGAGTTCGGGGTTGATGAGCACCATTTTGCGCCCCTTGAGTTCGGGGAAGCGGTCGGAGATCACATCCACGTCGATATACACCAGGCGGATGTTGTGCCCCACCTGCGGTGCGGCAATGCCTATGCCGTCGCTTGAATACATGGTCTCCTTCATGTCGTCGATGAGCTCTTGCAGCTTGGGGTAGTCCTTGGTCACAGGCTCCGACACTTTCCGCAGCACTGGGTGGCCGTAAAGATATATGGGTAGTATCATATAGAAAAATCTTCGTTATTGTTGTTTTGGTTTTGCTTGTTTGTCCTGAATCATTTTTTCCGCCTTTCACAGCTCCATGCCCGGGCCGCCCTTTGCGCTTTGCAGGTAGTCGGTGAGTATGATGGTGGCCGCTATCGAGTCAACCCGTCCCTTGTCGCGGCGGTCGCTCTTCTTCATGCCGCCGTCAATCATGGCGCGGTGGGCAATGGTCGAGGTGAACCGCTCGTCATACATCGTCACGGGCATATCGGGCATCTCCTTTTTCAGGCGGTTGACGAATGGGGTGATGTAGCGCATGCTCTCCGACGGCTCGCCGTTGAGCTGCCTTGGCAGCCCTATCACTATGCGCTCCACCTGCTCGCGCGCCGTGTAGTCCTTTATATACTGCATCAGCGTGTGGGTGGGCACTGTCTCCAGCCCGTTGGCGATGATTTGCAGCGGGTCGGTCACGGCAATGCCCGTGCGCTTGCGTCCGTAGTCAATTCCCAGAATCCTTGCCATTGGCCTGCGGTGCTTAGCGGTTCATGGTGAGCAGCAGCTCCTGATTGTTGCGCGTGCGCTCCATCTCTTTCTTTATCAGCTCCATGGCCTCCACCGAAGTGCGGTCGCTCAAGAAGTTGTTGCGCAGCACCCACATGCGGTTGAGGGTCTCCTTCGACAGCAGCAGGTCGTCGCGGCGCGTGCTCGACGCCATAATGTCTACGGCGGGGAATATGCGCTTGTTGGCCAGCTTGCGGTCGAGCTGCAGCTCCATGTTGCCGGTGCCCTTGAATTCCTCGAAAATCACCTCGTCCATCTTCGATCCGGTCTCGATCAGGGCGGTGGCTATGATGGTGAGGCTGCCTCCGTTTTCAATGTTGCGAGCGGCGCCGAAAAAGCGCTTGGGGCGCTGCAGGGCGTTGGCGTCGACACCGCCCGAGAGAATCTTGCCCGAAGCAGGCGAAATGGTGTTGTAGGCGCGGGCCAGGCGGGTGATGGAGTCGAGCAGAATCACCACATCGTGGCCGCATTCCACCATGCGCTTGGCCTTTTGCAGCACCAGGTCGGCAATCTTCACGTGGCGGTCGGCTGGCTCGTCGAATGTCGAGGCAATCACCTCGGCGTTGACGCTGCGTGCCATGTCGGTCACCTCCTCGGGGCGCTCGTCGATGAGCAGTATTATCATGTAGGTGTCGGGGTGGTTCTCCGATATCACGTTGGCAATGTCCTTCAGCAGCACCGTCTTGCCGGCCTTGGGCGGAGCCACAATGAGGCCGCGTTGGCCCTTGCCGATGGGGGCAAACAGGTCGACGATGCGGGTGGATATGCACTGGCGCTTGTGGCTCTCAAGGTCGAACTTCTCGTCGGGAAACAGTGGCACCAGGTGCTCAAAGGGCACGCGGTCGCGCACAAACTCGGGGTTGCGGCCGTTAATCAGCTTCACCTCGCACATGGGGAAGTATTTCTCTCCCTCCTTGGGCGGGCGAATGGTGCATTCCACCACGTCGCCGGTCTTGAGGCCGTTGTTCTTGATTTGCGACTGCGACACATATATGTCGTCGGGCGAGGTCAGATAGTTGTAGTCCGACGAGCGCAGAAATCCGTATCCGTCGGGCATCACCTCCAGCACTCCGCATCCGTCAATAATGCCGTCGAAGTTGTAGGGGTTGTTGCTGTAGGGGTTGTCGTTTTGCGCGGCGGCCTGCTGCTGGTTCTTCTTGCCCTTTTTCTTTTTGGGCTCTTTCTCGGCCTTGGGCTCTTGAATCACGATGGGGGCCTTGGCTGCCTCTTCGGCAGCTATGCGGCGCTCTTCCTCGGCACGGCGGGCGGCCTCCTCGCGCTCTTCCTGGGTGCGGGGCTTAAACGTCTGCATGGGGCGTGCGCCAAAGAATGAGTCGAAAGCCGATGTGTCGTGCCGCTTCGGCTGCTGCTTGGGCTGCTGAGGCTGTCCGAAGAAGTTCTGAAACTCGCTGCCCGGCTTCTTGGGCGCTGCGGTGGCAGGTGTTGCCTGCTGCTGCTCGTTGGCTGCTGCAGGGGCTTCGGCTGCGGGGGCGGCCTGCTCGGCCGGCTGCTGCTTGGCCTCGGGCGCTGCGGGAGCGGCCTGCTCGGGCTGCGGCTGTGCTGCGGCCTCGGCGCTCTGCTCGGCGGCTGCCTTCTTGCTCTCGGCCTCCTTTGCAGCCGCCTCTTTGGCTTCAGCCTCTTTCACTGCCTTGGGTTTGCGTCCGGGCTTGCCCTTGGGCTTCTCGGCCTTTGCTGTGTCAGCGGCTTTAGCCTTTGCGGCGTCGGCGGTTGCGGCGGGCTCGATGGCGTTTTTGCGCGGGCGCCCTGGGCGGCGTTTCACAGGAGCCTCGCCGGTGGTGGGCTGCTCGGCGGCCTTCTTCTTCGGCTCTTTGCTCTCGGCCTTGTCGGCCGCAGGCTTGTCGGCTGCCTCTTTGGCAGCCTTTGGCTTGCGTCCGGGCTTGCCCTTCGGCTTCTCGGCCTTGGGCGCATCGCTCTTCACCGAGTCGATGGCCTGCTGGTCGAGAATGTCGTATATGAGCGTGTCTTTGTCTAAATTCTCGTTCAGGCCCATTTTCTTGGCTATGCTCTTCAAGTCGGAGTCGGTCATAGCCTGTAGGTCAGTTATGCTGTACATATTAAAATTATATGATTGTTGCTTTTATATATAAAAATGTCTTGTTTGTTCTATTCTCAGTTGCAATGCTGTGTGCGCGGCATGTGCGTGGGGTGGCCCGCATGGGGTGCGGTGGCCGTGCCTGCAGCGCGCGTGCAATTGTGTGACTCGTTTGCTTTGATTAGCCGCTTTCTCGCTGGACTCCCGTGTCAGGAATACTTCCCTCCTTGTGGCGGGCAAATGCTGTGGTTGTGGGAATGAATGACACTGGTAAGCCGAAATCTAACACAGCTCAAAAGTGTGATTGCTATTTCAAATAAAGCTCAAAAATTAATGTTTAGAGTGTGGAAATGCGATGCCGTGGCTCTTTTGCGTGTCAGCCATCGTGCCGGGCGCCTTAGTGCGCGCCTGCAGGCCAGGCTGCGGGCCGATTTCCTTGCGAATTGTAGTGCAAAGATAAGTATATTATTGATATCGACAAAAAAAGTGCCCCCATTTTTGCTTCGCCGAGCGCAAAAACGGCCAAAAATGGATGGAAAATTTCCGTAATTGCAAAACAATTACTAATTTTGCATGCCATTACAAAAAATCGGTGCCTACCAACACCGGCTTTTAGTAGTATTATAACGTTATAAAAAGAGATTACAAAAATGAAAAAAGGTATTCATCCCGAAAACTACCGCGAAGTTGTTTTCAAGGACATGTCTAACGACGAGACTTTCATCACTCGTTCAACAGTGGCTTCAAAGGAGACTATTGAACTCGATGGCAAAACATATCCTCTGGTGAAGCTTGAAATCACCAGCTCTTCGCACCCCTTCTTCACCGGTAAGCAGAAACTCGTTGACACCGCCGGTCGTGTCGATAAGTTCCTCAGCCGCTACGGCAACCGCAAGAAGTAATCACCTTCACGCGAAGCCATCAGGCCAACCGCATAAAACTGCGACTCACGCAAGCGAGCCGCAGTTTTTTTGTGCTGGCCGCTTTTTAGTCGCAAATGCGGCGCCAAATGCTAAAATGTTGGTGCCGAATGTTAAAATATTCACCGAAAATACTTAATTTTGTGCCGATTATGGAACAACGCCGCAAACTATACGCAATCATCAACCCCTATTCGGGTACCCACAGCAAGGATGCCATCCCCGCTGCGCTCGAGCGCGCCATCGACCCGCAACGCTGGCAGCTGAAGGTGGGCGTCATCGACCGCAACAGCCACCTGCAGCAAATGGCCGCCGAGGCCATAGCCGAAAACTACGACGGGGTGATAGCCGTGGGCGGCGACGGCACCGTGAATGGCGTGGCGGCCGCTCTGCGAGGCTCGCGTGTGGCTCTGGGCATAGTGCCGTGCGGCTCGGGCAACGGCCTTGCGCGCCACCTGCAGATCCCTGTCAACGTCGACAAGTCGCTGGCCATAATCAATGCCGGCAACATCGAGGACTTTGACTACTGCACCGTCAACGGGCGCCCGTTTTTCTGCACTTGCGGCATGGGCTTCGACGCCCAGGTGGCCGAGCGCTTCTCGCACGAAGGCCGCCGCGGCCCCGTCACCTACCTCAAGTCGGCCTTCATGGAATACGTCAAGTTTCACCACGAGCAATACCGCATCGAAATCAATGGCACCACCATGTTCGAGCAGGCCTTTGTCATAGCCTGCGCCAACGCTTCGCAGTATGGCAACAACGCCTACATAGCCCCCAAGGCCAGTATGCGCGATGGCCTGATAGATGTGGTGGTGATTCACCCCTTCATGCCCATCGTTGCCCCCATCGTGGGCCTCAAGCTGTTCACCCGCAACATCGACAAGGACATCAACATAAGCACCTACACCACATCGCACCTCAAAATCTACCGCAACGCCCCAGGGGTGATGCACCTCGACGGCGAGCCGGTGGAGATGCCAGCCGAGCTCGACATCAAGTGCCACCCGCATGGCATCAAAATTTTCTGCCCGGCCGACGCCGCCGATGAGGTGTAGCTGAGACCCCCATTCTCCGCATAAATCCCGCCTTCCCTGCCAGTTTTTGCTGCCGCTTTGTGAAAAAACGGTGACACTGTGCTGTGTTGCCGAAAAAAATCGGCCGTTTTGCTTGTGCAGAAGCGCATTAATTCGTAAATTCGTAGCAAAAGCCGCGCATTGTGGCTTTTAGGAATAATTTAACTAATTAATAAACCTGTAACATCTTGCAATGAGCTATTTGAAGTTTGACAAAAGCCTCATGATAAATTTGGAGCAGAGCCTCTCGAAAGAGATGATCCGCACCAACCGGTCGGGGGCATATCATTGCACCACAATAGTGGGATGCAACACCCGCAAGCAGCATGGCCTGCTGGTGATTCCCGTGCCTGAACTTGATGACAACAACCACGTGCTGCTGTCGTCGCTCGACGAGACGGTGATTCAGCACGGAGCGCCGTTCAACCTTGGCGTGCACAAGTACCAGGGCGGCTGCTTCAGCCCCAACGGACACAAATACATCCGCGAATTCGAGTGCGAGCGCATTCCCACCCACATCTATCGCGTGGGCGGAGTGGTGCTGCGCAAAGAGAAGATTTTCATCACTCACGAAAACCGCATCGTGATTCGCTACACGCTCGTCGACGCCCATTCGCGCACCACGCTGCAGTTCCGCCCGTTCCTCGCCTTCCGCGACGCCAACAGCCTGTGTGTGGAAAATTCCGTGGCCAGCCGCGACTATGCCGAGGTGGCCAATGGCATCAGCACCCGCATGTACGACTGCTATCCCACACTGTTCATGCAGTTCAGCCACAAGCCCAAGTTTGTGTTTGACCCCAACTGGTATAAAGGCCTTGAGTATCCCAAGGACCAGGAGCGCGGCCTGCCCTACAGCGAAGACCTGTATGTGCCCGGCTATTTCGAACTCGAAATCAAGAAGGGCGAAAGCATATATTTCTCGGCCGGCACCGACGAGGTGAACACCCGCACGCTGGCCAAGATGTTCGACGACGAGCTGAAGACGCGCACTCCGCGCAACAGCTTCTACAACTGCCTAAAAAACAGTGCCAAGCAGTTCTACTTTAAGAACAGCGACGGGCAATACATAATAGCCGGCTACCCGTGGTTTAAAATCCGCGCCCGCGATGAGTTCATGGCTCTGCCCGGCTGCACACTGTCGATCCACCACCAGCCCGACTTCGAGGCCATAATGGACACCGCGGCGCAGTCGCTGATGCGCCTGTTCGATGGCGGCGAGCCCGACCGCAACTTGCGCGGACTCGACCTGCCCGACGTGCCGCTGTGGGCCGCCTGGGCCCTGTGCCAGTATGCCAAGGTGGCCGGCATGGATGCGTGCCGCAGCCGCTATGGCAGTCTGCTGAAGGCCATCATCGGCCGCGTCATCGACGGCAAGGCGCCCAATCTGTGGCTCGACGACAACGGCCTTGTGCGCACCGACGGCACCCATAAGCCCGTCACCTGGATGGACTCGTCGAACCCCGACGGCACCCCCATGATTCCGCGCACGGGCTACATAGTGGAGTTCAACGCCCTGTGGCACACGGCGCTGCGCCTGGCCATCGACATGTATGCCTCCGAGCCATGTCCCGAGCTGCAGCAGTGGACCTCCATTGCCGACCGCTGCCGCGAGGCGTTTGCCGCCACTTTCCTCAACGACTACGGCTATCTCTACGACTACGTCAACGGCAACTATGCCGACCCCAGCGTGCGCCCGAGCATGATAATAGCGGTGGGCATCGACTACTCGCCGCTTGACCGCCGCCAGCGCAAGTCGGTGCTCGATGTGGTCACCCGCGAGCTGCTCACCCCCAAGGGCTTGCGCACGCTCAGCCCCAAGAGCTATGGCTACAACCCCTGGTATCTGGGCAACCCCTCGCAGCGCGAGCAGGCCTACTATCAAGGCTCGGCCCGCCCGTGGCTCATGGGCTTCTATGCCGACGCCTACATCAAGGTGTTTGGCATGAGCGGCGTGTCGTTCATCGAGCGCATGATGATAGGCTTCGACGATGAGATGGCGCTGGGCGGCATAGGCACGCTCTCTGAGCTTTACGACGGCAACCCGCCCTACACGGGCCGCGGCGCCATAAGCTTCGCCGCCAATGTGGGCGGTGTGTGCCACATGCTGCGCATGCTCAAAAACTTGGACGTTTAAACGAAATCACAACTCGAAAAAAATCACTTCTCTAATCATTACACATAAATAATAATTTTATGAAGGCTTTAATGTTTGGTTGGGAGTTTCCCCCTCACATCCTGGGTGGCCTGGGAACCGCAAGTTTCGGTCTCACCAAGGGCATGGCCGAAAACGGCGACATGGACATCACCTTTGTGATTCCCAAGCCGTGGGGCGACGAGCCCAAGCAGTTTGCGCGCATCATAGGCGCCAACTGCACCCCCGTGGCCTGGCGCGATGTGAACTGGGACTATGTGCAGAGCCGCATAGGCAACGTAATGGACACTCAGCTCTACTACGACCTGCGCGACCACATATATGCCGACTTCAACTATATGAACACCAACGACCTGGGCTGCATTGAGTTCTCAGGCCGGTATCCCGACAATTTGCTGGAGGAAATCAACAACTACTCGATAGTGGCTGGCGTGATAGCGCGCACGGTGCAGTGCGATGTGATTCACTCCCACGACTGGCTCACTTATCCCGCTGGCATCCACGCCAAGCAGGTCACCGGCAAGCCGCTGGTGATTCACGTGCACGCCACCGACTTCGACCGCAGCCGCGGCAACGTGAACCCCACCGTGTTCAATATTGAGCGCGACGGCATGCTCAACGCCGACCACATAATCACCGTGAGCAACCTCACCCGCCGCACCGTGATCGAGAAATACGGCATCGACCCCGCAAAGGTCACCACCGTGCACAACGCTGTGGAGCCGCTCAGCAGCGAGCTGCTGAATGTGCAGGTGCCGCCCAAGCACGGCAAGGTGGTCACCTTCCTGGGCCGCATCACCATGCAGAAGGGGCCTGAATACTTCGTCGAGGCCGCCTCGCAGGTGCTGCACAAGGTGCACGATGTGCAGTTTGTGATGGCCGGCGGAGGCGACATGATGGAAAAAATGATTCGCCTCGCCGCCCAGCGCAACATCTCCGACCGCTTCCACTTCACGGGCTTCCTCAAGGGCAAGCAGGTGTATGAGATGCTCAAGGCCAGCGACGTGTACATAATGCCGTCGGTGAGCGAGCCCTTCGGCATATCGCCGCTCGAGGCCATGCAGATGGGCGTGCCTTCCATCATATCGAAGCAAAGCGGCTGCGCCGAGATTTTGCACAATGTGGTCAAGGTCGACTACTGGGACATCAACGCCATGGCCGACGCCATTTATTCCATCATCAAATATCCGGCCATGCACAAGCAGCTAAGCGAGCACGGCCTTGAGGAGGTGGGCAAAATCTCGTGGAAGAAGGCGGGCGCCAAGGTGATCGACATCTACAGGCAGCTCATCAACCGATAAAAACTCTTTTTTCAGAAGGCAAACATTCACATTACCAACACATATACTTATATCGACATGAGAGTAATTTGTTTTTATTTCCAGATACACCAGCCGTTCAGGCTTAAGACCTACCGGTTTTTCGACATAGGCAACGACCACTACTATTACGACGACTTCGGCAACGACGACATCATCACCCGCATTGCCCACCGCTCATATCTGCCCGCCAACCAGATGCTGCTCGACATCATCAAGCAGTATGGCAAAAGCTTCAAGGTGGCGTTCTCGATAAGCGGCACCGCCCTCGAGCAGCTCGAGCAATACGTGCCCGAGTTCATCGACTCGATGAAGGAGCTTGCCGCCACGGGCTGCGTGGAGTTCCTCTCCGAAACCTACGCCCACTCGCTGGCTTCGCTCGAAGATCCCGACGAGTTTGTGGAGCAGGTGAAGGCTCACGACAAGAAGATATATGAGCTCTTTGGCCAGCACCCCAAGGTGTTCCGCAACACCGAGCTCATCTACGACGACGACATCTCGGCCATGGTGCAGTCGCTCGGCTTCAAGGCCGCCATCACCGACGGCGCAAAGCACATCCTGGGCTGGAAGTCGCCCAACTATGTGTATTCGTCGGCCATGGCTCCCAAGCTGAAGCTGCTGCTCAAAAACTCCAAGCTCAGCGACGACATCTCGTTCCGCTTCAGCAACCCCGAGTGGCCGTCATATCCGCTCACAGCCGACAAATACATCGACTGGATCGACCAACTGCCGCAAGAGGAGCAGATAGTGAACCTCTTCATGAACTACGAGACCTTCGGCGAGCTGCAGCCGCGCGAAAGCGGCATATTCGAGTTTATGAAGGCGCTGCCGCGCTTTGCCGCCGACAAGGGTATTGAGTTTATGACTCCCACCGAGGTGGTGAGCCGCATGAAGTCGGTGGGCGAGCTGTCGGTGCCCTACCCAATGTCGTGGGCCGACGAGGCGCGCGACACCAGCGCCTGGCTGGGCAACATCTTGCAGCAGGAGGCTGTGAAGAAACTTTATTCCATTGGCGAGCGCGTGCGTCTGTGCGATGACCGCCGCATTAAGCAAGACTGGTACTATCTGCAGGCCAGCGACCACTTCTTCTACATGAGCACCAAGCATGCCGACGACGGCTCGGTGCACTCGCACTACAGCCCCTACGACTCGCCCTACATGGCGTTTACCAACTACATGAATGTGCTCAGCGACTTCATGATACGCGTCGAGGAGCAGTTTCCCGAGTCGATTGGCAACGAGGAGCTCAACTCGCTGCTGCTCACCATCCGCAATCAGGAAAACGAGATTGGCCAGCTCAAGCGCGAGGTGGAGATGCTGCGCAACAACATAGTGAAGGACACCACTGGCGACTATCCTGCTCCCGCCGAGGCTAAGGCCAAGGAGCCTGCTGCCCAAAAGGTTGCACCCGCCCGCAAAAAGGCTGCGGCAAAGAAGCCAGCCGCCCGCAAAACGACTAAAAAAACAACAAAATAAAAGGGAAAACGCAATAAGTTAAAAAAGTTAGGTTTTCATTGAGTCCGGTTCTCCTTGTGAAAGGCGGCCGGATTTTTTTGTCCATTAATGGCAATAGCGAGGCCGGCCGCCGAACCCCACTGGCAAAAGCGGGGCTTGGCGGCCGGCCAGCCATTAAAAATTATTCTGTGCTCTCTTGTGTGCGTCAGTCGGTGCTATCGCGCAAGCGTCTTTGCCACCTCCACGCTGCCGTCGGTGTAGGTGGTGCGCGTAATGGTGATTCCGCTGCTTGCCGCTGCGGCCACCTTGCGTCCCGTCAGGTCAAACGTCTCCACGCTCTTCACCGTCTTGGCTGCGGCCTGGGTGGCGTCGATGCCCGTGGCTTTGTCGTAGTACACCACCTTCGAACGGTTTTCCTTGCCGCCGCCGCGGTAAATGCTTTGCACGCCTATCTTGGTCCAGTCTTTGTCGTAGAAGTACACCAGCGTCTTGCCCTTGCTGGTGTAGAAGTCAAACTTCACGTCGCTGAACGAGTAGGGGATATCGGTCATCGCCGAATCGAGGCCCTCATATTTGTCGGGCGTGAATGTGTATGCGTGGTCGTTGTAATATATGTTGTAGTACAGCTCGTTCACGTTAAGCTCCTCGCCGCCTACGCCCACCGTGGAAATCACAAAGCTCAGCTGGTCGCACTTGCTCAGCTGCTTCACGCTGCTAATCACGGGGTCGGCGGGCACAATGGCCTTGTCCTCGGTCAGAGTGAGCCGCGGGGCCACATATTCGCTTATTATGTAGAGGTTGCTGCGTCCGGCGTTGATGAGCAGCGATGCTGGGTATTTGGCCGTGAGCGTGTCGGCTGTGCCGTTGGTGGTCAGCTCGAGCGCCTCGGTCTGGTCGTAGTTGAAATATTTGCTGCCGGTCGAGCTGCTCTCCACCTTGGCGTTGCCAGCCAGCACATACACGTGCGAGTTGTATATCTTGTCCACGCCCAGATATTGGCGTGCGGGCACCGCCACCTTGCCGTCGGCAGTGAGCTGAGCCTTTATGGCGCCGTCGGGCAGGTCGGTGCAAATGTGGTCGAGGTATGCCGTCTGCAGGTTGCTCGGGTTCACGTAGGCGCTTGTCATCATGTAGGCGGTGGAGTCGAGCTTGCTGGCTTTGGCAATGTATTCCATCTTGTAGGCCAGCTTTTGGGCGTCGGCCGGAGCCTTGGACACCGTGTCGGGGTTCACGGTATACCTTATGTCGTAGTCGCCCATGTAATACCATTCGCCCTTGGCGTCGCCCAGGCCCACAAGGCAGTCGTCGATCTGCGTGAGCGTGTCGTTGCGCCACACGAAGCGCACCTTGGTGTTCACCGAGTCGACCACAAAACTGCTGCTGTCGCTGTTAAACTTCATGCGATAAGCATAGTAGGGGTCGCCATAGTCTATGGCGTAGGGCTGAGGGGTGTCCATCACTATGGTGTCGCCCTGGGCCTTGGTGCATTTCAGCCATGGAGAACCCAGTGCCCAGATGTAGGCTTGCGAAATGGGGGCTTGAATGTAGATGCAGCCGTCGCTGCCCTCCACCACGCCGCCGAGGCCGCCGTCCACCTTTTGGGCGTATACGTCGCCGAATCCCAGTCCGTAGGAGTTGGAGTTTACATACATGTTTTCAAGCAGTCTTCCGGCAGGCGTGGCGGTGATCGGTTCGCCTGCCGCAGCCTTGAGCGGCGCGTGGCTTGCGCGGCTGGGCAGTATGGCGGCCGCTTCGCTCAGGTGCCATTGGTTGCACTTCAGCGGCACCGTGTTGGGCCGCGCGTTTTTCACACTCATTGGCGCGCCTGCTGCGGCGCAAGCCATGGCACACATGCCTGTGGCAATAATAAGTAACGTTTTCCTCATAATAGCTGATTATTAAATTCTGCGAATTATCATTGATTATTCGCAAAATTATCATAATTAACTATAATATGCAAGTAAAACCGTGAAAATATAGTAGATTGTTAATTAAATCGTGGTCAGCCGCCCCCGCGCAGCTTGGCATTGATCCATTTGCCCGAGCGCAGGCGCAGCAGGAATATGCCGCCGCGCACACACAGCTCGGTGCACATTGCCACCCACACGCCGCGCAGCCCCATGTGGGGCGCAAGGGTGGCGGCCAGCGTCAGGCGCACGCCCCACATGCTGGCCAGGTTTATCACGCAGGAGGCCACTGTGCTGCCAGCGCCCACAAACACGCCGTTGCATACAATGGCTGCGGCAAACAGCGGCTCGGCAAACGCCTCGATGCGCAGCACCTCGGCGCCAAGGGTCACCACCTGCTCCACGGGCGACATTATGCCCATCATCACCTCGGCTCCGGCATACAGCAGCACGCCCATCAGCCCCATCACCACCATGCCGGTGGCCACGGCTATGCGCGCAAAGCTGTGGGCCAGGTCTTTGCGGCCTGCGCCCAGACTCTGCCCTATGAGCGTGGTGGCCGCGTCGCCAATGCCGAAGCCCGGCATGTAGCATATGCTCTCGGCCGTCACCGCAAACGCGTTGGCCGCAATGGCTATGGTGCCTATCGGGGCCACGATGCCCGTGATAATGATTTGCGCGCTGTTCATCACTATAAACTGCATGCCCATGGGAAATCCAATCTTCAGCGCGCGGCCCACGCACCACCGCTGAGGCCGGTAGCTGCCGTGCGTGCCCGCCAGGCTCAGCTCCTTCGACCGCCGGCACAGGTAATACAGCATCACGGCACACGTCACCGCCGTGGCCAGCGCCGTGCCCAGTGCTGCTCCGGCCACGCCAAGCCCCGCCCCCGGAATGCCTATTTCCACGCCCAGCACGCTGTGGTGCGAGGCAGGGTAGATGAGCAGATAGTTAAACGCCACGTCGAGCAGGCACATCACCACATTCATCAGGCTCGGCACCTTCATGTTGCCGCTGCACCGCAGCATGGCCGCCCCGAGGAAGTTGAGCACTATCACTGGCAGGCATATGGAGTAGATGAGGAAGTAGTCCGACGCCATGCGGCACACCTCAGGCTCGCCGCCCAGCCACTGGGGCAGACGCTGGCTTATGCCGCCACCCAGTGCCGCCAACGCAATGCCCGCCAGCGCGCACACCACCAAAGCCTGACGCAGCACCTGCCGCGCCTTGGCGTGGTCGTTGGCCCCAATCTGGTGGGCCACTTGCACGGCAAAACCCGTGGCAATCGCGCTCGACACGCCGCCCAGCAGCCACGTTGACGTGGCCACAATGCCGATGGCGGCCGACGACTCCGCGCCCAGCCGGCCCACCATCGACGTGTCGATGTATTGCATCGCCACATTCGACACCTGTGCCATTATGGCCGGCGTGCTCAGTTGCAGAGTGAGCTTTAGCTTCTGGCCGCGCGTCATGCTTTGGCCATTGCGAATCATGTCGATAAGTCCCGAAGTTGCCTCAGTTGCCATTATATAAAAGTGTATTTGCTTAGAAAAAGTAACCGCAAAGTTAGCAAACCTCCCCCAAACCAGCAACCCCCCCCGCCCAAATTCCCCACAAGGGCCGCATCAGCAAACGAGTGTGTGAACACTCTCTAAAACAACGAATGCAGTGGGAACGAGGCATGCCGAGAGCACTGAAAAAGTGACAATCCCTTTAGGGATTGGATATGTGTAGGCAGGTATGCAGCGGAGGCGCAGCCGACGCGAAATGCCTGCTCAGCTTCCTCCTCAGCCAGTGCATTCCAAAGGAATGCGACCGCTGCCGCCCTGCACGCTGC
>CAVKDU010000061.1:0-14652 GCA_963655175.1 Wujia chipingensis | reverse complement strand
GTGGTTCGGGCATGATTCGCACGCCGTTTTGACTTTTACCGGACAGCAATAATTGCTTATAGCAACAATTTTCGGCAAAAAATCGTGCATATCGGGCAAAAATAGCCATAAAAGCAGCGAGCCACTGCGGCAATTGGCGGTTGCGGCAGCGGCTCGCTGTGATTTGGGGCCGGGGGCTAAATGGACTTTTCCACCGCCCAGACAAAGGCGCGGAGGCCCAGCTTGGGCGTGGCCACGTCGAGCGCGTGCAGCGCCTCAAGCAAGGGGTCGACACGGTCGTCGTCGACTATGGTGAGAATCGACGACGCCAGCGAGGGCCACGCGTGTGAGCCATAGTGCGGCTCGCCCGTGTGGCTGCCCCGCCCCATCACCTGCTCCCAGGCAGTGAAGCCACGGCAGCCGCTGCGCAGCAGCAGGTCGGTGATGGTGTCGTAATACGCCTGATCGAATGCTATAAATACCGATTTCATTTTTTATTTCGAGTTTTTTAAAGTCAATATTATTTTTTGCCGGCAGCGGCTGCGGCCTTGGCCATTTTGCGGCGCTGGCGGCGCATGCCGTTGTAGGCGAAAATGGTGTAGACCGTGGGCACAAACAGCAGAGTGAGTATGGTGGAGAACGTGAGGCCGCCAATCACAGCCACGCCCATAGGGCGCCACATTTCACTGCCCTCGCCGCCGCCGATGGCCATCGGCACCATGCCGAGGATGGTGGTGAGCGATGTCATGACCACAGGACGCAGACGCGAGTGGCCGCCGTCGATCACGGCACGGCGCACACTCATGCCGCGCTCGCGATTGAGCGAAATGTAGTCGATGAGCACGATGCCGTTTTTCACCACGATGCCGATAAGCATAATCGAGCCGATCATGCTCATCACGTTCAGGTTGGTGCCCGTGAGCCACAAGATGAGAACCACGCCCGAGAAGGCAAACATGATGGAGGTCATGATGATGGCCGGGTAGGAGAACGACTCAAACTGTGACGCCATGACAATGTAGACCAGAATGAGGATGAGCAGTGCCAGCATGCCCAGATCGCCGAACGAGTCTTGCTGATCTTCATACGAGCCGCTTAGGTTGATGCTGATGTTCTGCGGCTTGTCCATCTTATCGATGAGCGGCTTGGCGTCGGCCACGATTTCGCTCATGGGACGGCCCTGCACCACAGTCGACACGGTGATAATGCGCTCGCGGTCTTTGCGCTCGATGGTGGGCGGATTGTAGCGCTCCACCACCTTGCCCACTTCCTTCAGGCGCACGCCCTTGCCCATGGCGTTGTAGAGCACGATGTTTTCGATGTCGGTGATGCTGTGGCGGTTTTCGGGCGCATACATCACCTTGATGTCATACTCGTCGCCGTCTTCGCGGAAATAGCTGGCCGTGGCGCCATTGATGCGCGTGCGCAGGGCATTGGCGGCAGTGCTCAGGTTAAGACCGTAGATAGCCAGCTTCTCGCGGTCGAAGTCAACCTGGTATTCTGGCTGGTAGTCGCTGCGGCTGATGTTGATGTCGGCCGTACCCTTCACCGACTGCAAGATGCGCTTCAGGCGCTGGGCCACCGAGTCGGTGGCGGCGAAGTCGTAGCCGTAGATTTCATAGTCGAGCGTCGACTGGCCGCTCATGCTGCTGCCTCGCGAACCGCCCACATTCACCAGACACTTGGTGAGCTCGGGATAGTGGCGCAGATCCTCGCGCATGAGTGCGGCAATCTCGGTGATGGAGCGGTGGCGCTGGTCGGGGTCGACGAGGCGGATGTTCATCGACATGATGTGCGAGCCGTTGTCCTGCATCGAGGCATAAGTGTTGTCGCTGCTGGCCTGGCCCACCGTGTAGTTGAGCACCTTTATTTCGGGATACTTCTTCTTCCAGTCGGCATAGATGCGCTGGCACACGTCGCGGGCCAACTCCACGCGGCTGCCTATGGGCAGCTCGAGCGACACGCCCAGGCGGCTGTTGTCGCTGGTGGGGAAAAACTCGCTGCCTATGAACTTGGTGATAAACATCGAGGCCACAAACACCAGCAGGGCCACGCCGGTGGTGATCCAGCGGTGGGTCACAGCATGGTCGAGCAGCCAGGCATAGCCGTTGTCGATAGCGTCGAGCACCTTCTCCACGGGGCCGTAGAGCTTCTTGAACATTTTGCTGGGGTTGAGGTTGAGGCGCAGCATCTTGCTGCACAGCATGGGGGTGAGCGACAGCGCGCTGGTGGTGGATATTATCATCATGATGGTCACCATCCAGCCCAGCTGGCGGAAGAGCACGCCCGTCATGCCGGTGACAAGGGTGAGCGGGAAGAACACCGCTATCAGGGTGAGCGTGGAGGCGATTACCGACACGGCCACCTCGTTGGTGCCGTGAATGGCCGCCTGCTTGGGGTCGGCGCCGCGCTCGATGTGGGTGGTGACATTCTCAAGCACCACTATGGCATCGTCGACCACCATGCCGATTGATATCGACAATGCCGACAGCGACACGATGTTGAGCGTGTTGCCCGTGGCATATAGGTAGATGAACGAGGCAATGAGCGAGATGGGAATGGTGATGACGATGATGAGGGTGGCTCGCCAGCGGCCCAGGAAGAAGAACACCACTATCACCACAAACAGCAGTGCGTAGAGCACCGTCTCGATGAGCGAATTGATGGTGTTGCGGATGTTGTCGCTGGTGTCGACGATGTAGTCGAGCTTCACATCGCTCGGCAGGCCCTTCTGAATCGATGGCAGCACCTCCTTGATTTTATTGGAGATTTCCACCGAGTTGGCGCCCGACTGCTTCTGCACGATTATCATGGCGCCCTGCTTGCCATTGTTGTAGGTTTCCTGCGCGCGCTCCTCAAGCGAGTCGTCGATGCGGGCCACGTCGCTGAGGTGCACCACACCGCCGCCGCTCACGCCCACCACAATGTTGGCCATGTCTTTGGCGTCCTTAAACTCGCCCTGCACGCGCAGCGAGTAGGTTTCCGAGCCCACGTCGAACGTGCCGCCGGGAATGTTGCGGTTTTCAGCGCCGATGAGGCTGGCTATGCTCTCGGCCGTGAGGTTGTAGGCCTCAAGACGCACGGGGTCGAGATAGACGTGGATTTCGCGCTTGGGCGCGCCCGATATCGACACCGAGCCCACGCCGTCGACGCGCGCCAGGGGATTCGACACATTGTCGTCGAGAATTTTATAGAGGCCCGGCATGCTCTGGTCGGCCTGGGCCGAGAGCAGCACAATCGGGATCATGTCGCTGCTAAACTTGAATATGATGGGCGTCTCGGCATCGTCGGGCAAGTAGCTCGACACCATGTCGAGCTTGTCGCGCACATCGTTGGTGAGCACGTCGATGTCGTAGCCATACTCAAACTCAAGGGTTATGATGGAGATGTTTTCGCGCGACTTGCTGGTGATGTGCTTGAGGTGCTGCACCGAGTTGAGCGTGTTTTCGAGCGGACGGGTGAGGTTCTGCTCGATGTCTTGCGCGCTGGCACCCTGATAGGTGGTCATCACCATAATGGTGTTGGTGTCGATGTCGGGATAGAGGTCGATGGGCAGCTTCTGCAGCGAGAACATGCCTATGATGCACACCGCCACAAACACCAGTATCGTGGTCACCGGCCGCTTTACCGCACTTGAATATAAACTCATGTCAGTTGGTTTTCTGTTACTTTTTCATTCAGTTGTGATTCACTAAAACGGGCTATTTTTCGACGCGCACTTTGGCACCGTCGGCCAGGCGCGACTGTCCGCTCACCACCACGGCGCCGCCGCCTGCCAGTCCGCCGGTCACCTCATAGCGGTCTTCGAGGCGTCGGCCCAGAGAGACCTCGCGGAACGACACGGTGCCATTGGCGTTGAGCACATACACATAGCGCACCGCCGAGCCGGTCTGCTTCTGGATGGCGCGGTCGGGCACCACCACGCTGTTCGAGCTGCCGTAGTTGAAGGTGACGCGGGCAAACATGCCCGAATGCACGCGGCTGTCGGCGTTGGGAATGGTGACCTCGACCTGGAACGTGCGCGTGGCGGGGTCGACCGTGGGGTTGATGATGTGCACGCGGCCGGTGAACACCTCGTCGCCGTAGGTGTCGAACTTGATGCTGGCCGGCATGCCCACCTTCACCTTGGGCAGCTCGGTTTCGACCACATTCACCACCACCTTCACGGGCTGGATTTGCTCAACCACCAGGATGGGCATGCCCGAGGGCACGTCGCCATTGTTGAAGTTTTTGGCGGTGACCACGCCCGAAATGGGGCAAGTGAGCACGGTGTTTTCCTGCATGTTGCGCAGCGAGCGGGCATAGGTGTCATACTGCGA
This sequence comes from Wujia chipingensis, assembly GCA_963655175.1. GTDB lineage: Bacteria > Bacteroidota > Bacteroidia > Bacteroidales > Muribaculaceae > Sodaliphilus. The sequence goes on along the minus strand of CAVKDU010000061.1, from coordinate 10,354 downwards.
GCGCAGCTGGTCGACCGTCTGCTGCGTGCCGCCGCCTATCTTCACCAGCTCCTCGGCGCGGCGTAGGTCGCGCTTGAGGTTGGCCATCTGAATTTTCTGCTGGTCGATGTTCACATCGTCGAGAATGACCAGGGCCTGACCGGCGCTTACGCGCGAGCCCACATCCACCAGAATGCGCTTGATGCGGTTGCCCGTCATCGACGAAATGTTGTTGCTCTTAAACGGCTCCACGGTGGCGCTGTATTCGCTGGTTTGCGCCACATTTTCTTGACACACCGTCTGCACCTTCACTATCGGGGTCTCGTCGGTGTCGTTGGCGGGCTTGGCGTTGTCTGATTTGCCTCCCGTGCAGGCTGCCGCCATGAGCATGACGGCGGCTGCACCTATAATTGCTTTAAACTGATTCATATTTGTGGAATGTGGGGATTATTGGTTTGATGAATTGTCGTTTTGGGTGATGTATTGGCCGAGCGGGGCGTTGCCCAGCACATATTCGAGGTCGCTCTGCGCCACCAGATAGCCGTAGATGGCCTGATAGTAGGTGAGGCGGGCGTTCATCAGGGCGTCTTCGGTGTCGCGCAGCTGAATGAAGGTGCCCGAGCCGATTTTGAAGCTGCGCTGCATAATGTCGTTGGCCTTCTCGGCCTGGCGCAGGCCGCCCTCGTTGGTCTCGATTTGCTTTATGCACTTGCGCAGATTGTCGGTCTGCGTGCGCACCTGCGAGCGCAGAGTGCGGGTGAGGTTGTCGCGCTGCCACTGCATTTCGCGCAGCGACACCTCGGCCTGGCGCTGCTTGTAGTAGCGCTGTCCGCCGTTGAACAGGGTGAACGAGAGCGTGAGGCCCACCGACGAGTATCCCGACCAGCGGAAGTTGCGCAGCGGGTTGCCGTTGCTGGTGGAGTTCCACATGTAGTTGGCGCTGCCGGTGAGGTTGGGATACCAGCTGGCCTTCTGCACATCGAGCGCCTTGCGCAGGTAGTCGGTCTGCAGGTCGAGGGTCTTGAGGCTGGTGTTGCTCACGAGCGAGGTGTCGGCCGCCAGAGCCTGCTCATACATCACGCCTCGGTAGGCGCTTAGCGAGTCGGCAGGCTCGATGCTGGCCTCGGCGTCCATGCCCATCAGCACCTTGAGCTGCAACTTGAGGCGGCTGATTGAGTTCTCGGCCTCGATGATCGACGGCTCAAGGTTGGTGACGGCCACGTGGGCGCGCAGGGCGTCGTATTCCGAGGCGGTGCCCAGCTCATACTTCTTCTGGAAGATGTCGGCGTTGAGCTTGGCCGTGGCGTGGTTTTCCTCAATCACGCGCTTTGAGTCGATGGCCAGCAGCAGGGCGTAGTAGGCGTTTTTCACCTGGTTGACCAGCGACAAGCGCGAGGCCCGGGCGGCCTCCACGTTTTGCAGCATCTGGTTGTCGGTGAGTCGCAGCGACTTCCACAGCGTGGGCACCACAATGGGGATGGTGGCGTTGAACCCCGTGGTGTAGGAGTTGTCGCGGCCCACCTTGAAGGCCGCAGTGCCCTGCTCGGTGTCCATATACATGGTCTGCTTGGCCAGCGTGCGCGAATACTGGCCGCTGAACGAGAGTTCGGGCAGCAGCTGCCCGCGCGCCTCCCTTTTGGCGTAGTCAACCTTGGTGATCTCCATTTCGGACACCTTGATGGTGGGGTTCTCGCTGAGGGCTATGCGCAGGCACTGGTCGAGCGACAGCCTCATGGGTGTGCCCACCTCTTGCGCGCCGGCGCACAGCGTGGCCGCTATGGCCACAAACAGCGAGAGCAGTTTTAGTAGTGGTTGTTGGTTCATATAAAAGTTTGTGTAGTTTTGATTATTCATTGTTTATCCTGTGGTTGGCAAGGAAAGCGTCGATATATTCCACGCCCTTGATGGTGGCCATGCCGCGCATAAGGGTAACGAAGGCCGTGTCGAACACATCGAGCTGCGGCACCTCCACATCGATGCCGTGCACCACATCGCGCAGCGCCTGCATGCTCGAAATGAACACAAAGGCGGCCGTCGAGGCGCTGATGCCGTCGAGCACCAGCCCTTCGGCCTGCGCCTTTCTCAGCACTCGGGCCAGACCAGTGGCCATCTCAAGGCGCCTGCTGCCCCGCTCGCCGTCGAACTCGGGAAACATGCGGCGCACATCATGCACCAGCACGGTGGAGGTGCGCTCGATGTGGTTGTGAATAAGCTGGTAGGTCTTGAGCATGGACTCGAAGCAGTTGGCCGACTCGGCGAATATGCGCTTCAAGTTGCGCCCGCACTCCTCGTCGACCATGCGCAGGGCCTGGCCCACAAGGCTGCGCTTGCTGCCAAACTGCTCATACAGTGTGCGCTTCGACATGCCACACGCGGCCGCCACCATGTCCATGGTCATGGCCTGCACGCCGAGGCGGTTCATCAGGGAGAACGTCTCCCTCAGGATATGCTCTTTTGCATTCATAGTTTTTTTGAAATCAGTGTAGTTGCGTATTGGTTTTTGAGGTGCAGCATGCTGCAATAATGCGGCAAAACTAATGCAAAACTTTGGAAACGGCAATAGTTTTGTGGGTTTTCATGCGCAACACGGCCGAAAAAATCACTAATTTTGCACATTATGAAAGCATTGAGCAACGTAAAAGAGATATTGGCATTCCTGCGCGAACTTGAGGCCAACAACGACCGCGCGTGGTTCAAAGCCAACAAAGACCGCTATGACGCCCTGCGCAAGCCGTGGGAGGCCGACGTGGAGCGGCTGATTTCGCTGGTGGCGCAGTTCGACCCCGACACACGCGGCCTCACGGTGCAGCAAGCCGTGTACCGCATATACCGCGACGTGAGGTTTTCGAAAGACAAGTCGCCCTACAAGACATATTTCTCGGCCGTGGTGAGCGGACGCGGGCGCAAAGAGCAGCGATCGTGCGACTACATTCACCTGCAGCCCGGACGGCTGATGATGGGCGGCGGCATATGGTGCCCAGAGCGCGACGTGCTGCAGCAGCTGCGCTCGCTCATCGACGCCGAGCAGGAGGAATTCGAGCACATATTGCAGGGTCCGGCGTTCAAGCAGGGCTTCCAGTGGGAAAGCGACTCGCTGAAAAACGTGCCACGTGACTACCCCAAAGACCACAAACTGGCGAAATTCCTGAAGATGAAGGAATATTTGGTGGCACGCCCACTGAGCGAAGACTACTTTGACTGCGACGACTGGGTGGAGCGGGTGGCCGCCGACCTCGAGCTGCTGCAACCACTGCACCAGTTTTTGAACTACGTGTTTGAATAGGCTCGTAAGGGACGATTTGCACATTTTGCAGCGATTTGCGCACAAGCCATTCACACGATAGCGGCTTGTGTGCCAAAGGTTAATCTTGTTCAAAATCAGGACAAAACTGGCATATATTCGATTACAAATCACTATATTTGCCTTAGAAAAACAAAACGAAACGTAATAATGAAAATTCAAGGAGCAGTAGTTGTAAACGAAGAGCGCTGCAAGGGTTGCAACCTGTGTGTTGCGGCATGCCCCTGCGGAGTGCTTGCGCTTAAGAAGAAAGATGTGAACAACCGAGGCTACCATTACGCTTATATGGAAGTCGCCGAGAAGTGCATAGGGTGCCAAAGCTGCGCCCTGGTGTGCCCCGACGCGTGCATCGAGGTGTATCGCGTGGTGGAGAAGTAGCACAGAGCGGCGGGCATGCGCCCCCCACTCCACCGCACTCACATTTTACTTATAGATAATTTAAACGGAATAAATCAGGAAAAAAAGAACTCTACAATGAATGATAAAGTAACACTGATGAAGGGCAACGAGGCGCTGGCCATGGCGGCAATACGCTATGGCGCCGACGGCTACTTCGGTTACCCCATAACCCCGCAAAGCGAGGTGCTCGAGACCCTGGAGCAGCAACAGCCCTGGGACACCACTGGCATGGTGGTGGTGCAGGCCGAGAGCGAGGTGGCGGCAATCAACATGGTGTATGCCGGCGCCGCATGCGGCAAGGCCGTGTTCACATCCACATCGAGCCCGGGCTTCAGCCTGATGCAAGAGGGCATGAGCTACATGGCCGCGAGCGAGGTGCCCGCGCTGGTGATCAACGTGATGCGCGGCGGCCCCGGCCTTGGCACCATTCACCCCTCGCAGGCCGACTACTTCCAGGCATGCAAGGGCGGCGGCCACGGCGACTACCACGCCATAGTGCTGGCGCCATCGAGCGTGCAGGAGATGTGCGACTTCGTGGGTCTGGCATGGGACCTGGCGTTTAAATACCGCTGCGTGTCGATGATTCTGGCCGACGGCGTGATTGGCCAGATGATGGAGAAGGTGGTGCTGCCCGAGCAGCGTCCGCGCCGCACCGAAGACGAGATTCGCCGCCAGTGTCCGTGGGCCGTGAACGGACGCAAAAACGGACGCAAAAAGAACATCATCACATCGCTCGAACTCGACGACGACGTGATGGAGGCCAACAACCTGCGCTTCCAGGCCACCTACCGCGAGATTGAGAAAAACGAAACCCGCTGCGAGCTGATTGACACCGACGACTGCGACTACCTGATAGTGGCATTCGGCAGCCAGGCGCGCATCAGCCTCAAGACCATGGAGCTTGCACGCGCCGAGGGCCTGAAGGTGGGCCTTGCGCGCCCCATCACACTGTGGCCTTTCCCCGCCGAGCAAATAAGGAAGGCAGCAAAGGGCGTGAAGGGCATTCTGTGCGTGGAGCTCGACGCCGGGCAGATGATTGAAGACGTGAAGCTGGCAGTGGAGTGCAGCGTGCCTGTGGAGCACTACGGCCGCCTGGGTGGCAACGTGCCCACCCCCGACGAGGTGCTTGACGCGCTCAAGAGCAAACTCATTAACGACAAGAAGTAAACACACGGCTCATATTATGGAACTTAACGAAATAATCAAACCAGAGAACAGGGTGTACAAGAAACCCGCTCTGCTCAACGATAACCACATGCACTACTGCCCCGGCTGCAGCCACGGCGTGGTGCACAAGCTCGTGGCCGAAGTGATTGAGGACATGGGCGCCGAAGACAAGGCAATAGGCATTGCCCCGGTGGGCTGCGCCGTGTTTGCCTACAACTACATCGACATCGACTGGCTGGAGGCCGCGCACGGCCGCGCACCGGCCATGGCCACCGCAGTGAAGCGTCTGCAGCCCGACAAGCTGGTGTTCACCTACCAGGGCGACGGCGACTTTGCCGCCATTGGCACCTGCGAGTCGATTCACGCCTGCAACCGCGGCGAGAACATTGCCATCATCTTCATCAACAACGCCATTTATGGCATGACGGGCGGACAGATGGCGCCCACCACGCTGCTGGGCCAGAAGACGGCCACCTGCCCCTATGGCCGCCGCGTGGACCTCAACGGCTACCCGCTGTCGATTTCGCCGCTGCTGGCGCAGCTCGACGGCACGTGCTATGTGACGCGCCAAAGCGTGCAGACGCCCGCAGCCGTGCGCAAGGCCAAGGCCGCGATACGCAAGGCGTTTGAAAACAGCATGGCGGGCAAGGGCACGTCGGTGGTCGAGGTGGTGAGCACCTGCAACTCGGGTTGGAAACTCACGCCCGAGCAGGCCAACAAATGGATGGAAGACAACATGTTCAAGAAGTACCCCCTGGGCGACCTCAAGAACGAATGATTGGTATCTCTAAACAAAACTATCACAGAGCAATGAAAGAAGAAATTATAATAGCCGGATTCGGAGGCCAGGGTGTGCTGTCGATGGGCAAAATCCTTGCCTACTCGGGCCTTATGGAAGACAAAGAGGTGACTTGGATGCCGTCGTACGGCCCCGAGCAGCGCGGCGGCACGGCCAACGTGACCGTGATATTGAGCGACGAGCGCATAAGTTCGCCCATTCTCAACGCATTCGACACCGTGGTGGTGCTCAACCAGCAGAGCCTCGACCGCTTTGAGAGCAAGGTGAAGCCCGGCGGCGTGCTCATCTACGACAGCTATGGCATTCACACTCCGCCCAAGCGCACCGACATCAAGGTGTATCGCGTAGATGCCATGGAGGCATCGTTCTCGCTGAAGAGCGCCAAGAGCTACAACATGATTGTGCTGGGCGCACTGCTGAAAATCAAGCCCGTGGTGACCATCGACAGCGTGCTGAAGGCACTGAAAAAGACTCTGCCCGAGCGCCACTGGAACCTGCTGCCGCAAAACGAGGACGCTCTGCGCCGCGGCATGGCTCTTGTGGCCGACTGACACTGCGCAACAGCAATAATATACAGGAAAGGGCGGCACTCATCAACTCTGAGTGCCGCCCTCTCCTTTTTTGTGCATTAATGTGTGTGTGCGTTTTAGAAGCGGTAGCCGAATGCTATCTGGATGTTGCCGTTCTGCGCATCAATGTCGTGCTTAAACGCATGGGTCATGCCCATGGTGTAGCGGGCCTGCAGAAATGCGTTGCTGGTGATATTATATGTGCCGCCAAGGCCGAGGGCAAAGTCCACCGAATTAGTGGCGTCACCCAAGTCAACAGTGCTCGAAGCGTCACCAGCAGTGGCAGTGGCCTTGCTGTAGACGTTGATGCCCAGTTGCGGGCCGAAGTCGATGCTGAAGCTGGGCGTCACGTAGTATTTCAGCATCACGGGAATGTTGATGTAGTTGGTGTTGAAAGTGACATCGGCGTTTTTGGCGAAACTCAGTCCCAACTCCTCGCCCACGTTAAACTTGCCACCTTGCGCGGCAAACACGATTTCGGGCGCAATGGCAATAGGAGCGTTGGCAAAGCGGTATTCAAGGAACACGCCAGCCTGATAGCTGGGCTTCATGCCGTGAGGCATATCCTCGCCCCAGAAGTTGGTCATGTCGAAACCGGCTTTAATGCCGAATGTGGGATTGGCCGCCGTGGCCGAGCCGGCGCATACGAGCGCAGCGGCAACAAGTGCAAAAATCTTTTTCATCTCTGTTTAATCGTTTTTATCAGTTAGTGTTTACAAAAAAATATTTATCACATTATGTTGCAACAATATTGCTGCAAGCCCTGCTTTGACCATCGGTGATGCATAAAAGCTCATTCTGGCTGCAAAGCGAACTTTTGACGCGCAAGGATATGCACAGTTTAATTATGCGCAGTGCTTTGCCGCACTATTGACCATTTTGTATCCCAATCGGAACACCGCAGTGGCATTAAACATCCACATATAGCAGTAGGTTTGGAATTGAAGCTGGCTTTTGTGTCTGACCGACTGACCATTCAATTATACGAGATAGGGCTGCACCCATCAACTGGGTGCAGCCCTCCATTTGCATATATTCGTGCGAGTTGTGCGTCAGAAACGGTAGCCGAATGCTATCTGGATGTTGCCGTTCTGCGCATCTACACCATCATTAAAGGCGTGCGTCAAGCCCATCGTGTAGCGGGCCTGCAGAAAGGCGTTGTCGGTAATGTTGTAGGTGCCGCCAAGGCCAAGTGCGAAATCTACAGAGTTTGTGTATTCGCCCATGTCTTCTGTGACCGAAGCAGAGGCCGAACCGTCACCGGCAGTGGCCGTGGCCTTGCTATAGACATTGAAGCCCAGTTGCGGGCCGAAGTCGATGCTGAAGCTGGGCGTCACGTAGTATTTCAGCATCACGGGGATGTTGATGTAGTTGGTGTTGAAAGTCAGGTCGGCTTTGGTGGCAATACCCAAATCGATGTCCTCGTCAACACTAAACTTGCCACCCTGTGCGGCAAACACGATTTCGGGCGCAATGGCAATAGGGGAATTGGCAAAGCGGTATTCAAGGAAAGCACCGGCCTGATAGCCGGGCTTCATGCCGTGAGGCAGGTCCTTGCCCCAAAAGTTGGTCAAGTCGAAACCGGCCTTAAGGCCGAACGTGGGATTGGCTGCTGTGGCCGAGCCAGCGCATAGGAGCGCGGCAGCTACAAGTGCAAAAACTTTTTTCATCTCAGTTTAGTGGTTTTTATTAGTTATGTGTTTACTATATATATCAGCGTTTATTGGGCACTTTTGCTATGATATTATCTATTGCGCAAAGATATGCACAGTTTAATTACGCGCAACGCTTTGCCGTGCAAATGGGGCATAATTAACCACTTTATATTCCAAACGGAACACCACCATCACATTAAACAGCCACAAAAAGCGCTGGCCGCGGAGCGCATTTTTGCGAGTTGGCGGCAAATGCAGTAACTTTGCACCATTGTTTAAACACACCCTACACTCATCTAATGGAAATAGATTACTCTGACATAATGCAGCACGTGGACAAGCCCGTGTTTCACCTGATAGGCGGCACTGCCGATGAAATGGGCCGCGAGTGCTATGTGGTGGGCGGCTACGTGCGCGACCTGCTGCTGCACCGCAAGTCAACCGACATCGACTTTGTGACCGTGGGAAGCGGCATCGAGGTGGCCAAGGCCGTGGCGGCCAAGATAGGCCGCAAGCGCTGCTCGCTGGCCGTGTTCAAAACCTACGGCACGGCGCAGGTGAAGGCCCATGGGCTGGAACTGGAGTTTGTGGGCGCGCGGCGCGAGAGCTACAAGAGCGACAGCCGCAACCCCGTGGTGGAAGACGGCACGCTCGACGACGACCAGAAGCGCCGCGACTTCACCATCAATGCCATGGCCATTTCGCTCAACAGCGCATCGTTTGGGCGGCTGCTCGACCCGTTTGACGGCGTGGGCGACCTGCAGCGGCGCATAATACGCACCCCGCTCGACCCCGACATCACATTCAGCGACGACCCTCTGCGCATGATGCGCGCCGTGAGGTTTGCCACGCAGCTGGGCTTCGACATCTATCCCGACACCCTTGAGGCCATAAAGCGCAACTGCAAGCGCATTAAAATAATCACCAAGGAGCGCATAGCAGTGGAGCTGATGAAGATAGTGCGCAGCGACAAGCCTTCGCGCGGATTCAAACTGCTTAACGAGTGTGGGCTGCTGGAGCTGATATTCCCCGAACTGGCCGCGCTGCGCGGCGTCGACACCTCGCACGGCCGCGGGCACAAGGACAACTTTCTGCACACTATGCAGGTGCTCGACAATGTGGCGGCGGTGAGCCAAAACGAGTGGCTGCGCTGGGCGGCGGTGATGCACGACATAGGCAAGCCGGCCACCAAGGCGTGGGACGATGTGCAGGGATGGACGTTTCGCAACCACAACTTCATTGGCGAGAAGATGGTGCCGAAAATATTCGGCCGCATGCGCCTGCCGCTCAACGAGCATATGAAATATGTGAAAAAGCTTGTGGGGCTGCACATGCGCCCCATTGCGCTGGTGGAGGACACAGTGACCGACTCGGCCGTGAGGCGGCTGCTGTTTGACGCGGGCGACGACATCGACGACCTGATGACACTGTGCAATGCCGACATCACATCGAAAAACCAGGAGAAGGTGCGCCGCTTTCACGATAACTTTGAACTGGTGAAGCAAAAACTGGTTGACATTGAGGAGAAAGACCGGGTGCGCAATTTCCAGCCGCCCATCGACGGCCAGGAGATAATGGACACGTTCGGGCTGGCCCCGTCGATGCCAGTGGGCAAGATTAAAGACGCCATTAAGGACGCAATACTCGATGGGGTGATTGGCAACAACTACGCCCAGGCCTACGAGCTGATGCTGGCCAAGGCTGCCGAAATGGGGCTGCACCCCGCCACCGACGGACGGCTGTGCTGCCTCAAGGCCGACACGCCCGTGGGCTGCATCACTATTGCAGCGGTCACCGGCGGCATTGCCGCCATTGCCTACGACTGCAGCCACACGCTGGCCTCGGTGGAGAAGCGGCTGGGCATGACGGCTGAGGTCTGCCCCACTCCGCTGCTCAGGCAGTGTCTGGCCCAACTGAATGAATACTTTGCGGGCAAGCGGCAGGCGTTCCAACTGCCGCTGCACTTGGCGGGCACCGAATTTCAGATGAAGGTGTGGCGCGCGCTCGAGGGCATCGCCTATGGCGCAACGGCGTCGTACAAGGATGTGGCCACCGCCATTGGCGAGCCCGCCAAATCGCGCCCCGTGGCCGCCGCCATCGGGCAGAACCCTGTGTCGATAGTGGTGCCCTGCCACCGCGTGATAGGCAGCGACGGCTCGCTCACTGGCTATGCCGGCGGCCTCGCAGCCAAGCAGTGGCTGCTGCAACTCGAGCAGCCCCACGCCTGATTCATCCACGTTTTTACAGCCTCCCACAGATTTCATTTTTTGGGGAGGCACCCACAGATTGCACAGATTTGCACAGATTTTATTAGCACAAAGCAGTTGTATTTCAGCAATTTACGGCAAAGACGCAGCATACCGAGCGCACTGAAAAAGTGACATTGTTGTGGAATTTGTTGCAATGTGGTATTAGCAATGACATTATCCCGGCGCAGTAGAAATTTAGTGGGGAAGATATGATGTAAAGTGTGGAAGATTTCAGA
>CAVKDU010000060.1:0-14676 GCA_963655175.1 Wujia chipingensis | reverse complement strand
TAAAGGATTTCTCTTTGCCGTATGACACAGAGAAATCCTAATGACCGATTTGGGCTAAAGGGATTGTTACTTTTTCAGTGCGCTTGGCATGCCACGTCCCTACTGCTTTCGTCGCATTTCCCATCCGTTGTGCCGTTTCATCGCCTCCGCCCATGCGTCACGTTCATGCTGCTTGCGTTGCATTTCCGCACGCAAAACAATACGCTTTCCACCTCAAAAAAATTGTCTCCAATTTGTCTCCATTGTCGTTTGAAAAATGCTGCAATATATGCGGCGAAAGCCGCCTCCGTGGGTGGGGGCGGCTTTCGCTGTGTGGGGTGGGGCGGGGGTTATTCGCCGGCCACTGCTATCTTTTGGGCCTTGGTGGCCTCTTGCACGCCATCGGTCGATACGCTGGCGCGGCACACATATATGCCTCGCGGCACGCGGCGGCCGCTGCGGTCGGTGAGGTCCCAGGTGATGGCCGACGAGCGGAACATATCGCTGCGTCCGCTTTGCTGCGTGCTCCACACCTCGCGGCCCAGCAGGTCGTAGATGCTGAGGGTGATGCGCAGCGTGGCGTCGGGGCGGTTGTGGCGCACATAGAAGTTGGCCTCAACCGTGGCCGGGCTGGCGTCGGTGTAGAGGCTGTAGACCTCGGGCTTGAGGCCGTTGATCACGTTGAAGCTGATGGTGCGCTCGCTTGAGTTGTTAAACACGTCCCACACCTTCAGGCGCAGAGTGTGCTGGCCGTTGGTGAGGTCGCTCAGTTGGTAGTGTAGCGTGCCCGCATAGCCGCTTTCGGTGGCCTCGGGGGTGTAATATGTGCTGAGGTCGCTGTAGTTTTTGTTGCCGTCGAGCATCAGCGTCATGGTGTGGCCCACGCCGCTTGTCGACAGGTTGATGCCGCTCTCGTCGGCCACGCTGGCAATCACCAGCGGCGACTCGTTGACGTTGCTGCCGTCCTTAAAGTCTTCGCTGTTGAGGCCGAAAATCTTTATCTCGGGGCCAATGGTGTCGGTGAGCTCGGCATCATCGTAGCCGTAGATGTAGAAGTTGCTGTTGCTGCCCATGGCCTCAACGGAGTCGGTGGGGTTGTCGGCATACACGCTTAGCAGGGCGGGGCTGTAGTTGTCGGTGGTGGCAATCACCTCCGACGGTATTGTGAGGTTTACCTTAAAGCGCCCGTTCTTCACCGAGTCGACGGTCACCGTCAGCTTGTTGCTGCGGTCCTGGAATGTGTATTCCTTCCCTTCGTCTTTGCCGCCATAGCCGTGGGTGGTCACGCTCTGCTCGCTGTCGTAGAGGGTGGCCGTAACGGGGCCGTTGAAGCCTGTGAGTGGTTTGCCCGAGGCATCGGCAATGTGGCCCTCAACGCTAATCTTTTGGCGGGCCTTGAACACCGGCATCTTTGCCGGGTCGGTGGTGGTCACGTCGGCCCCGTTGATGCTCTCGATGGCCACCTTGGCGGTGGGGTAGGCGGGGCGCATGGCCGGGTCGCCAAACAAGAAGTAGCGCGAGTTGTTGTCGTCGCTGCCGGTGTCGTTCTTGCCGCGGCGCAGAATGTCGCCCAGACGCAGCGGGAGTCCGTTGGTGTCTTTGGCGAATATGTATTTTGCCACCGAGCGGTTAAGGTTGCCGTTGTTGGCGATGAACACAAGGCGGGGCGGGCATATTACCGATATGGCTCCGCCGCGCGGATTCAGAAACATGTATTCGCCGCCCGAGGTGGCTGTGGCGTCAAACCGCGTGAATTCGCACGTGGCGGCATAGAGTATGGGCTCGTGGTTGTAATACAGGTTCTGCTCGATGTCGGTGATGGTCATCAGCCCCTCGTTGGTCCAGCTGGTGGGGCCTGCGTGGCCTGTGTAGTTCCACCACACCACGCCGTCGCTCAGTGTGTTATACATCTTTTTGCGCGCGTCGGGGTAGTAGCGTCCGCCGCCGTTGCTGCGGTTTTCATACGCGTCGATATACACGCGGTTAAACATGAAGTCGGCGGCCCCATTCTGCTGCGCGGTCGAGATCACGGCGTCGGCCTGCTCCATGTGTACGGCCTGGTTTTCGTCGTCGGCCACGTTGAGCACGTTCATCTTCCACTTGCCGTAGTCGGGCTTGGTGACATATTTTATCAGTTTGTCGACGCAGGTGCGCGCCTCGGCCACGCTCTTCACGGGGAAGCGGCCCACCGATATGTCGATTTTGCTGCTGGCAAAGGCCGGGCCCGAGCCGTCGCTCAGAATGCCAAACGGGTCGTCGCTGGTGTACGACGAGCTCTCGGTGGCGCTGGCTGCGCTCTGCCATGTGAGCAGCATGGGGTAGGACAGCAGCTTCACCTTGTCGCTTATCTGGCGGTTGTCATAGCTGCCGTTGCCCATCAGCAGCAGGTAGCCCAAGCGGTGGCCGTCGGCGCTGGCACCGCGGTCGTAGAACATTTTGCACACGCGGCGGTAGGCCATGGCGTCGGGCGTGCCCGACGAAAACTCGTTGAACACCGCATTCTGGTCGAGCACCAGCACGCGCATCGAGTCGGTGCTTTCGTGCAGCTGCGCCACGCGCTGCGCCTGCGCCACATATTCGCTTGGCGCTATTATTATCATGTCGGGCGTGGCGCTGCCGTGAATGTTCTGGTTGGCCACAGTGCCCACCATGGTGGGCGACGGCATCGCGGCGCCCTCGTTGAAGGCGGCATATTCGCGCCGCCCGCCCGCGGTGGCCGAGAACGAGGCCGTGCTGCCGCTGAGCGAGGCGTTCATCTCCACCGGCTGCCACACGTTGGTCACATCCCAAATGTGGGTGGCCGAGTTGGCTCCGCTCAGTGCGTAGCGGGTGTCGGTGCGGCCGCTGGGGTAGCCGAAATACAGCAGTCCGTCGCTGCCCATGGCCAGCTGGCGCTTGTAGTTGACCGTGATGTAGTCGAGCCGCGCCAAAAACAGCGTGCCGCTCGGCTTGAAGGTGATGGTGTAGGTGAGGTCGCCGGTGCCGCTCAGGTTGAAGCGCTTCACCGAGGTCGACGGCACGTAGTGTATGTGCGAACTTTCGGTGGCGGCGACCGGATCCATCTCGTCGGCGGTGCTGCTGGGCAGGTTGGTGCCGTTGTACTGGAACTTCACCGAGCTGGTGCCGCCCATGGTCTTGGCGGCAAAACTGGTGAGCACGCTCACCTCGCTGCCGCTCACCAGGCCCGGCAGGCTGAACTTGAACGCCTGCGTGGTGGTGTAGCGGAAGTCTTCGCCCAGAAATGTACGCCCCGTCTCGCCGGGGTTGTCGATGTCTTTCTCGTGATAGGTGCGCCCGGTGAACGTGTTTACCTCCGTGCCGCCCTCCACCACCGGCGTGCTTGCCTTGGCCACGGTGGCGTCGGCAATGCTCTGGTTGTCGGTCACGAAGTAGTAGCCCGCTGTGGAGTATGGGTTGTGGCTCTGCACATAGGTCAGATTGCCCGACGTGGTCCAAGTGGTTGGGCCCTGCGCGTAGAACACTATTTTGCCTCCGGTGCGCGCCACGGCCACCTGCGGCAGGTCGTCGGGCTGGTCGGCCGTGAGCTTCTCGCTCAGCTGCGCGCCGCCGTAGCCAAACACGCGCAGGCGGCTCACGTCGCCAAATCCCCAGCGCCGCGCGTCGTCGGCCGTAATCTGGTAGAATCCGCTCTCGTCCACCTTTATTTTCACCCACCGCCCGCTGCCCAGCCGCGATGTGTCGGCATAGGCGCTTGGGGCGAATGCGGCAGCGCTGCCGCAGCCCAGTGCCAGAGCCGCCGCCACTGCCGCGGCTGCCTTGGGCAGTGCTGTGATATTGATGTGATGTTTTGCCATGCTTTGGTTGTGAATGATGCTATTTGATTATTAACGCAAAACCCATTGCTTTTATTATGCAGCCGCGGGGCGCGAAGTCCGATTTTTCAGCACTGTGCCGAAAATGCCGGAATCGCGCCCCGCGGCTGCCCTGGCGTGCGCCCTATTGCCCTGCGGGCTCCTTGATGTCGGTGAGCTCAATCAGCTTGTTCACAATGGCATAGATGGTGAGGCCCGCGGGCGAGTGAATTTGCAGCTTGTGGCTGATGTTGCGCCGGTGGGTGATCACCGTGTGTATCGACAGACACAGCCTGTCGGCTATCTCCTTGTTGGTCATGCCCTTCACCACACACACCACTATTTCGCGCTCGCGCTCGCTCAGGGCCTCGTGGCCGCTGGCTGTGGCGCTCTTTTTCGACCTCACCAGCCGCTTCAGCTTGCCGGCTATCTCGCCGGGGTCGTCGTAGATGCTGAAGGAGTCGTCGTAGTCCTTGAGCAGACTCTTGTCGATCACCGAGCTTAGCATGGCCACATATTTCACCTGCGCCGCCCCTTCGTTTTCCTTAAACGAGCGCACGTCGAAGTATCCGCCAAACGTGGGGTTGGCAATCACCACCTGCGGCGAGTGCAGCAGCACGTAGTTTCGCAGCGACTCTGCAGTCTGCACCTCAAATGGCGTTGCGTTGAGTCCCGTCATGCGCTTCAGGGCGGCCACCATGCCGCCGCGCACTATCACCGAGTTGTCGGCCACTACCACCTTAATGCCGCTGCTGTCAGCGCTCATTGTGCTGCCTCCTTTCTATCACGGCCACCGCGGGGATAAACATGCAGTCTTCCACCTGGCGGTGCGAGGTGAGGTCTTGCTCGCAGTTGAAAATGTCGTAGAGCACGGCGTTGAGCAGATTGTTGTTGCCATTCTCGGGGTAATACTTTATGATGATGTTTTTCAGCTCGTTCAGCTTCTCGTTCACGCGGCTGTGGCCGCGCACAAACTGGCGTATGCTGGTGGTAGGGTGGCGCTTGCCCTCCAGCAGCTCGCCCACATAGGTGAACACCATCTCGTTTTCATACTCCATGTGCTTGCGCACCTCGGCCACCATCTCGTCGAAAAACTTGAGTATGAGGAAGGCCACATTGTTGCGCGTGGTGCAGTCGATGGCCTCTATCAGCCGCCGCCTTATCATGGGCAGGCTGAAGTCGAGGAAGTAGGTGTGGGCGTTTTTCAGATAGTCCATCAGGGCGGTGAGGCTGAACTGCGGCTCGCCGTCGGTCGAGAAGCCGCTCTGCTCGCTGCTTATGAAGTTGGCCACGGCAAGAAATGTGGGGCAGTCGATGCCTTGGCTCTGGCACACGTCGCGCACCGACTTGTCGCCGAAGCCGAGCGTGATGTTGAAGCGGCTCATCACCATCAGTATCTGGAAGTTGTCGCTAATCAGGTAGCTCATCTTGTCGTTGGGGCTGTATTTGCAGTCGTTGTCCATATCGAAGTATCTTGGTGTGTGTGATTGTAGTGTGAATATGTTTCGTTTTCACTTGCAAAGTAACTCATTCACAGCCGTCACGGCAATCGCAATTATTGGGGATATGCGCCGCCGCGGCATCACCATTTGTTACTATCAGGCATAGCTGTGCATGCCGCCCAGAAAATAGTTCACTCCAAAGTAGGTCATCACTATCATGGCAAAGGCCGCGGTCATAAACGCGTGGTAGGCCACCGGTCGCGCCAGCCGCGGCAGCGATGCGGGGTGGGCCGCAATGGCATACACCATGAGCGTTATCAGCGCCCACGTCTCCTTGGGGTCCCATCCCCAATACTGACCCCACGACACATTGGCCCACACGGCGCCGATGAATATGCCAGCCGCTAGAGCGGCCAGAGCGGGGTAGAGCATGAGCCGCGACAGCAGCTGCAGGGCCAGCACCTGCTGGCTGGTGTCGGCGCCGCGCCAGCGTCCTGCGGCGTTCAGCGCCAAGGCCGTGAGGCCGCACACAAAGGTCATGCTCAGCAGCGCAAACGCCACCATGGTGACGCCCACGTGCACGCTCAGCAGCGGCGACGATAGCACCGGCATGAGCGGCGTTATCATCGGATCCATCTCGCCAAGGTGCGACACCAGCAGAAACAGTCCCGACAGCAGAAAGCCGAAGGCCAGCGCAATTCTGAACCGCCGGCACACGGCCAGCGCGCACAGCTGCACCAGCCACGCCAGCAGCAGCATGGTCTCATAGCCGTTGGCCATGGGCACGGTGCCGCTCACCACCCAGCGCAGACCCTCGCACACCGTGAGGGCGGCAAAGCTCACCGCCATGGCCGCAACGAGGGCGGCAAAGGCCCACTTGCCGCCGCCAGTTCCGCGCGTCATGCGCCACATGCTCAGCGCAAAGGCCGCGATACCCATCACCAGATTGAACACAAATAGCACGGTGGCAAAGGGGAAACTGTTATACACCAGCTCGGCCTTGGCGCGGTAGGGCGCGGGCAGCGTGTCGCCGCCAAAGTCGCCCTGGTAGCGCCGCATCTGGCCCACCATCTGCCCGAAGCCGTCGTAGTTGCCGCTGTGGGCAAGGCTGTTGAGCACCCCGAAGCAGCCGCCCACCATTTCGGCGCAGGCCTTGGGTGCTCCGGCGGGAATGCTGTCGGCGGGGCCAATCCACTGGCAGCGGCCGTCGCTGCCGGTCATGGGAAACATCTTCAGCGGCTCGCCCTGGCGCAGCTGCATCACCAACTGCAGCTTGGCGTCGATGTCGGCCACCGCCTTGTGCAGTCCGTCGGTGTTGCCGTGGCGGTATTCGTCCAGGGCCTGGCCCAGGATGTAGCCGCCGCGGCTGCGGTCAAAAAAATTGTGCATGCTGGCCATTTTTGGCAGCCCGTAGGCCTCGCGCATGGCCGCGCTCTTCACCCGTATCACCGGCTCGGAGTCCCACTCGCTGCCCCACAGCACCCAGCCCAGCACCACCTGCTCGGCGGTGAGGCCGTCGTAGCCCGTGCTGCCGTGCAGCTTTTTGGTGAAGTCGAGCGCAAACGTCTGGAATGGGCAAATGCGGCCGTTGTATAGCACAAACAGTTTCGAGAACTTCGCGGCCTGCGCCTGCGGCACCGTGGTGGCCGCCTGCGCGTGGCCCAGGCCGCCCGCGGCTATCGCCAGCGCCAGCGCGCCCTTTTTAAGCAGCGGGTTGCGCAGCAGCGAGTGGAAGGTGCCGTGGCTGTCGAGCAGCATCATCACCAGCGCCACCAGCAGCAGGGCATAGCCCGTGTAGGTGATGCCTATGCCCCAGGGGTCGCGGTTAAGGGTGAGGTAGGTGCCGCGCATGTCGTCGTCATACGACGTCTGGTAGATGCGCGTGTGCTTGTAGCTGAATATGTGGTTCATCGACACCTGCCCGCTGGTGCGGCTCTGGCCGTCGATTATGGTGAAGCGGCTCACGTAGTCGCTGGCCGAGGCGGTGCCCTTGTGACTCACCACCTCAAAGCCGTCGAGCGCCATGGAGTAGGGCAGCTGCTCAAGCTGGCCGCCGTCATCGCTGCCGTCGCTGGCCATGCAGGTGCTCGCCACCTCGCCCAGCCGCAGGTGTACTATGCCGCGCTTGGCCGTGAGGCGGGTGGTGAGCGCACCGGCCAGTATCACCACAAAGGCGGCGTGCAGCAGCACCACGCTCAGCCGCCTTATGTGGCGGCTGGCAAAGTATGCCGCCCCGGCCACTGCCAGCGCGGCCCACAGCAGCGTGAACCACCACGTGCCATACACGGCCGCGTGCTGCTGCGCCGCGCTGTCGGCATCGCCGCGGCCCACCAGAGTGGCGGCCGCCATGGCCACAATCAGCGCCACATAGGCCGCTATGGTCACTTTTTTCGATATTGAACTTTTCATTTTGTCTTGTTTCTTCCCGATGAAAAAGAAAGCTGAAGCACCGCAGCCGTGGCTTTGTGGGCTGCGGCGCGATGCTTCTGCTTCTCTTGAATTTATTTAATAGTCTGCGTGAAAAAGGTCGCTTTTCTGTTGCCGGCCATTAGATGGCGTTGATGAATGCCACCACAGCCTCGCGGTCGGCCTTGGGCAGATTGTAGAACTTCTGTGTGCTCTCGTAGGCATCGCTCTGCTTGCTGTAGCCGTGCCACATGATGGCCTCGATCACAGTGCGCGCGCGGCAGTCGTGCAGGCGGTCGCTGCGGCCGGTCTCCTGCACCGAGAGGCCGCGGCCCCACAGCGGGGTGGTGCGGCACCAGCCGGTGCGTATGTCGTTCACCATGTAGAGGCGGTGCTGCACAAAGTCGGAGTAGGGCCAGATGGTCTGCTTGGCATACTGCGGCAGCTTGCCTATCTTCCTGATGTTTTCGGGAGCCCAGTAGTTGTCGTTGCCGGTGGTCCACTGCGGACGGTGGCAGGCGGTGCAGCCCATTTCGCTGAACAGCTTCTTGCCGCGCTTCACCTGGTCGTTGTTGAGGCCGCGTGCCTGCGGCACGGCAAGGCCGCGGTGCCACACCATGAAGTCGTAGTAGTCCTGGTCGCTCATCTCCTCGCCCTGCTGGCTCACGAAATACTTCTCATATGTGGCGTGGGTCTCGGCATCGTTTTTGCTGAGGCTCAGCAGCTTGTTCACCATTATCTTGATGCTGTCGCGCGAGCCGTCGGCATAGTAGGGGTGCATGAGCGACACGGCGGGCTTGCCATACTTCTGGATATAGTCGATCACGCTGCTCTCCTCGCTCATGGCCTTGGCCCATGCCGCGGTGGTGTAGAGGTAGTGGCGGTCGCTGCGGGTCACGTTGGTGATGTTCCAAATGGCGTTGGCGCCCGGGCCGTCTTGCAGCGAGGCGCGCGTCAGGGCGTAGGTGAAGCGCTTGATGTGCTTGGTGCCGTCGGCCAGCGTATACCATGCGCCCGGGGCCCAGTCGCTGCCTGCCCACATGTTGGGGTTGAGCTGTGCGAATTTGGCCTCGTGGGCATACTGCGCCTTCAGCGAGTCGTCGTCGATGGCGTCGATCAGCGCGGTGCCGTAGATGCCTATGGTCGACTCCAGACGCACCTCATAGTTGCTGGGCTTGGGGTCGGTGTTGAAGGCGTCCTGGTCGATG
This sequence comes from Wujia chipingensis, assembly GCA_963655175.1. Classification (GTDB taxonomy): domain Bacteria; phylum Bacteroidota; class Bacteroidia; order Bacteroidales; family Muribaculaceae; genus Sodaliphilus. The sequence goes on along the minus strand of CAVKDU010000060.1, from coordinate 5,829 downwards.
GTGATGTCGGGATACTCCAGATCGTAGGTGGTGCCGTCGGCAAACTTGTTGCCGTGCTCGTCGGTGGCCTTTTTCCACGTGATGTGAATGCCGCTCTCGTCAATGGGCGCCAGGAATGGCGACTGTGCCTTGGTCTGAGGCATGCCCGTCACTTCGCTTATGTATTCGTTGGCCTTGTATTCCTTGCCGTTGCCGTCAACGCCGGCTGTGGGGTGGTAAATCACCAGCAGGTAGCCGTTGCCTTGGTCGTTGGCGCGGTAGCGGTCCATGCGCTGGCCGTGGCCGTAGTTGGGGTGGCAGTAGAGGCAGCCCGAGCGCACCCAGGCCGGGCCAAGGCCGCGGCGTGGAGCGGTGTTGATGGTGAAGTCTTTCTCAAAGAATGTTTCGCCTTTCTTAAACGACAGGTACATGCCGTTTGACTCCACAAACGGCGAGGGGTTGGCATAGCAGCCCTGCTCGTTGCTGGTGGTGCCCAGCACGCCGCCCGGATACCACTCGGCGGCGGTGAAGGTGTCGTTGCCCTCGCCAATGCCGGCGTTGGGGTTCACTACTGGAATGTCGTTGTCGTTGCAGGCGGTGCCCAGGGTGGCTATCATGCCCACGGCGGCAAGCCTGCTAAGTAATGAAATCTTCATAGTAGTTTCGTGAAATATTGAATTTTAGTTTCGTCAGTGTCATTTTACCCCAAATGGGAGACGGCGGCCGCCGCGCCCCATCGCGCCATTGCGGTCCCGTCTCCCTTATGTTATGGGGATTGAGTGAAATTGCTTACTTGTTGGTGTTCTGAATAAAGTTGTTGGCCTTGTTCAGAGCGTTGGTCACCTTCTGGCAAGCCTCGATGGCTTCGCGGCACTTGGCGTTGCTGTAGTTCAGCACGAAGGGCGCGGGAATTGCATAGATTTTTGCCTGGGCGTCGTCGAGGGCTTCCTCCACCTCGGTGTTGATTTCCGGAGCATATTTCTTGAAGTAGGCCTCAAACGATTTTGCCGAGTTGCGGCTCTCGGGGCGGCCGCCCATCCAAGTGTTCTTGATGCTCTGGATGTTGTTCCAGAAGTCGGTGAGCGAGTTGTGGCTGTAGGGCGACTCGATGTAGCTTACGTCCTCGCCCGAGAAGGGGTTGTTGATTTTCACATTGCCCACCTCGTCGCTGATGCCGGCTGCGCCGCCGTCACCCACGAGAACTGCGCTCACTGCGTTCTTCACGCTGGTGTAGGTGCTGCCTACCACACCGGCTTTCTTCATGTTCTCGCCATACGAGATGCCGCTGGTGGTGGTCACAGTGCTCCATTCAAGGGCGTCCATGATGTCGAAGTGGCTCTTGGGGGCTTCAGCGTTCCATGAAGTTTCGAGACGGTAAACGTTGTTGCGCAGGTCACCGCACACGGCGGTGGCGTAGATCAGCTCATACTCGCCTGTGAACTGGGTGAAGTCGAGGTTGTCCTCGTTATATGAGTCGTGGCCGTTGGCGTTAAGCTCTGCTGCGTTGCGGGGCTGGCCGTTGCGGAACAGGATGAACTCGATGCCGTGGAAGCCGAGTAGGCTCTGGCCAAGAGAGTTGTAGGCTATCTCGGGACCGTCCTCGCTGTCGAGGTTCTCAATCATTTTCGGGCTCTCAAATAAGATGAGCAGCTGGCTCAGGTCAAGAGGCCATGAGTCGATGTGCGGGTCGATGCTGAAGTCGGCTGCGGCGCCCAGCAGGAATGCCTCGCTCTTCTCATAGTTTGAGCGGGCTTTGAGGAATTTGTCGCAGGCATCGTTCACCATTTCCTGTGTCACGCCGTTGGCCTTCGAAGCCTCGCGCATTTGCTGCAGGGCGGTGTACAGCTGGTTGGTGCTGTCGGCAAGCATCTTGTAGGTGTAGTTGATGTTGCCGTCCACGTTCTGTGCCAGCACTTCCTGCAGCAGCTTGTCGCCTTCGCTCAGGTTGGTGTTGCCGCCGTTGTTGGGCTCGTCCTTGCTGTCGCTGCAAGAGGCAAGGCCCAGAGTGAAGATGGCAGCCAGTGCCATCACTGTGAGTTTTAATGTCTTCATTTCCTTTTGATTTTTATTTTGTTGATGTTTTTTGTTTTCGTGATTATTTGAAGAAGCCTTGATATGCGATGCCGATTGAAATCGATGGCTCGTCGTTGTACTGCGTCTTCAGAAACCGCTTGGAATACTCGGCCTTCACCACAATCTGCGGAATGGGGAAGTAGTTCAGACCCACAGCCATGCGGTGGCGCTGAGTGTAGGGGTATTCGGGCTCTTTGTCCTTTACGGGAATGTAGCTGTTGTAGTACTCATAGCGGCCAAACACATACATCTTCTGGTTGCGGGCGCGCGTCTGCGCTATTTGCGAGAAGAAGTCATATCCGGCCTCAACGCCGGTTGCAATGGCGGCCTTGCCCACGTGGTCTTGCGAGAACGGGCTGGTCTTCGACTGGCGGCCCGGCAGGGCGTAGACCTCAACGGCGTCGCCCAAATGGCCGTAGGTCACCTGGCCGCGCACAATGGTGTTGTGGGCGTTGTAGGTGAAGTCGAAGCTGCCAATGGTCACGGCGCCCTTCAGGCGGCTGGCCTTGCCGTTGGCGTCGCGGCCCAGAGTGTTGTCGATGCTGTGGCCGTAATATCCGCTCACGCCCAGGCGCAGGCCGGGCACCGAGTAGTTGTCGATGCGCAGCGCGCCGGCATATTTGTTGGCCACCTTGAATTCAAATGCCGAGTGCGCGCCCTTCTGAATCCAGTAGTCGCGCGAGAAGTTCATGGCGTCGAGGCCGGGCAGGAATTGCAGCTGGTATTTCCAGTGCTTGGTGCGGCCCCACAGGCTCACGCCGGTTTCGTGCCACGTGCTGGGCAGAATGGTGTTCTCGCCCTCGGGGCGGTATACGGTGAAGAAGTTCAGCGGCTCGTGCGCGCTGTTGTTCAGGCCCACGGGCACCACAATGTGTCCGGCGCGGATGTTGAGCCACGGCTTAATGGTCTTCTCAAGCCAGAACTGCTCCAGCTCCACCTCGCCGCCTTTTTCCACTTCCTGCTCCCATTCGCCGCTCTCCTCATATTCCTTTTCAAACGACACGCCGGTGCCCGTGTGCTCAAACTCGATTTCGGTGCCCATGCGCCAGCCGCTGCCAAATTCATAGTTCAGGTAGATTACGGCGTGCGGAATGTCGAAGCGTCCGTGGCTCGGGTCGTTCTTATACTTGCCGGCGTTGCTGTAGCGGTACACGTTGTCGCTGTAGAAGTTGCGCGACAGCGCCACCTCGCCATATCCGCCCACGCTCAGGCCGCTCAAGAAACCACGGCGCTGCTCGGTCTTAGTGCTGTTTTGTTCCGATGATTGGGTGTTGCCGGTGCTGTCGGCGGCCGTTGCCGCCTGGTGCGAACCTATGGCCGCGAGAGCCACCAGCGATAGAATTGTAGACTGTTTCACTTTCCCTTTTTGTTTTGCTTTTTTACTGGTGCAAAGTTATTGCACCCCACAAAAAAGGAAAATACCTAAAAATCGGTAAAAAGTGTTGCCCCCATCACCCTATGTAGGTATCACTGCATGGCAGCAGTCAAAAAAAGTGGCTGGCAGTTTTGCCGCCAGACCGCCTAATGCCTTTTTCAGCGAATAGATAGCCTAAAATGGAGTTTGCATATAGCCAATTGCACTTTCGTTAACTTCTTGCCCAAATGACAAACTCCGTGGAGTATTTGAAGTAGCGGCAGGAAATGTTGACTGGCGGATTCGTTTTCTCCCATGTAATCACATTCAATATCTTATAGCCGAGTTCTGTCAAGCTGTTAGCCACAGAAAAGATATTGTGATAAGTGCCACTTATCCATATAGTACCATTGTCTTTCAGCTTGTCACGGCACAAGCGCAACCATTCCATATTGAAAGCCATCATATCCTCTTGTGATTTACCTTTGTCCCAATCGCCTTTATCTACGCACACTACCCTACCGCTCTGCAACGATATGCCACCATTGGAGAGAAAGTAAGGAGAATCGGCAAATATCATGTCAAACTTGAAATCAAACTCAAAGGTGTTTATTCATATGAACTTTTTAGGCGTTTTAGTATTCTATATATATGATTCCTATGATAATGTCCTTCTTGAAAGTGTTTATGTTTGTCTTCCCAAAGGTAGTCAACAACGACTTTAATGTCTGCCTTTTGCTCTTCTGTCAATAATTGCTTTGCTATAATGTCTGTCGTATCAAATCCTGCTTCTTCTATCCAAGGATTTTCTTTTAGAAGATTGCATCTTGCCTCTTTAGCATTCTTCCCAAGAGATCTACCGAGAACTTGACAATTCTCCACATCTTTTCCATTTGGGTCTTGCGTAAAACCTTCTGTGGTGTAAAAAATGTATTCTGACATAATTAGATATAAAAAACATATTCGTTCATAAACCATTTTGAAATTATCTACCAACAGAGTTAGTCGTTAGATAAATCCCTTGCTTGCTCTTGCCATACACATTAGTTCGTATTGCTTGCAAATACTCTCATAACTATGGAACGCAACACGTTCCTTTACTTCCTTGAAAGCTGCTCTGCTCATCACTTTGTCAAACTGCTCCTTGCGATTTTGAGGCGCAACAATAAGAAAACGACTATGAAAATCTTGCAGGTCACAAAACTTGGTTACTGAGTTTTGAATGTCAGTAGAGTGCTCAACTTCGAAGAAGCTATTTGGCATCTGGCGCTCATTGAACCAAATAATATCTACTGTTTTTGCTCTGTCTGTCAGATTCTTGTATGAAAATTTGGGAATATGGATTGTGGTGCAAATATCTTTCAAAGGCTTTTCAAGGAACTTGCGATTTTGGTCTTGGGCAGGAACATAGGTTGCATAATGCTTCATATTACCAATCTCTATGATAAGCCCTTGATAGTAACCATGTGTAAATTGCTCAACACTCTTTTCTTCCTTTGGTTGGATGTCAAATCTGCGCATCACGTCTTCACGACATTCCTCCAATGCCCAAAGACCTGGCTGTATCTTAAATATTTCGTTGGATTGCTGCACAATTCTTCGGATTGATTCATTGGGCGTCTTGGTCGCCCATGATTTCGTATCAACGAGATGATACAAATTACCAAGGGTGGCATACCCTCCTGTTTTGCGAAGAGTGTCTATCACTTGTTGTGTCTGTGTATATTTCTGTTGCACCATAATCGTCTTTACTTTAATAAGTTTCTACCTCCTGTATCTTCAGGGATTTTCATTTGTTGGATAGCAATCTGATTCAGTTTGATGAGCCGCTCTGATTGTGCCATGCCATCGTTGATAAACACGGCATTGAGATTCTCCATGTTAGAAAGACAGATTAGTTCGTTGATACTGGCGTAATCCCGAATGTTACCCTTCTTGTCGGGATTCCGCTCACGCCATTGCCTTGCTGTCATACCGAACATGGCCATGTTGAGCACATCTGCTTCATCAGCATACTTCATGGCTGCTTGCTCACGAGTAACTTCTGCCGGAATAAGATTTGCTTTGATTGCATCCGTATGGATTTGATAATTTATCTTGGAAAGTTCACGCTTGGCTGACCATGCCAACTGTTTCTGTTCGTCAGATTTAAGACGTTGATACTCTTTTATCAATAAGAGTTGGAAACGAGGGCTAATCCACATTCCAAAATGATAGGCTATGTCTCGATGTGCATAAGTTCCACCATAACGACCAGCCTTTGCCATGATGCCTATTGCACCCGTTCGTTGAATCCACGCCTTAACGGAAAGTACGAAATTGTTGCTTCCTGCTGCATTTTTAATTGTATCGAATTCGGTACAATTAAAATTCGGATTATATAGCATTTCCCATTCACCGAGATATTCTATTGTGCTTTTGAG
>CAVKDU010000059.1:0-14928 GCA_963655175.1 Wujia chipingensis | reverse complement strand
TTCTAATGGCGGTCATTAGAAATAACATGAAGTTTCTTCTAATGACCGATTTGGGATAAATAATGCTTTTGCCCTTGCAGGGCGCAATTCAGCTGTGCGCTGAAACCCAGGGCGTTGCCCAGGGCTGCGATCTCGTTGGCTTTCAGCCCGCTGTCCCCTGCACCTATGTGTGCTGTGATTCAATGTGTAACAGCAAAAAAATCCGCACGCCCTTGCGGACATGCGGATTCTTTATCTAAATAATTGTTCTCGCGCTTAGGCGGGACGAATTATTTTGCACGGTTGATTGTAACGGCACGGTCGAGCGATGCGCACTTAGCACCAAAGTTGGTGAGGTTGCCATCGTTGATCTGAGCGTCGAGGCGGTCAGCTGCCACACCCTTAGCTACGAGAGCCTTCTTCACGCCAGCAACACGATCCTTGCGGAGCTTAGTGTTGATCTTGTCGCTACCGGTGTAGTTGTCGGCCCAACCAGTGAGCACGTAGTTGCTGTCCTCGCTCTTCATCACCTCAGAAACGGCGTTAACCACCTTCTTCTGAACGCCAGTGATGTAAGACTTGCCGATGGGGTAGTAGATAGTGGCCAGAGGTGCCTCGCTTGCCTTCTGCTCAACGGGTTTCTTGTTGAGGCAGTCGCGCAGCTGCTGCTCGAGGTCAGCAATCTTGTCGTTAGCGGCCTGCAGACGGGCTACGAGAGCGTCGCCTTCAGCATCGGTGTACTTGTAAGTGGGGCATACGGGCACTGTGGGAGCCTTCCAGTCGGTGTTGTTGAACTTGTAAGACAGACCCAGCAGCACTGAAGGATACTCAATCCAAGTCTTCTCGCCCATACCATCAACGTGCTCCTGGAGCTCATCGAAGCGGAGGTCGAGCAGGATGTTAACGTGCTTGCTCACTGCAAATGTGTTGAGTAAACCGAGACGGGCGCTGAAGTTACGTGAGTGCTCATCGTTGGGTGAGTACTTCCAGTCGCCGCGGCCCTGATCGGCACGCTCATATACCCAGTGTACGCCGAGACCAGCGTAGAAGATTGCGTTGTAAACGCGACCGGGGTGATAACCGCACCACCAGTTAGTCACGTTCAACATCACATCGCCGAAACCGCCGATGTTGTTGAACTGCTGGGGCATGTAGTTGTCAACGGCTTTGCCGTTGGCGCGATAGCCGATGGCGTTGGGGCCTACGGCAACACCCTTCATCTGGTTGAACTCTGCGCCCAGGCGAACACCCAGCAGCGGAGAGAACCACTTGCCTACGGCGAGGTTGGCCTTCCAACCAATGCGATCGCCAAAGTCAGCCTTAGCGTCGAACTTCGACATCATAACGCCGGCACCGCCTTCAGCCTCGATAAACCAGTTGTCCTGGAAACGATTGAAAAGGTAGCCCTGTGCAGGATCCTCAACATAAGTGACTTCCTGAGCGTTAGCCACAGCAGATCCCATAAACATAGCGCATGAAAGCGCTAATAATGTAATCTTTTTCATAGACTTACGTTTTTTGAACTATTTTGTGTTAAACAATAAATTTATTTCCAATTCAAAATATTGTGCAAATATATATCTTTTTTTTGATATTTGACAAATAGCGGGCGAAAAAAGTGGTTGCAAGTGCTAAAATTGCTTAATGGCGCTTAACCACATAGTCCACAATCTCTTTCGCAATGTGGGCCGGAGTGAATCCGAATTTCTCTTCGAGCACTTTGTAGGGGGCCGAGGCTCCGAAGTGGTCGAGGCCGTAGATTTTGCCCACCGGAATCACCCGCAGCAGGGTGGAGGGCAGTCCGGCTGTGAGGCCAAACACGGGTGCCTTTTCGCTCGGAATCACTTCGGCGCGGTAGGCTGCGTCCTGGTCGAGGAAGAGGCCGGTCGACGGCATCGACACCACTTGCGCCTTTATGCCGTTTTGCTCTTTGATGATTTTGGCTGCGTCGACCAGCGTCGACACTTCCGAGCCATTGCCCACCAATATCACGTCGGGGTTCTCCTCCTTTATAATAATGTATCCGCCGCGCTGGGCTCCAAGGGCCTCCTTGTAGCGCTGCTCGTAGGTGTCGGTCACTTGCGAGTGGATGTCGTTCACCGTTTGACGCGACAATATCAGGGCTGTCGGGGTGTCGGTGTTCTCCATTGCCATCTTCCATGCCACTGTGGACTCGGCGCTGTCGGCCGGGCGCAGCACCAGCATGCTGTTTTTGCCGTCGTGGTTCTTAAGCTCTTCGAGTAGACGGATTTGCGCCTCCTGCTCCACGGGCTCGTGTGTGGGGCCGTCTTCGCCCACACGGAACGCGTCGTGCGACCAGATGAACTTCACCGGCAGCTGCATGAGCGCCGACAGGCGAATGGCGGGCTTCATGTAGTCGGAAAACACGAAGAATGTGGCGCATGCGGCCTGCATGCCGCCGTGCAGCACTATGCCGTTGATTATCGACGTCATTGCCAACTCGGAAACGCCTGCGTGCAGAAATGCGCCCTTGTAGTCGTGGTTGGCAAACGCGCCCACCTTTTTCAGGAAGGCCTCGCTCTTGTCGCTGTTGGCCAGGTCGGCCGACGACACTATCATGTTGCCCACCTTTTCGCCGAGCACGCTCAGCACGTCGGCCGACGCGCTGCGTGTGGCAATGTCGGGCTTGTGGGCGATGGCTGCATAGTCAATGTCCACCTGCTTGCCGTCGATGAAGTCTTGCAGGCGTGCGGCCTCGGCGGGGTTGGCCTTCTTCCACTCGGCAATGCGCTCTTTGCGCGCTGCCACAATTTTGCGCAGCTCCTGGTTGCGCTTGGCATAGAGTTCGGCCACTTCGGGGAATGTGGCCCAGGGGTCGTCCATGCTGCCGCCCAGGTTCTTCACCGTGTCTTCGTAGCTTGCGCCCGACTTGCTCAGCGGCTGCCCGTGGGTGCTGCACTGGCCCTCAAAGTTCTTGCCGTCGGCAGTGACGCAGCCCTTGCCCATCACTGTGTGGCCAATAATCAGGGTGGGGCGCTTGGTCTCGGCCTGCGCCATCTCTATAGCGTCGGCAATGGCCAGCGGGTCGTTGCCGTTGATTTCAATCACGTTCCAGTTCCACGCCTTGTATTTCATCGCCGTGTTTTCGTTGCTCACCTCGTCGCAGTCGGTGGACAGCTGCACGTCGTTGCTGTCGTAGAACATAATCAGGTTGTTCAGCCCCAGCAGGCCGGCTATGCGGGCGGCCTCTTGCGATATGCCCTCCTGCACGCTACCGTCGCTCATAAAGGCGTAGGTCTTGTGTGCCAGCACCTCGCTGAAGTGGGTGGCAAAGAAGCGCTCGGCCAGCGCGCAGCCCACAGCCATTGCCTGGCCTTGGCCCAGCGGACCCGAGGTGTTCTCGATGCCGTGCGCGGGGTCAAGCTCGGGGTGGCCGGGGGTGATGCTGCCCCAGCTGCGGAACGCCTTGATGTCGTCGAGGGTGTACTTGCCGCTCAGATACAGAATGCTGTAGAGCATGGGCGACATGTGGCCCGGATCGAGGAAAAAGCGGTCGCGGGCAAACCACTTCGGGTCGTCCGGATCGTTGATCAGGTAGCTTGAGTATAATACGTTTGTGAAATCGGCACCACCCATTGCGCCTCCGGGGTGGCCCGACTTGGCCTTTTCAACCATAGTTGCAGCCAAAATACGGATGTTGTTGGCTGCTCTATTCATCAATCTTTCATTAATCATAAAACCGACGGTGTTACGTGTTTGTGTTAACTTTTACGAAGTTACTCATTTTTTCCCGCCCACACAAGTTATAGGGGCTTTTTTGCCCTTTTGTGCCGCTATTTTGCACACTTGCGCCGTAAAGCGGCAGAAGCCCGCGGGGCCATGCGGCTCCGCGGGCTTCTGTATGCAGTTATGCGGTCATGCTGTTACTCGGCCGTTTCGCCTTTGGCGCGGCTGCCCACCAGCGCGTAGAACAGCAGGTAGGCCAGCAGGGCGAATATCAGCCAGAAGCTGGTGAGGTAGCTGCTGCCCTTGGCTATCGAGGCCTGAATGAGGGGCAGAATGCCGCCGCCGCACACCATCACCATAAACAGGCCCGACGCCACTTGCGTGTATTTGCCGAGACCCGACACGGCCAGGTTGAATATGGCGCCCCACATCACCGATGTGCAGAGGCCGCACAGAATGAGCAGGAGCACCGACACGGGCACGGGCTGCGTGGTGAAGTGGAAGCCGCCGGCGTTTTCAAATCCGGGCGCGCTCACCACTATGCTGCTGGGCATGTAGATGGCCAGCAGCACAAGCACCATGGCCACGGCCGACACGAATGTGAGCATGGCGCGGCTTGAAATCTTCGAGCCCACGGCACCGCCCAGCAGGCGGCCCACAAGCATCAGCAGCCAGTACATGCCCACTATGGCGCCTGCAATGCCGGCGCCGAGGCCCAGACCGCCAAGGTCGTTCTGGCTGATGTATTGCATCGACATGTTGGCAACGCCCACTTCAACGCCCACATACATGAATATGGCCAGGATGCCCAGCACGAAGTGGCGGAACTTGAATGCGCCAAACTTGTTGATTTGCTCGGCCTTCTTGCCCAGTGTGGGCGATTCGGGCAGCTTCGAGAAGAATATCACCAGGAATGCGATGAAGAAGATGGCCATTGCCATGAAAAACACGGGGTTGGCCGACGAGATTGAGCTGGCCTCGCCGCCAATCAGGTAGCCCACCACCACAGGGGCCAGTGTGGCGCCCAGCGAGTTGCACGAGCCGCCGAACTGAATCAGCTGGTTGCCCTGGTTCTCGTTTTTGCCCAGACTGTTGAGCATGGGGTTGACCACGGTGTTGAGCATGCACATCGAGAAGCCCGACACGAATGCGCCCACCAGATAAATGGCCACTGCATTGCTGAGGCCCGACAGGAATGTGATGAGCACTCCCACAAAGCCCACGGTGACGGCGCTGAGCGATGTTATGCGGTAGCCGTATTTGTTCAGGATCACGCCGGCGGGGTAGCCCATCACGGCATAGGCGATGAAGTTGGCAAAGTTGCCAAGCTGCGACATTATGGCGTTGTCGCCCGACATGCTTTTAATCACGTTGCCCAGAGGGTTCTGGTATCCCGTTACGAAGGCTATCATAAAGAATAGCGCAAACATGATGATGATGGGCAGCACGTGGCTGCTGCCGCTTTGCTTTTGGTTTGTTTCCATTTTCATTGTTTTGAGGTTTGGTTGCGGGCCTGTGGGCGCTTGTTGCAGCAGCCGGGCAGCCCGGTTATTGTTTAATTGTTGTTTAATATGCTAATCAGTATTCGCGCGGGCCGAATATGGCGGTGCCTATTCTCACCAGCGTGGCCCCGTGGCTCACCGCCTCGGGCCAGTCGTGGCTCATGCCCATGCTTACTTGCGCAAACGCCTCGTTGCCGGCCATGGCGCCGCTGCGCAGGGCCTCGAAGGTTTGCTTCACCGTGCTGAACTCGCGCGCCACCTCGGCCTCGTCGTCGGTGTTGGTGGCCATGGCCATCACGCCGCACAGGCGCACGCCCGGCACTCCGCTCAGCTCGCCGCTCTGGGCGGCCTGCATCACCTCATCGGGGGCGAATCCGCTCTTGGTGGCCTCCAAGGCCACGTGCAGCTGCAGCAGCACGTCGACGGTGCGGCCTATGCGCACGGCCTCCTTGCCCACCAGGCGCAGCAGCTTCACCGAGTCGATGCTTTGGATCATGGCCACATGGGGTATGATTTGACGCACCTTGTTGGTCTGCAGGTGGCCAATGAAGTGCCACTGCACGTTGGCGGGCATCTGCGGCGCCTTGGCGCACAGCTCCTGCGCGCGGTTTTCGCCAAACAGGCGCTGGCCCGCGTCGTAGGCTTCGCGCAGTTCGTCCACGGGGTGGAACTTCGACACGGCCACAAGGCGCACGCCTTGCGGCAGCTGCCGCTTGAGGGCTTGCAGATTGTCAGCAATCTTGCCCATTGCGCTACTTCTCCTCCTCCTTGACGGCTTCCGATTGAGCCTTCTCGATGGCTTCCTTCTTGGCGCGCTTGTCGGCCAGTGTCTCGCCCAGGTCGGCTTGCAGCACGTCCATCAGCGGGGTCTCGGTGATGGAGGCTATCTCGTAGTCAAACATCACGTCCTTCATGCCTTGCAGAAACACGTCGAGGGCTTCCTTGAACTCGCCAGCCTGCACCAGTGCAAACGAGGCGGTCTTCTTCTCGGCTCCCGACTTCTCGTCGATGGTGATCATGTTGATTTTCACCTTATACCAGCGGTCACCGCCTTCGTTGTAGAACACGTCGTCGTAGCGCACCTTCTTCACTGCGGTCACGGTAAACTCGCCGCCGGTGATGAAGGGCTTCATCTCTTCGGTGATGCGGGCCTCGGCTTCGGTGAACGACAGGGCGTCGACCAGATAGGGCTCGGTTACAGTCTTTTGTGCTCCAGTCTCGAGCACACGGTCATATTTTACTTTGGTTTCAAACCATTGTGGCATAATTGAGTTGTGTTTTAATCGTTGCTAATTGAATTCGTTGTTGCGCGGCCGGCGGCCGTAAATGGGCGGCCGTGCTTATGCAAAGGTAAGCAAAATTTTGCTTTCCCGGCTTGTGGCGGCAGCGGTTTTTTTACTGCATCAGGCGCGCCCGGGCGGCCTCGTATTCGGCTTCCATTTGGCTCACTGCCTCTTGCACCGTCTGTATGCCGGTGCCCTTGAGCAGACCGGTCACCTGGCCAATCTCAAGCTCGCCGTTCACCACGTCGCCGTCAAAAATGCCCAGCTTCGACTTGCCGCGGCCAATGATGTCGAGCAGCTCCTCGGGCGACGCGCCGGCGTTTTCGGCGCTTTCAATGGCGTCGCGGAAGCCGTTTTTCACCAGCCGGGTGGGCGAGAGCTTGCGCAGCAGCAGCTTGGTGTCGCCCTCGTTAAGGTTGAGGCACGTGCGCTTAAACTCGTCGCTGGCCGAGCTCTCGGCGGTGAGGGCAAAGCGGGTGCCTATCTGCACGCCCTCGGCCCCAAGCGCCTCCACGGCCAGAATGGCGTCGCCCGTGCCTATGCCGCCTGCGGCAATCAGCGGCAGGCTGGTGGCGCGCCTCACTGCGGGAATCAGGCACAGCGTGGTGGTCTCTTCGCGTCCGTTGTGGCCTCCGGCCTCAAAGCCCTCGGCCACCACTGCGTCGACGCCGGCGTCCTCGCATTTGCGGGCAAACAGCGACGACGACACCACGTGGGCCACCTTCACGCCATGGTCGTGCAGCCAGCCCGTCCACTTCTTGGGGCTGCCTGCCGAGGTGAACACCACCTTCACGCCCTGGCTGGCCACTATGTCCATAAGTTTCTCGATTTGCGGATACATGAGCGGCACGTTCACGCCAAACGGCTTGCTGGTGGCTGCCTTGCACTTCACTATGTGCTCCTCAAGCACTTCGGGCGTCATCGAGCCCGCTCCCAGCAGGCCCAGACCGCCAGCGTTGCTCACGGCTGCGGCCAAGCGCCAGCCGCTGCACCACACCATGCCTCCGGCCACCATGGGCCGCTCAATGCCAAACAATTCGGCTACTCTGCCTCGTTTCATCATATTTCTGTATTCGTTTGTTTGTTGTGCGTTAATAATATTTTTTGTAAAATTACGAAATCATTTCCAATTGCGCACCATTTGCACGGCATTGATTTGATGCCTAACTTTGCAGCGCAAATCATAAATCGTGACATTTACTGCGCAAAATGAGTGACTTTTATAAAACGCTTAAAGCCCCGTCGCAGGGGCTCTACAAGGAGAAAATGAGCAAATTCATCTCGCTGGCCGTGCCCGTGGCGTCGGCCGACGAGGCTAAGGCCGTGATCAAGGACACGCAGAACAAATATCACGACGCCCGCCACTGCTGCTGGGCCTACATGATTGGCACCGACCGCAGCGAGCACCTGTCGAGCGACAACGGCGAGCCGTCGGGCACGGCGGGCAAGCCCATTCTGGGACAGATCAACTCGTTTGAGCTGACCAATGTGGTGATATGCGTGGTGCGCTATTTTGGCGGCATCAAGCTGGGCACCTCGGGCCTGATTGCTGCCTACCGCCAGGCGGCGCGCGAGGCCATTGAGGCGGGCGAGATTCTCGAGTGCCATGAGCAGGCGCGCCTCACCTTCAACTTCCCATATCTGGGCATGAACGATGTGATGCGGCTGGTGAAGGCGGCCAATGTGCGCATCGTCGACCAGCAGTTCGACAACGTGTGCCTGATGACGCTGGAGTGCGACGCCGACCAGATGCCGGCCCTGCGCTCGCGCATAGCCGCCGTGTCGGGCACTTCGATTCTTTCCGACTAACCTTTCATTGCTTCGGCCCGCGTGGCGCAAACACAAAGCGTGCCTTGCAGTGGCTGGTGCCGGCCACGTCGATGCTCATCTTGCAGTCGTCGGGGTCTGTATCATCGGTGCGCACCGTGGCGTTGTCGGCGTAGTGTGTCTCGCGCAGGAATGCTATCTCCATGCGCCGCAGCATGCTGTGGTCATACTTTTGCATGGTAAACTGGTTCATGAGCAGCTCAAGGTAGCGCACGGTGTTCACGTGGCGGTTGAAGTCGCAGTCCACATACTGGAATGTGTAGCTGTCCGTGCGGCCCTGCGTCACGGGGCGGAGGCGGCTTTGCGGTTCAATGCCGCTGCGCCTGCTGCTCACGTTGCTGTTGATGTAGCTCAGCTGCGATATGTCCACTCCCTCGCGGGTGGCAAAGTTGATGGCCATCCACACGGTGCGCGCCTCGCCCACCACATTGCCGCCGGCGTCGGTGATGGCCACGTTGCGCTGCGAGAAGTGGCGGTTGTACCCCTCAATCCATGTGGTCACGGTGTAGCTTTCGTTGATGGTGGGGTAGCGCTTCATCTCCACCGTCACCCTCGACAGCACCCAGCCCTCGTTGCGCTTAATCAGGTTGTCATAGCCCACGCCCCAGGCGTTGGCGTGCAGGGTGGAGATTTCGATTATGCGCTCCACCACCAGCTGCAGCGGCATTTCGCCCTGCGGGTTGCACTCGCCTGCCGTGAGAAAATACGTTTTGCTGAATTCCTTCACTTGCTTTCCTTCTTGTCCGTTGTTGTCCATATTCCCTTCGGTGTGTCGTTATTTTGCTCCAATCATTTTCTTCATCTCGGCCGTGGTGCTGTGGCGCTTGCCGTTGAGGCCGCTCAGATACTTGTTTTCGCTTGTGGGCGGCATCTTGCTGGCGTTGGCAAAGCGCTCGGGCTGCGTGATGCGTGTGAACACTACCCGCTGCACCCGCGTGCGCGGGCATGTGGCCACGCTGTAGCCCAGCTCCTTGTTGTTCTTGCCGGGGCCGTTGCTGCTCCAGTAGCGAATGTCGCCGTTGGGCTCATAGCCAAGAAACACCACGCTGTGGCCGCGCTCCTGGTCGTCGGTCTTCACATCGTTGCAGCCTATAATGGCGCCGCTGTCGCTGCCGTTGGTTTCGTTGCGGTTCCAGAATATCTTCATTATGTCGCCCGGCACGGCTTGCTGCCACACGGGGTGGGCGTTCCACTCCTCGTCGGTGAGGTATCGCTCGCCGGGCTTCTCCTTGTTCTTCTCCGACTTGGCGCCGCGGTAGGCGGTGATGCTGTAGCCTGCCTTCAGCTCGTGCACCAGCACCGCCACGCCGGGGCCGTTGGCGTTGGCGCGCCCCCAGAAGCCGAAGCCGTCGTCTTCGCCAAGGCCCTTGTCGTTGATGTAGTCCACTATGCCCACATAGGGCTTTATGTTGAGCCACGCGGCGCGCGGAATTTTGCCGTCGGTGTCCCACATGAGCAGTGCCTTCACCAGCACCGCATAGGTGGCGCTTGAGCAGAACGAGGGCTGCGCCTTTTGCGGGTTGAATTGTGGCCGCTGGTCGGCAAGGCGCATGTGGTAGGCCTCGTTGAGGGCCTGCAGTGTGGTCTTGCTGAAGTCCTGGTTGGGGCGGCCTCCGGTGTAGTAGCCGCCGTGCTGCGGAAACGAGTCGATGGCCGCCAGCACGCACTGCTGCCAGCGCTCATTGGTGGGGTTGCCTGCCTGGGCGCAGACGGCCGCAATTGTCAGGGCCAATGCCGCTATTATTCGTGTTGCTTTCATAATGCTTGCTGCAAATTGGTTTTGTGTGCCCAAAATTACTGAAAAAATCGCGCCCCGCAAACCTGCGCCCGTGCTTTTTTGCCCTTGCCCCGCCGCGCCCAAAGCACGGGTGGCTATTGCACAATTTTGCTATTAGCACTAACTTTGCACATTGTTATAGTTTTTTGAACGAGTAATTCAACAAATATTAGATATGTTTGATTTTTTTCATCGCAAAAAGGAAGACGTGAAGCTGTTCTACAGCACCGACGTCCACAGCCACATATTGCCCGGAGTCGACCACGGCTCGCAAGACGTTGAGCAGTCGCTGGCCATGCTGCAGGCCGAGCTCGACATGGGCATCAACCGCGTGATGTGCACCTCGCACGTCACTGCCGAGACGTTTGAAAACACCATCGAGTCGCTCACCGCCGCCGGCAAGGTGCTGCAGGAGGCCATCGACAAGGAGCAGATGCCGGTGGAGATTCACCCCTCGGCCGAATACCGCCTCGATGAGTACTGGAACCGCGAGTATGCCGCCGGCCATGTGCTGCCCATGCCTGGCAACTATGTGCTTATCGAAAACTCGTTTATCCAGGAGCTGATTGAAATCGACGACATGATGTTCGACCTTCAGGTGAAGGGCTACAGGCCCATTCTGGCCCATCCCGAGCGCTACCCCTACTACTACCGCCGCCACGAGCGCTACCAGAAACTGCACAGTTCGGGCGTGAAGTTTCAGGTGAATCTGCTGTCGCTGGCGGGCTACTTCGGCTCGGGCGCGCGCGAAGCGGCAATGTGGCTGGTCAACAACAACCTGGTGGACATGCTGGGCAGCGACATGCACAACCTCGACCACGCCCGCGTGATTAAGGACTACCTCAACAGCAAGGACTGGCGCAAGGTGAGCGCAAAACTCGAGCCCCACATCATCAACGACATGGTGCGCTAATCCCATCCAAAAAGGAACAATAGCAGCGGCGGCTGACCCACTGGATCAGCCGCCGCTGCTATTGTTTATGCCGAGCCTGCTTAGCGCATGCGCGCGAAGCTGAATGGGATTTGCTTGTTGCCGCTTGTGGTGAAACTGCCTTCAAAGGTCTGCCCGTTGCAGCTGCCCATCAGGGTGCCGGCAATCTCTTCGCCCTTGTAAATCGACACGGTGAGCGATCCGTCACCGTTCATGATGCCTATCAGCTTCATGGGCACGCCCTGCTTGCCTTTGGTCACAAACCGCGCCGAGCCTTTCACGTTTTGCGGGTCGTTGATGTTGAGGTGCAGCACGCACTCCTGCGCGCCTATGCGCCCGCCCATGTTGAGCACTCCTGGCTGCTTCTGCGCGCTGGCGCTCTCATTGCCTGAGGCCTCCTCGGCCTGCTGCGGCACGGCGTCGGCGCCATACAGAAATTCGCGCTCCATGCTGTCCATCATTGCCATCTGCTTGTCGGACTGCTGCATCATCACTTGGAATATCGAGTCCACATCGGCCTGGCCGAGCGAGTCGATGGGAATCGACTGCGTGCTCACGCGCTTCACCACCGTCACGTGGGTGTTGCTGCGAATATACCACAGCGCGCACAGCAGCAGTATTATGGCCACCGATGCCCCGGCTATGGCCGCCGCCAGACCAAACCGCTTGCCGCCGCGCTGCGGCGTGGCCGGCTGCGGGATGGGCTTTGCAGCGGGCCGTGGGGGCTGCTGCACTGGTGGCACGGGAGGCACTGGTGGCGGTGGTGTGCTGCCTGTGGCCGCTTGCGCCTCAGTGCCGCGATTGGGCTCGTCGTCGGTGATTGGGGCGAGTGGGGTGGGAGAGCCGCAGTGCGGGCAGTATTTCACCCCGTCGGGCATTGGCTGCCCGCAGTTGTTGCATATCTGGCTCACTGTGCAATGCGTTTGTTAATGAAGTCGATTATTATCTGCGCCGTTTCCTGCGCGCCAAACAGCGACGAGTCGATGCACAGGTCATAGCTCTGGGCCTCGCCCCACTTCTTGTCGGTGTAGAAGTTGTAGTACTCGGCGCGCAGCTTGTTTTTCTTCTCGGCCATTGCCTCGGCGTCCTTGCTGTTGTCGCTGTCGCCGCGCGCTATGATGCGGGCTATGCGCGCCTCCATCGAGGCGTGTATAAACACGCTCACCACCTTGCAGTAGTTGCGCAAAATGTAGTCGGCGGTGCGGCCCACTATCACGCAGGGGCCGCGGTCGGCCAGCTTCATCATCACGTCGCTCTGTGCCTTGTAGATGCTATCGTTGCTCAGCGGGGTGTCGCCCGTGAAGTATGCTCCGCTGCTGTAGCCGGTGTTAAACGACCACAGGCTTGAGAAGAACGACGGTGTGCGCTCGTCGGCGGCCTCGAAAAAGTCGGCGTTCACTCCGCTCGACTTTGCGGCTTCGGTGAGCAGCTCTTTGTCGTAGTAGGCTATGCCAAGCCCCTTGGCTATGAGCTTGCCTATCTCGCGTCCGCCGCTGCCAAACTGGCGGCCCACTGTCACCACATATTTTGTTTTGTTGTTGTCCATATTCCGATGCGTTGTTGTAGTTGTCCAAGTTTTATGGCAAAATTAAGCATTTCGCCCGTTAAATGCAACAGGCGGGCGTCAGTCGATGCTCACATAGCGGCCGTCGATCAGCGATCGCGTCACCTCCATGTCGCCGTTTTTCCACACCATGGTCACTCCCGTGGTCTGGGCCTTGAGCGGAGTCTTACTCACCTGCACCATGTGGGTGAAGCGCGTCTTCATTCCAGTGGTTTCCACGGCCTCGTCGAGCACGCGCTGCACCGCTGGCGACGACGCTATCACAAAGTTCACATTGCCTATTTTCACCACTCCGGCCATAGGCTGCGACGCGCTAAGCTTAATCACGTCGCCGCTGCTCACGTCAAGCCCCGTGGGGTATCCGTTCTTGGTGTTGAGCGTCACTATCAGGGTGCTGTGCGCCTTCTCGGCCTTGGCTATGGCCTTCAGCTTGTCGAGCGTGGCCTGCACAATGCGCATCTCGCTGGCCTCGCTGGTGGGCTGCAGTTGGTTGAGCACAAGTCCGTCGGTGGGGTTGGTCATGAATTCGCGGTCATAACCGCCGCGGGCCAGCTGGGCCATCACGGCGCTGTCGGCCGCCTCGGCGTTTTTGCTGCCGCCCTCATACACGCGCACGGGCACGGTCACCGTCTCCACCGAGTCGCTGGCGGCGGTGGCGCTGCTGCCGGCCTCATCGTGCAGCTGGTCTTCGCCGTCGAGGATGTAGGCGGTGGTGGTCATCTGCTTGCCGTCCCATGTGGCGTGGAGCGTGGTGTGCTGCTTTTGGAAAACTTCGGGCACATATTCATACACGCGCTCAAACCGCGTGTTCTGTCCCGTGGCACGGGCATATTGCTTAAGGAAATTGGCGTTGTCGGGGTTCATGATCAGCACAAAGTGCGCCTCGCCCACCTGATAGTCGCCATATGCCATGCGCCGAGCCGCTTCGGTTGATTTCAGCGGGTCGCGGTCGTAGGCCTCCACCTTTATCGGCTCCAGACCCGAGCCGTCGGGCCACACCACCAGCGCAAAGGCGTAGTGCTCGGCGTCGTTGTCGTCGATGGCCTGCAGCTTCTGGCGCAGCGCGGTGTCGAATCCGTTGAGCTTCTTGTCGTCGAAGCGCATGCAGCGCAGCTCCATGTAGTCGGTCTTGCTGGGCATCTTAAAGCTGCTGTCGCCCTGCACCACCTGCACCGGTATTACCACGGTGCCGCGGCGCGCGCCCCATGCGCTGCCGCAAAAGCCGGCCAGCAGAGCGGCGGCGAGCAGAATATTTGTTTTTTTCATATTCAATCCTCCTTTTTGCCACCGAAGATAATGCTTTTGTGTGATTTTTTTCGCATATTTGCATAGAAAAAAGCAACATTATGACCATATTTCGCAACACACTCACCATCGTGGCCGCTGCTTTTGCCATCGGTCTCGCCTCATGCGGCGGCACAGCGCAGGCTGGCGGCAGCGACGTGTTCACCACGCAAAGCGGCAAGCGCGTGGAGTTCACATTCATCAAGCACGGCAGCCTTGAGATAAAATACGACTCGCTGTACATCCAGGTCGACCCCGTGTCGCAGCTGCCGCCCGTCACCGACTATTCGCGCTTTCACAAGGCCGACATCATACTCATCACCCACGAGCACTACGACCACTACGACGAGGCCGCAATCGACACCCTGTGCGACAGCGCCACGCGCATTGTGCTCAACGGCCGCTGCGCCGCCATGCTGCGCTGCGGCACCGCTCTGGCCAATGGCAACAGCCTGCAGCTGCGCAGTGACATCACCATCGACGCCGTGCCGGCCTACAACACCACTCCCGCCCACACCAAGTTTCACCCAAAGGGGCGCGACAATGGCTATGTGCTCACCCTCGACGGCTTCCGCATCTATATTGCCGGCGACACCGAAGATATCCCCGAGATGAAAAATCTGCAAAACATCGACGTGGCATTCCTGCCGTGCAACCAACCCTACACCATGACCCTCACCCAGTTTGTCAACGCGGTGAAGACCATTTCGCCCCGTGTGGTGTATCCCTATCACTACAACGACACCCAAGTGAGCCGCCTGCCCTCCATGCTCAAAGGCTACGACGTCCGCATCCGCCCCCTAAAGTAACTAAACCACTGAAATAAGTGGCAATCCCGGCGCTGGTGGGTGTGAATGCTCTCAATGAGGTGTGCCGAAGGCACTGAAAAAAGTAACATTGTTGTGGCATTTGTTGCAATGAGGTATTAGCAATGACATTATCCCTTTAGGGATAAGATATGTGTAGGCAGGTATGCAGTGCGGACGTAGCGGTAGCGCAGTCCGCGCGAAATGCCTGCTATGCTGTCGCCCCCACACAGGCATTCCGCTTTCTATGTTAAAATCCAAATATTTTGACCATTATTTTTGAATTAA
>CAVKDU010000058.1:0-15973 GCA_963655175.1 Wujia chipingensis | reverse complement strand
TCTGAAATCTTCCACACTTTACATCATATCTTCCCCACTAAATTTCTACTGCGCCACTAAACCCTCAACCTTAAACTTTAATCTTTAATCTTTAAACCCTATATAAAAAAGTAAATCCCAGACTCAGCGTCCAGGATTGCTTAACTAATTAACCTTCTAATACCATTAACATAAACCTTAAACAAATGAAATCTCAAAACCGTCATCCCGACGCCCGTGAATTTCATAACCTTAAAAACTAATACCATGAAAAACCGATGCAAAGGTAAGTCAAATATGTTATGCAACATATAAAATCGAAAGGAAATTGTCTTATTTTAACTTTTATTTTCTTTTATGCAGGCATAGCACACTTGCTTTAAGCTATATTTACACACTCGGCGCACGTTTTGCGCCCGGCGTTTGGGCAATTGGGGGCAAAGTGCTAACTTTGCAGCAAAAGTCAACGTTACACACTCACAATATTAATATAGACAGATACGCGTATGAACAACAGCTTTTTCAGCGGATTCAAGGCCAAACACCCCATTGCCTACAACGCTCTGCTCATAGTGGTGGCCTTTGTGGCCATATGCTATGCGGCACTGATGCTAATCGACGTGTTCACCGCCCACGGGCAGGAGAAGAAGGTGCCCAACGTGTGCAACCTGCCGCTCGACAAAGCAGTGGAGGTGCTCGAAAGCGAGGGTTTCAAGTGGGAGATAAGCGACTCCACGTTTAACGAGAGCATAAAGCCGGGCACGGTGCTTTCGCAAGACCCCAAGCCCAACTCCTATGTGAAGGCCATACGCACCATCTACCTCAACATCAACTCATTCTACCCGCGTGCCGTGGCACTGCCGGTGCTCACCGAGATTTCGGTGCGCCAAGGCCTGTCGATGCTCAGCTCGCTCGGGTTTAAAAATGTGGGTGTCGACACCGTGCCGTCGCCCTACGAGGGCCTGATTCTGGCGGTGAAGGTCAACGGACGGCAGGTGAAGGCCGGCACGCGCGTGTCGGTGAACTCGATGATACGCCTCAGCGTGGGCGACGGCCAGGAAGACCTCGACCCCACCCAGGTGCTGCCCACATCCACCCTCGACTCGCTGCAAGACATCCAGCGCCGCAAGGCCATGCAGGAGGCGCGGGCGCGGGCCAAAGCAGAGGCCCAGGAGGCCAAAAACCTCGAGACGCCCGAGCCGGCAAGCAACCTCGACGAGTGACGCCAGACTTTTTTAAAGAAACAACACAGAAAAGAGACTCATAACACCAATATGGCTTTTGACGAAGATATGATTGAGGACGCGGCCTCCGCGCCCAACGGCCGCACGGCCTGCGACGGGGCCGGCAGCGAAATTCAGAGCGACTTCAGCGACCCCGACTTCAGCGAAAACGGGCGCGACTACTGGGAACACTACCACTATGTGGTGGAAAAGGGGCAGGTGCTGCTGCGCATCGACAAGTATCTGGCCGAGCGCATCAAGGGCACCTCGCGCAACCGCATCCAGAACGCGGCCGAAGCCCAGTGCATAAGGGTGAACGGACGGCCCGTGAAGTCGAACTACCGCGTGCACCCCGACGACGTGATCAGCATAGTGATGGACCGCCCGCGCTATGAAAACGAAATCATTGCCCAAGACATTCCGCTCGACATAGTGTATGAAGACAGCGAGCTGCTGGTGGTGAACAAGCCCGCCGGCATGGTGGTGCATCCCGGCCACGGCAACTACGACGGCACGCTGGTCAACGCCCTGGCATGGCACTTCAAGGACGACCCCGACTACGACGTGACCGACCCGCGCATGGGTCTGGTGCACCGCATCGACAAAGACACGTCGGGCCTGCTGGTGGTGGCCAAGACGCCGCGCGCCAAGACGTCGCTGGGCCTGCAGTTCTTCAACAAGACCACCAAGCGGCAATACGTGGCCGTGGTGTGGGGCGAGATGAAGCAGCCCGACGGCACAGTGGAGGGCAACATTGGCCGCAGCCTGCGCGACAGGCTGCAGATGGCCGTGTTCCCCGACGGCGACCAGGGCAAGCACGCCGTGACGCACTACCACACCATCGAAAACCTGCGCCACGTGGCCGTGGTGCAGTGCGTGCTGGAGACGGGCCGCACCCACCAGATTCGCGTGCACATGCGCCACATAGGGCACCCGCTGTTCAACGACGCCCGCTATGGCGGCGACAAGGTGCTGCGCGGCAACACCTCGGCAAAATACATGCAGTTTGTGCAAAACTGCTTCAAGACGTGCCCGCGCCAGGCCCTGCACGCCAAGACGCTGGGCTTCGTGCACCCCGTCACCCACCAGCAGATGGACTTCAACAGCGAGATTCCCGCCGACATGGCCCAGCTCATAGCCAAGTGGGAAGACTTCGCCCAAAACGCCAAGTAGCCACCGCCCCTCCCCCCCCTGCCACAATGGGCGGTGAGGTGTGAAATTGTGTTGCGGTGTGGTAAGGTGTGTGATTTTTGCGGTTTTTAGCGCGGCAAATGGCGGCCGAGGGGGTTATTATTGCTGAAAAAATTGGGCAAGACAAGTTTTTTTGCATAACTTTGGATACGTAATAATAATTCTATTTAACCACACATTCTTATGGAGGACAAAAACATAACTGTTCCGGCTGAGTATTTCGACATTTGCCCGATTTCTGACAAGGATTTCCACAACGAAATGTCGATATTGGTGCAGGAGCCGGCTTTCCAGCACATCATAAGCCTTGTGCTGCCTGAATACAAATACTCGCAACTGGTGCGCGTGCTGCAGTCGCTCAACTCAAAGCACGACCTGCAGGTGAAAATCATGAAGCCTTTCATCGAGGGCGTGCTGGCCAAGACATCGAAGGGGCTCACCATAAGCGGATTTGAAAATGTGAAGAAGGATGTGCCCAATGTGTTCATCACCAACCACCGCGACATCGTGCTCGACTCGGCTCTGCTGAGCTACAACCTGGTGTCGAACGGCTTTGACGCCGCCGAAATAGCCATTGGCAACAACCTGCTCATATATGACTGGATCAACAAGCTGGTGCGCCTCAACAAGTGCTTCATAGTGAAGCGCAACCTTGGCCGCCTGCAGACTCTGGCCGCCGCCATTCAGCTGAGCGGATACATCCACTTTGTGATTAAGCAAAAGAAGAATCCCGTGTGGATTGCGCAGCGCGAGGGCCGGTGCAAGGACAGCAACGACCGCACGCAGGAGAGCCTGCTGAAGATGCTGTCGTATGGCAACCGCGACAAATCGTTTATAGAAAGCATCAAGGAGCTCAACCTGGCGCCCGTGGCCATCAGCTATGAGTATGACCCCAACGACTACCTTAAGGCCAAGGAGTTCCTGCTCAAGAGCAAGGACCCCAACTTCAAGAAGTCGCCGGCCGACGACCTGCTGAGCATGCAGACGGGCATCATGGGCTACAAGGGCCACATTCACTACGCCTTCACGCCCTGCCTCAACGACGAGTTCAGCAACATTCCGGCCGACCTCGACAAGCTGCTCACGGTGCGCGCCGTGTGCCAGCTGGTTGACCACAGCATCCACACCCACTACAAGATATTCAAGACCAACTACATTGCCCGCGACCTACTGTTTGACGCCAAGGAGTTTGCCGACAAATACACCGAGGCCGAGCGCGACGCCTTTGTGGGCTACCTCAACAAGCAGATTGACAAGGCCGGGATGCAGCTCAACGAGCTTGACCGCAACTACATGTTCAAGAAGATGCTTGAAATGTATTCCAACCCGCTCACCAACCAGCTTGAGGCGCAAAAGTAGCGGCGGCGCATGCGAATACAGTGGATTCCCATAATAGCCGTCATCATTGCCAACCTTGGCATCGACGCCGCCCTGTGGCGGTGGCTGCGCCGGCAGGGCACGAGCCGCCGCGGGCTTAAGTGCGGGCTGCACGCGGCCCTCAGCGTGGCCATGCTTGCGCTGGTGGTGACGGCAATAAGCATTCCAAACCGCCGGGTGGACAACCCCACCCTGGTGGCTGTGATGTGGATGCTGTTTGCCTACTTCTCGGTATGCGTGCCGCGGTGGGTGGCGCTGCTGCTGTGGCAGCTGGGCCGCCTGCGCCGCCTTGGCAAGGGCGGCAGGCGCGCCGTGCATGCCGTGGCGGTGGCCGCGGGCGTGGCGCTGTGCGGCGCCATGTGGTGGGGCGCGCTGGTGACGCCGCGCACCGTGCGGGTGGAGCGCATAGGCTTTGCCTCGGCCAAGCTGCCCGCCAGCTTCGACGGCTACCGCGTGGTGCAGATTAGCGATCTGCATCTGGGCACTTATGGCTCCGACACCACGGCGGTGAGCATGTTTGTCGACTCGGTGAACGCGCTCAAGCCCGACCTGATATGCTTCACGGGCGACCTGGTGAGCCGCCAGACGAGCGAGGCCGAGCCCTTCAGGCCGGTGCTGAGCCGGCTCAGGGCGCGCCACGGGGTGATGGCCGTGCTCGGCAACCACGACTACGACGACTACCGCACTTGGCCCACCGCGGCGCAGAAGGAGGCCGACCGCAAGGCTCTGGTGAGCCTGGAGCAAGGCATGGGCTGGACGGTGCTCAACAACGTGACCCACCCCATTGGCCTGGGCGGCGACAGCATCGACGTGATTGGCGCCGAAAACTACGGCGATCCGCCATTTCACACCTACGGCAGCCTGGCCGCCACCCACAACGATTTGGCCAACGGCCGCTTCAAACTGCTGCTGCAGCACAACCCCTATGAGTGGCGGGCCGATGTGGCCGGCAAGACGCCGGTGGACCTAACGCTGTCGGGCCACACCCACGCCATGCAGATAATGCTCACCATAGGGCACCGGCGCCTGTCGCCCGCGCGGCTGCGCTACCGCGAGTGGGGCGGCCTGTATGCCGACGGCAGCCAGGCGCTGTACGTCAACATCGGGCTGGGCATGGTGGCCATGCCCATGCGCATAGGCGCCACGCCCGAAATCACCCTGATAACCCTCAGAAAGAAACATTAGCTAACTCACTTCACACATCACATATAACACCTTAACCAATAAAAAAAGACGAACATCATCATGGCCGACAAAATTTCAACGCTAATATCGCAGGAGCTCAACCTGCCGCTCGACCCGGTGCACAACACCGTGAGCCTGCTAAAAGACGACAACTCGATTCCGTTCATCAGCCGATACCGCAAGGAGGCCACGGGCGGAATGAACGAGCTGGAGATTCAGTCGATCGACATGCGGCTGAAGTACTACCAAGACCTGCAGAAGCGCAAAGCCACCATACTGAAGACCATAGAGGCCCAGGAGCGGCTCACACCCGAGCTGTCGGCCCGCATAATGAACTGCTGGGACGCCACCGCGCTCGAAGACATCTACCTGCCCTACAAGCCCAAGCGGCGCACACGCGCCGAGGCCGCACGGCAGCGCGGACTCGAGCCGCTGGCCAAGATAATAATGGCGCAGCGCACCGCCGACGTGGAGGCGCGCGCCGCCCAGTTTGCCGACGGCGAGGCGGTGCCCACCGTGGCCGACGCCATAGCCGGGGCCAAAGACATAATTGCCGAGTGGATTAGCGAGAACACGGCTGTGCGCAACTCGGTGCGCCGCGCCTTCCGCCACAGCGCTGTGCTCACGTCTACCTTTGTGAAAGGCAAGGAAATAGAGGGGCGCAACTACGAGAACTACTACGACTACCGCCAGCCGCTGAGCCGCGTGTCGAGCCACCAGCTGCTGGCCATGCGACGCGGTGAGAAGGAGGGATTTCTGAAGGTGGGCATCGGCATCGACGACGACCGCGCCACCGACAACATTTGCCGCATTGTGGTCAAGGGTCAGGGCCAGGCGTCGCATCTGGTGGAGGAGGCCGCCGCCGACAGCTACAAGCGGCTCATCAGGCCCACGATTGAGACGGAGTTTGCCGCCATATCGAAGGGCCGCGCCGACGAGTCGGCCATCGAGGTGTTTGCCCAAAACGCGCGCCAGCTGCTGTTTGCCCCACCGCTGGGGCGCAAGCGCATCATGGCTGTGGACCCCGGCTTCCGCACCGGCTGCAAGGTGGTGTGCCTCGACGAGCAGGGCAACCTGCTTGAGCACACCGTGATCTACCCCACCGCGCCGCACTACGACGTGGAGGGAGCCACAGCCACCGTCAAAGAGCTGGTGCAGCGGCACTCGATCGACGCCATTGCGCTGGGCAACGGCACGGCCAGCCGCGAGACCGAGCGCTTTCTGAAGCGCATCAAGCACGAAGGCCGCGAGGTGGGCGTGTATGTGGTGAGCGAAAACGGGGCGTCGATCTACTCGGCGTCGCAGGCGGCCCGCGACGAGTTTCCCGACCAGGACGTGACGGTGCGCGGCGCCGTGTCGATTGGCCGCCGGCTGCTCGACCCGCTGGCCGAGCTGGTGAAAATCGACCCCAAGTCGATAGGCGTGGGCCAGTATCAGCACGACGTGGACCAGGGCAAGCTGAAGGACACCCTGAGCTTCACCGTGGAGAGCTGCGTTAACAGCGTGGGCGTGAACGTGAACACCGCCTCGCGCCAGCTGCTGACCTACGTGTCGGGCCTCGGCCCGGCGCTGGCGCAAAACATTGTGGACTACCGCACCCGCAACGGCGCCTTCGCCTCGCGCCAAGAGCTGATGAAGGTGCCCAAGATGGGTGCAAAGACGTTTACGCAGGCAGCGGGATTCCTGCGCGTGCCGGGCAGCGCCAACCCTCTCGACAACTCGGCGGTGCACCCCGAGCGCTACGCCCTGGTGGAGCAGATGGCGCGCGACTGCGGATGCAGCGTAGAGCAGCTGATTGCCGACAAGCAGATGCGCAAGCAAATCGACATAAGCCGCTATGTGGGCGGCGAAGTGGGCGAACCCACGCTGCTCGACATAATGAAAGAGCTTGAAAAGCCGGGACGCGACCCGCGCGACAAGGTGCAGGCGGTGGAGTTTGACGACGACGTGCGCGACATCAAAGACCTGCGCCAGGGCATGGAACTTAACGGCATAGTGACTAACATAACACAATTCGGAGCCTTTGTGGACATAGGCATTCACGAAAACGGACTCGTGCACGTGAGCGAGATGAGCAACAAGCGCGTGCACAACCCCGAGCGCTACCTGCGCATCAGCCAGCCGGTGAGGGTGCGGGTGAAGTCGGTCGACCTCGAGCGCAAGCGCATAGCCCTGTCGATGAAAGGCGTGAAGCAAGACATCAACCAATAGCAAAAAATGAGCAACAGCATTACAGTGAGCATAGGCAGCAACAGCGCCGACCGCGCCGCGCAGGTGGCGCGGTGCCTGTCCTGGCTGCAATCCACCCTCAACGGCTGCCGCCAGTCGGGAGTGTATGCCACGGCGGCACTCAACGGCCACGGCGGCGACTACATGAACGCGGTGGCCAGCGGCGAGTGCGCCTGCAGCCTGGCCGCCCTCAACGAGCGGTTCAAGAGCTACGAGCGCCAGTGCGGACGCGACGCCGACTGCCGCGCGCGGGGCATCGTGCCCATCGACCTCGACATAGTGGTGTGGAACGGCGAGGTGGTGCGCCCCGCCGACTATGCCCAGCAATATTTTCAGAAAGGATGGCACCAGATATGCGGCTGACGTGCATTGGCCACAGCGGCTTCGCCCTCGAGGCGCAGGGAGTGACGCTGGTGTTTGACTACTACACCGATGCCTGTGGCGTGATGCCGGCCATAATCGAGCGCGCCCAGCGCATGGTGGTGATGGTGTCGCACAGCCACCCCGACCACCTCAACCCCGACATATTCAAGTGGGCTTCCACCGGCAAGGTGGAGCGCTACGTGGTGTCGGCCGAATCGCGGCGCAAACTGCGGCGCATAAAGGGCCTCGACCTTGATTCGCTGCCCATCACATTCATGCACCACGACGAGGACACCCTGTGCCCGCTGAGCCGCGTGCAGATTCACAGCTTCAGCTCCACCGACATAGGCGTGAGCTACCTTGCCACCCTGCCGGGCGGAGAGCTGGTGATGCACGCAGGCGATCTCAACGACTGGCACTGGAGCGACGAGAGCACACCGCAAGAAGTGAAGAAGGCCGACGGCGACTTCCGCGCCATTCTGCGCACCATCGCCGCCCGAGCGCCGCACATTCAGCTGGCCATGTTTCCCGTCGACCCCAACATGGGCACCGACTTCGCCCGCGGAGCGCGCGAATTTCTGCAAGCCGTGCAGGTCGACCACTTCGTGCCCATGCACATGTGGGGCCGCGACAGCGAGGCCACCCAGTTCAGCCTCTACCGCAACCCCGCCCACGGCGAGTGCCACCACGTGCCCCCCGGCACCACCCTTCCCCTCCCCGACTAACAGGGAAAACGCCATCGGCGCCTCCATTATGTCTGGCTCAGAGACCATATTCAATTAAAACAGGGATGCAGCCGTGGGGTGAAGTGGCGTTATCATTAAAATTGGCAGCGCCGCTCCACTTCTTTAGGCGGTTTTGTTGCTGCTATGCCATTAAATGCATATATTTGCCTAACTAATTTTACGGGAAAAACACGCCGTAAGAACAACACGACAGATGAAGACCAGAATTCTCACCATAAGATTCAGCAACGAGTTGGCAGCTCACGAGCTGCCACTGTTTAGGGGGGCGGTGATTGCCGCACTCAACCACAAGCTGACGCTGTTTCATAACCATCGGGAAGGCGATGGCGGATTCCGATTTGCCTATCCGCTGATTCAGTACAAAATTCTTGGCGGCAAGGCGGCCATAGTGTGCATCGAGGCCGGAACCGAGGCCATAGGCGAGTTTTTTGCCTCTCAGCGGTTTGCGGCGCGCATTGGCGACCGCGACGTGGAGCTGGAGGTGGCCGATGTGCGCTCGCAGCAGTTCAACGTGCAGGTGTGGAACGCCGAGTTCCGCTACCGCCTGCGCCGCTGGGCTCCGCTCAACGCCGCCAACTACGAGCGCTACCGCCACACCGATTCGCTGACCGAGCGCTGCGCCATGCTTGAGCGCATTCTCACGGCCAACATCCTCTCGATGGCCAAGGGCATCGGTCTGCAGTTCAGCAGCCAGGTGGTGTGCCACATTTCGCACCTTAGCGAGCCCTATATGAAGACGGCCAAGGGTGTGCGCATGCAGTGCTTCGACGTGCTGTTCAGCAGCAACGTGTCGCTCCCTTCTGGCATAGGCCTTGGCAAGCACGCCAGCATCAACTTTGGCGTGCTGAGCCGCCAGCGCCACACGCCGAACGACTAATATTCAAAAAGAAATCAGTATTTATATATATGTCACATATGGATAAAGCAACAATCTATCTTCAAGCAGTGCTGCGGGCCATGCGCCGCCTGCCGGGGCTCGACTTGCCAGCCGATGCCTTGCCGGCCGACTGCGAGGCGCTGTTGGCGCGGGCCGAAGCGCTGTCGATGGGCCGCACCAGCCAGCCGCAAGGCGGCTTCGGGCAGGCAGGAGGCCCGCTGCTAAGCATTCTTGGCAAGGTGAAAGATGGCGGCATCAGCCAGTGGGTGCCGCCCGTGCCGCTGACGTGCGAGGACGACAGCAACTTTCCGCAAGCGGGCAAACCCGCGCAGCCCGACTGTAGCAAAATCGCCCGGCTGGCGGCAGGCATTCTTGCCACCGACGGTGCCACCGATGCCGTTAAGGCGGGCAATCTGCTCGACGTGCTCTACACCCACGCCACCGGCATTGCCGCGGGCGAGGGCGAACTTAGTGATGTGTCGCTCTACGACCAGGCCCACACCATGGCCGCCATAGCGGTGTGCCTTGCCAGCGGTGAGGCGCGCGACGGCGAAACGCCGTTTATGCTGGTGGGCGGCGACTTCAGCGGCATTCAGAGCTACATCTACCAGATAGTGTCGAAGTTCGCAGCCAAAAACCTCAAGGGACGCTCGTTCTACGTCAAGCTGCTGGGCGATGCCGTGGTGCGCCGCGTGCTCGATGCCTTGGGGCTGTATCAGGCCAACGTCATCTACAACTCGGGCGGCAGCTTCTACATTCTGGCGCCCAACACTCAGAAGGCCGCCGATGCCCTCGCCAAGGTTAAGGCCGACATCGAGGAGCGGCTGTTTGAGGCCCACTGCGGAGCCATATATGTGGCCATAGCCTCGCTGCCGCTCACAAGCGCCGAGGTGGCGGGCAACGCCGACCTCAAGAAGCGGTGGGGCAAGCTCTTCAAGGAGCGCGACCGCAGCAAGCAGCGCAAGTTTTCCGGCTACATCAAGGGGCATTATGCCCAGCTCTTCAACCCCATGGACATCGACCCCAGCAACCGTGCCGACGCCATCACCGGCCTCCCGTTTGCCAAAGGCGAGACCGTGAAGCGGCCGAAGGACATGGACGGCGAGGTGTCGCAGCTCAACTACGACCAAATCAAGCTGGGCGAAGTGCTGCGCAACACGTGCCGCTGCATTGCGGTCATGCCAGCCGATGCCGAGGCTCCAAAGTCGTGGAGCGGCATCCACAGCATCGAGCCTGCCGGCCTGGGCGTGAGGTACTACCTGCTGTCGCTGTACGACGACGAGCACAAAGTGCAGGAGCTGCCCGACTTTGGCAAGCTGGATGCCAATGCGCAAATCATCAGCCTCAACGCCCCCGTCGGCAGCTATGACACCCACACCCGCGGCCGCATGTTTTATGGCGGCAACTGCTTTAAGGGCGACAGCCTGAACGAGATGTGCGACGGCAGCGACGGCACGCTGCACCGCATGGGCGTGCTACGCATGGATGTGGACAATCTGGGCAGCATTTTCCAGAGCGGCATAGCCGACTCCAAGGCATCGCTTGCCCGCTATGCGGCCCTGAGCCGCGCGTTCGATTTCTTCTTCACCGGCTACATCAACAGCATTTGCGCCGACAGCAAAAAGGCATACATCGTGTATGCCGGGGGCGACGACCTCTTCATAGTGGGCGACTGGCGCGAGATGATAGGCGTGGCCGAGCAGGTGAGCCGCAAGTTTAAGGCATACACTTGCGGCAACCAAGCATTCTCCATTTCGGGCGGCGTGGCCATTCTGGGCTCAAAATATCCCATCATAGCCGGCGCCCAGCAGAGCGCCGAAGCCGAAGAGCGCGCCAAGGGCCACAAGGTTGTCGTAAAAGATGTCGTAAAAGAGAAAAACTCGTTTACGCTGCTGGGCATGCCGCTCAACTGGACCGAAGAGTTCCCCGCCGTCAAAGCTCTGAAGGATGCGTTGCTTGATATGATTGAAAAAGGGCGGCTCAACAAGTCGTTCCTGAGCAAGGTGATGCTCCACGCCAGCATGGCCGGCTTCAAAGACCACAAGGTGAAAAACCTGCGCGTGTTCTGGCTGCTGAGCTACGACATGACGCGCTATGCCGACGACAAGGCGCAGAGCAAAGATTTGGTTAACACCTACGTGCGCGAAGCCTGCGGCACTCCCGGCTTCCTCAACGGCCAGAGCATAAACACCAGTTACCACAGCCTCGAGCTGTGGGCCCTCGCCTGCCGCTGGGCCGAACTCGAATACCGCTCAAACAACAATAATAACAACTAAAAACTAAACAGATATGGAAAAGGAAATCAAGGATATAAAGACTCCATTCAACGATGTCTGGATCACCGACAAGGCCGATCGAAACATGATAACGTTTGCCGAAGAGGTGGGCAAAGAAACGGCCGGAAAGGGATTGACAGTTTCTCAAATACGAAATATTTTTGGTGAGATTAAAAGAATCCAAACGGCAGGGTATGACAACAACAAGTCTGCCTTTATGATGCTCAAGCCGAAAGTCGCGTATGCCTATGGTCGCACCGTTAAATTATTTATCAACAAGAAAACCAGAGAGAAAACTCCTAAGGGGAATGCCGGCCTTCTTATATTCAAGGACGTGTTTAATGCGGCACACGAAAAAGTGGAAGATAAAAACCAATACACCAATTTTTGTAATTTGATGGAAGCTATAATTGCCTATCACAAGGCAAATGGCGGTAAAGATTAACTATAACATAATTAAATTAAATATCTTATGAAACTTATTGAGAAAATAAATATAAGAGGTACGATTACTCTAAAGACTGGCCTTTTCATTGGCGGCACCAACGATTCAATGCAAATAGGAGGATTTGACAAAATGGTAATAAAAGACCCATTAACAGGTCTTCCATACATTCCAGGAAGCTCTATAAAAGGAAAGCTGCGTTCTCTTATTGAATTGAAGTATGGCGAAACTTGCAATGGAAAACCGGCAAAGAGTAATGACACTCATTCGGTGGCTTTGTTTGGCTCTTCGGCAGACGGCAATAGCCATCCGTCAAGACTGATTGTAAGAGACGCTTTCCTAAGCGAAGCGTGTAAGGAAAACTTCAGAGTAAAGGATGTGCCTTTCTCTGAAAGCAAAACTGAAGTCTCAATCGACCGCATTACAGCAGAGTCAAATCCTCGCACTTTTGAGCGTGTGCCAGCAGGTGCAGTGTTTGACTTGAATATGGTGCTTAATGTGTTTGATTTTTCTGATAGCGACTTGCAGTCTAAAAAGAACCTGCTGGCTATATTAAAAGAAGCCATCGACCTCTTGCAGAACGACTATCTTGGCGGTCAGGGTTCGCGTGGCTATGGACAAATCAAAATAAAACTTGATAAAGAGTTGGAACAATTATAGTGGCTTATGGCAACGTTTCAATTAGTTAAATTCACCCATATGTCGCCTATGCACATAGGCTTGGGGCGCGACAGCTATGATGTGGCGGCTCCGGCCTTGCATAGCGACACCATCATAGCAGCCCTTGCCGCCCTCAGGGCGCAGAGTGGCAATGCCGGCGGCATCGAGGCGCTGATGGAGCAGGTGGCGGTGAGCTCGGCTTTCCCCTATGCGGGCAACGAACTGTTTCTGCCCAAGCCGTGCGGACGGCTGGCCGTGACGGTGCGCGGGCAGAGTGAGGAACAATACCGCAAAAAGCTGAAGAAGGTGCGCTTTGTGTCGCACGGACTGTGGCAGAGCCTTGTGGCCGGCAACTCGAAAGATGTTGACGAGAAGCAGCTTCACGGCCAGTTTCTGCTGCAAGAGCCTGTTGACTCATTTACCGCGCCCATGGTGCACGCCACAAGGCAGCGCGTGCAGGTGGGTGCTGAGGACGAAGACGCTGAACCGTTCACCTTCGACTGGACCTTTTTCCGCCCCGAGTGCGGACTCTACTGCTTGCTTAGTTGCCCCGACGAATTGCTTGGTGAAGTCAAAAAACTGTTTGCCATGCTTGGCGATGAGGGCATAGGTTCTGACCGCACTGTGGGAGGCGGCCACTTTGAAGTGGAGTTCACCTCTGTATACCTGAAAGAAGTGGCCGGGGCCAATGCCACCATGCTGCTGTCGATGTGTCTGCCGGCCGAAGACGACCTAAAAGGCATCGACTTGGAAGCCTCGCGGTTTGAACTTGTGCAACGCGGCGGCTTTATGGCCGGCAGCAGCGTTGACGGCTACCGCCATCTGCGCAAAAAGTCGATAATGATGCTTGACCCAGGCTCTGTGTTTGCCGGAGTTCACACGCTGAGCGGCAAAGTGGCCGATTTGCGTCCCGACACCACCGATGGCGAAGTGCATCCCGTGTACCGCGGCGGCCGCCCCATATGTTTTCCAATTAAAACCAATGAGCAATGAGATATAATTTAGAGATAGGAGCGTTGGATTCAATGCCTACTGCCATTCATATTGGCGATGGCAATGAACTGCAATACGGATTTGACTTTTTTGCTGATGGAGAGGACGTTTATGTGCTTGATATTGAGGGGTTGGTTTATGAGGCCCAAAAGAAGAGAGTCGATAACGAAGAACTAATAAACGCCATATCAGAAAAACGTATAAGATCGTTTGCCAAAAACCAAAAAATTGACTTGAAGCATATTAGCTTAAGGAATATAGATAATTGCTATCATTATAAATTCGATAGGGGAAGCAAAATTAAGACTCAAATTCATGATGCTTTTGGCTGGTCATACATACCTGGTAGTTCTATAAAAGGAGCAATCCGTACAGCAGTAGTTGCTACAATGGCTCAAGGTAAGAAAATGACCCCAAACGATTTAATGGATGTTGAACAAAATTTGTGTGGCTATATAAATTCGGATTTCTTCAGATTTATAAGGGTTGGCGATGCTGTGTTTAGCAAAGAATGCGAAATCGTTGCTTCGCTTTCCAGACTCACACAAAAAGATGAATACGATATTAAGCAATATGTGGAGTCGATAAGTCTTAAAAAAGCTGGATGGACTACGTTTGCTCTTGTCATTGATTCTGAAAACTATAAAGCGGTCAAAAAAAGTGGTGCATTCGGAAATAAGTTAGGTCATATGCCGGATGAAGTTCAAAATATAGGTTCGCTGCTTAAACTCATAAATGACCACACCATTAAATTGGTGAAAGACGAGATAGACAAATGGAGAAAGTTCAACAATAACAGTTGGGCTCAAAATTATGTTGAGACTCTGATGCGACTATTGAAAGAATGCAATAGTGTAGATAGTGGTAAGGAGTGTGTGCTGCGCATAGGCATGGGCTCAGGTAAGCGGTTCATTACTGGTGCTTGGTCTGAAAGTATCCGTAGATTCTATAACAAAGAGCGTCATAAGATGGAAAACAACTTGGCCCCCCAGACAAGAGCCGTTATAATTGGCGATAACTCCATCGATTTGCTGGGGTTTGTGAAACTGCGCATCAAGGCGGTAAAAGAGGTGTAGGGCGATGTTTTACAATGTAAGCAACCATCCGTCGGCAAGGTGGGGCGGCAAGCAGACGGCCGCCGCCCGCGCTTTGGGCGGCGAGATAACCGATGTGCCGTTTCCCGTCATCGACCCCACACTCACGGCTGCGCAGGTGCGCGCCCTTGCCAGCGATTTTGTCGCTGGCTTGGCGGCGCGGCTCAAGCCAGGCGACGTGGTGCACGTGATGGGCGAGCTGTGCGCGGTCTACGCCATTGTGGGCCTGCTGCAGGCCCGCGGCGTGCGTTGCGTGGCCAGCACCACCGAGCGTCAAGCCATGGAACTGCCCGACGGCTCCAAGCTGTCGAAGTTCCGCTTCGTGGCCTTCCGCGACTACGTGTAGCCCCTCGCCATAGTGTTATAGCAAAGGCGGCATTAGCATGACTGTCACTGCTAATGCCGCCTTTGTGCTGCCCGTGCGGGAGAGGGTCAGTAGCTGTAGAAGAAGTCGTCGGCCACATGCACGCGCTTGCGCGCACGCGTAAGGGCCGTGTATAGCCACTGATATTTGCCCTTGGTGGGGTTGAGCGTGATGTTGCGCGGAGGGGCCAGCATCACCTCGTCCCACTCGCCGCCCTGCGACTTCTGGCACGTCACCGCATAGCCCCAGTTGCAGCGCAGCGCGTTCATAAACGGGTCGCTCTGCATCTCGGTCATAAACTGGTCGCTGTCGCTGTCGATGCCCTTGTCCTTCATGCGCATAATGAAGTCGCGGAACAGTGCCGACTGCTGCTGCTTGCTCAGGTTGGGCGCCGACTGCATCAGCACGTCCTCGATGAGCCACGTCTCATATGCCTCATTTGTGCCCACGTCCTTCACTTGCACCTTGCGGAAAAGCAGGTTGGCCACATATTGCGTCTCGTGGGTCACCTTGGTCACCGTCACCATGTCGCCGTTGGCCAGCGGCACAAGCAGGTTGTTTTGCACCACCATCAGCAGGTCGCCCTGCTCCACCGACAGGCCGCGCCGGCCCAGCAGGCTGCGCACCTTTTGGCTCGTTTCGAGGCAAGCCTTGTTGCTCATGCAAATTATGATGCTGTGGTCGGGCCCGAGGCTTTGGAATTGGCGGGCATACAGCTCCACCATCTCGTCCAGCGAGCGGTGAAACTCAATGTCGCCGCAGCCGCGGAAGGGCAGCTTGCTCCACACCTTTTGCCGGCCATAGTAGCTTTCCTCGGCTGGGGCGAATTTCCACAGCGAGCGCAGCCGCATCGACACGTCCACCAGACTGCTGCCGTTGGCCTGGCGCATGATTTGCGTCAGCTTACCCTCTTGTGCACGGCTGTCCCAAGAAAATTTTAACAGTCCAGAAATACGGGTTATTTGCGCTCC
>CAVKDU010000057.1:0-16014 GCA_963655175.1 Wujia chipingensis | reverse complement strand
GGCAGGTATGCAGTGCGGACGTAGCGGTAGCGCAGTCCGCGCGAAATGCCTGCTCAGCGGCCCCCACACAGGCATTCCAGAGGAATGCAACAACGGCGGATTGCGCCGACACATTATGCGCAAGAGAGCAGTGAATGGTAAGTCTTTTGCTCTTTCAGAGCGTTTGGTGGTTGGACCTCTTACCCAGAGAGTCGCTTCGCTTGCCCTGGGCTATGGTCTTGCTGGGCTTTCAGCCCGCCCATCGTCGCAACACTGGTGTAAATGCATTGTGGGTGGCAACGGTCGCATTCCGCTGGAAGGCATTGGCTTAGGAGAACGCTTAGCAGGCATTTCACGTTGGCTGCGCCACCACTGAGAACACTGAAAAAGTGATTGTATTTGTGTCGGCAAGGATTGTGGCATTACTATGCCGTAGCCTGAAAATGCTATATCCAGTAACTATCTAATTTACAGTAAATTGTGTCGAACGTGGCATGCCACGTCCCTACTGCTTTCGTCGCTGTTTGGCGCATTTACATCCACCAACTCGCCGGGATTGCTACTTTTCAGTGCTTTCGAAATAAGGGCTGGCTACTGGTGGGTGTGCTGCCACTGGATGATGGCGGCGGTGAACTGGTGCCAGTATTGCTCCATTTTGTGCTCGCCCACGCCGTAGAGTGTGCCAAACTGCGCCTTGGTGGTGGGCTTCTCTATCGACATCACGTTGAGCACCTTGTCGCTGAACACCATGTAGGGCGGCAAGCCCTTGGCCTTGGCAATGGCAAGGCGCACCTGCTTGAGGTGCTCGAACAGCTCCCTGTCGGTGCCGCCGGTGTCGGAGTCGGCAAATATGCGCTTCTCCTTTTTGGCGGTGCCTCGGCGCTGCGCCTCGTAGTAGAACTTGGAGAACTGCACCTGCTTGCGGCCAAACAGTACATCGCGGCCAAACTCGGTGATCTTCAAGTGGTTGTCCTCATTGTAGGCAATGTCGACAAGGCCCATTTGCAGCATTTGCAGCATATAGCTGTTCCAGGCGGCAAACGTGAGGTCGCGCCCCACCCCATACGTTTTGAGGCGGTCGAAGCCGCGGGCCGAGATCTCGGCCTTGCGCGAGCCGCGCAGAATGTCGATCACGGTGATGAGGCCCACCTGCTCGCCGGCGCGCGCCATGGCGCTGAGGGCCATCTGGGCCATCACGGTGCCATCGATGCGCTCTGGCGGATTGCGGCACACGTCGCAGTTGCCGCAATCGTGGTCGTAGCGCTCGTTGAAGTAGCTGAGCAGCGTGCGGCGGCGGCACACGGCCGACTCGGCATATTGCTGCATGCGGCGCAGCTTGTCGACGTTGACCGCGCTCTGGCCCGAGTCGGTGGCAAACTTCATGAGCGTGGCCATGTCGCCAAACGAGTAGAACATCAGCGCCTCGGCCGGCATGCCGTCGCGGCCCGCGCGGCCTATCTCCTGATAGTAGCTCTCGATGTTTTTTGGCATGTTGTAGTGAATCACCCAGCGCACATTGCTCTTGTCGATGCCCATGCCGAAGGCCACGGTGGCGCAAATGATCTGCACGTCGTCGTTGATGAAGGCGCGCTGAATGGCGTTTTTGTCGGCGGTCGACATGGCCGCATGGAATGCCCGCGCGTTGAAGCCGAGCGCCTTGAGCCGCTCGGCAAGCGTCTCGGTGCTCTTGCGGCTCAGGCAGTACACAATGCCGCTCTGCCCTGGGTGAGCATCGATGAAGTTGGCAATGCGCCTTATTTTGTCCTTGCCCGCAAGGCCGCTGACCACGTTGAGCGAAATGTTGGGGCGGTCGAACGAGGTGATAAACATCTGAGCATCGGGAATGAGCAGCTGGCGGCGTATGTC
Organism: Wujia chipingensis; assembly: GCA_963655175.1. GTDB lineage: Bacteria > Bacteroidota > Bacteroidia > Bacteroidales > Muribaculaceae > Sodaliphilus. Next base: position 14,169 of record CAVKDU010000057.1, on the reverse strand, counting down.
GTCGCGCGTGAGCTTGTCGGCTGTGGCCGTGAGCGCCATGATGGGCACGCGTGGAAACTTGCGCTTGAGCACCGACAGCTGCGTGTATTCGGGGCGGAAGTCGTGCCCCCACTGCGAAATGCAGTGCGCCTCGTCGACGGCGATAAGGCTCACATTCATGCCGGCCGACCACGACTCGAGTTCGGTGAGCAACCGCTCGGGCGAAATGTAGAGCAGCTTGATGCGCCCAGCATACACGTTTTCAATCACGGTGCGGTTGTCGGCCTCGGTCTGCTGGCTGTTGACGGCGGCAGCCGGGATGCCGTTGGCGCGCAGAGCGTCGACCTGATCGGTCATGAGCGCAAGCAGCGGCGACACCACAATGGCGCAGCCGTCGCTGAGCAGGGCCGGAATCTGGTAGCACAGCGACTTGCCGCCGCCCGTGGGCATCAGCACCAGGGCGTCGCGGCCAGCCATCACATGGCTGATGACCGAATACTGGATGGGATAGAAACTGTCGTATCCATAGAAACGCTTGAGCACGCCGAGTGCCCTGCGCTTAAATTCGCTTTCGTTTTCCATACAAAAAAATCAACGGCTTCGTTCAGAATGCGTTTTTCTCACCCCTGAACACGTTGACCACGGTGAGCAACATTATCTTCAGGTCGAGCATGAAATTCCAATTCTCGGTGTACCACACGTCATACTCCACACGCTTCTCCATCTTCCACAGCTGGTCGGTGAGGCCGCGGTAGCCGTTGACCTGCGCCCAGCCGGTAATGCCTGGCTTGATGGTGTGGCGCACCATGTAGCGCTCGATGAGGGCGCTGTAGGCCTCGGTGTGCTTAATCATGTGCGGACGCGGGCCCACTATCGACATGTCGCCGCGCCACACGTTGTAGAACTGCGGCAGCTCGTCGATGCTGGTGTGGCGCAGAAACTCGCCGAAGCGTGTGGTGCGGGGGTCGCCCTTCGAAGCCTGGCGGGTGTCGCTCTCGGCATTGACGCGCATGGTGCGGAACTTGTAGCAGTTAAACGGACGGCCACGGTAGCCCGTGCGCTTTTGCTTGAAAAACACCGGGCCGGGCGACGACAGCTTGATGCCTATGGCCACGGGCACCAGCACCAGCGGCGACAGCAGCATCACCACGCTCGACACCAGCAGGTCAAACCCGCGCTTCACTATGCGGTTGAATGGGTTGCTGAGCGGATAGGGCCTGATGGAGAGCACCGGCACATTGCCTATCGACTCAAGCTCGAACCGGCGCGTGAGGTGGCGCCCGAACTGCGGCACATAGTAGAAGTCGATGGCATTGCCCTCGGCGATGCGGATGAGGCTGGTGACCACCTCGTCGTCGGTCTCGGGAATGGTGCAATACATCTCGTCGATGGTGTGGCTCTTGACGAAATCCTCGACATCGGCCACGCGGCCGGCATAGGCGTCGGCGCAGCCCGCCTGCTTGCCACGGTCGTCAAACACGCCCTTCACGCGATAGCCATAGCCGGCGTCGGACTTAAGCTCGCTTATGAGCCTATCGCCTGCCACCCCGCCGCCTATCACCACGATGCGCCTGTAGTTGAAGCCGCGGCTGCGATACCACTTTATCACCTTGCGCGACAATATCCACCAAAATCCCAAACAGCTGAAAAACAGCAGATAGAATTTGGCCACAATGCGCCCCGAACCGTAGTCGTCATTGAGGAATGACAGCAGAGCCAAGAACACCGCCGCATGCAGGGCCACCGTCTTGATGGCGCGCAGCAGCACGCGGTCGGCATACACCACGCGGCGCGCGTGAATGCTTGAGAATATGTTGAGAATGGCCAGAAACGACACATTCAGCATGAGCCACACGGGCCTTGAACAGAAACCGTCGGATATGTCGTTCCACCAGCAAGTGAACAGGTAGGCCACATTAAGGACCACAAAATCGACCGCTGCGAAAATCCAGCGTATAAATTGTCCGTATCGTCCCTTACTCTCCACTTTGTAACCTTATATTATTTTAACTGCGTTGTTTGTTGTGATAAACAGCCACTCTCCTGCCGCGCCTGCAAAATTGATTGAGTGCGAGAGGAGAGCGGCTTGTTGTTAAAATTGTGTGTGCAAAAGGCACTGATTGCTATTCCAAGAAAAAAGCAATCAGGCCTTTTCGTCGATAAGCTTAATCTTCTTTTCGAGCATTGCCAGGTCTTCTTTGATCTTGGCGATTTTGCGCTCCATTTCCTTGACAATGGTGTTGCCGGCCTTTGAGCGCGCCGAGAGGAAGCCCAGATTGTTCTCATAGGTCTTCAGCTCGCTGCTGCGCTGCTCGTAGGTGCGCACCAGGCGCTCACGCTCGCGCTGCACCTTGTCGCCGCTGCCCATTTTGGCTATGCTGCTCTCGAAGTTGGCCAGGCGGGCGCGGGTGGCCTTCATGTCAAACTTGTCGTAGGCCTTGTCGACAGCCGCACGGTAGGCCTCATAGGCTTTGTCCTTCTCCTTGTAGGGCACGTGGCCCACTTCCTGCCACTTGGCCATGAGTTCGCGCACCTGCTTGGCTGCCTCGGCGGCATCTACGCCCTCCTGCTCGGTGAGAGCGTTGATCGAAGCCACAATCTCATTTTTGCTCTTGAGGTTGGCATGCTCCACAGCGTGCACGCCGCTCACCTTCTTCTTCTTGGCGTCGAAGAAGTGGTCGCAGGCAGTGTGGAAACGCTTCCACACGGCATCGCTGTGCTTCTTCACCACGGGGCCGATGGTTTTCCACTCCTTTTGCAGCTCAACCAGCGAGTCGGTGGCCTTTTTCCAGTCGGTGGAATCCATAAGAGCCTCGGCCTTTTCGCAAAGTTCAGTCTTCTTGGCCAGATTGGCAGCAAGTTCCTCGCGCATTTTCTTGAAGAACTCAGCCTTGAGGGCAAAGAACTCGTCGCACGACTTGCGGAAACGGGCAAACAGGGCATTGTTGACCTTCTTGGAGGCGAAGCCGAGCTTCTTCCACTCGTTTTGCAGAGCTATGATGCTGTCGGTGGCGTCAGTCCATGCGGCATACGTCTTGAGGGCGGCAGTGTCGATGGCCTCAATCTTCTCGCACAGCGCGGTTTTGGCGTCGGCGTTGGCCTTCTCGTTCTGCTTGCGTTCCTCGAAGAATGCCTGATATTTTTTGTTGACGGCAGCCGAAGCGGCCTTGAAGCGTGCCCAAAGACCCTCGCGCAGTTCCTTGGCCACGGGGCCGGTTTCGCGCCAGGTGTTGTGCAGCTCCTGCAGTTTCTTGAAGGCGTCCACTATGCTGCTTTCGTCGTCGAGGGCTTCGGCCTCGGCACACAGCTGCTGCTTGATTTCAAGGTTTTTCTTGAAGTCGTAGTCGCGCAGCTCCTTGTTCATCTTCAGCAGGTCGTAGAAGCGCTCCACCGCCATCTGGTATTCCTTCCAAATGTCGGTCACATTGGGCGCGGGCACCTCGCCGATGGCCTTGAACTCCTGCTGCAGCTCCTGCACATGCGAGAACTGCTTGTTGATGTTGTCGGCATCGGCACTTATAGTGTTAATCTCGTCAATTATCTTACGCTTTTTGTCGAGGTTTTGCTCCTTAGCGGCCTCAAGCTGAGCATTGTAGGCAGCCTTTTTCTCCTTAAGCTGCTGCAACAACTCCTTTACGCGGGCCTCGCAGGCATCGTCCTTGGCGGCAAAAGCAGCCTCCTCGTTGCCGGCAGCCAGGAATTCGGCCTTTTCGCGGGCCTGCTCCTCTTTGCGCACAGCAAAAAACGCCGCCTTGATTTGGGGCACTTCATCTTTCACCTCATCGAAGGGCTTTTCCACAAGCTCTTCAAGAGCCTTAACTAACTCTTCTTTGGTGAGACTGGCATACTTGCCGCCGCGGGCCTCGTGGCGCTTTTCAGCGTCGGCGGGCGCATTGGTTTCTACTTCGGCAGCAGGGGTCTGCTGGCAGTCACTCACTTCATTCTCGACAACGTCGGCCGCAGTGGCAGCCGCGTCGGTGTGCAGGGTTACATCTTTTTCGAGCTTTTCGCTTGATTCAGACATTTCACGCAATTCCATAATTATTCGTTTTAAATCAGGCGCATCAGGGCAACATGCCCGCGCGGCCGAACATTTAATTCCAAAAATACATCAAATTTTTCGTATTTGAGGTAATTTTTCGCCGGTTTTTATGCTTTTCTCCTTAAAAAAGGTGTATTTGGACAAAAAGAGAGTGTTTTTTCACTCCTTGGCATCGGGGCCGTAGTAGAGAGTGGTGCAGTTTTCGGGGCGCAGCACGCTGCGCGCCACACGCTCCACGTCGGCCGGGGTGAGGCTGAAGTAGCGGTCGGGCTCGGTGCCGGCGTCGGCAGCGGCCGACTGCAACTCAAACTGGCACAGCTTCACCGCCTTTTCGGCATAGCCTATGTTTTCAAACAGATAGTTGGACGCGAATTTGTTGGCAAACTTGCTGACCTCGGCATCGGTGACGCCATCAGTGAGCAAGCGCGACAGTTCGGCGTCGATGGCATCAGAAGCCTGCTGCCACCCCACCCCGTCGCGCAGGCGCGCCCTCACATAGAACATGCCAGGGGCGGCCGAGCCAAGCACCGAAGCGTCGAGGTCAACAAAAAGGTCGGTCTTGGTGAGCACATTGCGGCGGAAGCGCGACGAGTCGCCATTGGCAAGCACGTCGCTAAGCAGGTCGGTGGCCTGATAGTCGGCATCGGTGCGCGCGCAGGTGTGATAGCCGCGCACTATCATGTTTTGCGGCACGTCGCGCTTGGCCCACACCTCGCGCGGCTGCGTCTGCGCCGGTTCGGCAGGCAGCCGCCTCACCGCAGTGCGGCGCGGGGCCAGGCCGCCAAACCACTTCTGCGCAAGCTGGGCAGTGCGCTCAAAGGTGACGTTGCCCGACACGCACAGCACCAGGCGGTCGACTGAATAATGCGACTCGTAGAAGGCATTCACATCGGCCGTGGTGACACGGGCAATGTCGTCGAGCCGAAGCCCTATGGTGGGCCAGCGGTAGGGATGCACGGTGTAGGCCGCGCCATGCAGCAGGTGCTGCACATCGCCGTAGGGCTGATTGAGGCACCGCTGCTTAAACTCCTCCATCACAACGCTTTTCTGCAGCTCCACATTGTGGTCGGTGAGCGAGAGGGCCATCAGACGGTCGCTCTCCACCCAGAAGGCGGTCTCCACATTATGTGCCGGCAGCACGTCGTAGTAGTTGGTGACGTCGTTGGTGGTCCAGGCGTTGCTGTCGCCTCCGGCCCGCTGCAACTCGCCGTCGTAGGAGGCCACGTGGGCCGAGCCGGCAAACATCAGGTGCTCCATGAGGTGGGCAAGCCCCGTGAGCTGCGGGTTCTCGTCGCGCGCGCCCACGTCATACAGCAAATTAACCGCCACCATGCGCGTCGACGCATCGTAGTGGTTAATCACCCTTAATCCATTGGGCAGGCGGCACGACTCAAACTGTATCATTGCTTACGCACACGCATGGTGATGATGCGCACATCATCGATGGGACGGTCGTTTTTGCCTGTGGCCACATTTTGGATTTTGTCGATCACATCCATGCCCTCAACCACCTCGCCAAACACGGTGTAGGAGCCGTCGAGGTGCGGAGTGCCGCCCACAGTGGTGTAGGCCTGGCGCTGCTCGGCAGTGAAGGCAAAGGGCTTCATTGCATAGGTGGCCTCGGTGGTAGCGATGAGCGAGTCTTGCAGCTCCTTCAGGCCCACCGAGTCTTTTTTGTGGCGCAATATCATGATTTTCTTGCGGTTTTCGCTCACAAGCTTGTTGAAGATTTCATTTTTCTTCATGTCGGCCATGCGCTGCTCCATTTGCTGCAGCTGCTGGGGCGAATACACATCACCGGTGACGATGTAGAACTGCGATCCGCTGCTGCGGCGCTCTGGGTTCACCTCGTCTCCGGTGCGCGCCGCTGCCAGCGCGCCGCGCTTGTGGAAGTATTCGGGATAGACGATTTCGGCCGGCACTGTGTAGCCGGGGTCGCCCGTGCCGAGCAGCGAGTCGGCGGTGGCGTTTTTGGAGTTGCCGTCGCCCGTCTGCACCATAAAGTTCTTAATCACACGGTGAAACAGCACCCCGTTGTAATATCCGGTCTCGGCCAGGTGCAAGAAGTTGTCGCGGTGCTGCGGAGTTTTGTCGTACAGCGCCACCACTACAGTGCCGAGCGATGTTTCGATTTCTACTTTAACAGAGTTGTCCAATTTGCTTTCTGCTGATTTGCCTGCATTGCCGCTCTGCCCTGCCATGGTGCACGACATGGCCGCCAAAATGGCTACCACCGCCACAATGCAACGGTTAATAACGTTCATAATAATATATGTATGTGTAGTTGCTGTTATTGCCGGTGTAGGGAGGAGGGAAAACGCCTGCCCGCCACTTGCGCGGCAATCACATGCCCACGGGATAAAGCCGCTTGTAGATGCGGCGGAAGTTGTCGTCAGTGGCGCTCAGCTCGGCAGCGTGCTCCTTGTAGTCGGGGCCCCAGATAGAGGCGGCCAAGTCGCCAAGGTACACGTGCTCGCGGTCTTTTTCAATGGCCACCTTCACAAGTTTGTCGATTGAGTCGGCGTATTTCTTTGCATCTATTGCATTAAGATAGCGAGCGGTGCTCACCACAAACTGGCCCGTTTTGTCGACGGCAATGATGTTGTCGATGAGCTCGGGCATAATGCCGTCAACACTGTCGATATTGTTGGCTATATACTCGTAAGTGAGCAGTCCGTTAGGGTCTTTTTGCAATTTTTTCTTCAACGCTTCATCCATAATTCCAATAGTCTTTATAATTACGTTCTTGTTTTTACCAAATGATTAACAAAGGTAATAATTTTTATTATTTCATTTGTGAAAAAGTGTGACAAATCACACTTTGGTGCAAAAAAAGCGGGGCGGCGCGCCGTTGCTTTGCTCCAACAGCGTGCCGCCCCACCCTATGCTTGTGAGGCGACGGCGATTAGCCGCCACTGTGTGATTTCTACTTCACATCCTTCTCCTCAAGGCCGTAATGCTTCTTTTTGTCGAGCAGCAGCAGCATGAGGGCCACCACCACAGCGGCAATGCCGAAGCCTGTGAACACCCACATGGCGGCCGAGAAGTCGGCCTGGCCGTTGACGGTGCTTGCCTGCAGCACGCGGCCAATGAGGATAGGCACCATGGTGAGGCCTATGTTCTGAATCCAGAAGATGATGGCGTAGGCCGAACCCAGCTGGCGCATGGGAATGATTTTAGGCACCGAGGGCCACATGGCGCTCGGCACCAGCGAGAAGGCGATGCCCAGCAGCACTGTGAGCACAATGGCAAAGCCCACCGAGTTGAGAATGGGCAGCGCAAAGAAGAGGTGCACCAGAGTGAGCATCACCGAACCGATCACCATAAGGGTTGCGCCCTTGCCCACACGGTCGTAGATGGTGCCGAAGAGCGGGGTGAGGATGATGGTGCCGTAGGGCAGAATCGAGGGGATGAGGCCCGACAGCTCGGGATCGACGTGATACTTGGCAATCATCAGCTTGGCCGCGAACTTCAGGAACGGGAACACACCCGAGTAGAACAGCAGGCACAGAATGGTGATGAGCCAGAAGCCGGGATTGGTAAAGATGGCCTTGAGGTCGCTCAGGTGGAAGCCCTCATCGTCGGCACTCTTGCCAGTGGCCTCGGCCTTAGCGGCGTCGTTGGCCTTGATGGAGTCGTCGAGTTTCTTGTCCATCACGCAGTACACGAGATAGGCAAGCAGGCCTATGCACAGGCACACCACGCCAAACAGAATGGGGGTAGACAGCTGGTAGTGCTTAGCAATCCAGGGGCTTACGCCAAGAGCGGCGGCTGTGCCGAGGCGGGCCATACCCACCTGGATGCCCATGGCCAGAGCCAGGCCGTGGCCGGTGAACCACTTGGCAAGCACCTTAGACACGGTTATACCGCATATTTCACAACCCACGCCGAATATGCTGAAGCCAAGGCCGGCATACAGCACCTGCAGCTTCACCTGGCCCAAAAGGCCGAAAAACGAGGCGATGCCGGGCACTTCCACTGTGGGCAGCGGCGACACATACTTGATGGACCAGAACTTGATGAAGGCGCCCACCACCATCAGGCCGCACGAAAGCACGCCAGTGAAGCGGATGCCCAGCTTGTCGAGAATGAGTCCGCCGAAGAACAGCATCAGCAGGTACACATTAATTATACCATAGGAGCCAGCAAAGAATCCGTATTCCGAGCTTGTCCAGCCCATGCCGCCCTGGGCCACCGGAGTTTCAAGCATACTTTCAAGGGGCGACACCACATCGGTGATGAAGTAGCCCATCATCATGGTGAAAGCCACAATGAGCATGGCAATCCAGCGCATAGCGGCTGAATCGTTGAGTTGTTTTCTAATAATTTCAGTCATTATTCTATTTTTATAGTTCGTTTGCTCAAATCAGCTACAAAGGTACTCAATTCTGCAGTCACACGCACGCAAATGCGCACAAATGTGGCGCAAAAAGTGTCATTTTGTTGGCCATCGGCCTCAGCGCAGCCGCGCGGCGGCAAAATGGGCGAAATTAGGGGCAGCCCAGCGGCGTGCAAATCGGAATATTATTGTATCTTTGTACATATTATAAACCCACAGACATAAAGCCTATCCAAAAAGTTATCGTTAATTTCAATGGTAATCCATTTTCACATAAATTACCGCACAAGCGGCGGCGAAAGCCTTGAACTGCTTTACGGCGGCGGCCGGCCCGCGTCGCTGCGGCTGCAATCGAACGACGGCAGCAACTGGGAGGGGCAGCTGGAAGTGAGCCCCCGCAGCGGCGGCACCACACTCAGCTACCACTACCGGGTCTCCCGCCCAAGCGGTGCAGCGCGCACCGAGTGGCACGCCATGCAGCACACGCTGCGGCTGCCTGCCGAAGCCTCGGGCGCGATAGAGGCGCACGACCGCTGGCGCGACTTCACCGCCTACTCCCCGCTGTGCTCATCGGCCTTCACCGAGTGCCTCAACAGACGCGAGCGCAACGCCGCCCTGCCGTCGGCCCTGCCGGGCACAGTGACCATTACAGTGCTTGCCCCGCAGCTAAGGGCGTGGCACACGCTGCGCCTGGCCGGCAGCAGCCAGCCGCTGGGAGCGTGGGACACGGCCAAAGCGGTGCCCATGCACGAGACCCAGCCATGCACATGGCAGGCGAGCCTCGACGCGGCAGCGCTGGCCGGAGCCGAATTCAAGTTTGTGGCCGTTGACAGCCGCAACGGCAGCGTGGCGTGGGAGTCGGGCTGCAACCGCAGCGTCAATGTCAGCCCCGCCGACCCCTACACGGCCATCAGAGTGGAGGTGGGCGAAGCGCAATTCGGCGGCATCGGCCCGCAGCGCATTGCCGGCACGGTGGTGCCGGTGTTTTCGCTTAAAAGCAGCGGAAGCTTTGGCGTGGGCGACTTCGGCGATCTGGCGGCGTTTGTCGGCTGGATTGCCATCACCGGCCAGCAGGCCGTTCAGCTGCTGCCCGTGAACGACACCACCATCAACCACACCCCCACCGACTCATACCCCTACAACAGCATCAGCATATACGCACTGCACCCGCAGTATGCCGACCTGCGGCAGCTGCCACAGCTGGCCAGCGCCAAGCTGCGCCGACACTACACCGAACTGCAACGGCAGCTCAACGCCCTGCCGCAAATCGACTATGTGGCGGTGAACAAGGCCAAGCTGCAATATCTGCGCGAAGTGTATGAGCAGGAGCGCAGCCGCATAGAGGCCGACGAGGACTACCGGCAGTTTGTGGCCGACAACCGCCACTGGCTGCTGCCCTACGCGCGCTACTGCTGCCTGCGCGACGCCACTGGCAACACCGACTTTGCCCAGTGGCCCAGCCCAAGCGACAAGTGTCACGACAAGGGATGCGGCTTCTGGGCCTTTGTGCAGCACACGCTGCACCTCCAGCTCACCGCCGCCCACCGCACAGCGCGCTCACTGGGCGTGGTGCTGAAGGGCGACGTGCCCATAGGCATAAGCCGCAACGGCGTGGAGGCTTGGGTTGAGCCGGGGCTGTTCAACATGGACGGCCAGGCCGGAGCCCCGCCCGACGCCTTCTCGACCGACGGGCAGAATTGGGGCTTCCCCACCTACAACTGGCCGGCAATGCTGGCCGACAGATGCTCGTGGTGGCGCCACCGCTTTGAGAAAATGGCGGAATACTTCGACGCCTACCGCATCGACCACGTGCTGGGCTTCTTCCGCATTTGGGAAATACCGCTGCACTCGGTCACAGGGCTGCTGGGACAGTTCTCCCCTGCCTTGGGCATGACCCGCGAGGAGATAGAGGGATTCGGGCTGAAGTTTGACGCCGAGGTCATGTGCCAGCCCCTGATAACCGACCCGATTCTCACACAGATATTCGGCCCCGAGGCCAGCCGCGCCAAGCGCGAATTCACCGAGGTGCGCGGCGGGCGGCTGTGCCTCAAGCCACAGCTGGCCACACAGCGGCAAGCCGACGCCGCCCTGCCCGACGGCCCGATGAAAAGCGGCCTGATGAGACTGATAAGCAACGTGCTGTGGGTGCGCGACCGCTCGACCCAGGGGCTGTATCACCCACGCATAGGCGCGCAGGGCGACTTCTACTACAAGTCGCTCGGCGAGGCCGACCGGCAGGCCTTCGACCGGCTGTATGAGCACTACTTCTATCACCGTCACAACCGCTTTTGGTATGCCGAGGCCATGAAGAAGCTGCCCATGCTCACCCAAAGCACACGCATGCTGGCCTGCGCCGAAGACCTGGGCATGGTGCCCGAATGCGTGCCGTGGGTGATGGACGAGCTGAAGATTCTCACCCTCGAAATTCAAAGCATGCCCAAGCAAATGGGCGTTGAGTTCAGCCGCCTCGCCGACAACCCCTACCTGTCGGTGAGCACCATCTCGACCCACGACATGCCCACAATGCGGCAGTGGTGGGACGAAGACCGCGGCCGGGCGCAGCGCTACTACATACAGGTGCTGGGCCACAGCGGCGACGCGCCCCACCCCATGCCCGGCCAGCTGGCGCAGGAGGTGGTGGAGAGGCACCTGGCAAGCCCCTCGGCTCTGTGCCTGCTGTCGGTGCAAGACTGGCTGGCCACCGACGAGGCAGCAAGGCTCGCCGACCCCAACGCCGAGCGCATCAACGTGCCGGCCAACCCGCGGCACTACTGGCGCTACCGCATGCACCTCACCATCGAGGAGCTGGCGGCCAACACCCGGCTGACACAAAAAATAAAGCGCATGGTGGCCGACAGCCACCGCGCGCCCGAGCAATAACCAAAGTGCATACAAAACCATTAAACCAATTACAACAATATGATTAAAAACTTAATGCAAGCATTAGCGGTGACGCTGCCGCTGCTCGCCACCGGGCAGACCGTGACATCGCCCAACGGCAATGTGGCCCTGAGCTTCTCGCTTGACGGAGGCCGGCCCACGTATGAACTGAAGTACAAACAGCGCGAGGTGGTGAAGCCAAGCCATCTGGGCCTGGAGCTTGACAAAAACAAGCACGCCAGCAAAAAGATGAAGGAAACCGACCTGATGGACGGATTTGTGATTAAGGACACAAAGACGAGCACATTCGACGAAACGTGGAAACCCGTGTGGGGCGAAAGCTCAACCATCAGAAACCACTACAACGAGCTGGCGGTGGAACTCAACCAGCCCGCGTCGAAGCGCAACATCATAATCCGCTTCCGCGTGTATGACGACGGCATGGGCCTGCGCTACGAGTTTCCGCAGCAGAAGTCGCTCAACTACTTTGTGATCAAAGAGGAGCACACGCAGTTTGCCATGGCTGGCGACCACACGGCGTGGTGGCTGCCCGGCGACTACGACACGCAGGAATATGAAACGGTGGAGTCGCGCCTGTCGGAAATCAGGGGCAAGATGAAGGCCGCCATCACCCACAACGCCTCGCAGACGCAGTTCTCGCCCACAGGCGTGCAGACGTCGCTGCAGCTGAAGAGCGACGACGGCCTGTATATCAACATCCACGAAGCCGCGTGCGTCAACTACCCCACCATGCACCTCAACCTCGACGACAAGAGCATGGTGCTGGAGTCGTGGCTCACCCCCGACGCCGAGGGCCTCAAGGGATATATGCAGACGCCGTGCAACACCCCGTGGCGCACGGTGATAGTGAGCGACGACGCACGCGACATGCTGGCGTCGAACCTGATACTCAACCTCAACGAGCCGTGCAAAATTGAGGACACATCGTGGATTCACCCCACAAAATACTGCGGTGTGTGGTGGGAGATGATTACGCGCAACAAGACGTGGCGCTACACCGACGACCTGCCCTCGGTGCGCCTGGGCGTGACCGACTACACCAAGATCAAGCCCAACGGCCGCCACGGAGCCACCAACGAGGAGGTGCGCAAATACATCGACTTTGCCGCCGCCAACGGCCTCGACCAGGTGCTGGTGGAAGGCTGGAACGAAGGCTGGGAAGACTGGAGCGGCAAGTCGAAGTTCGACGTGTTTGACTTCCTCACCCCCTACCCCGACTTCGACATCAAGGCCCTCAACGAGTATGCCCACAGCAAGGGTGTGAAGCTGATGATGCACCACGAGACTTCGGCCTCGGTGATGAACTACGAGCGCCACCTGGAAAAGGCCTACACGCTGATGAACCAGTATGGCTACGACGCCGTGAAGAGCGGCTATGTGGGCGACATGATCCCGCGCGGCGAGCACCACTACAGCCAGACGATGAACAACCACTACCTGTATTGCGTGACCGAGGCCGCAAAGCACCACATCATGGTCAACGCCCACGAGGCCACACGCCCCACAGGCCTGTGCCGCACATGGCCCAACCTGGTGGGCAACGAGAGCGCGCGCGGCACCGAATATGAGGCATTCGGCGGCAGCGAGCCCTACCACACCGTGATTCTGCCCTTCACACGCCTGCAGGGCGGCCCCATGGACTACACCCCCGGCATACTGGAGACGCAGCTGTGGACGTGGAGCAAAAACAAGAACTACGTGCACACCACACTGGTGGGCCAGCTGGCACTGTACCTGACCATGTACAGCCCGCTGCAAATGGCCGCCGACCTGCCCGACAACTACAAGAAATACGACGACGCATTCCAGTTTATACGCGACGTGGCCGTTGACTGGGACGAGTCGCACTACCTCGAGGCCGAGCCAGCACGCTACATCACAGTGGCGCGCAAGGCCAAGGGCAAGAACGACTGGTTTGTGGGCGGCAAGTGCGACGCCCACGGCCACGAGGCCACGGTGAAGTTCGACTTCCTCGACAGCGACAAGAAGTATGAATGCACCATCTACAGCGACGGCAAGAACGCCGACTACGAGAAAAATCCGAAGTCATACACCATTAAGAAGCGCATGGTGAAAAAAGGCGACGTGATAAAGATTAAGGAGGCGCGCGGCGGCGGCTTTGCAATGTCGCTCTTCGCCAAGTAGCACGCCAAGCCACCCTAATCGGCCCCATTATGCGCCGATAAGCGCAAAAAAAATCCGCATTTTCGCCAAAAACATTTGGAGAATAGCTGCGGAGACTGTAATTTTGCCAAACTTATCGACAACAGGCGCATAATGGGGCTGATTTGGCTTTGACAGCGTGTAGAGTCGGCAAGTAAGCATGCAGAGTGATGATGCCTGAACTCTTTAATCACCGACATCGGACAATTTAACTGGCGAAAACAACTACGCTCTTGCTGCCTAACTGAAGTATAGTAGGTTGGCTTAATCTCCGCCCAAGGCGGTGGAGACAAGACATCACCCGATTGCCCTTTTTCCGAGGCTAATCGAACCGGTGGTGCTAAAATATCGGGAATAGGCGCTGGCAAGCCTCGGGCCAGAGCCAAAACTTAGAGGCTAAGCCGCATATTGGTAGTCATGATCCTGTAGGCGGACTAAAACCAAGTCATGACTAAGCATGTAGAAAGTTTGGCGGTTCCGCGTTTGGACGAGGGTTCAAACCCCTCCAGCTCCACACACAGCAGCCGGTCCGCACCGGCCGACACAAAAAAGGCTCAAGCCCCCGCTTGAGCCTTTTTGTATGCAGCACGTCCAGTAACATAGCAATGTAATTATCAGCAACTTATTATAGGGACGCGGCATGCCGAGAGCACTGAAAAAGTAACATTGTTGTGGCATTTGTTGCAATGTGGTATTAGCAATGACATTATCCCTTTAGGGATAAGATATGTGTAGGCAGGTATGC
>CAVKDU010000056.1:0-16453 GCA_963655175.1 Wujia chipingensis | reverse complement strand
TCTGAAATCTTCCACACTTTACATCATATCTTCCCCACTAAATTTCTACTGCGCCGGAAAAAGGGCAAGGAGATAAAGACCACAAATGAAACCCATTAACACCGGAGCCATTTTAAAAGAATATGTGGAAACCCATGGGGTATCACCCAAGTGGCTTACACAGCAGCTTAATTGCCACCGAACCAACCTATATAAGATATTCAAAAAACCGCACATCGATACATTCACCATACAGAAGTTCAGTGATGCCCTTAACCATAATTTTTTCGAAGACATTTCAGTCCGATATACCGATATGATGAACGACAAACACGACCAAGACGAAGCCTAAACCGCTACATTTTGTCCCCTTATGCGCACGCGTTTTTCACATCTAAAATATGTTTTTTAGTTTAATTTGCACTCACAAATAACAACTAAAAAAAGCAGTCATGCAAAATAACAGAATCAAGACATTATTACTTTTATTACTCACATCGTTGCTATTCATCACACCCATTGACGCCAAAAAAAAGTACAAATTTCAGTTGACATACGACTATGCAATTGAGCAGAAAAGGGGCGGAATAAATGGGACGAAAATAGTGAAGTCGTGGGCCATCGCAAAAAACGCAGACAAAGCCATAGCCAAAGCGAAAGAGAATGCCATAGCGGCAGCGATATTCACCGGATACGCCGCCAACCCGGACCCAAGCATCGGAGCCTACCAAGTACCAGCATTGTGCAGCAACGCCGAGAAGGCCTTTTATAACAACCAAGATTTTTTTGAAGAGTTCTTTACGGGTGGGGAATATCTCAACTATGTGCATGAGGTGAATTCCACATACCCCTCCGGGGAGAACAACGTCAATACGCCCAAGGGCAGGCGCGTTGGCATCTTGCTCATAGTTGAGTATGACGCATTAAGGAAACGACTTGAAGATGCTCAAATAATCAAAAGTTTGAATAGACTACATTAATCAATATTAGAAAATTAACATGTCAAACAAGAAGAAAAAAGCATTAGTTTTCATAAGCATGCTCTTTGTGTTTATGGGACTTTGGGGACAACAGCAACCAATGATCATGATTGTTCCTGACGACAATTGGTGTGTAAGAAACGGATATGTAATCGACAGCACCTCAATCCCCGACTACTCCAAAGCTTTGGCTGATGAGAACATGTCGACGATGATCACTGCAATGGGAGGTATTATGTCCGACAGGGGATACAACTTGTCAAGCCTTGCTGACCAGCTTGGCGATTTAAAAAACGAAAAGGCATTAGACGAAACGCATCTGTCTCTTGGCGACGGAATGGCCACTGAATCAGAATTAGACCAAGTGCTCAGAAAAGCGCAAGCCGACATTATAGTAAAACTCGGATGCCAAGAAGAACGGATGGGGCCGCGGACATACTTGAAGTTTGAAGTGAAATCAGTAGACGCTGCATCATTAAAGCAAATAGGGGGTGAAGTGGGCAACTCACCTGTAAGCGGTGCCCCCATACCCACGCTTCTACGGGAATGCGCCAATGGGTTTATGGATCATTTCTGCGCCAATATTTCCCGGCACTTAGACGACATTGAGGCGCACGGCAGAGAGGGCAGCGCGACTTTCGTCATAGCCGACGATTGCCCGGTTCACAGTTTCGAGTCAGAAGTTGAATTTCAAGGCGAGCATGGAGAATTTGCAGAGTTGATTGACTTCTGGCTGAATGAAAACACCGTAAACGGGCAATTCACCCAAACAGCAAAAACCAGAAACAGGCTCCGCTACCAGCAGATTCGCTTCCCGCTTTATGGCGTAGCAAAGTCGGGATTCGGAAAATTAGGAAAAGCGCGGGCATTAACCATGCAGGACTTCATAAAATCAATGTCGAGCATTCTCCCCGCAGGAGTAACAATGTCAACCACGCCCATTGGGCAAGGAAAAGTACACGTAGTGTTTGGCGGGCCGTCTAACCTTTAAAACCACAGAGAATTATGATTAAAAGAATATTATGTGCCGCCTTGATATTATTTAGTTTGTCTTCAAGGGCACAAACAGTAGAATTAGGCAAGATTGTATTGAACCCGTATGTGGAGACGAGCAATAATCCAAACGCAAACAGGGCCAATAGGATTTTACTTAACAAGCTAAACCAAATAATCACTAAAAGCGGCATGGCTGGGGCCGGGTTTGACGACAGGTTTATAATCACAGCCAACACCGTAGAACTTGAAACCACAGTCACAGCAACTGCCCCAGCAAAATTCGTGAGCACTTTAATGGTAACAGTATATCTTGGAGACGCTATTGACGGAACCCTATTCGCACAATGGGGCAAAGAGATACATGCCGTTGGCGATTCAAAATATGATTGCTACGCAAACGCATACAGAAAAATAAACGCTAATGACGAGGGACTCATAAATATGGTGGAAGAGGGGAAAAAGAAGATCATCCAATATTATAACGATTATGGACCCCAACTCGTCGCAAAGGCGCGAGCAGAGGCAAAATCTGGCGACTACGACAAGGCAATAAGCCGTCTGTTGTCGATACCTGCTGTTTGCGGCTCATACAGCACTGCTATGAAATTGGCTGGACAGCTTGGAGCCGAATCAATAGAAAAGAGCAATCTCAAATTGATAGAAACAGCACGCGCCCAATGGGCCGCCAACCCCAATGAAGAAGGAGCGAATGAAGCAAGGGCCACGCTGTCTAACATCGAAAACCCGTCAGCAAACGTGCTAAATCAGGCGAAACTACTGAGCAGCACTATCGCAAAACGGTTGAAGGCTGTAGACGACAGGCAATTCGCTTTAGAAAAAGCACAAACACAGCATGAGATGACAATGGAGAGAAATCGTGTTGCCAATCAGCACCGCGAACGCATGTCGGCAATCAGATCGGCAGAAAACATTGCAGTCGCGTACTACAAAAGCAGGCCCAAACGAATATACAACATTAATCATTACCATTGGTGGTGATGGGCAGTGACAGCAAACATGTTTTTTATTAAATAACCCCTAACATTTATTCAATTATTAGATGAAACGACAAAAAATCACATTGCGATTATTACTCGCAGTAATGCTTTTCGCTTGCACCATTACAATTCAAGCGAAGAAAGCTGTGTTCTACGACTCTAAGAGCCAGCTTATAGGCATAAGCGGTGACTACGACAGCTTGGCCGCCCACGGCATGGCGTACAAACTGTTTAACAACCCGGTGATCATACCGAGTGACTTCAAGTTGGAACTTCCCCAAGAGCCCAAGAAGGGATACCGCAGCCAAGATGACTCCCTTAAAGTGGCTGAAATGGTAAACTCGTTAAACAGAGGCCGTGTTGGCAAACAGGTGTTGGACTACCTGTTTGACTATCATGTTGGAATAGATTCTCTACACATCGAGCGCTTACAGGAACGGGCGGCGATGAACGCACAATTTCTTGATGCGGAATATGTAAGAACCACATTAGTAGGAAAGGACGACGTTTCAAAAGCACTTACAGAAGACGAATATTTGCGACCGATTCTCAAGAACAATTTCATTTATCTAGAACAGCCGGTTGGCAAAGACGAAGTGTTTTTCACCGTGTTCCGCGTCAACATTGAAGATCAGACTCTGTCGGACGTATATAATAGTTGGAACAACATTGCGCAATATAACGCATTAGACCCACAAGTGTCGTTTGTTTGTTCAGGCTTGGCCGACATGGACGAACTGATTGCCAAACTCGCTGAAGAATGTCCTGAATTCGCCATCAGAGGACAATTAAAGGGCCGCAACCCGGCTACCGCATATCTGGGAACTGAATCAGGCGCAAAACTTGGCGATCGAGTCCTTATTTATCGCCAGTATGCCGATGAGCAGGGACAAATGTTCTCAAAAGTCGTGTCACGCGCCAGAATCAATGACATTAGCGACGGCAACAGCCAGATGTATTTCATTGGAGGCACAAAAGGCAGCAAAGAGCAAGGCGATATGGTTGTGCTGTCGCCCGACCATAAAATGGGCATTACCGTTGAAGGTAACTATGGAACAACCGGATGGTATGGTGCCAATTTCACTGCCGATTATTTGGTATGCAACATTAAAAAGACAGCCTTAAACGTCTATGCTATGCTTGATGCCCGTGCCGACTTCTCAAACAAGTTGAAAAAGAACAGAGAACTGGATTTTGGAGGACAGGTTTTGAGATTCACCAAACCCGTGATTCTTGACTTTGGCCTTGGTGTCGGTGTCGGCTACACATTTTTGGGCCGCATGGAGGTGGTCCCCTACGTTAAGTGCCAATATGAATTAGCTTATTTTTTAAACAAAGAGTCTTTCGGAAGCAATAGGGAGCAAGCCAATTTAATGTCGCACGCAATTCGTGTACCTTTAGGTGCGAAATTAAACATCAACATCTGCTATCCCGTGCAGCTGACCCTTGGTGTTGACTACGCCTTTACCTTTGGATTAAACACTGTTAAAAATGGCGACATTGAATATTCCGGTGATGGCGACGAAGGCGGTCATTGGACATTGAACTACAACTGGTTGGAAGACAATATTTACAAGCCTAACGGTGTGAAGCGCAACAATCTTAACTTCCATGCCGGTGTCAGGGTTTTCTTCTGAAAAGTCAACCCTACAACATAGCACTTAGATTATCCAATAAATTATAACGAAGGGAGGTCCGACATCAGAAATCGGACTTTCCTTCTTTTTATCCCAAATCGGTCATTAGAACGATCATTTTTTGTGGTTAGCCTTGTAACTACTTGATTATTTGTCTTTTACAAATAGTGCTTTCTAATGACCGCCATTAGAAAAGTGACCTTACAAATAACTCATTGTCAATTTGTTACAAATTTAACCACGGATTATACCTTTTCTATTGACCGATTTGGGTTTATTTGGACGGCGGAGTATGGGAGCATTTCAGAGACAAAGGCTCGGGGGTGTTTACATGGCAGAAAGCGGGTACAGTCTTGGTGCGGGGAGGTTTGGGGGATTTTGTGTAACTTTGCAGCCGGAACTGAATAAACTAAGGGAATATGGATAATTCTAAACGGGGACGCAATTCTATCGATATGCTGCACGGGCCGCTGCTGATGAAGATTCTTATGTTCAGCCTGCCGCTGGCCGCCAGCAGCATTCTGCAGCAACTTTTCAACTCGGTGGATGTGGCTGTGGTGGGCCAGTTTGTGGGCAGCAAGGCTCTTGCGGCCGTGGGCAGCAACACGCCAGTCATCAGTCTGCTCATCAACCTGTTTGTGGGCATATCGATGGGTGCCAACTCAGTGATTTCCAATTACATTGGGCGCAACGACAAGGAGGGCATACGCAAGTCGGTGGCCACGTCGATGCTGGTGGCTGTGGCGAGCGGTGTGTTTCTGATGGTGCTGGGCAATGTGGTGGCACGCCCCATTCTTGAGCTGATGGGCACGCCTGGCGATGTGCTCGACATGGCTGTGCTATATCTGCGCGTGTATTTTCTGGGCATGCCTTTCTTCATGGTGTTCAACTTCAGTTCGGCCATTATGCGCAGCACGGGCGACACGCGCCGTCCGCTCTACATTCTTGTGGTGGCGGGCGTGGTCAACACCATGCTCAACCTTGTGTTTGTGCTGTGCTTCGGCATGGGGGTTGAGGGCGTGGCCATAGCCACAGGCATTGCCAACGCCGTGGCGGCCACCATAATAGTGCGCATGCTGCTCAGGGAGGAGGAGCCATACCGCCTGCACATCAAGGAGCTGAAGATTCACAAGCCGCAGCTGCGGCGCATGCTGCAGATAGGCGTGCCGGCGGGCATCCAGGGCATGGTGTTCTCGATATCGAACGTGTTTGTACAGTCAACGGTGAACTCCTACGGTGCCGACGCCATAGCCGGCTCGGCTGCTGCGCTCAACTTTGAGTTTTACTGCTATTTTGTGATAGCGGCGTTCAACGGCGCGGCCATCAGCTTTGTGGGCCAGAACTATGGCGCGGGGCTGCTGACGCGCGTGAAGCGCGTGTCCTGGATATGCATGGGGCTGGGCGTGACGCTGTGCGGCGTGCTCAACTGGACGTTTGTGATATTCAACAAGTTTTTCCTTGGCCTCTTCTCCACCGACCCCGCCGTGATGCAGTATGGCGCCACGCGCATGCACATAGCGCTGGCGCTACAGTTCATAGCGTGCAGCTATGAAATCACAGGCTCGGTGCTGCGCGGCATGGGCAAGTCGATGACTCCGGCCGTGCTAACCATAATCGGCACCTGCCTGCTGCGCGTGGCGTGGGTGTGGGTGGTGTGCCCCATGTGGCACGGATTCGACGTGATAATGATGGTGTACCCCTTGTCGTGGGCCCTGACCGGCGTGATGGTGGTGGCGGCCTACGTGCGCGTGATGCGCAAGGCCGAGGCGCGGTTCGGCGTCAGGACTGACGGCTCTCGCTGACCTCCTGCGCGCGGCTCTTGCTGGCCGTGACCAGAAACACGCCGCCGAATATCAGCACCACGGCCACACCCTTCATCACGTTGAACGAGTCAAGCCCCAGGCACACGGCCACCACGCAGGCCACCACGGGCTGCACGTAGTTGTACATGCCGGCCACCGTGGGCCGCAGGCACTTTTGGCCCACCACTATGAGCATGTAGCTCACAAAGGTGGCCATGACCACAATGAAGGCCACCGAGCCCCACGTGGCAGCGTCGAGAGCCGTCCACCGCATGGCTGCGAGCGACGTGTAGGAAAACGGCAGCGTGCACAGAAACGAGTAGGTGAACATCCACTTCATGACGGTGACCAGCGAATAGCGCGACACGAAATTCTTGAACAGCACCAAATAGCTGGCATAGCTCAGCTGGGCGAAGAGCACCAGCAGGTCGCCCGCCACGTGGCGGGCGTCGAGGGCCGAAGCCTTGCCCGCGCCGCTACCCAGAATCAGCATAAGCGCGCCGCAGGCGCCCAGGGCGATGCCGGCCACCTTCTTGCCCGTGACGGGCTCTTTGAGCACCACGGCGGCCAGAATCATGGCCCACAGCGGCATGCTGGTGGTGATGATTGAGGCATCGGCGGGCGACGACAGCCCCACGCCCATGATGAAGCTGCCCTGATTGAGCACAATGGCCAGCAGCGAGGCCGCAAACAGGCGCAGCATGTCGCGCGGCGGCACGTGCTCGGGCTTGCGGAAAGCCGACACTATCCAAAACAGCACCATGGCGCCGAAAATGCGCATATCAGTGAGCACGAGCGGAGTGACCACTCCGCCTGCCATCACCACCTTGGCCAGCGGCGACATCAGCCCCCAACTCACATTGGCGAGCAGCATCGACCCGTGGCCCTTTAACGAGAATTTTTCCATAAATCTGTAATAGCCTAAATCCGAAAAAACGCCGCAAAATTACTGCAAATGCACGGCAATGCAAAAAGCCGCGACCTTAAAAGCTAAAATTATTTGAAATCATTGAAAGGTTTGGAGAATTTGCGTATCTTTGGAACGTAATACACAATAGCTGACTCATGAAATATCTAAAGCTTCCCGACAGCAAAACGCGAATACTTCCGTTCTACCTGGCAATGGAGGAATATGCGGCGCAAATTATTGGCGAAGACGACATATTCTTCATGTGGCAGGTGGAGCCCACAGTGATTTTCGGGCGCAACCAGCTGATTGAAAACGAGGTGAACCTGGACTACTGCCGCGAGCACGGCATTCACACCTACCGGCGCAAGAGCGGCGGCGGATGCGTGTATGCCGACATGAGCAACATCATGTTTTCCTACATCACGCGCAGCGACAACGTGCAGTTCACCTACGCCGCCTACACCCACGCGGTGGTGGCCATGCTCAAGGGCCTTGGGCTGAACGCCAGCGACACCGCGCGCAACGACATTATGGTGGACGGGCTCAAGGTGTCGGGCAACGCCTTCTATCACCTGCCCGGGCGCAGCATTGTGCATGGCACCATGCTCTACGACACCGACATGGCCAACATGATGAATGCCATCACCCCGTCGGCAGCCAAACTGCAGGCCAAGGGGGTGCAGTCGGTGCGCAACCACATCACCACCCTAAGCCAGCACCTCGACATCAGCATCGAGGAGTTTAAGGACTACGTGAAGCGCACCATGTGCTCGGGCGAGATTGAGCTGGGCGAGGCCGACGTGGCCAAGATTGAGGAGATAATGCAGTCATACCTCAAGCCCGAGTTCATAATGGGCAGCAACCCGCGCTGCAACGTGCGCCGCACGGTGCGCATCGAGGGCAGCGGCGAGTTTGAGGTGGCTCTGGAACTTTACCACAACGTGATAAAGCGCATCAACATGGGCGGCGACTACTTTCTGGTGGGCGACTTCGACGGCGGCATAGCCAAGCGGCTGGAGGGCGTGCCCTACACCAAGGTAGATGTGGCCCGCGCGCTGGCCGGAGTGGATGTGAGCGAAATAATAATGAACTTAAATAACAAACAATTCATACACCTTTTATTTGACTAACGATATGGCAGAAAACAAAAGAACTTGCCTCTATGACAAGCATGTGGCTCTGGGTGCGCTCATGAGCCCGTTTGGCGGCTTTGACATGCCCATACAGTATGCGGGCATAGTGGAGGAGCACAATGCGGTGCGCAACAGCGTGGGCGTGTTCGACGTGTCGCACATGGGCGAGGTGGAAATCACCGGACCCGAAGCCGAAAAGTTTGTAAACCACATCTTCACCAACGACATCAAGGGTGCCGAGCGGGGCAAGATATTCTACGGAATGATGCTCTACCCCAACGGCGGCACCGTGGACGACCTGCTGGTGTACAAGATGGGCGACAACGACCTGCTGCTGGTGATTAACGCGGCTAACATCGACAAGGATGTGGCCTGGATCAACGAGCAGGCCGAGGGCTACGACGTGAAGGTTGACCACCAGAGCGACTACTACGGCCAGCTGGCCGTGCAGGGCCCCGAGGCCGAGGCCACTGTGGAGAAGGTGCTGGGCATTGGCTGCGCCGAGCTCACATTCTACACCTTCAAGACCACTGAATACGACGGCGAGACCATTATCGTGAGCCGCACGGGCTACACCGGCGAGGACGGATTTGAAATCTACGCCAGCCACAAGGCCATAGTGAAGATGTGGAACCTGCTGATATCGGCCGGCGTGCAGCCGTGCGGACTCGGCTGCCGCGACACGCTGCGCTTTGAGGTGGGCCTGCCGCTGTATGGCGACGAGCTGAGCGCCGACATCACCCCGATTATGGCTGGCCTGGGCTTCTTTGTGAAGCTCGACAAGGACGAGTTCATAGGCAAGGACGCCGTGGCCAAGCAGAAGGCCGAGGGCGCACCCATGAAGCTCGTGGGTCTGGAGCTTGAGGGCAAGGCCATTCCGCGCCACGGCTACGACGTGCTCAACGCCGAGGGCGAAACGGTGGGCAGCATCACCACAGGCTACCATGCCATTTCGGTGGACAAGAGCATCGCCATGGCGTTTGTGAAGCCGCAATATGCCGCGCTCGACACTCCGCTGAGCGTGCGCATACGCAAAAAGACGTTCCCCGCAGTGGTGGTGAAGAAGAAGTTCTACAAAAAGAGCTACAAGAAATAACAGCAACAGAGATTCCAATTTTATATTTACACAACTAAACAAGATAAACAAAACAAACTACTATGAGCAAGGTAATTGAAGGATTATATTATAGCGAATCACACGAATATGTGAAAGTTGAAGGCGAATATGGCTACATCGGCATCACCGACTATGCGCAAAAGGAACTGGGCAACGTGGTGTATGTGGACATGCCCGAGGTTGACGACGAGGTGGAAGCCGGCGAGGAGTTTGGCGCAGTGGAGAGCGTGAAGGCCGCAAGCGACCTCAACACCCCCGTGAGCGGCACCGTGGTTGAAGTCAACGAGGCTCTGGAAGACGAGCCCGGCCTGATCAACAAGGACGCCTTCGCCAACTGGATTATAAAGGTGAAGATGAGCGACACCGACGAGCTGGGCAAGCTGATGAACGCCGAGGCCTACACCAAGTTCATTGGCGAGTAAAAAACGGACTCGCGGAAAAAGGCTTTTTTCACCCTATCATTTTACAACTTGAATAATCGAACAATGACTTACAAATATTTTCCGCACACCGAGGTCGATGTGAAGCAGATGCTGGATGCAAGCGGACTGAAGTCGCTCGACGACCTGTATGGCGACGTGCCGCAAGAGCTGCGCCTGGGCCGCGACTACGATCTGCCCCAGTCGATGAGCGAGGTGGAGGTGCGCCGCTTCTTCAAGCAGCTGGCCGCCAAAAACTCGCCGCTCACCTGCTTTGCCGGAGCCGGAGTGCAAGACCACTACTCGCCCGCCGTGGTGAGCAACATAGTGGAGCGCAGCGAGTTCCTCACCAGCTACACGCCCTATCAAGCCGAAATTTCGCAAGGCACTCTGCAATACATATTCGAGTACCAGAGCATGATGGCCGAGCTCACTGGCATGGAGGTGAGCAACGCGTCGATGTATGACGGCGCCACCGCCACCGCCGAGGCCATGATGATGGCCGTGGCCAATGCCAAGAAGCGCCGCCGCGTGCTGGTGTCGGCCACCGTCAACCCCGCCGTGGTGCGCGTGGTGAAGACCTACGCCAGCTATCACGGCGTGGAGGTGGAGATGATTGCCGAGGAGGGCGGCGTGACCAGCCGTGCCGACTTTGAGGCCAAGGTGGGCCGCGGCGACGCTGCCGGCGTGATTGTGGCCTCGCCCAACTACTACGGCATTCTGGAAGACTACACCGGCTGGGCCGACACCTGCCACGCAAGCAAGGCCCTGCTGATAATGAACTGCAACGCCTCGGCGCTGGGAGTGATAAAAACTCCGGGCGAATGGGGCGCCGACATAGCCGTGGGCGACGGCCAGAGCCTGGGCATACCCATGAGCTACGGCGGCCCATACGTGGGCTTCATGTGCACCAGCAAGAAGCTGATACGCAAAATGCCGGGCCGCATTGTGGGGGCCACCACCGACCTCGACGGCAAGCGCACCTTCGTGCTCACACTGCAGGCGCGCGAGCAGCACATTCGCCGCGAGAAGGCCACAAGCAACATCTGCTCGAACGAGAGCCTCATGGCGCTGTATGTGACGGTGTACATGTCGCTCATGGGCAAGCAGGGCCTGCGCGAGGTGAACGAGCTGGGCTACGGCGGCGCGCACTACCTGGCCGACGAGCTTGGCAAAACGGGCAAGATGCAGCTGTCCTACCCCGGCAAGCCCTTCCTCAACGAGTTTGTGATGAGCACCAGCCTCGACGTGGACGCGCTGATAAAGCACTGCGCCGACCAGGGCGTGCTGGCAGGCGTGAAGGTGGCCGACGGCAAACTGATGCTGTGCGTGACCGAAATGCGCAGCAAGCAGGAAATCGACCGCCTGGTGGAATTAGTGAAAGAGTTTTAGTTTACACCCCCTTATAAAAAACAGCGTAAGAAACAATGAACAATACATATTACGGAAAACTGATTTTCGAGCTTTCGAAAGAAGGACGCAGGGGGTACTCGCTGCCTCGCAACGAATTTGAGGGCCACAAGCTGAGCGAGCTGCCAGCCACGCTGATGCGCGGCGAGGCCCCCGCCCTGCCCGAGGTGGACGAGCTGACCGTGGTGCGCCACTACACCAACATGAGCAACAACAACTTTGGCGTAGATACCGGATTCTATCCGCTGGGCTCGTGCACCATGAAGTACAACCCCAAAATCAACGAAGAGATTGCCGCCATGCCGCAGTTTGCCTCGCTGCACCCGCTGCAGCCCGACGCCACGGTGCAGGGCGCGCTTGAGGTGTACGACGGGCTGCAGCGCAGCCTGGCCGAGATTTCGGGAATGAGCCGCTTCACCCTCAACCCCTATGCCGGAGCCCACGGCGAGCTCACCGGCCTGATGGTGATGCGCAGCTACCACCGCAGCCGCCACGACGACAAGCGCACCAAGGTGATTGTGCCCGACTCGGCACACGGCACCAACCCCGCCAGCGCGGCGGTGTGCGGCCTCGACGTGGTGCAGGTGAAGAGCCTGCCCGACGGCACGGTTGACACTGCCGACCTTGCCACCAAGCTCGACGACACGGTGGCCGGCATGATGATGACCAACCCCAACACACTGGGCATATTCGAACACAGCATAGCCGAAATTGCACAGATGGTGCACAAGTGCGGCGGCCTGATGTATTACGACGGCGCCAACCTCAACCCCATGCTGGGCGAGGTGCGCCCGGGCGACATAGGCTTCGACATAATGCACATCAATCTGCACAAGACGTTCTCCACCCCTCACGGCGGCGGCGGTCCCGGCTCGGGCCCCGTGGGCGTGCGCAAGGGGCTTGAGCAGTTCCTGCCCAACCCGCAGGTGGAGCGCAAGGCCGACGGCACACTCCAGGTGGTGACGGGCGCCGACTCGCTCGGCTCGATATCGCTGCACACGGGCAACTTTGCCGTGATAATGCGCGCCTACGCCTACATACTCACGCTGGGCCGCGACCAGATTAAGCACGTGGGCCCGCTGGCCACGCTCAACGCCAACTATGTGAAGGAGCAGCTGAAAGACTGCTACGAGCTGCCGCTGACGGGCGTGTGCAAGCACGAGTTTGTGTTCGACGGACTCAAGGACAAGAGCACCGGCGTCACCACCCTCGACGTGGCCAAGCGCCTGCTCGACTACGGCTATCACGCCCCCACCATCTACTTCCCCCTGCTGTTCCACGAGGCCATGATGATTGAGCCCACCGAGAACGAGAGCAAGGAGACGCTCGACTCGTTTATCGAGGTGATGCGCAAGATTGCCAAGGAGGCCAAGGAACAGCCCGAACTGGTGAAGGGAGCCCCGCACAACACACCTGTGCGCCGCCTCGACGACACCAAGGCGGCCCTGCACCCCATAGTCACGTGGCGCGAGCTGGCAGCCGAAGCATAGACACACCATTCACATCAATACTTTATTGGTATGGACTACGACATTATTATAATAGGAGCCGGCCCAGGCGGCTATGAGATGGCCGCCGAGGCTGCCCGCCAGGGGCTTAACACCGCCATTGTGGAGCGCGGATTTGTGGGCGGCACATGCCTGAACCACGGCTGCATACCCACCAAGGCGCTGTGCCACTGCGCGCAGGTGCTGCGCACGGTGCGCTCGGCAGCGGCCTACGGCATCGACTGCGGATCCGTCACTGCCGACTACTCGGCCGCCGCGCGCCACAAGGCCGCCGTGGTCGAGCAGCTGCGCCAAGGCGTTACGCAGCTGATGTCGGCCCCCGGCATCACCCTCATCAGTGGCGAAGCCTCGATTGCCGACGCCCACACGGTGAGCATCGACGGCGGCAAGCACACCGTCACGGCAAGCCACATAGTGATAGCCACAGGCAGCGAGCCGCGCAACCTGCCCATTCCCGGCGCCGACCTGGCCATGAGCAGCGGCGAGGCACTGGCCATGACCAGCCTGCCGAGGCAAATGTGCGTGATAGGCGGCGGAGTGATAGGCATGGAGTTTGCCGGCATATTCGCGGCCTACGACGTGGAGGTGACGGTGGTGGAATACTGCAAAGAGATTCTGCCCCCGTTTGACAAAGACGTGGCCAAGCGCCTGCGCACCGTGCTGCAAAAGCAGGGCGTGAAGTTCATCACCCAGGCTGCCGTCACCGCCATCTGCCGCACGGCGGCAGGCCTCACGGTGAGCTACGACCTCAAGGGCAAGCCGCAGCAGCTCGAGTGCCAGAAGGCCCTGATGGCCGTGGGGCGCCAGCCCGTGCTGCCCGAAGGCCTTGAGCAGGCCGGAGTGGCAGTGGGCCGCCGCGGCATAGAGGTCGACAGCCACATGATGACCAGCGTGCCTGGCATCTACGCCATAGGCGACGTCAACGGCCAGTGCATGCTGGCCCACGCAGCCACAGCCCAGGGCATGGTGGCCCTGGCCCACATCATGGGCAAGGAGAGCGCCGTGAAGCTTGGCATAGTGCCGAGCGCGGTGTTTACACAGCCCGAGCTGGCCATGGTGGGCCTCACCGAAGAGCAGTGCAAGGCGCAAGAGCTCGACGTGACCGTGAAGAAAGGCTTCTTCCGCAGCAACGGCAAAGCCCTGTCGATGGGCGAGACCGACGGCCTCGTGAAGATGATAGTGAGCAACGCCGACCGCACCATAGTGGGCTGCCACATTTGCGGCCCGCATGCGAGCGACCTTATACAGGAAGTGGTGATGGCAATGAACGCCGGCAGCACAGTCGACGCCCTGGCCGCCGCCATCCACGGGCACCCCACCCTCAGCGAGGCAGTGCAGGCCGTTGCCCGCCAGTTCTAACGCACAGCAACCGACACCGACAGCGCGGTGTGGCTGCTTTCGTATAAACGACAATAGAAACAAACAGGAGACAATTTTTTGGCGGCCCTTGCCGCAAGATTTTGTCTGAATTTGTCTCTATTGCCGTCTTTTTTTCAGGGACAGCACGTTTTGTCGGCCAAACCAAACATTATCCGATGAATTTTGCTATCTTTGCGTTGTCTATCCCCATACCGAAAGCCCCGATGGGCAGAGGTTGGGCAGACATACATACGGTATAAGGCGTAACTGTACGCTTTGGTTTTGACGCCATAAGAACTTCGCAACTTCAAACTGATTGTCAAAAACAAAGCAACGGGAACGTCTCATGAAGTGTATTATATACAGCCCTCATTGGCTTCGGACGATTTTGTCGTTCGTTGTCATTAGAGCTTTCTATATACTTACACTGGCGTGGGGCTTTCGGCGTTGCTCGTTTCGACAATCAGGGGCAATGCGAAGGCCTTTATGGCGTGGAACGAGTAACAGGATAGACTCCACGCTTTTCGTATATACAAGTCTAACTATTAACCGTCCGAACAGGAGTCATAGGACATGACTACATAAACCTATGGGAATATCAGAATTTCTTTCTCCTGACAGGATACGCATAGGACAGGAGCAAATCAAAAACAAAATTTACGAACGCGCTAAAGAATTGGGGCTTTCGGACGATGGCCTTGAGCCTTTACCCGATGGGGTGTTTAACATCGAAGGCTATTGCCAGTCGTCGCCACGCATCATGTGGATACTAAAACAACCTTATGATGACTTTAAAGAAGATGGCAAGCCCTATGGTGGCGGTTGGGACGTGTATGGTGCATTCGAGAATAGTGATGCCTATACAAACAAGACGTGGAAACCTATTGTTTACAGCCTTGTGGGCATACGAGAGCACAAGTTGTGGAACAATATACCTGATTTATGCGACGACAAGTCGATGCTTGAGGTGTTGAAAGACATAGCTTATATCAACGTCGACAAGATGCCAGGGCTTAAGACCACTCCCGATGCAAAGCAGGCTGAAGCCTATGAGCATTGGAAGAGCATCGTAGAAGAGCAGATTCACCTGTACGACCCTCAAGTGATTTGTTTTGCCAACACTTTCTGGCTTTTCAAAAAAGACTGGGACATTGATGAACACACGGAGCATGAGTCCATATCGTTGGGCCGCGACAAGCACATGCTGGTCTACCGCATAGACGGCAGGCTCTGCCTTGACACTTACCATCCTGCGCAGCGGACTATACTACAGGAGAACTATGTGGACGCTATCATAAAGGTTGTAAACAGTCACTTTGACAAATAAAACAAACTATTACGCATTAAAGAGACGTAGTATAGAGGAGACATGAACAAATCAAAGCACTATGTTTTGAAAATTGCTGGCTGCATGCTACTTGTCATGGTGTGCGCCATTATAGTCTTTACCTATCAAGACTTCCCTGCACGCCTTATGGCAGCCATACTCGGTGTTGTAATAACGGCAACCATCACTGTTATCTTGCTTGACGGACAGTCGAAAAAGGAGCAGATGGCTAAACGCAATTCTAAAGTATTTGAGGAGAAATTGAGAATATATCAGGATTTTATTACAACTCTTTATAATGTAGTAAAAGACCGCAAACTTACCGAAGACAAGAAACTGCTGCTTGAGTTCAAGACATCTTTGGTAGCCATGCACTGCAAACCTAAAAACTTGGATTCGGTAAGTGCTGCGGTTTGTAAGGTAATATCCTCTTTTTGTCCGTCTGACGAAAAGAAAAAACAGAATAGCCAGGGCAACATTCCACTTTTGGAAAGTCTGTTAGGCGTTGTGGAGGCATTAAAAATAGACCTTTACAATGTAGATGTGGAAAAAGACGCTAAGATGAGTGGCGATGACTTGGATAAGATGTTGTTTAGTTCAGCCATCAAGACCAATACCATCAACAACTTTCAGAAAGCCTATGTGGAAACGGCTGACGAAGAAGAGTCTGATTCTAAAGACACGTGGCAGCAGGCTGTCGCGAACTGGCAAGATAAAGGCTGGACGGTAGAGAAAGAAATGACAAATGAGGAATGCCCTCTGCTGATAACTCGCAACGATGGCAATCCAGGCATGATAGATATGGGCTTCTATGACAGCCATTTATTGCTGTCCGGTAAAAGTCAAAACGGCGTGCGAATCATGCCCGAACCACAGTA
>CAVKDU010000055.1:0-17430 GCA_963655175.1 Wujia chipingensis | reverse complement strand
CTTAGCAGGCATTTCGCGTCGGCTACGCCTCCGCTGCATACCTGCCTACACATATCCAATCCCTGAACGGGATTGTCACTTTTTCAGTGCGCTCGGCATGCCGCATCCGACGGGAATAATGCTTTTTCCGTGGGTGTGGGCTTTGATTGATTGGTGGGTTTGGGGGCGGTTTTGGGGCTACGCCCGTCGGACGCGGCATGCCGCGTCCCTACAGATAACACACTTAAAATTAGTATATTAGGTAGTCATGCTGATTACTTTAATCTTTCAACTGTAATCTTTAAACTTTAAAACCTTACTTGCGGTAGATGAGGCGGGCGAGGCCGAAGAGGTAGCGGCGGAAGCCGGGGTGGTAGGCCAGCACGCGCTCGAACCAACCCAAATGGCGTCCTACGACTTTCACCACCATCCCTACGTAGAACATGGCAAACAGGGTGCCCACTCCCACTATCGACCACTGCCAAGCGCCAAAAAAGCCGTAGCAGGCCACCACGCCAAGCACCACCAGCGCAGTGTCGACGCATATCTTCACTTTGGGGAACTCGATGCCCGTGACTTGGGAGATGGCCACTGGGAAGCCCTCGCCGGGCATGGTGACGCTGCCGCAACGCACCTCCAGGGCTATGCCTGTGCCCAGAATTGTGCAGCCGGCCACCTGCGCCACGGCTTTGGCGAGCAGCGACTGGGGCACGAGCCATGCGGTGAGGGCCATGTTGAGGTCGATGAGCGAGCCAAACACGAAGCCCACCAGCAGCTGAAACAGCTGCACGGGGTCGAAGCGGCGGCGCAACACCAGAAGCTGGCCCACCACCAGAATGGCGTTCATGATGATGGTGTACTGGCCTATGGTGAACGGCGGCACCTGGCCGCGCGCTCCGGCCGACTGAAACACGTAGGGCAGCACGCTGATCACGCTCGACCCGAGCATGGAGCGCACGCACACGGCCACGCCGGCGGTCATCACCCACAGCGAGCCGAGCAGCAGCAAGTGCTGCCAGCAAAACGACACTACCCTATCTTTAATTCCTGTTGCTTTCATTCAATCTTCAATTCCAATAGACAGCACCGCTGGCACATAGTGGGCCAACGGTGCAATTTTTATTGTAATATGGGCGCGGCTGAGGCCGCCCCACTCTACTTGCGGCGCTTGCCTTTTTTCTTAAACTTGTCGTAGTTGCCGGCGGGCGCCTCGGCGGCGCGCTGTGCCTTTTTGCCGCGCTTGAATCCGCGCTCAGCGTCGCGGCTGGTGCGGCGGTCGTCGGTGCGGCCATGGCCCTTGCGGCCGGTGCCAAACTCACGGCGGCGGCGCTCGGCGCGGTTCATGGCCACCTGTCCGCCGCTGCTCTCGGCGGCATAGTTCTTGTCGGGCGAGGCAATCTCGAGGTAGAGGCGCTTGCCATAGAAGTCGGCGTTTTTGAGCGCGCTCACCACGCGGTGGGCGTCGGCCTGGCGCACGTCAAACAGCGAGTAGCCGCTCATCAGGTCGATGCGGCCAAGATCCACGCGCTGGCCGCGCGTGTTGGCGTTGATGAGCTGAATCAGGTCGGGGGCAAAGAATCCGTCGGCCTTGCCGGCGTTGATGTATACGCGCTCATATCCGGCCTCGGCGGTGCGGCGGTCCTTTTCCTGCTGCGACGGCCTCTCATACTTTTTGCGCGGCTTCTTCTCGGGCACGTAGTCGAGCACGGGAGCGTTTTTGTAGTATTCCAGCAGTCGGTTGAACTCCAGCGACAGCACGCGCTTCAGCAGCTCCTCGCTGCTGAGCCACGACAGTTTCTTCATCACGCCGGGCAGGTAGTCGGCAATGTCGTCTTCCTTCACCTCCACGTTCTCGAGGCGGTCGGCGAGGTTAAACAGTTGCTTCTCGATGATGTCTTCGGGCTTGGGCACGTCGCGGCGCTCAAACTGCTTTTGCATGTGCTTCTCGATGTCGCGCAACTTGCCGCGCTCGCGGCTGTGGATTATGGCAATCGACACGCCCGTCTTGCCGGCGCGGCCCGTGCGTCCGCTGCGGTGGATGTACACATCGTTGTCGTCGGGCAGGCTGAAGCTGATCACATGCGTGAGGTCGCTCACGTCGAGGCCGCGCGCGGCCACATCGGTGGCCACAAGCAACTGCAGATTGTGCTCGCGGAATTTCTTCATCACCGCATCGCGCTGCGCCTGCGAGAGGTCGCCGTGCAGGGCGTCGGCGTCGTAGCCGTCTTCAAGCAGCTGCGAGGCCACCTCCTGGGTGGTGGCGCGCGTACGGCAGAATATTATGCCGTAGATGCTGGGCAGATAGTCGACGATGCGCTTGAGGGCGGCATACTTGTCGCGGGCGTTCACCATATAGTAGATGTGGCGCACCGTCTGCGCGCCCTCGTTGCGCGAGCCCACCACATACTCCTGCGGGTTGTGCATGTAGTGGCTGGCAATGGCCGAGATTTCGGGCGGCATGGTGGCCGAGAACAGCAGCATCTTGCGCTGCTCGGGCACGTGGCTCAGAATCTCGTTGATGTCGTCCACAAAGCCCATGTTCAGCATCTCGTCGGCCTCGTCGAGAATCACGGTGTTGACATTGGCAAGGTTAATTTTGCCGCGCTTGATGAGGTCGAGCAGTCGGCCCGGAGTGGCCACCACCACCTGCACGCCGCGGCTCAGCGCCTTGATTTGCACATCGATGTTCGACCCGCCGTACACGGCCAGCAGGCTGAGGCCGCTGGTGTATTTGGCGTAGTCGGTGAGGTCGCGGCACGTCTGCAGGCACAGCTCGCGAGTCGGGTCGAGTATCAGCGCCTGCACAGTGGGCGATGAGGTGTCGACGCGCTGCAGTGTGGGCAGGCCGAAAGCCGCGGTCTTGCCCGTGCCCGTCTGGGCGAGCGCCACCACGTCGCTGTCTTCGTTAAGTAAATGTGGAATCACCTTTTCCTGCACTGGCATAGGACTCTCATATCCTATTTCCGAAATAGCGCGAAGCAGATCCTCTCGGACCCCTAAATCTTTAAATGTCGTCATTCAGAATTGTTGTTGCGAATAAAAAATATTGTGCAAAGTTACAACAAATAGCCGAAACCACGGCAAAGGCCTTTGGACAATTACCAAAATGTGTGTAACTTTATGCCTTGATTTGCGCATTTTTCTGGCATGCGCACAGCATGATTAAAAACATATCAGAGCAAAACCGAATGAACAACAGACCAATAAAGCTGAAACTGGAGCGGATAACCATGCACCGCCGCGACAGCAGAACCATCGAACGGCTCACCGACCTATGGGACCGCTCGGTGAGAACCACGCACCACTTCCTCACCAACGGCGACATAGCAGAGCTGCGCCCATGGGTGGGACAGTGCATAAGTCTTGTGGCCGAATTTGCGGTGGTGAAGGCGGGGCGCCGCATCGCGGGATTCGCGGGTGTGGACAACGGCAAAATAGAGATGCTGTTTGTCGACCCCGACTTCATGGGCCGCGGAGTGGGCCGCATGCTGCTCGACTGGGCTCGGCAGGAGTGCGAGGCGCACCTGATTGACGTGAATGAGCAAAACACCCACGCCACGGCTATCTACCGCCACTGGGGCTTCGAGGCCTACGAGCGCACCGAAACCGACGACCAGGGCAACCCCTTCCCCATCCTCAAAATGCAGCTTAAGGATTAAAGTTTAAAGATTACGGTTTAAAGTTGAGTGTTGAGGGCCTTACGGGGTGCGTATTTTGTTATTTTAAGTTGCATAATATACTTATTTTCAATATTTTGCCGTAGGGGCGCGGTATGCCGCGTCCGACGGGCATAGCCATCCAGCGGCGGTGGATATATCCCACAGATCGCCACAGATGGCCACAGATTTGTTTTGACGGATAGACACACCGTGGCTGTTCGAATTTTTTCGAACTTTTTAGGGCTATGTGCTAATACGTTGGCACCTTGCTTGGGGGCGGTGTTGGGGCTACGCCTGGTGGACGCGGCATGCCGCGTCCCTACAGTAATCGACTGAAAATTAACATATTATATAACTTTCAACGATGAGTTGCGCGCCCAACAACGCCTCCAACTATCAACTTTAAACCGTAATCTTTAAACTTTCAACTTTAAAACGGCGAAACGCGAAGCGCCCGCGGGCTGAGCCTGCGGGCGCTTCGCGTTTGCTTACTCCCACTCGATGGTTGCCGGTGGCTTTGAGCTGATGTCGTAGCACACGCGGTTTACGCCTTTCACTTTGTTGATGATGTCGTTGCTCACTTTGGCCAGGAAGTCGTAGGGCAGATGAGCCCAGTCGGCTGTCATGGCATCGGTGCTGGTGACAGCGCGCAGGGCCACGGGGTGCTCGTAGGTGCGCTCATCGCCCATCACGCCCACCGAGCGCACTGTGCTGAGCAGCACGGCTCCGGCTTGCCACACTTTGTCGTATAGGCGCTCGCCGTCGGGGCATGTATAATGAAGCATCGACTCGATGTAGATGTCGTCGGCGTCTTGCAGAATGCGCACTTTCTCGCGGGTGATGTCGCCCAAGATGCGCACTGCCAGGCCGGGGCCGGGGAACGGGTGGCGCTTGATGAGATGCTCGGGCATGCCCAGCTCGCGGCCCACGCGGCGCACTTCGTCTTTGAAGAGCCACTTGAGCGGTTCGCACAGCTGCAGCTTCATCTCCTTGGGCAGGCCGCCCACGTTGTGGTGGCTCTTGATGGTCATGCCCGTGATGCTGAGGCTCTCGATGCAGTCGGGATAGATGGTGCCCTGCGCCAGCCACTTGGCGTCGGTGATTTTGTGCGCCTCTGCGTTGAACACCTCCACAAAGTCGCGGCCAATGATTTTGCGCTTCTGCTCGGGGTCGGTAACGCCCTTGAGGTCGGCAAAGAATTTCTCGCTGGCGTCAACGCCAATCACGTTGAGGCCGAGGCCCTTGTAGGCGTCCATCACCTTGGCGAACTCGTTTTTGCGCAGCATGCCGTGGTCCACGAAGATGCAGGTGAGGTTCTGGCCGATGGCGCGGTTGAGCAGGGTGGCGCACACCGACGAGTCGACGCCGCCGCTCAGGCCCAGAATCACGCGGTCGCCGCCCAGCTGCTGCTTGAGTTCGGCCACTGTGGTGCTGATAAACGAGGCGGCATTCCACTCCTGGCGGCCGCCGCAAATGTCAACCACAAAATTCTTGAGCAGCTTTGCGCCCTCGGTTGAGTGGAACACTTCGGGGTGGAACTGCACGCCCCACAGCTTCTCGCCCTCGGCCTGATAGGCCGCGATGGCCACCTTGGCGGTAGAGGCTATCACCTTGAAGCCGTCGGGGATGGCGGTGATGGTGTCGCCGTGGCTCATCCACACCTGCGAGTTGTCGCTGAGGCCCTTGAGCAGGGGATTGTCGTGGTCGAACTTGGCCAGATTGGCGCGGCCATACTCGCGCGTGCCGGCCGGCTCCACGCGTCCGCCCAGCGTGTAGGCCATGTATTGCGCGCCATAGCAAATGCCCAGAATGGGATACTTGCCGCGGATCTCGCTCAAGTCGATTTTGAAGGCCTTCTCGTCGTAGACCGAGAATGGGCTGCCGCTCAAAATCACGCCAATCACGCTCGGGTCGTTGGCGGGAAACTTGTTGTAGGGCAAAATCTCGCAATACATGTTCAGCTCGCGCACACGGCGGCCAATGAGCTGCGTGGTTTGCGAGCCAAAGTCTAAAATTATGATTTTTTGCTGCATTATTGAAATTTGTGATTAAAGTTTCGATTGCTTGTGCAAAGATAGTGCAAATCGAGAGCAAAAGCATCAAGCTTGCTTGAATGTTTTGCCGAGATGCAGCCTATCTTCTGCAAAGATAGTGCAAGCCGCCGTCAATAGCAAATTGGGCCACGACTGATTTTAGCGGCCGCGCAGTATAACGCGCGCATTTGGCGCGGCTTACGTTGCCGCCGCATTTGGCGGCAGAAAAATAATTGATTGGAATTATTACAAAAAGAGTTTAATTGCTTGCAAAAAACGATAGGTTGCCGTAATTTTGTAATAGCTCTTGCAGCGGCAGGGCTTAGACAGAAATAAAACTGAGCGTTATTAATACTGGCCTTTGACAATCGAATTCTCGCAAAATTTGAATGACGCAAAAGGCAGTGGCAACGACGCTCACGCCAGTGTTATATATACATGCTTCCGCAATGCAGCGGAGTTATATATATCATTCAGGCGTGGGTAGCTGTTGCTCACCTGCGTCAAAGGGCAATGCGAGAAGCCAGATTGTTAGGGTGGGCATCCGAAGCAGCCGTCCACGCTTTTGTCGTATCAGGCGGCACACTCCCCAACCCCACCATTCAGGCCAATCACGCTACAAAAGATATATGTGCGCCCCTGCGCAACGCGCGGGGCTGGACACAACCCACACCTTAACATCAATCCATGTGAGCACGTTTTTATTCATACTATTTTTTCCTAAGGGCATCTCGAAGCGATTTCGCGATGCTTTTATGTTTTTATACCCCCCTTGTGGCTGTGTTGTTGAAACGACAACTCGCTTGCGTGGCATTTTTTTAACGACAAATAGAGACAAATTTAGACAATTTTTTGTTGCTGCGTGTGGGCTGCGGTGGATGAAAAAAGCGATGATTGCAGTGCGCCCCTGCAACGGGCGGGCCGGTGCAGGGGCGCAGATGCGTTTGGGGTTGATGGAGCTTACTTCAGCACCACTTTGCGGGCTGAGGTCTTGCCGCCGGCATAGCGGACCACTTCGATGTAGACGCCGCTGGTGGCAGGACGCTGGCTGCCCAGCGACATGCCGCCTACGGTGTACCACTCGCTGCCAAGCACCATGGCGTCGGCTGTGACGCTGTCGATGCCCGAGAGACCGGTAACGTTGAGGGTGTAGGTCTTGCTGAGGCCGTTGAACGCCTTGGTGACGGTGGCCACGCCCATGCCTATGGTGTAGCCGAAGCCGTCTTTAAGATACAGGCGCGAGGCGTCGCATGTCCACTGCGTGCCTTGCGGCATGCCGTAGGCAAAGCGCTGCTTCACGCTGGCGTAGGTGTCGCCCTCGGCCAGCACCACGGTGGCTGCCCACCAGTTGGCCAGGTCGTTGCCGCTCTGGGCTGCAAGTGTGGGATACATGCCCTGCTGCATGGTCCAGGCGTCGCCCAGCTGGGCCGATGTGGCCAGGGTGCGGGGGTCGCAGGCCGTGGCCAGAGCATCGTTGGCACTTGGAGCGAACGAGGCTTGTGCGGCATCGGTGTCGTAGTACACGCTGTCGAGCACGCCCACATATTTGCCCGTGGGGGCGATGTAGCCCGCCTTGGCGGCGTCAGCGCACACCAGCTGTCCGGCCGCGTAGATGCGGCGGAGCTTGGTGCTCGACGAGGTGATGAGGCCTATCACGCCGCCGGCAAGGCTGGGAGCGCTCACGGTGCCCATGTTGTAGCAGTCGGTGATGGTGGGGAATCCATATCCGGCCACGCCGCCTGCGTTGCCATACTTGCCGTCGTCGTTGCCGCTGCCCTTGGTGCAGGTGACGTTGCCCAGATTGAAGCAGCGAGTGAGGTTGGCGCTCTGGCCGTAGCCCACGAGGCCGGCCACGCCGTAGCCCTCGCTCTCCACGTTGCCCGAGTTCCAGCAGTCGTTGATTTCCGTTGAGCGCGCCTGGCCAATGAAGCCGGCTACATGGCGGCCTCCGCCGGCCACGTCGCCGGTGTTGTAGCAGCGGTTAATGGTGAGGTTGTTGCCCGACTCACCGGCAAAGCCGCCCACGGCGTAGTCGTTGCTGAGCACGGCGCCCGTGTTGTAGCAGTCTTCGATGAGGCCCGAGTTGCCGCTCTTGATATACAGTTCGCCGGCAAAGCCGCCCACATAGTAGCCGAGGCCGGTCACGTCGCCGGTGTTGTGGCAGCGCTTGAAGTCGAACGAGCCGCGGCCCATGCCCACGATGCCGCCCACATACGATGTGCCGCCCACGGCGCCCAGGTTGGCGCAGTCGGTGATTACGCTGACGGCGGCGGTGTTGTTCATGTCGCTGATGAGGCCGCCAGAAGTGGAGCCGCTGCCCACGATGTCGGCCTCGTTGACACAGTGGTCAAGGGTGTCGCCGCCGCAGGCAGTGCCCAGGATGCCGGCCAGGCCGCCACCGCCCGAGATTTCGGCCGAGTTGACGCAGTTGGCAATGCGGCCATAGCTCATAGATGCGATGCCCGACATGCCCGAGCCACTGAGCTTGTGCACGTTGCGGCAGTCGCTGACCACAGCATTGGAGCCAACCGACACCACTATGCCGGCACCCACACCGCCAGCCGGGGCTATGGTGCCCTTGTTCACGCAGTGGGTGATGCGCGCGCTTCCGCTGGCAACGGCGGCGATGCCTGCCGCATAGGGATTTTTGGGAGTGGTCACACGGCCCTCGAAGGTGCAGCTGTCCACACGGCCCTTGAGCGAGGCGGCAAAGCCTGCCACATAGCGGTTGCCGTTGATGCTGCCGCCCACGGTGAGGTTGCGAATCACGCCCGAGGCGCCCACATTGCTGAACAGGGCAATGTAGTTTTCGTCCTCAACATCGATGCTGAGGTTGGAAATGCGGTGACCAGCTCCGTTGAAGTCGGCCTCGAAGATGCACGGGCTCATGGCAATCGGGGTGAGTTTTGCTCCCGCCATGTCCACGTCGTTCATCACCTCGAAGTGGCAACCGCTGTACTGGTAGCCCTCGCGCGAGGTGAACCGGCTGAGGTTGGCCACATCGTCGGCCGTCTTAATCTTATAGGGATTGGCGGCTGTGCCCTCGCCCTCAAACACGTTGGGGATTGAGCGCAGCGGAATCAGCTTCACATAGCCGCCAAGGGTGGCGGTGAGCGTGTCGCGCAGCGACGCGGTGTCGACGCGCATGGTCACACTCAGCTGCTTGCCGCTGATGGCGTAGTCCTTGCCGCTGGCCAGAGTCCACTTGATGGTGTCGGCAGTGGAGAGGAGCGCCCACGAGCGCATGTTGTTGGCATTCTCGCTGTCCTTGAAGTGGACATACACGCAGCGGGCCACACTGGCCAAAGGCTCGGCGGCAAACGCCTTGAGCACGGGATATTTGTTCTTGGCCAGGTCGAGCGCGTCGGCGTCGGTGCCCTCGGGGGCGGCGCCGCTAATGAGGTTGCGCGTGAGCTCGGCCTTGGCTCCGCCCATGTCTTGCAGCGCGGCAGCCTTGCAGTGGGCCAGCACCTGGCCGTCGTAGTAGTTGCCGCTGTAGGTGCCCGCCAGGGGGCTAGTGCTGGCAATGGCGCCCAGAGTGCCGTCGTTGTAGGTGCTGGTCACCATGCCATAGGAGATGTTGCCGCGCATGGTGGCTCCGCTGGTGGTGTGGCTCACGAGGCCACCCACATCACGACGCGAGTGCACGTAGCCGGTGTTGATGCAGTGCTCCACCACGGTAGCGCTGCCGTTGAGGTCGGCCACGATGCCGCCCACCGAGTGCTGCGCGGTTGCAGGACGGCTGGCGTTGAGGTAGATGGCGCGCACCTCGCCGTCGTTTTGGCAATGGCTGATGGTGCCAGAGGCCACCGACGCTATGCCGCCTGCGGTGTTGCCGCCTGCGGTGACGGTGCCAGCGTTGTAGCAGTTGGTGATTTTACCCGTGCCCCACAGCTGGCCGGCAATGCCGCCGGCATTGTCGGCAATGGCGGTGATGGGGGCATAGTTGCGGCAGTTGTCCACAGTGCCGCCCGTCGAGGCCACCACGCCGCCTGCCAGCGAGTATCCCACTATGTGGCAGTCGGCGGCGATGTTGATGTTGGCCAGCGAGCTGTTGTCGGTGCAATAGCCAAACAGGCCCACCACGCTGCGCGAACCTATGTTATGGGCCAGGCCCACCGAGTCGTAGTTGATGTAATCAATCCACATGCGGTGTATGAAGTGTCCGCCGCCGTCGTAGCTTGCGGCAAACACATGGGCCTTGCTGTTGTCGCCCACGCCCTTGAAGTCGTGGTCATACTCAAGGTCGATGTCGGTCGTCTGCAAGAAGTAGTCGCCGTCGAAGTCCTGCGAATTGGCGTTGACGTCGTTGGCCAGGCGCATGAGGTCGGCCTTGTCCTGAATCAGGTAGGGCGACTCCTTGGTGCCGTTACCAATGAACCCGCTGGGGTTGACGGTGGTCACATTGTATTCCTTAAAGTGCTTGAGGTTGTCGTCGGGCGAGGCAAGGATCACCTCCTTGCTGCTGACGCTCTTCAGCGATATGCAGTCGGCCTCCACCTTGAGGCCGGCGCTTTCCTGCACCACATTCGAGTTGCTGTAGAGGTGCCACTTAATGCCGCCCTTGGTGCTGATGCCCATGCTGCTCTTCACCTTGCCGGCATTCTCGCCGGCGGCTATGGTGAGCGGGGCAGCCACAAGGGTTGCGGCCACGGTGCCCGCAGCCGACTTAAGCATGGGATAGCTGCCAGCCTCAGCAGCCCACACGCCCTCGGCGTCGGTCCAGGGCATAGTGCCGCCGGTGAGCTGGGCCGTGGCAAGGGCCGTGTGCTTGAGCGAGTCGGGCATCACGGTGGTGGTGAGCTGCACGTCGTAGTAGCAGTCGGTCATGGTGGGCACGCTGAACGACACTCCATACACGCCCTGCGTGGCGCCCGAGCTGGTGGTGATCACCTGGCCCACATTGAGGCAGCGCTCAATGGAGTTGCCGCGGTCGGTGTTGAGCACATAGCCCACAATGCCGCCCACCTGGGTGCAAGCACCGCTGTTGATTATCTGGTTGCCGGTGAGGCAATCCTTCACATGGCCCTCATAGAGCATGCCCACGATGCCGCCCACGATGCCATTGTTGTCGTTGGTGGCGCGGGCCGAGATGGGAGCGGCGTTGACAAGCCGCTGCACGGTGCCCGAGTTCACGTCGCCCACAAGGCCGGCAATGATGCCGTGGCCGTCGGTGTCGGCAATGGTGCCTGTAAACAGGCCGTCGCTCACCAGGCTCTGGCGCTTGTCGGCGCCGGCCAGCGTGTAGCCCACGAGGCCTCCCAAGGCGCGATAGAAGCGGTTGACGTAGCCGTTGAAGGTCATTGTGGCGTCGGCGCTGATGTTGGTCACCTGCGAGCCGCGGGTAATGCCCGCAATGCCGCCGGTGGCACCCGCGCCGGTGATGGTGCCGCTGAAGGAGCAGCGGTCTACCGAGCCGTTGCGCGTCTGGCCTACGATGCCGCCGCCAAAGGCGTTCTGGTGGTTGATGACAGCGCCCGTCACATTCACATTGGCAATGCGGCCCTCGCTTTGGGCCGCGATGCCGCCGGCATACTCGCCATAGGATGTGAGCTTGAGGCCAGTGACGTTGACATTGGCTATCACGCTCAGCGAGTCGGCAAAGCCGAAGATGCCGGCGTTGGGCTCCTGGCCCATGGTGATGCTGAGGCTGGCTATGCTGTGGCCGCGGCCGTCAAACGAGCCGCTGAAGGGCTTGGCGTCGCTGCGGCCTATGGCGCGCCAGGCCGACGTGATGCCGCTCATGTCCACATCGCCGCCAAGCACGATGTGCTTGCCGCTGTAGCTGGTGCCATAGTTCACACTCTCGGCCAGGGCCTGCATCTGCTGCGCGTTGGTCACCACATAGGGGTCGGCCTCGGTGCCGCTGCCGCTCCAGTCGAGACTCTGGGCCTCGGGGAAGCGCAGTTTGGAGGTGAGGCTGATGGTGGTGCGCTTGTAGGGGTAGGCCACCAGACTGGTGTACATGCGGTTGAATATGCCCCAGTTGCCCATGGTGATGGTGCTGTCGGTGGCAGTGGCGGCGATGCTGCCCTTCTGGGCGCTGCCGCTCTTGCTCCAGTCGGCCGGGTTGCACATAAACACGCCGTAGGTGGGGTTGGTGTAGATGTGCTGCGGCGGAAACTCGACGCTGTGGTCGGGATTGACATAGGCCGACACGGCCACGCCGTTGTCGGCAAAGTTCACAATCTCAATCTGGTTGTCGTAGGGCTGGCCCACATACACGTTGTAGGTCTCCACCGAGTCGGCGGGACTCTGATACACGTTGGTCATCACCGCGTTGGTGGGCTTGAGGCTGGTGCTCTTGAAGGCACAGTAATAGCTGCCCTTGTTGGGGCCGGTGAGCAGAAACAGGCCCCAGCCGCCCAGCGTCACGCTGCCGTCGGCGCCGATGGTGCCTATCACTGGAGTGGTGCTGCTATACTTCTTCGAGGCCCAGTCGATTGAGCACAGATACACCGGCGTGCCGTCTTTGAGCTTCAGCGCCACCTGCGGCTCGATGCTGACATCGCTGCCCGAATAGGTGGCCGACACCGTGACGGGGCGCGACCACAGGCCGCTGATGCTGGCCTTGCCCGTGCCCGTGGGGGTGACGGTGACAAGGCATTCGCCCAGCTGGCGGTCGCCCGCGGTGGTGTAGTCAAACTCGGCCATGGTCACCGCCGAAGTGAGCGCAAAAGCGCGCCCGCCGGCAACCTTGGCAGGCCGCGCGGCCTGCACCTGCCCTTCGGCAAGCGAGCCGCCACTGTGCGGCGCCGACTGTTCGATTCTTGCCGCCAGCTTTCCCTCGGCGGTCTGGGGTTGGAAGCCCGACGGCTCATCGCCGGCGCGGGCCTGCACACAGCAGGCGGCGGCCATGGCGGCAGCCAAGAGCATCCCCGAAAGAGTCTTAAGTCTCATAGTTGAATCGGTTTGTTAGGATTTAATTGGTTATGCTTCTTACAACCACAAATTTATTCAAAAGAATTTACATTCCCCAACATTTTCACGGCTTTATGCTTCAAGTTGTTGCTCATTACCCACATTTGGTAGTGTATTTAAGCCGCACATCATTTTCTGCACGGGCAACTGCTAAAACATCTGTAACAAATGCTCAAATTGGGCGTCAAACGTTAAAATTGAGTTAAAACAAGGAAAAAGTAGCCAAAGAATTATGTTGCATAACATATTTGCACTACTTTTGCATCGGTTTTTCATGGTATTAGTTTTTAAGGTTATGAAATTCTAGGCGTCGTGATGACGGTTACGTTTTTTCATTGTTTAAGGTTTATGTTAATGGTATTAGAAGGTTAATTAGTTAAGCAATCCTGGACGCTGAGTCTAGGATTTACTTTTTTATATATAGGGTTGAAAGTTGAAAGATTACAGATTAAAGTTATATAGTCCGCTGATTTTCAATGATCTACAGTACGGACGCGGCATGCCGAGCGCACTGAAAAAGTAACAATCCCTTTAGGGATAATGTCATTGCTAATACCTCATTGCAACAAATGCCACAACAATGCTACTTTTTCAGTGCTTTTGACATGCCGCGTCCGACGGGCGTATTCCACAGCGGTGCACTTATGCGGCCGTAAAAAATCTCCCACAGATCGCACAGATGACCACAGATTTTTTTGGACGGATAGACACACCGTGGCCGTTTTGGATTTTTCGACATAAGGACAAAAAGACATATTTTTAGGCCGAAAGCCGCACAGCTGTACCAAGAAAAAAATTAATATGCTCAAATAAGAACCTTTCGCTTAAGTTTACAGTCTTATAGAACTCTGAAAAAAGGATCTATGCTTGTTTATGGCCTGCCAACTTTATTCCATGCTTTCTATCGATTTTCTTCATGACCTGTTTTTTTGCTGATAACAATCCAGGAGACAGGGGCTCTTGCTCCAGCATATCCAATGCAATCTTTAGTTCTTCAAGTAATTCGGGATTGTATTTCATTTGCTCATAGGCAAGCTTTATGCAATAGGCACGGATAGCATAGGGCTGGGCACAGGCCGTAATCTTGCCTATACAGAAGTCTATGAAGTCGGAACGTAGGGAACCTTCCTCAAATGGTTGGCGAAGAAGGAGGTTGAGCATCACGCGGCACTTGCCCGCATGCGTTTCCTTCATCACTCGATCTATTAAGTTGTCATGCTTGCTGTAGAGCCACTCATTGTTGGCTAAATCGAAATGCGATAGGACACGCAAGGCATTGAATGCCACACGGGTGTCTTCGTCGAAAGTAAGACGGTAAAGTTCCTCCTTTTGATGGTTATTTTTCTTACCTTGCGTCATGTAACATATCTCATAGATGTCGTTCAACCCAATCTTGCCCTGCAGCTTCTTTCTCATGTTCTTTACACTTTTCCTAAAAACGGAGGATGGATGGCGGCGGTTAGCGCATAAGTTCGCTGATCGACGTGGTGAGGTTGAACATCAGCGTGGTG
This sequence comes from Wujia chipingensis, assembly GCA_963655175.1. GTDB lineage: Bacteria > Bacteroidota > Bacteroidia > Bacteroidales > Muribaculaceae > Sodaliphilus. The sequence continues at coordinate 3,327 of CAVKDU010000055.1, read as the reverse complement.
GCGCTGCTGTGGGGCTTGGCCAGAGCCACGCCAAAGCCGAACGCCTTCACGCGGAGTCCGCCGCCCAGCGAGAATCCCGACAAAAAGTTGCGGTGATAGGTGCTCATGTCGGTGCGGGTGCGGTAGTTGTAGCCCAGCGCAATGTACATGCGCTCGGTGGGCACGTATTCGATGCCCAGAATCAGGTGCCGCATGAGGTTGCGCATAAACGAGTCCTTCTTCACAAGTTCGGAAGTGGCCGAGTTTTTGTCGGCCGGCTCATAGTAGGGCAGTTTCCACTTGTTGAGGCCCACGGCCGTCACCGACAGGCGGAATGGCGACGACGACAGCATTTGCGACCATCCCAGCTGTATGTCCCAAGGCAGATTGTCTTTGGTGTCGTTGAACTTCTTCACCTGTCCGCCAAGGTTTTTCACCACCAGCGACAGCGACAGGTCGTTGTCGGGGTTGTAGTAGTTGATGCCAAGGTCGGCGGCTACGGCGGCGGCCGAGAAGTCGGCATACTTTGAGTAGAGGAACTTCACGTTGATGGCGCCGCGCAGGTTGTCGGTGATGTCGTGCGAATAGGTGGCATTGAAGGCCATGTCGCTTGCCGAGGCCGAGCCAATCACGCTGCCAGCGGCGTCGGTCTCGTCGATTGAGCCGTAGCCGAAGTATTGCAGTCCCACGGCAAACGCGCTGTGCTCGTTGATGCCCTGCCCGTAGCGCGCGCCCATGAAGTTGGCCGACCCGAAGTAGCGCATGTAGTTAAGCCCCACCTGGTGGTCGACCTCGGGGCCGAGCAGGGCGGGGTTTTGCTCAATCAGGTTGATGTCGTCGTCGATCACCGTGATGTTGTGCCCGCCCAGGGCATAGGCGTGGGTCGACGGCGTTACGTTGAGAAACTGGTAGGCCGTGGTGCCGTCTTGCGCGCTGGCCGTGAGGCCCGCGGTGAGCGCGGCGCTGGCCGCTATCATATGCAGTGTGGTGAGAATTCTCATTCCTTGTAGCTAAGTGTTATTATAGATATAAACGCACAAGGCCGCCCGCATAGTATAATGGTTTAAAATTTTTTACAACATGGTGCGCGCCAAAGCGTTTTTGTAAAAATAGATGAAACATTATTAATCATTCGCAAATAGGCCGCCGCGCTTCATTGACATTTGCCCGCGGTGGCTTATATTTGCAGCGCAAATGGCGGATGGGCGCAAGCCTGCGGCGCTGTGTGCAACCATTGATTACTGATAAAAGAAAAGAATGTGAGACTGCGTGTGCCGCCTCCGTCAGAGTGGAGCGACGCACCCTTTTCAACCAACAAAAGGAAAGAAAGTGACAGATTACGCAATGCAGAAAATAGGTTTTTTGCGACTTCACATACTCATGGCCCTGGTGGCAATGGCCGCCATGCCGGCACTGGCGCAGGTGCGACACGTTACCACCGTCAACCCCATGTCGCGCATGCCCTACATGGAGGTGTATGAGTACGACTACGTCGATGTGCAGCCACAATTTCCCGGTGGCGAGCGCGGGCTGACCAACTTCATCAACAAGACCCGCGAATATCCCTACCACGCCTACAAGCGCGGTGTGCAGGGCCGCGTGCTGTGCTGCTTCATTGTGGGCGCCGATGGGCGCGTGAGCAATGTGCAGGTGATTCGCGGCGCCGGCGACGAGAGCCTAGACCGCGAAGCCATGCGCGTGATCCGCGAGATGCCGCGCTGGAAGCCCGGCCGCGTGAACCGCACCAAGGTGGCCGTGCGCTGCGTGCTGCCCATTGCCTTCCGCCTATAGTCCCAGCTTTGCGACAACAAGATATACAGGCGCGGCCCCCTGACCATCAGGAGGCCGCGCTTGACGTATGTGCATGTCGCCGCTGGCCTCTTTAGGGAGAAATATTCGTTGGTGGCAAGCATAAAACGATGAAATCTTTCATTCGGAATGAAAGGTTTTGCACAAAAGTGTTCATTTAGAATGAATGATTTCATGAGATTTGCCCCCCCCAAAACACCAAACGGATTGCATATAGTTATGATTTAGTGGCTATTATGCGAGGCAATCGAATTCTATAAGGATGCCTTCTTTTCATCTCCCACAGATTTCACAGATTTACACGGATTTTTTATTTCACGGATCGACTCTGTTTTTCGGCATAAAGCCACACGTTGAACAGACTGGAATTTCGACATAAAGACATCATATTTGGGATTGTAAGGACAATCTCCCAATGCAAGGCGGTGTGGCCCAACTACACACCCTATCCTTCTTCTTTTTCAGTGTCTTCTCCGCGGGTAGATGTTACTTATCTATGCTTACGTCAAACTTCACTCGGGTCAGCAACGACATCACGTTTAGGACCTTTATCTTGTCCCTTATCTGGCTTGGGATAGTAAGCCACTCCCCTGTGGATAGCTGCACCTGGTCGTTTGAACTTTTTGATGGAGTGATGATGCGCTTTGAGCCGAGAACTATCAGGTTGGTGCGCTTCACCTTATCGATGCCAATATGCTCCACAGTTGCGCGAAACGCATCGCCCGTGTAGCCTTCTATCGTGTGTCCGTCGGCGGCAAAGCGTACGCTCATTTTCGCTTTGCGCCTGATGACGTTCCTCTTTTCCGGCAGAGAGGCTTCGAAATCACCATACTCAACCTTGGCATCAAGACCGAGCTGGCGCACTATCGATTTTAGCTGTATAAACTTTTGCGCCGTGTCGCTTTGTGCCAGCAAGTGCCATCCGCCGGGCAGGTCTTTCACCCAGCCGCGGTATTTCTGCGGATATTCCCCTTTGGTCAGCAGTGGCTGGTGGCATGCCACCATGCCCAGGCCGGCCACCCGCTCAACGCCTATGTACACTATGACTTTCATAAGGGTGCTCAAAGCCCTTGATTCACACACCACAGTGCCATCGGAAAACGACACCCTTATGCGCTTGCTTTTATTGCGCCAGCGCACGTCTTGGTTGGCGTTGGAAGGGGTCTGTGCTTTGTCGGGGTGTGTGGCAGGAGTTTGTTGCTCGTCGTCTTGTCGTGATTCTTCACGGTAGCTGTTTGCAGCGGTCACAGATTCACCTGTTTCCGCATCATTGGCCGAAACGGGTTCAAAGCTGGAGTCGCTAAACAGAGATAATATTTTAGCCTGTTGCATTTTTTTCGGTTTACTTATTAACGTAATTGATGGTTTGTGCAAATTTAGCATATTTTTGTAAACAATAAAAATGCGGTAGAAGTCAAATTTGAAATGCCCACAAAAAACAAAGGAGTTGTCCCCAAAATGCCAAATGACGGGCATTGGGGGACAATCGAGTAGGAGGAAAACGAGTAGTTTTTCTCCTACTTTCGTTTTCCGTCCTCT
>CAVKDU010000054.1:0-17757 GCA_963655175.1 Wujia chipingensis | reverse complement strand
ACCGCATTAATATTCATTTTATGCGACTTCGTCGCAATTCTCTGCAAACTTAGAGCTGGAATGCCTGAGTGGGGGGGGCGACTGCATAGCAGGCATTTCGCGAGAACTCCGCTATTGCTACGTTCTCGCTGTATACCTGCCTACACATATCTTATCCCTAAAGGGATAACCATATACACGGCATTGCTTCAGAGCAGGCACAGCAAGTTTGGCACAGGCACGCTCCAGCCATATTTCATTCACAACAAAAAAATCCGCAGCCTGGTGGGGTTGCGGATTTGTTTCGTTTCGGGCGCCACTCGTGGCGCTATGCTTTATCGCTTGGCGGCGCTGCAGCTCTTGGGAGTGTAGTCGCGCGCCTCGGTGTAGGTGCTCTTGTTGAAGGTGTAGGAGTCGGTGTGGGTTGTGCGGTTGGCAAAGTCGAATATTGCCTCGGGATTGATGGCATAGCCCATGAATCGGGTCTCGAAGTGCAGGTGGGGGCCAAAGCTGCGGCCTGTGTTGCCGCTAAGTGCGATGGGGGTGCCGGCCTTCACATACTGGTTGGGATGAACGAGGAATCGCGACAGGTGGCCGTAAACGGTCTCAAGGCCGTTGGCGTGGCGCACTATCACGTAGAAACCAAATCCGCCGCGCTCATACTTGGTGAGGCGCACCTTGCCGTCGAATGCAGCGCGCACAGTGTCGCCCATGGGGGCGCGCAGGTCCACACCCTTGTGGTAGCGGCCAAACTTGGGACGGTAGCCATAGTGTGAGGTGATCACATTGCCCTTGACGGGCATGCGGTATTGGCGCACGTTAATCACTCGGCTGTTGGGCACCTTGGCGTTTTTGTAGGGGTTCACCATGCCGCTTTCCCAGCCCTCGTTGTAGATATCGGGTTCCGGCTCCACTTCCTCATAGAGGTCGTGGGCATATTTCTGTGCTTCTTCGAGTCGGATTTGGTCTTGAATGCGAGATTGCTTTGCCAGCAGAGCCGCATGGGCTTTGCGATAGTTTGACACCGATTGCAAATTTTGCGCTGTGGCCGACGGCCACACTACCAGCGACGCGGCAGCAATGATTCCCGCACTGACTATTTTCCTTAAACTCATAAATAATTCCTTTCTTTAGATTTCTAACTGTTTTCACCAGCTATGCAAAGGGGCTTGCACACGCCATGCGTTTCACGCTTATCATTGGCTGAAAACTGCCAGCAGCGGCAGCCTTTTTCGCCAGTCTCTTCACATCATTTCACTGATTTTCTCAAATAAAACGTTCAAAATTAAGCATTTATTTTAAAACAGAGACAATCGTGCTGTATAAAAAGTGTAAATTTATGTCTAAATATCGCAACCAATAGCAGTCAGCAAACTAATTTTCAGTTAGTTATACCCATAGCAGTATCACTACTGCTAACAGTCGCTAAAAATTAGCGGCAAAATCATAACATTTTGCACACCAGCGCGGCAAAATAGGCATCAACTTATTTTGCCCCAGTCCACCTCGTGGCCGTATAGCTGCTGCATGCGGGCGTCGAGCCTGCGGCCCGCAAGCGACGACAGCGTAGGGTCGGACTGTAGAAAGGCCTGGGCATCGGCCCGCGCCATTTGCAGCACGGGGCCGTCGGTCGACAGGTTGGAAATCTTCAGATTGAAAGCGATGCCGCTCTGCTGCGTGCCCTCCATATCGCCCGGGCCGCGCTGGCGCATGTCTTCCTCGGCCACCACAAAGCCGTCGTTGGTCTGCGTCATCACCTCCAGGCGGTGGCGGGTGTCGGCGGCCAACTTGAGCTTGGTCATCAGTATGCAATACGACTGGTCGGCGCCGCGCCCCACCCTGCCGCGCAGCTGATGCAGCTGCGACAGTCCAAAGCGCTCGGAGTTTTCAATCACCATCACGCTGGCATTGGGCACGTTCACGCCCACCTCAATCACGGTGGTGGCCACCAGAATCGCCGCCTTGCCGCTGGCAAAGAGCTGCATCTGCGCATCTTTCTCGGCAGGTTTCATGCGCCCGTGCACCATGGCCACCCTGTAGCTTGGGAACGTGTCCTTCACGTGCTCGAAGCCCTCAGTGAGATCTTTCAGGTCCATCTTCTCGTTCTCATCGATGAGCGGATACACGATGTAAGCCTGCCGCCCCTTGGCCAACTCGCTGCCTATGAAGCGGTACACGTCGTGCCGGCTCTGCTCATAGCGCATCACAGTGGTCACCGGCTTGCGGCCCGGCGGCAGCTCGTCGATCACCGACACCTCGAGGTCGCCATACACGGTCATGGCCAGCGTGCGCGGTATGGGGGTGGCAGTCATCACCAGCACGTGGGGCGGAGTGGAGTTTTTGCCCCACAGCTTGGCGCGCTGGGCCACGCCAAAGCGGTGCTGCTCGTCGATGACGGCTAGGCCAAGGTTGGCAAAGCGCACATTGTCTTCAATCACGGCGTGGGTGCCAATTAGAATTTGCAGCGTGCCGTCTTGCAGCCCCTTATGAATGGTCTCGCGACGGCTCTTGCGCGTGGAGCCCGTGAGCAAATCCACCGTGACGCCTATCTGCGAGGCCATGGCGCTGATGCTCTCGTAGTGCTGCGTGGCAAGGATTTCGGTGGGGGCCATGATGCAGGCCTGGTAGCCGTTGTCCACGGCCAGCAGTGCGGTCATCAGCGCCACTATGGTCTTGCCGCTGCCCACGTCGCCCTGCAGCAGGCGGTTCATCTGGCGGCCTGTGGCCATGTCGGCGCGAATCTCGCGCAGCACTCGCTTTTGCGCGCCCGTGAGCGGAAATTGCAGCACATTGCTGTAGAATTCGTTGAACTTTGGCCCCACGTGCCTGAACACGAATCCGCGCTGGCGCAAGGGGTCACTCTTGGCATTTCGGAGTATGTTGAGCTGCAGCAGAAACAGTTCCTCGTATTTGAGGCGGAACTGCGCCCGCTGCAGAGCCTCGACGCTGGCGGGAAGGTGAACCGACTCCAGCGCCTCGCCAAGCGGCATGAGGCGGCGGGCTGCCACCACCTGAGGCGGCAGCCAGTCGGGCATGGAGCGCACGGCCACCGTGCCGAGCAGCGTGGCCACCATCTTCTGTATGACGCGCGAAGTGATGTAGCGGCTGCGCAGCTTCTCGGTGAGGTTGTACACGCCCACCAGGCCCTGCTGCGGCGCGTCGGGCGTGTAGGCGTCGACCTCGGGGTGCGACATGCTGTAGCGTCCCTTATACAGAGTAGGCTTGCCAAACAGCGTGTAGTCGGTGTGCGTCTTGTAGCTTTCCAGAATCGACTTCACGCGGTTGAACCACACCACCTCTATCGTCCCCGTGCCGTCGGTGAACAGAGCGTTGACCCGCCGCTTGGCGCCCTCGCCCTGCGCCGTGAACTTCACAAACTGCCCGCGCAGCTGTATGCTGGGCATGTCGCCCGAGAGGTCGCAGATGCGATACACCGTGGTGCGGTCGAGGTAGCGGAACGGGAAGTTATACAGCAGGTCGAGGTAGCTGTGTATGCCCAGCTCCTTGCCCAGTAGTTCGGCCCGCTTGGGTCCCACGCCACGCAGATATTTTATGTCGGTTGTTTCAAGACCAGGCATTGCTCATGAGTATTTCGGCCACGGCAATGTCAGCCGGATGGGTAATCTTGATGTTGGTGGGCTCGCCCTCGACGAGGGTCACCGCATGGCCGGCGGCCTCGACCACCGAGGCGTCGTCGGTGAAGGCGTCGCTCGACTCCACGCTGTAGGCGCGGCGCAGCAGTGCGGCGCTGAAGGCCTGCGGAGTCTGCACGGCACGCAGCTGGCTGCGCGGCACGGTGTGCGACGAGCCGTCGGCACCGTCGAGCCAGCGCACCGAGTCGGTGACCGGCACCACGGGGATGGCGGCGCCGCTGAGCCGCGCCGCCTGCATCACGCGCCCTATCATGGCCTGCGAGGCAAGCGGGCGCACCCCGTCGTGCACGGCTATCACTCCGCCGTCGGGAGCCTGCGCCACGCGCAGGCCGCTACGCACCGACTCAAACCGGCTGGCGCCGCCGCTGGCCACCACGTGGGGCACGGCAAAACCATGCTTGCGGCACAAGTCGCGCCACAGGCCGTGCTGGTCGGGCGGCAGCACCACCACTATCTCGAGTCCACCGATGCCTGCCGAGGCAAACGCCTCGATGGTGCGCATCAGCACCGGGCGGCCTGCCAACTCAAGAAACTGCTTGGGCAGCGGGCCGCCAAACCGCGTGCCGCGGCCTCCTGCCACTATTATCACAGAGTTTTCTATTGTCATAACGCTCTTTCGCTTTTTTCATTCCGATATCAAGCCGCCGCCCTCTTCACCGCCGTCGGGCATGGAGGGCAGCTGCTTCGAAGCCTTTATGCCGAGTTTCTTTATGGTCTCAAACCTCGACAGCACATTGCCGCGGCCGCCGCTCAGCTTCTTCATGGCCTCGTTCCATGCGCCCTTGGCATTGTCGAGGCTTTTCTCCACGTTTTGCATGTCGGCCACGAAGGCGGCCAGTTTGTCGTAGAGTTTGCCCGTCTCCTCAGCTATCTTGATGGCGTTACGAGTCTGCATTTCGCGCGTCCACAGCTGGCTCACCAGTTTCAGCACCGAAATCAGGTGGGTGGGACTGACTATGACCACCTGGCGGTCGTAGGCATACTGCCACAGCCCGGCGTCGGTGCCCATGGCCAGCAGATAGGCAGCCTCGTTGGGGATAAACATCATCACAAAGCCGGCCGAATTGCTCACGCGGTCCTGGTAGGTCTTGTCGGCCAGTTCGGCCACGTGCTTGCGCACCGAGTCGATGTGGCGCTTGAGGGCCGACTGGCGCTCGGCGTCGGTGTGGGCACAGGAATATTCGGTGTAGGCCGTGAGCGACGTCTTGGAGTCGATCACCAGATTTTTCTTGTCGGGGAGCAGCAACACCACATCGGGGCGCAGACGCGTGCCGCGGTCGCCCTGCACGGGCAGGCCGTCGACCTCGGTGGCCTGCACCACAAAGTTCTGCCCCTCGACGAGGCCCGAGTTTTCGAGCAGCTTTTGCAATATCATCTCGCCCCAGTCGCCCTGCACCTTGCTTTCGCCGCGCAGCGCCTGCGACAGCTCTTTGGCCTCGCGGCCAAGACTGGCGTTCATATCGTTCAAGTCCTTGATTTGCTGCTTCATCGAAGCCGCATACTCCGTTTGGCGGTTGGAATACTCGCCCATTTGCCGGCGCAGGCCGTCGATTTGCTCGCGCATGGGCGTGAGCAGCGCAGCGAGGCCGTCGGCCTGCTGCTTGCTGGCCGCCTTGCTTTGGTCGGCCAGCACCTGGACCGCCACCTCGCGAAACACCAGGCGGCTCTGCTCCTGCAGACGCTGCTGCTCGCGCGCGGCCTGCTCCACACGCTCGCCAAGGGCGGCGGTGCGGGCACGCTCGTCGGCCAGCTGGCGCGCCAGGGCGTCGGCCTTGTTTTGAGCCTCGGCCGTGGCACGGCGCGCGTCGTCGGTGCCCTGGCCGGCGGCGGCCAGCTGGGCCTCGGCCGCAGCCTTGGCAGCCGTCAGGGCCTGCACCGAGGCGGCGAGCTGTGAATTCTTTTTGTCGGCCGCCATAAGCATATAGCCCAGCACGGCTATCGCGGCAATGGCGACAATGATGATCATAATGTCCATTACAGAGTTCGTTTGAGTGTGTGTTTTACTGCACGCAAAGTTAGCGATGCCGCGGCACAAAAGCAAATTTTAATGCGCGGGCAATGCCGCCGCAGTTTGGAGCATTGGAAAATTGTGAGTAAATTTGATGAAAATTGATTTATACAATGGCAAAACTGAAAATAAGCGACGAGTGGTGGACCGCCCCTGCCGAGGGCAGCCGCGGACAGCTGATAATGGTGACCGGACGGCGCGACATGGACAATGTGATGAACAGCGGCGCATACAACGTGCGCATCGACGTGACATGGTCCTACGAGTCCGACGACAAAGGTATGCCTGACTATGCCACATCGGCGCTGATGGACAAGGTGAACGAGGCCCTGGCCGCCACCTTCAACGCCGACCCCGTGGCGGTGAACACCGGCATCTACACAGGCGAGGGCGAGCGCAACTGGGTGTTCTACACCCGCAGCCTACACCTGTTTCAGCGCAAGCTCAACGAGGCCTTGGCCGGCTTCGAGCTGCTGCCGCTGCAATTCCACGCCGAGGACGACCCCAACTGGGAGGAATACCGCGAAATGCGCGAAACCGAAATCATGGACGAAGAGTTGTGAGCCGGCACGATGGCTAAATTCTGCGGCGGCGCCAAGTGCCTCGGCGCAGATAGGCATAGCATAGCACCGACAGCATGGCCCCATAGACTATCTCGGAAGTCCACGCCCAAGCCACATCGGCGCGCATATAGTAGATGAGCACCGTGATGTAGATCATGTAGAACACCAGCGTGAACAGCTCGAGGCCAAAGGCCACACGGGTGCTGCCCGTGCCCGACACGCTCTGAAACAGCACATTCGACGGCACGGTGACGAAATATGACAGACACATCACCCACAGCGAGGGCACCGCGGCCGCAGCAAGCTGCGGAATGTCGGTGTAGATGGCTATGAACACCCGCGGCCATAGCGCAAGCACGGCCACCAGCGGCATCACGCACGCATAGGTGAGCCACACGTGGCGGCGTATGGCCGCGCCCACCTGGTGGGTCTGCCCCGCCCCTATCATGTTGCTCACAATCGAGCTGCACGCCGACGAGTATGCCATTACTATCATAAACAAGAATCCCGACAGGCTGCGCACAATGTTGGTCACGGCCAGCGGCTCCTCGCCCAAATGCTCGATGTAGACAAAGAAGATAAACCACGTGGACAGCGAGATGAAGCTCTGCACCATCACCCACACCGACACGCCCAGCACCGAGCGCAGCGTGGCGAAGTCGACAGCCGGAACCACACCCAGCGCATAGCGGCGGAAGTCGACGCGCCAGCGCGTGTAGCCAATGAAGAACAGCAGCGACACCAGCTCGGCCAGCGACGACCCTATGGCAGCGCCGCCAATGCCCATGGCTGGCAAGCCACACTTGCCAAACACCAGCACGTAGTTGAACACCACATTCGACAGCACCATCACCACCGAGTTGAGCGTGAGCGTCTTGGTGCGCGTGGTGGCCACATAGAATGAGCGGAACATGCCGCCCGCAAAGGCAAAGAAGAAGCCATACACGCGCCAGTGCATATAGTCTTCGGCCTTTGCCAGCACATGGGGCGACGAGATGAGCTTCGACAGCACATCGCTCGACCACAACTGGCTGGCGGCAAACAGCACCGCGGCCAGCGCCATGAGAAAGTAAAGTCCTTGATAGAAAATTGAGCCAATGCTCTTGAACGAGCCCGACCCGTTGCGGCGCGCCATCACTATCTGCGCTCCTACGCAAAAGCCGTGGCCCACCATGAACACCACCAGATAGAACACGCCCGCTATGGCCGACGCGCCAAGCTCCACCTCGCCCACTCGGCCCATAAATGCCGTGTCGGTGAGATTGATTAGCTGCTCCATGACCAGGCTCACCAGAATCGGGTAAGTAATGGTCCAAATATGCCGGTAACTGTAATCGATTTTCATATGCGGTTGCAAAGATAGTGCAAATCTGCCTATCTTTGCACTTGGAATGAAATTAAGCAGAATAGGACACAAAATAGCTGGATCGCCGGCCATGACCGACGGCACGGTGTATTCGATGCTGGTGATTTGCAGCATTTCGCATTTTTTGAACGACATGATTCAGTCGATAATCCCATCGATTTACCCGATAGTGAAGGATGAATTCGGCTTCTCGTTTGCCCAGATTGGGGTGATAACGCTGGTGTTTCAAATGACGTCGTCGATATTGCAGCCCGTGACGGGGCTTTATGCCGACAAGCACCCGCGGCCCTACGCGCTGTCGGCGGGCATGTGCTTCACTCTGGCGGGCTTGCTGCTGCTGGCTTTCGCAGGCAGCTATGCGCTGATATTGCTGGCGGTGGGCATTGTGGGGCTGGGGTCGTCGGTGTTCCATCCCACGGCCTCGCGCGTGGCGCAGCTGGCGTCGGGCGGCAAAAAGAGCCTTGCGCAGTCGATATTCCAGGTGGGCGGCAACGGCGGGTCGGCCGTGGGGCCGCTGCTGGCGGCGGCCGTGGCGCTGCCGCTGGGCCAGCGCTCAATTGCGTGGTTTGCCCTGGCGGCGCTGGCCGCCGCGCTCATCATGCTGAGGCTCGGCAGCTGGTATAAGGCCCGGCTGGCCTATGTGGTGACCCACCCGCAAAGGCAGCCCGAGCTGAACAACCACATATCGCGTCGGGCAAAATATGGGGCGCTGCTGATTCTGGTGCTGCTGGTGTTCTCGAAATACTTCTACACGGCCTGCATCACGAGCTATTTCACGTTTTTCCTGATTGACAAGTTCGGCATCAGCGTGCAGGAGTCGCAAATATGCCTGTTTGTGTTTCTGGCGGCTTTTGCCATAGGCACGGTGGCCGGCGGAGTGCTGGGCGACCGCTTTGGCCGCAAATATGTGATTTGGTTCTCGATATTGGGCGCGGCGCCATTTGCGCTGGCCATGCCGTTTGTGGGGCTGACGCTGACACTGGTGTGCACCTTTATGTCGGGGCTGATAATTGCCTCAGCGTTCTCGTCGATTGTGGTGTATGCCACCGACCTGATGCCCGACAAGGTGGGGCTGATAGCCGGCATATTCTTCGGGCTGATGTTCGGCCTGGGCGGACTGGGGTCGGCCTTCTTCGGCTGGCTGGCCGATGTCACGAGCATTGAGTTCATATTCAAGGTGAGCGCGCTGCTGCCGCTGCTGGGCGTAATTGCCGGCCTGCTGCCCGACACGCAGAAGCGCCAGCCCGCAAGGGGCTGAGAAAAAAACGGCGGAGGGGCAGCCACAATGGCCGTCCCTCCGCTATAGGGTGTGTGCGTAAGGGGGTGAAGCCCCCCTACTCCAACGTCAGTTTTTTTACATGTTCATGCCGCCGTCCACTTGGATCACCTGGCCGGTGACGTAGCTCGACATGTCGCTGGCGAGGAATGTGGCCACGTTGGCGATGTCCTCTACCGTGCCGCCGCGGCGCAGGGGAATGCGCTCGATCCACTCCTTGCGGATGTTGTCGGGCAGAGCCTGAGTCATGGCAGTGTCGATGAAGCCGGGGGCGATGGCGTTGGCGCGGATGCCGCGGCGGCCCATCTCCTGGCCCACGCTCTTGGCGAGGGCGATGAGGCCTGCCTTAGAGGCGGCATAGTTGGCCTGGCCGGCGTTGCCGTGCACGCCCACCACCGAAGCCATGTTGATGATAGAGCCCTGGCGCTGGCGCATCATCACGGGGATGAGGGCGTGGATGAAGTTGAATGCCGACTTCAGGTTTACGGCAATCACGGCGTCCCACTGAGCCTCAGTCATCTTGAGCATGATGGCGTCTTTGGTGATGCCGGCGTTGTTGACCAGAATGTCGATGTGGCCGAAGTCTTCCTTAACCTGAGCCACAACGGCCTCGGTCTCGTCGAACTTGGCAGCGTTTGACGCATAGCCTTTAGCCTTGACGCCGAGGGCAGCTATTTCTTCTTCGGTCTTCTTGCCGTTTTCGTCAATCACGAGGTCGGTGAAAGCGATGTCAGCGCCTTCGCTGGCAAACTTAAGAGCGATTTCCTTGCCGATACCGCGTGCGGCACCTGTGATGAGTGCCACTTTTCCTTCGAGTAATTTCATCTTTTTTTGTCTTTGTGTATTGTGTGATAAATATCTGTCGTGTAATTTTTTTTGCCTATAGCTTGCCGCCATCCTCGGCCGAGATGCCGTGCAGAATGAAGTCGCGGATGTAGGCGCGCAGCTTCATCTTTTCGATGCCAAGGTCGCCGAAACTGTCGCGAATGTAGTGGATGTCGAGCCCCTGCAGGCACAGCATCATCACGCTCGCGGCCTTGTCGACGTGCTTAATGCGGAAGTCGCCGCGGTCCACGCCCTCCTGCAGAATCTGTCGCAGGATGGCCACCTCGCGGCCCGTGTTGGCGCGGCGTGCGCGCTCCACGCGGCGCACGTCCATAAAGAAGCTGGCGCGCAGCGAGCCGTTGCGTCCCACCACCTCCTTCACCGCCTCGAAGCGGATGAAAATGAAGTTGATGAGCTTCTCCTCGGGCGGCAGCGGCAGCGACGGCAGCTTGCTGAGGCGGTCGACCACGATGCTGGTTTCGCGGCGCACAACGGCGTTGAAAATCTCGCGTTTGCTCTTGAAATAAGTGTAGATGGTGCGCCGGCCCTTGTCGCTGGCCGACGCAATATCGTTCATGGTGGTGTTTTCCACCCCCTTGTGGGCAAACAGCTGCCGCGCCACATCTATGAGCTTGTCGCGAGTTTTAGATACCATTATGATATGAAAAATTGCACATTTAATTACAAAGTGCGAAATTAATGAATATTGTTGACTTACACAACAGTTGTGTGCGGCAATGCGCATCACTAAGCAAAGCAGTGGCCGCCCGAGCATTGCCCAGGCGGCCACTGTATGATGGATTATACGCTGCTATCGCGGGAAGGGATTACCAGGCAAACATGGGGTAGCCCTTCATCATGGCGTTCACCTTTTCGCGCACGGCCTTGATGTTGGCCTCGCTCTCGGGGTTGGCCAGAACGGTGTCGATAAACTCCACTATCTCGCCCATCTGCTCCTCTTTGAGGCCGCGGGTGGTGATGGCGGGAGTGCCCAGGCGCAGGCCCGAGGTCTGGAAGGCCGAGCGGTCGTCGAAGGGCACCATGTTTTTGTTGGCCGTGATGTCGGCTGCCACCAGAGCTGCCTCGGCCACCTTGCCGGTGAGGTCGGGATACTTGGTGCGCAGGTCAACGAGCATGCTGTGGTTGTCGGTGCCGCCCGAGCAAATCTTGTAGCCCTTGTCGATGAGGGCCTGAGCCATGACGCGCGAGTTGCGCAGCACCTGCTCGGCATAGGTCTTGAACGAGGGCTGCAGCGCCTCGCCGAAGGCCACGGCCTTGGCGGCTATCACGTGCTCGAGGGGGCCGCCCTGCACGCCGGGGAACACGGCCGAATTGAGCAGCGACGACATTTTGCGCACCACGCCCTTCTTGGTGGTTATGCCCCAGGGGTTGTCGAAATCCTTGCCCATGAGAATGATGCCGCCGCGCGGGCCGCGAAGGGTCTTGTGGGTGGTGGAGGTGACGATGTGTGCCCACTTCAGGGGGTTGTTGAGCAGGCCGGCTGCAATGAGGCCTGCGGGGTGTGCCATGTCGATCATGAGCAGCGCGCCCACCTTGTCGGCGATTTTGCGCATGCGCTCATAGTCCCACTCGCGGCTGTAGGCGCTGGCGCCGCCCACTATGAGCTTGGGGTGCTCGCGCATGGCCACTTCCTCCATCATGTCGTAGTCCACGAGGTTGGTGTCGGGGGTGACGTTGTATTCGCACTGGTGGAACACGAGGCCCGAGAAGTTGACTGGGCTTCCGTGCGACAGGTGGCCGCCGTGGGCCAGGTTCAGGCCCATGAACTTGTCGCCGGGCTTGAGCACGGCCATGAACACGGCCATGTTGGCCTGCGCACCCGAGTGGGGCTGCACATTGGCATACTCGGCGCCAAAGAGGCGCTTGATGCGCTCAATGGCCAGAGTCTCTGACTCGTCGACAAACTGGCATCCGCCGTAGTAGCGGTGGCCGGGATAGCCCTCGGCATACTTGTTGGTCAGGCAGCTGCCCATGGCCTGCATCACCTGGTCGCTCACAAAGTTTTCAGAGGCGATCAGCTCGATGCCGCACTGCTGGCGGTTGCGCTCCTTCTCGATGATGTTGAAGATTTCGGTATCTCTTTCCATAAAGTTGAAGATAGATGGTTATTGAATGGATTATTTCGCTTTTTTCTTGCGCACGCTCCACCCGAAGTGGCCCAGCGGCTCGCCCAGGGTGTAGTACTGGCCGTGGCAGTAGGCAATGAGGTCGGCCTGCTTCATGTCGAAGGCGCCCGTGCGGGGGTCGATGTAGCGGTCGTCGGCAATGACGTTGGTCACCTCGGCAATGAACATGTCGTGGGTGCCCAGATGCACCACGTCGCGCACGCGGCACTCGATGCTCATGGGCGACTCGCTGATGTAGGGGGCGGCCGTGGTGACGCCCAGCACGGGGGTGAGGCCCATTTCGCTGAACTTGTTGTAGTCGCGGCCCGAGCGCACTCCGCACCAGTCGGTGGCGCGGGCAAGGGCGCGGTTGGTGAGGTTGAGGGTGAAGGCCATGTTGCGCTTCACTATGCCGTAGCTGTGGCGCTCGGGACGGATCGACACGTAGCACATGGCCGGGTCGGAGCAGATGGTGCCCACCCACGAGGCGGTGAACACATTGTATTCACTCTCGCACGAGCCGCAGCTCACGAGCACCGCCGGCAGCGGATAGACCATAGTTCCGGGTCGCCAATTCTGTTTCATGCTTAAAACCTGATTAAAATTGTTGCCTGCACAAAGATAGTAACAAAAAATGAGAATAGCCACCCCAAGGCGGCATAATGTTTTCGGGGCGCGGGCAGGCCCGCACAGGGGCATAAAAAACATAAAGAGCTATTTTCTACTCAAAAATAGCTCTTTAGGTCTTCAATAGGTATAACTCATATTAAGGTAAAAAGATTGCTTTAGGTTTATGCTGCAAAGATAATGGGCCTGCCACATCATTGCAAATTTAAAAATGTATTTAAAAACATGTTTTTAACAGTTTAATGACCGTGAGAACAGTGCCAAAAGTGGTTAAACCGCTAAGATTTAATCGTTTGTTTCTAAATTTAACAGTAATTTAGCTTCGAGTTAAATTCATTTAATTATTCTCGGCGGTCGCTGCCGCTGAATGAGCAAAGGCGCAGCTGCGAGCCGTCGAACACGGCATAGGTGCTCTTGCTGATCCAGTCGCCGAGGAAAGTGACATCGCCGCCAGCGCCGAGGCTCTGCTGGCGCGCTATGTGCAGGTGGCCATACACAAAGTGGTCGATGTGGCCGCCGCGGCTGTTGTAGCCCTCGGAAAACTCAATGAGACTGCGGGCGCTGGCCTCGGCGCCGGCAAGCTCGCTCTGGGGCGTGCGCGAGGTGCGGTTGTCGGCCGACCATCCGGCGGCAATCTGATAGGTCCAGCGCGGGTGTATGGCGGCATACAGCACCTGGCACACGCGGTTGTAGAAGCACCAGCGCATAAAGCGGTACATGGCGGGGCGGCGGCCCACGTCGTCGCCGTGGCTCAGGAAAAAGCGGCTGCCCATGATGGTGGCCACGGTGTGGCCCTTGAGCACGGTGAGCCCTATTTCGTCGCGCAGGTAGTCGAACAGCCACACATCGTGGTTGCCCGTCATCCAATAGATGCGCACGCCGCTGTCGGCAAGGCGCGCGAGAGCGGCGAAAAAGCGCACGTGCCCGCGCGGCACCACCGTGCGGTATTCATACCAGTAGTCGAGAATGTCGCCCAGCAAGTAGAGCTCGGCCGCATCGCTGGCGATGCTGTCGAGGAAGTCGACCACGCGGCGCTCGTGGGCGCGGTGGTCGGCAATGTAGTGCGCCCCCAGGTGCAGGTCGCTCATGAAGTAAACCTTGCTGCCCATAGTGCGCGCCGGTCAGAGCATTCCAAGTTCGAGTTTGGCCTCATCGCTCATCATGCTCTGGTCCCACTCGGGTTCGAACACAAGGTTCACGGCCACACTCTTCACGCCGTCGATGCTCTCCACCTTTTGGCGTATGTCTTCAAACAGGAAGTCGCCCATGGGGCAGTTGGGGGCTGTGAGCGTCATGTCGATGCTCACATTGCCGTCGTCGTCGAGGTCGATTTTGTAGATAAGGCCCAGGCTGTAGACGTCGACCGGAATTTCGGGGTCGAACACCGTCTTCAGCATCTCCACTATCTTCTCTTCTATTTCAAGTTTTTTCTCTTCAGTCATAATTAGTGCAAAATTAGTGCAAATTTAGTGCAAACCGAGCGCAATGGCAAATGCAGTCTGCTGGAATCACAGCAGCGGAATCACGTCGGCAATGCGGGTCACGGTGAATGTGGCTGTGCCGGGCGCGGGGTCAACGCCGCGGCAGTTGTAGTACACCGTGCGCAGGCCGGCGCGGTGCGCCCCCTCGATGTCGGCCTCGGGGTCGTCGCCAATCATCACCGCCTGGCCGGCCGATGCGCCGCACTGCTGCAGGGCGTAGTCGTAGATGCCGCGGAATGGCTTGGTGATGCCGCAGTCGTCGCTCAGCACAATGCGGTCTATGTAACCCTCCACGCCGGCCGACCGCAGCTTTTGCTGCTGCGTGCCGCGGAAGCCGTTGCTCACCACACACGTGGTGTAGCCCTTGCGGCGCAAGTGCTCCAGCAGCTGCAGCGCGCCGGGCACCAGCAGCTTGAGCGTGGCCAGCGTGGCCAGGTAGTAGTCGTCCATGGTGCGGGCCATGGCGGTGCAGTCGCCGCTGTAGCCGCACTGCTGCAGCGTGTAGCGGAAACGCTCGTTCATCAGGTGGTCGCGGCCTATTTGGCCGTGGTGGTAGAGGTGCCACAGCTCAAGGTTTTTGACCAGATACACGCGGCGGAACTCGTCGCGCGGGCAGAAGTCGTCGACCTTGAAAGCGTCGCAGGTGCGGCTGAAGGCCACCTTGCTGTTTTCGGAGAACCACCAAATGGTGTCGTCGAGGTCGACCAGCACCGTGGTGATGCCCTCGAACGCGGCGGCCGGGGGCGTGTTGCTGTGATTGAGTTCAGTCATAACGCACAAAAGTAGTGCAATCTTGCGGCAATGGCAAGCGTTGCGCGGCCACAAAGCGTTAAAGAATAGTATTTTTGCCCCACGGCGGGGTGCCGCGTCTTTTTATATAATGAGAAACACACGGCGCGCCAGCAGATTTTTGCCCCGACAACAAGAAAAATGCTGAATAATAGCACTTAATTCAAAAAAAAGTGCGATATTTGCACTGCTTTTAGCTAAACCGCCCGGCACCGGGGGCAGCAAGAGAGAATCTGCACAGCCCACACGGCGATTACAGCCCGCGGCGAGGCATACCGAAAGCATTAGAGTTGAATTTAATAAATTTTAAAATTTTGATATAAAGATGACTAAGGCAGACATTGTAAGCGAAATTTCGAAATCAACTGGCATTGACAAAGCCACAGTTTTGGAAACTCTGGAAAAGTTTATGGAGAGCGTCAAAGCATCACTTGCTGAAGGCGAGAATGTGTATCTGAGAGGTTTTGGCAGCTTTATCGTAAAGGTACGCTCAGAGAAGACTGCCCGCAACATTTCAAAGAACACTCAAATCACCATTCCCGAGCACAAGATTCCGGCTTTCAAGCCCGCAAAGGTGTTCATGGAGCAGGTGAAGGACTAATTGCCGCGCACACGGGTACAAGGCAATTGGCATGTAACACGACACGAGAGCAAACAATTCATTTATTTTATAATAATTTTAAACTAAGTAACTATGCCCAGCGGTAAGAAAAGAAAAGGCCACAAGATGGCCACGCACAAGCGCAAAAAGAGACTTAGAAAGAATAGACATAAATCTAAGAAATAATCTTTCTATTTAAGTCATACGCTAAGAACAAACTGATGAAAAAGCAGCTTTATCTAAGCCACGGTATTCATAAGTTTGTTCTTTGTGTTTTTGAAACGTCCCCCCCACCCCGCCCAGCCACACCACACTTTGGCAGCGCGGGGGTCTTGAAAAAGTATTTTTTACAAAAAGCATTTATGTACACACCCTTCTGCGATGAGAAGCGAATTAATAGTTGACGTAAAACCCACCGACATCTCCACCGCCCTGCTTGAGGACGGAAGGCTGGTGTCGCTGCAAAAAGAGTCGCGCGACGCCTCGTATGCCGTCGGCAACCTCTATCTTGCCAAGGTTAAGAAACTGATGCCCGGACTCAACGCCGCATTTGTGAATGTGGGCTATGAGAAGGACGCGTTTCTGCACTACCTTGATTTAGGTTCACAGTTCAGCTCTTATTCCAAGTTCATCAAGATGGCGCGCGACAATCACGGCAAGAAGTCGGTGAGCATATCAAGAATGAAACTGCTGCCCGACATCGACAAGCACGGCTCGGTGACCGACGTGCTTACCGCAGGCCAGGAACTGATAGTGCAGATAGCCAAGGAGCCTATATCGACCAAGGGCCCGAGGCTCACCACCGAAATCACTTTCACAGGCCGCTTTTTGGTGCTCATTCCGTTTAACAACAAAATCTCTGTGTCGCAGAAGATTAAGAACGCCGACGAGAGGCAGCGCCTGCGCCGGCTGATAGAGAGCATCAAACCGAAGAACTTTGGCGTGATAATACGCACATCGGCCGAAAACAAGCGCGCCGCCGAACTGAATTCAGAGCTTAAGGTGCTGGTCAAAAGTTGGGAAGACGCCATCGACAAGATGCAGTACTCCACCCCGCCCTCGCTCGTGTATGAGGAGGAAAGCCGCGCGGTGAGCCTGATTCGCGACATCTTCAACCCCGACTTTGAGAGCATTCATGTGAATGATGCCGAGATATTCGACCAGATACACCACTATGTGAGCCTTATAGCCCCCGATCGCAGTGAAATCGTAAAGCTTTATTCCGACGACACACCGATATTCGACAAGTTCAACGTAACCAAGCAAATAAAGTCGTCGTTTGGCAAAACGGTATCATTCAAGTCGGGTGCATACATAATAATTGAAAGCACCGAGGCGCTTCACGTGATTGACGTGAACTCGGGAAACCGCTCGAAAAACTCCACCGACCAGGAGAGCAACGCGCTCGACGTGAACCTGCTGGCGGCCGACGAGATAGCGCGCCAGCTGAGGCTGCGCGACATGGGCGGCATCATTGTGATCGACTACATCGACATGGCCAAGGCCGAACACAGGCAGAAGCTGTATGAACACATGCGCGAGGTGATGCAGAAAGACCGCGCGCGCCACAACATTCTGCCCCTGAGCAAGTTCGGACTTATGCAAATCACGCGCCAGCGCGTGCGCCCTGCCCTCGACATTGTCACGGCCGAAACCTGCCCATCGTGTGGCGGCAAGGGCGAGATACAGCCATCACTGCTTTTCACCGACAAGTTGAAAGACAAAATCGACTATCTGGTGAACTCACTGGGAGTGAGCAACTTTATTATGTATGTCCATCCCTACGTCGATGCCTACATCAAAAAAGGCCTGTTCAGCGAATACTATCGCTGGCGCAGAGCTTTTGGCCGGAAATTCAAGATTCTGCCCGACCAAAACCTCGCATACCTTGAATATAAGGTGTATGACAAAGACAAAAACGAAATCGACCTCAAAGAGGAAAAAGACACCAACAGCTCGTCGAGCAAGAAAGAACGCCGCTCGCGCGAGCAGAAAGACAAAGAAAAGGACTGAAACCAGTAGTCAGTCCGCAGCAAAACGCAGAGAGGACGCTTCACCCGAAGCGCCCTCTTTTTTTGCCAAATTACACGCATATTGTACATTTACAAGCAACTACAGTATGGACGTAGCCCATAATAAGCGTGAATTGCGGAGGTGTGTGTGGCCACAATGTGGCCGATATTCCCACACATAAAAAAACGACAATGGAGACAATTGGAGACAATGCATTTTGGCATTCAGCGCGAATTTGAGGGCACAATGGTGGCTACGACGTTGGACGCGGCATGCCGAGCGCACTGAAAAAGTGGCAATCCCGCGTTAGGGATTGTCAGGAGAATGTGCCATAATGTAGGGACGTGGCATGCCACGTCCGACGCAAATTATTACAGATCAACTAATTATACAAATAAATAATCACAGCCAATGGAGGCGTATTTGGTGTGGTTTTGATTTCTTGGATTT
>CAVKDU010000053.1:0-18874 GCA_963655175.1 Wujia chipingensis | reverse complement strand
ACAAGCCTTGTTTGAGGTTTGACACCTCGTCATGCACCTACCGCTGAATAGTTACTGTTTCAAATAATAATTTTTAATCATAACTTTATCGCGGAAAAATTTGTTAATTGTTTATGCACCAACTATAAACTTTATATTTCCCTTTTATGAAAAAGTTTCAACTAATTTCCCTGGCCATAGTAGCATGCCTACTCGGACCTACTTCTTGCAACGAAGCAGAGCTCGCCACCCCAGAGCCAACCGTACAAAAGCAAGAAGCGGTAGCCACAAACGATGGCTACAACGTCACTACAAATATGCTTGACAGCTATTTGAAATTGGTGCACATTGACAAAGAGGTAAGAAACATTAAGCCCATAAAAGATGGGGAGCAAACTCTTGCCTACCTTGTGAATCTGAAAGACGGGTGGAAATTAATTTCAGCCGACTCCAGAAAGACACCCGTTCAAGCATTCTCAAAAAGAGGGGCGCTGAACCTTGCCGAAGAAAACAATCCTGCAGTGCAGCTCGTTTTCGGCATAGCTGCCGAAATAAGGAACTTCAAGGCAAACGACAAGACGGTTGAAAAAAACGGTGTTTGGCAGGCTTTAGAGGACCAACTTGTGGCAAAAGCTATAACCGCTAAAAGCCAAAAGGCTATAACCCGTGGCATAGGAATGGGAATGTGGATTGCGCAAGGCGACCCAGAATATGTGAATGAAACAAAGGAAACGCCACACATAATCACCACTAAATGGGGCGGAGGCGCACCATATAACCTATTCATGCCTTACAGCAACACCGCATTAACCCAGAACTATAACGTTAGCTGCGTTGCCGTAGCTTCGGGACAAATCATTTACCACTTTCGAAAGGACAATGACCGCGGCATAATGGTGCCCGTTGAAGCATACCTGCCAAACGAGCCAAACAAAGAGATGGTGGTGACACGCAGTTCGGTTGACGGATGGCAGCTAATAGGCAAATACCACAACCACGCCAGCATGTTTCTCGCGCAAATCGCCAAAGAAGTGCATGAGAACTATGCCGACACATCGGCATATGCTGACGAAGCGAAAAACGTATTTGACAAATACCTCTTAGCGTATAGCAGTCTTGACGGATACGACTACTATGACGTGCTCAGCAGTTTGAAAAACAATCGTCCTGTATTTGTAAGCGGAGGGGTGAAAGGCAATTACGCCGGGCACACATTCATAATTGACAGCTACCGCTCTGACATTGAGAACATGGTGATAAATTACGTGTGGGACCCTGAGCACAGAATCACCGAAGAAGAGAAAGAAAGATATCCGGCTGAAATGTTTGAACTTAGCGTGGACGGAAGTGAAACCAAGCAGGTGATTGTATCAAATGACGAGAACACATATTTCGCCATGAACTGGGGCGAGTATGGGAGCGGAAACACCACATATTACCTTGCACGCGAATATTCAGCACCTATATCGGGCAGCGACTTTGCAGGCGACTATTACAAGCCAGGCAAAGATGTCATCCACTCGCCTTCTTGGGCGACCAAAAATTTGAACATAACGCGTGTAAAACTAATGATTTACAACATACGAGAGAAATAAATTTAATGTTTAACAACAAACTTATAGAGACATGAGAATAATCAAAGGACTGGGCGCAATGGCGGCTGCTTTGCTGGCTTGCGCTGTGATGACAGGATGCGACAGCGACGGAGAACCCGCTGCCACCCCACGCGCTGACATACAACTGACTCCAGCGCAAAAGGTGATTGCACAAAGCAACGTGAAGTTTGCCATCGACTTGCTGAAGGCTTCGAACTCAGACGACAAGAATGTGCTTGTGGCGCCATTCAGCGCATCGGCTGTGCTGTCGATGCTGGCCAACGGCTCGGGCGAAGTCACAAGCAGCGAGATAATTGACGCATTGCATCTGAATGCAAGCGATGCAAGCGACATTAACGAATATTACAAAACGGTGACTTCCGGACTGCTTAAGGCCGACAACAGGACAAAACTGACGTTTGCCAACGCTGTTTGGGTCGACGGCAGCATGAAGCCTTCAAGCGACTTCAAAAACGCCTGCAATGGCTATTACCAAGCCAATGTTGGCGCTGCCGATTTCAAGGGGAATCACACCAAAGCGTTGCAAGACATCAACGCATGGGTGAGCAAAACAACTAATGGTGAAATCAGCGCGATATTTGACCCGCAAGACATAAGCAGCCAAACACGATTCTGCGTGGTGAACTCCGGCTCATTCAACGGCAAATGGAAATACGCATTTGACGAGGATGACACAAAGCCTGATAACTTCACCAATTACAAGAATCGGACCGAGAATGTAATGATGATGAGAAGCGAAGGCCAGATGTCTGCCAGCCTCGGTGAAAACGCTGATTTAATTGAGGTGCCCTATGGCAATGGCGCTTTTGTGATGGATATAATCGTGCCTAAGCCTGAGATTGGCATCAACGACTATGTGAACAACATATTGGCAACCGACTATGAAAATCTGCTAAGTTCAGCCAAAATTGGCGCGTATGTGCTATACCTGCCGCGCTTCAGTGCAAAAATAAGCAATGAGATGATCAAGGCTCTCAGGAAACTCGGCATAAAGAATGCGTTTACCGACAACGCCGACTTCAGGCCAATGTTTGACGAGTCGTCGGCATATGCAGCCAAAGACCTGTCGATTAGCATCTTCAAGCAAAAAATAAACATCGAAGTGAATGAGCAAGGCACAAAAGTGGTTGTGGTTACGGGAAGCTCGGGCAGAGATGGCAAAGTCGTTGACCACTGCTTTACTATCGACACACCGTTTGTGTATGTGATTCGTGAAGTGAGCACGGGCACAATTCTGTTTATTGGCAAAGCCCAATCAATGAAATCAATGCAATAAGCTGACAACGCACGTTTTATAATTGCTTAAACAAAGCCAAAAGGCAGACCACCGGTGAACGGCAGTCTGCCTTTTGTGTTATTGGCAGTTTTAGTGGCTCTGGCAAGCGGTTAGGGCTGGGGCTTGGCGGGGAGCCAGAGGTAGGTGGTGACGCTGGTGAGCGTGGGCGAGTAGTAGGCTTTGGCTTTGACCAGGGTGGTGCCTGCGGGCAGGGCTACGGGGGCGGTCCACACGGGCGAGTCGAGCGTGGGCTCGCTGCCGTCGGTGGTGTAGCGCACGGTGAGGCCCGAGGGATATTGCGTGTTGGCCAGCAGGCGGCCGTCGCGCACCACTATGCCCGGCTGCGGAATGCGGAAGCTGTAGCCGCGGCGCTCGAGCAGCGGCAGTTCGCGCCATATGCGCAGGTTGTAGGCATTGCGGTCGGCAGTGTAGCGGGTGGTGTCGGTGTAGTCCTCGCCCCACTCGGGGCGCGAGTTCCAGCCGCGCTCCACGAGGCCGAACACCTTGGGCAGGCAGTAGTGCTGCACCATGCTCCAGTTGCGCAGGGTTTCGCCCCACAGCTGCGCCTGCACGCCAATCACGTTGGCGTGGCGCTTGAGCTCCACCTTGCCGCGGGCGGCGTTTTGCAGATCGACGGGAGTGCCATTGTAGGCGGTGCGGGCCGAGCGGTAGATGTTCCACGGCTGCGCGTCGTAGGCGGCAAACTCGTCGACCGCCCCACCCCAGTGCAGGCCAATCTCATACTGGTGCCAGTTGTAGCCCATGTCCATATAGAAGTTGGTGACGTTGGACATGATCACGGGATAGCCGGCGTTGGCAATGGTGTAGGGCACGGTGTCGCGGCTGCCCACAGTGCTCCAGGCGTTGATGCCCGCAAAGCGGGGCGCCATCAGGGCATTGTAGGCCGAGTCGTGGTCCATGGCCACCTCTTGCCAGCCCTCCACTCGTATGCCGCGCGGATACAAGATGTCGGTGATGCGGCGCATGTAGTACTGGCTCACCTCGTGGGCATTTTTCAGATTCTCGCGCTTCATGAGGGCGAGCACAGCTGGCGTCTTGTCCCACGATCCCGTGGGCACCTCGTCGCCGCCAAGGTGCACTATGTCGAGCTTAAGGCCTGCGTCGCGATACATCTTCTGCAGCTCGGTGACCACCTTGTCGATGAAGCGGTACACGCCGTCGCTGGCCACATTCAGCACATTGTCGTGATAGCTTTGGGCCGAGGTGAACACGCTCTGGTCGGCGTCGTCCCACAGCACATACTGGTTGGCGGCCACGCTGTCGGTGGGCAGCAGGCGGCGGTAGCGGCTCTTCATGGCCACCTTGGCGGCGCGGGCGTGGCCTGGAGTCTCGATTTCGGGGATTATGCGCACGCCGCGCTCGTGGGCGTAGCGCAGCAGCTCAACGAACTGGCTGCGGGTGAGGTAGCCGTTGGCGCTCTGCGTGGGGTCGTCGGGATTGCCGTTGCCATCGAATATCTGCGCCAGATAGTCGCTCTCGGTGAAGGTGCAGCCGCGGCGCGAGGCCACCTGCGTGAGTTCGGGCAGGCCGGGGATTTCGAGGCGCCAGGCCTCATCGTCGGTGAAATGGAACTGGTAGGTGTTGATTTTGTAGTAGGCCAGCAGGTCGACAAACTGCTTGAGGTGGTCATAGGGGATGAAGTTGCGGGCAATGTCGAGCATAAAGCCGCGGTAGACCATATCGGGGGCGTCGGCAATCTCGGCGTTGGGCAGCGAGTGGCCCTTGCTGTGGTCGATGGCCGCGATTAGCGTCTTCACACCGTTGAGCACGCCTGCCTCGGCCGCTCCGGTGATGGTGATGCGTCCGCCGGCCACGGTCATGGTGTAGCCCTCGGCGTTGCCGCCGGCCACCTTGGAGTCGACACGGAGTTCGATGGTGGCCTTCTGCGAGCCAGTGCAGTAGATGCCGCGGCTCTCGAGTTCGCGCTGCAAGTAGCGGCGGCCAAGGGCCGTGGCTCCGCCCAGGCGCGGACTCTTTACGGTGACGGCTGTGGGCAGCACGGTGTTGCCGCCGGTGAGGGTGACGCTCTTAAGCGAGGGCATAATGTCGTAGGGGGTGCCGGTGACGGCCGTCTGGCGGGCAGCGGTGGCGAGCGACGCGTTTTGGGCGTAGACGCGGTTGCCGTCGGGATAGTCGGGGCGCATGTTCCACTGGTGGGGGTCGTCGAGGGGCGTGTAGGCTATCTGCACCGGCACGGGGTGGCTAGTGTCGCCGTCAATCACTATGTGGCCGCCCATAGGGCGGTAGCTGACGTTGACCATGGTGCCGCGCATAAGCATGTCGACCACTATCGAGTCGCCTGCGGCGAGGGCCTTGTAGTGGCTGTTGGGGCGCACTCGGTAGTAGGTGGTTGACACCTCCTCCACGTCGACGGGGCAGTCGGCCGGCAGTTGCACTCGGCGCGAGAACTGGTTGAAGAAGAACTGCCAGTTGGCGGCGAGCTGGCTGCCGCTGGTGTTTTTAATCACAAAGCGCGAGCTGTAGTATCCTTTCTGGGCGCCATTGCTGCCCATCTCCCAGCGCACCTGCACTGGCGGCTGGGCTGCCGAGGCCACAGTGAAGGCCGAGAGTGCGGCGGCTGCCGCGAGCGTTAGTTTATTCATTTTTATAAAGTTTATAGTTTAATGTTTATAGTTGAGAGTTGGGGCTTTAAAGTTGAAAGTTTAGAGTTTAATGTTTAAAGCCTGCTGCTTAAAGTTTACCGTTGAAAGTTGGGGGGGGTGGTGAGCACTGCGTTGAGCAGGTTGAGGCAGGCGTCTTCGAGCAGGTCGAGCACGAGTTCGAAGCCTTCCGAGCCCTCGTAGTAGGGGTCGGGCACGTAGTCGTAGTGCGGGTTCTGCTTGATGTAGCTGCCCATCATCACTATTTTGCTGACTTCGCCGGGCGTGGCGGCCATCTGGCGCAAGTCGCGCTCGTTGCCGGCGTCCATGGCCACTATCAGGTCGAAGTCTTCGAGGTCGCTGCCCGTGACGCGGCGGCTGCGGTGGGTAAGGTCGTAGCCGCGTCGCAAGGCGTGCACGCGCATGCGGCGGTCGGGCAGACTGCCTGCGTGGCCGCCGTAGGTGCCAGCCGAGTCAATCAGGAAGCGGCTGGTGAGGCCGCGCTCGTCGATGAGGCGCTGCATCACTCTCTGGGCTGCCGGCGAACGGCAAATGTTGCCCAGGCACACAAACAGAATTTTGTATCTTTCGTCGTTACGATTGTCGCTATTCATTTTTTCTTATGTCGTTGCGTTTTTATTCAGAACGGTGGCGGGGTCTCGCCGCTGTCGGGCATAAAGTCGGCGCCACCCACAGGCGGCAGTCCGCCCACTGGCGGCAGAGGAGCGTCGGCGGGCATTGAGTTCATCTTCGACTCAAACGTGCCGCCCTGCTCAAAGTCGGCGTTGAGGTTGCCCTCCTCCCAGTTTTCAAACTTGGCGAAGTTTTTGCGGAAACGCATCTTCACCGTGTCGACGGCACCGCTACGGTGCTTGGCAATGATAAACTCGGCCAGGCCGCGAATGTCGTGGCCCTCGGCATCCTCGCTCGACTTGCTATAGTACTCGGGACGGTGGATGAAGCACACAATATCGGCGTCCTGCTCGATGGCACCCGACTCGCGGAGGTCGCTCAGCTGCGGGCGCTTGTCGTCGCGCTGCTCGGTGGAGCGGTTGAGCTGCGACAGGGCTATGATGGGTATGTTGAGCTCCTTGGCCAGCTGCTTGAGCGAGCGCGAAATGGTGCTCACCTCCTGCTCGCGGCTGCCAAACTTGAGGCCGGTGGCGTTCATCAGCTGCAGGTAGTCGATGATGATGATTTGCACATGGTGCTCGCGCACGAGGCGGCGGGCCTTGGTACGCAGTTCGAAGATTGACAGCGAGGGGGTGTCGTCGATGTAGAGGGGTGCCGAATAGAGGTTTTTGATGCGTCCCATCAGCTGGTCCCACTCGAGCTGCGACAGTTGGCCGCTCTTGATTTTCTCGCCCTCGATTTCGCACACGTTGCTAATGAGGCGGTTCACCAGCTGGAGGTTCGACATCTCGAGCGAGAATATGGCCACCGGCTCGTTGAGGTCGACGGCCATGTTTTTGGCCATCGACAGCACGAAAGCCGTCTTACCCATGGCAGGGCGGGCGGCGATGATGATGAGGTCACTGTTTTGCCAGCCCGAAGTGATTTTGTCGAGGTCGTGGAAACCCGTCTGCAGGCCGCTGAGGCCATCGTCGCGGTTCGACGCCTCCTGGATTTTGGCTATGGCCTCGCTGATCACGGGGTCGATTTGCACCACATCGCGCTTAAGGGTGTTTTTCGAAATCTCGAAAAGCTTGCCCTCGGCCTCCTGCATGAGGTCGTAGACGTCGATGGTGTCGTCGAAGGCCAGCGTGCCTATCTGCGAGCTGTAGGTGATGAGCTCGCGGGCCAGATATTTCTGCGCGATGATGCGGGCATGGTATTCCACATTGGCGGCCGACGACACGCGCGAGGTGAGCTCGGAGATGCGCACCGCGCCGCCCGCCTTCTCAAGGTTGCCCTGCTTGCGCAGCTCCTCGGTGACGGTGAGCATGTCGATGGGTCGCTGCTTCACGCCCAGTGCCTGTATGGCCTCATATATCACTTGGTTGGCGTATTCATAGAAGCACTCGGGCTTCAGGATGTCGCACACCACCGAGTATGCGTCCTTCTCGAGCATGAGCGCGCCCAGCACGGCCTCTTCCACCTCGGTGTCCTGGGGCTGCTTTTTGCCGAGCTCGCTCAGCGCCTCCTTTTCGGGGCGCGGCTTGCGCATCGAGGCGGCCACGCGGCGGTCGTGCTCTTTTGCCATTTCGTCTAATGCCATTGTTACTTATTAAAGTTGAAAGTTTATAGTTGAAAGTTTATAGTTGAAAGTTTATAGTTGAGCGTTCCGCTCTTGGAGGCTCAACTTTTTTGCTGCTTTTGCAAAGTTATCACCTTTTGGCGGCACTGCAATCGACCCTGGCAATGAATTTATCATCATGTTATGAACATCGGGGCCCGCGGACTGTGAAAAAACAACGAACAGCGCCGACACTCCCAGTGGCGGGGGAATCGGCGCTGCTTATGAGAAAAATATTTTTCTGCCGCTACTCTGCTTACTCGCGCACGCGGCCCACGTAAGAACCGTCGCGGGTGTCAACCTCGATGAGCTCGTCGGTGTTGATGAACAGGGGCACGCGCACTGTGGCGCCAGTCTCAACGGTGGCGGGCTTGAGGGTGTTGGTGGCGGTGTCGCCCTTCACGCCAGGCTCGGTGTAGGTGACCTTGAGGCGAGTCTTAACGGGCATCTCGGCGAAGAGTACCGACTCGGTAGAGGCGTCGGCCACAACGTCGACCACATCGCCCTCTTTCATGAAATCAACGCCAGTGATGACAGCGCGGTTGATTGGAATCTGCTCGTATGTCTCCTGGTTCATGAAGATAGCGTCGTCGCCATCGGCATAGAGGTACTGGTAGGGGCGGTGCTCAACGCGCACGTCCTCCAGCTTCTCGCCAATGTTGAAGCGGCGCTCCAGCACGCGGCCGTCGACCACGTCCTTCAGCTTGGTGCGCATGAAGGTGTTGCCCTTGCCAGGCTTAACGTGGAGAAAATCGATGCAGAAATACAGACGGCCGTCCATGCGGATGCATGTTCCAATTTTAATGTCTTGAGCGTTAATCATATTCTTTCTAAAATAATGTTGAGTTATGTATTGTGTTATATATTCTTATGTATTGCCACACAAAAAACGATGCAAAATTAATTGAAACATAGAAAATTTGCAAAAACTTTGGGGCAAAAATAGTGGGCGGCTTGCTTAATTTCAAAAAAGTGACTACTTTTGCAGACCAATATTGCAAAAAACAAAAGTAAGATAAGAAATGAAAAGAACATTCCAACCCTCGAACAGAAAGAAAGCTAACAAGCACGGTTTCCGTCATCGCATGGCCACAGCCGATGGCCGCAAGGTATTGGCTCGCCGCCGCGCAAAAGGCCGCTACAGCCTGAGCGTGAGCGACACTGTGTATAAGTAAATCACAGCGCGGAAACGCGCGTGCATACACATTAGCTTGTGAAAGTCATTAAGCGGGCAGTCCACCCAAAAGTGGTTTGCTCCGCTATTTTTTTGCCCTTACAGCAGCACGGCATGCCGCAGTTAGGGATTTAAGTTTTTTTTGGTGTAAGGCTACGGTGGAAATGGGCCGCGGTTTCGGCAAATTGTTGTAAATTTGCGTTGCCTATCATGTGAGGCAAACATTTTATAATTCATCAGTTTTTCAAACGGAATTTGTTATGACTTTTAAATATTTAATGGCCGCAGCCGCGGCAGCCACCACACTGTGGGGCGCGGCACGGCAGCTGCCCGAGCCTCAGACCACAGGCGGCAAGCCGCTGATGGAGGCCATAGCCGAGCGCCACTCGGCTCGCGACATCGACCCCGCAAGCCAAGTCACCAACCAAGAGCTGAGCAACATGCTGTGGGCGGCGTGGGGAATCACCCGCGACGGCGGCAAGCGCACCGTGGCCACGGCGCTCAACCGCCAGGAGCTGAAGCTGTATGTGATCACGGCCAGCGCGATAGAGTTGTATGACGCGGCCACCAACAGCCTAAGCACTGTGGCCACGGGCGACTTCCGCCATCTGGCCGGAAAGCAGGACTTCGCCAAGGGCGCGCCTGTGAACATAGCTTTTGTGGCCGACGGCGCCAAGCAAGACCGCGTGGAGTTTCAGGCCTATGCGGCAGGCGCCGCGTCGCAAGATGTGTATCTCTATTGCGCACAAGCCGGACTGAAGACGGTGGTGCGCGCCAGCTTTGACGCCGATGCGCTGGGCAAGGCCATGAAGCTCACCCCGAGCGAGCATGTGCTGGTGGTGCAGACGGTGGGGAGATAGTTTATTAAAGTTTAAAGTCTAAGGTTTAAAGTTTAAAGTGGGGGGCTCGGTGGGTCGAATGGGCCTATTAGGCATATTAGGCCCATTAGGCCTATAACTACAATACAAAACAATGCAAAAGACTATAATGGCAGTGGCGGCCGCCGCGCTGATGTGGGCGGCCGCAAGCTGCGGCGGGGGCAGCGGCGAGAGCGGCGGCACACAGCCGGCACAGCCCGCGGCTCCGCAGCCGCAGGTGGTGATTGACCCCGGCAAGGCCCCTGCGGCCAACGCCAAGGTACACTCGCTGCCCACACACATTGTGCCCGGCAGGCTGCGCGACATATTCACCGACAGCAACTATCTGCAGCTGCGGGCCGCCAAGGCCAACGGATTTGAGCCGATAGTGGACCTGCGCTCGGCCTACAACCTGAAGCGCCCCATAGTGAAAATACACACTTGCGACGCCTACACGCTCGACCCCATGCAGCACTCGCTGCCCTACCTGGTGCCGAAGGCCGCCGAACTGCTGCACACCATAGGCAAGGCGTTCAGCGACACCATTAAGGCGCGCGGCGGCAAGGCCTACCGCATTAGGGTGACCAGCCTCACGCGCACCGACTACAGCGTAAGCAAGCTGCTGAAGCGCAACCGCAACGCCACATCGCAGTCGTGCCACCGCTATGGCACCACATTCGACATAAGCTGGATTAAGTTTGACTGCCTCGACCCGAGTTTTGTGGTGTCGCTCGAAGACTTGAAAAACATTCTGGCCGAGGTGGTGTATGACCAGCGGCAAAAGGGCAAGTGCTATGTGATGTTTGAAACCAAGCAGGGCTGCTTCCACATCACCGCGCGCTGACCGCGGCACATGGCAAACGACATTAACGCATAAATCAGAACAAACAAAGCAACAAAAAAAAATGACAGAACAGAACGCGATTGCCAACTACTTGAAATACACTGGCAACAAGAGCATCGACATAAAGGTGGCGCTCATCGACATGGACGGAGTGCTGTATGACTCGATGAAAAATCACACACGCGCATGGGTGAAGCTGATGACCAAGAACGGCATAAAGTGCACCCGCGACGAGTTTTACCTGTATGAGGGCATGACCGGTGAAGCCATCATCAAGCAGATATTCAAGCGCGGCACCGGCAAAAACATAACCGACGACGAGGCCAAGGCACTCTATGGCGTGAAGGCGCGCTACTTCCACGAGCTGGGCGAGGTGGGCAAAATTGCCGGCGCCGACCAGATGCTGGCGGCCCTCAAGCAGGCCGGACTGGAATGCGTGCTGGTGACCGGATCGGGCCAGAAGTCGATACTCGACCGCATCGACACCGACTTTCCCGGCGTGTTCAGCGACAAGCGCATCACCAGCGCCGACGTGAAGCGCGGCAAACCCAACCCCGAGCCCTACCTGAAGGGCATGGCCAAGGCCGAAGCCAAGGCCAACCAGTGCATAGTGGTGGAAAACGCTCCGTTGGGCGTACAGGCAGGCCATGCGGCAGGCTGCTTCACGGTGGGCGTGACCACGGGCCCGATTCCCGAGAAAGACCTCTACAAGGCCGGGGCCGACATTGTGTATGCCGACATGAACGCATTCGCACAGGCTCTGCCCGGACTCATCGAGCAGTTCAAAGCCACGCAGCAACAATAGGAGGACGGCAACCATGGGCAAAGAGCAACAGCTGCACTTCACCAACGATGTGAGCGCCGCGCTCGGCAGCATCATAGCCGCCGAGCGGCCCAACCGCACCTTTGTGCTGGCCGACACCAACACCGAGCGGCTGGTGATGCCGCACCTGCACATCGACGGGGCGCAGACTCTGGTGATGGGCGCCGGCGACACGTGCAAGACCCTCGACTCGCTAAGCCGCGTGTGGACGCAGCTGGGACAAGGCGGGGCCACACGGCACTCGCTGCTTATTAACGTGGGCGGCGGAGTGGTGACCGACCTCGGCGGATTTGCCGCGGCCACCTTCAAGCGCGGCATGAGGTGCGTGAACGTGCCCACCACCCTGCTGGGTGCGGTCGACGCCGCCGTGGGCGGAAAGACGGGCATTAACTTCGGCGGGCTGAAAAACGAGATCGGGGCGTTTGCCCCGGCATGCCACGTGGTGATATCCACACGATTCTTCGGCACGCTGCCCGAGCGCGAGGTGAAGTCGGGCTTCGCCGAGATGCTGAAGCACGCCATGCTCAGCAGCGACGAGGCCATGGACAGCCTGCTCGACTACGACCTCGGCGCGCCCGACCCCGAGCTGCTGCTGCAGCTGCTGCGGCACTCGGTGGAGGTGAAAGAGCGCATAGTGAAGCAAGACCCCGAGGAGCACGGGCTGCGCAAGGCCCTGAACCTGGGCCACACCGTGGGCCACGCGCTGGAAAGCACCGCGCTGAAGCGCGGCAAGCCCGTGCCACACGGATATGCGGTGGCGTGGGGACTGGTGGCCGAGACGGTGCTGTCGCACCTGCGCCTTGGCTTCCCCAGCACAAGGCTGCACCGCCTGGCGCAGATGGTGCGCGACAATTATGGCGCCATGCCCATCACCTGCGACGACTACCCCAGCCTGAACGGCATGATGCAGCACGACAAAAAGAGCCTGAACGGCGAAATAAACTGCACCCTGCTGGCGGCGTGCGGCGACATTCACATCGACCAAACGATAGCCGTTGAAGAGATGAATACAGCCCTCGACATATTCCGCGACCTGATGGGTTTATGAGAAACAGTAGGGGTAGTAACTTACTGATTAAGAAAAGCAAAGCAGGCCGCGCCGTTCGTTGAAGAAAAAGCCGTGTTCGCTGAAACTGACTTGCATTTGCCGAAAAAGCATTATACATTTGCACAACGGTTCTAAGGACAGGAAAAACAAACCCTGTTTTAGTCTTGCCTAGAATGGTATAACATTCGAAGATGGCAACAAGTAAGATTATCTCATAATGTGCGTGAGGCCCACGATGTTGATATCGGCAGCCTCATTTTTTTGCCCCTATAACTACCGGTTGTGGTAGCTGGCAACACTGCATCCATAACATTGATAAAAAACTGGGCCTGCGATATAATTATCGCAGGCTTTTCACGTTAATATAATATTACATTGTGCTTAATAAATGATGAAGACAAACGCAAAATCGCTGACGCTGACACTGCTGTGCATGCTCATAGCCGTGGCAGCCGCGGCGCAAGTGACCATAAAAGGAAAAGTGACCGACGAAACGGGCAGCCCAGTGGGCTTTGCCACCGTGAGGGTGCTGGGCACCACCGTGGGCGTGAACACCGACCAGAAGGGCGACTACGAGCTGAAGGTGCCCGAGGCCGACACCGTGATGGTGGAATTCACCTGCCTGGGCTACAGCACCATAAAGCGGCAGCTGCTGAAGCCGCGCGGCACGGTCACACTCAACCCCAAGATGTATGAGAAGACCCACGAGCTAAACACGGTGGAGGTGACCGAATACCGCCGCCAGACCAACACCATGCAGAACATCGACGTGGACAAGGTGAAGCTGACGCCCGACGTGGCAGGCGGCGGAGTGGAGAGCGTGCTCACCACCCAGGCCGGCGTGAGCTCGAAAAACGAGATGAGCTCGCAATACATGGTGCGCGGCGGCACATACGACGAAAACAGCGTATACATCAACGGCATAGAAATCTACCGCCCGCAGCTGATCAGTTCGGGCCAGCAAGAGGGACTGAGCATCATCAACCCCGACCTGGTGAACCAGGTGACATTCTCGACCGGCGGCTTCAACGCCGAGTATGGCGACAAGATGGCTTCGGTGCTCGACATCACCTACCGCGAGCCGCAGGCCTTCGAAGGCTCGTTTGCGGCCAGCCTGATGGGCGGCAGCCTGTCGCTGGGCCAAAGCAGCGGCAAGTTTTCGCAGCTGCACGGCTTCCGCTACAAGCGCAACTCGTCGCTGCTGGGGTCGCTCGACAGCAAGGGCGAGTATGACCCGCAATATTTCGACTACCAGACCAACCTCGTGTTCAAGCCCTCGAGCAAATTCAAGGTGTCGTTCCTGGGCAACGTGTCGATCAACGACTACCGCTTCACGCCCGAGAACCGCGAGACCAGCTTCGGCACATCGACCAACGCCAAGACGTTCAAGGTGTATTTCGACGGCCACGAGAAGGACAAATTCCAAACCTACTTTGGCGCACTCAACCTCAACTACCGCCTTAACAAGGGCAACGACTTCAGCCTCACCGCGTCGGGCTACCAGACCAACGAGCTGGTGGCCTACGACATTCACGGCGAATACTGGCTCGATGAGGCCGGCACAAGCGGCAGCGGCAGCGTGGGCGGCGAGCTGGGCGTGGGCAAATATCACGAGCACGCGCGCAACAGACTCAAGATTAGCGTGTTTAACGTGGGCTTGAAGGGCAACACATCGCTCAACCACAACAACTTCACCTACGGTCTGAACCTGCGCCGCGAAACCATCTACGAGCGGTCGCGCGAATGGCAGTGGCGCGACTCGGCCGGCTACTCGCTGCCGCACGTGCCGGGCGAGGTGAACGTGATCTACAGCCTCACGTCGCGCCACGACCTCAACACCACCCGCTTTGCCGCCTTTGTGCAAGACACCTACAAGCTGATGACCGGCGCGGGCCTGCTGAGCATCAACGGCGGCGTGCGCGTGAGCCACTGGGACTTCAACAAGGAGACACTGATATCGCCGCGCTTCAGCCTGGGCTTCGTACCCGAGCGCAACAACCGCTTCTCGCTGCGCCTGGCCGGCGGCCTCTACTATCAGGCGCCATTCTACAAGGAATACCGCATGCAGACCACCGACTCCGCCGGCAACGCCTGCATTGCGCTCAACAGCGACATAAAGTCGCAGCGCAGCGTGCACTTCATAGTGGGCGGCGACTACACCTTCCGCGCCATCAACCGCCCGTTTAAGTTCACCGCCGAGATGTACTACAAGCGGCTGAGCAACCTCATCCCCTATGAGGTGGACAACCTGAAGCTGTCGTACACCGGCGTGAACTCGTCGAAGGGCTACATTGCCGGCGTCGACTTCAAGCTGTTTGGCCAGTTTGTGGAGGGCACCGACTCGTGGATAAGCTTCTCGCTGATGAAGACGCAGGAAGACATGGGCGGAGTGAAGGTGCCGCTGCCCACCGACCAGCGCTATAGCGTGGCGCTGTTTTTCACCGACTACTTCCCAGGCATTCCGCGCCTCAAGTTCAGCCTCAAGGCCATATTGAGCGACGGCCTGCCAACCACCGCCCCGCGCAAGACCCGTGCCGACGGATACTTCCGCCAGCCAGCCTACAAGCGCGCCGACATAGGCGTAAGCTACATGCTGGTGGGCAGCGAGCACCGTCCCACCAGCGGCCTGCTGAGCCACTTCAAGAGCATTTGGCTGGGGCTGGACGTGTTTAACCTGCTCGACATTTCAAACGTGAGCAGCTACTACTGGATTACCGACGTGAACAACATCCAGTATGCAGTGCCCAACTACCTCACGCGCCGCCAAATCAACGCGCGTCTGTCGCTCACATTCTAATCACATCACAAATATGACAACACAGCGAAAGGTGATAGGCATAGGCGAAGTGCTGTGGGACATGCTGCCCTCGGGCCCCAGGCTGGGCGGCGCGCCCGCCAACTTCGCCTACCATGCGGGGCAGCTGGGACTGCCAGCCGCGGTGGTGAGCTGCGTGGGCCGCGACAGCCTTGGCCGCCAGGCCACAGAGCAACTGCGAGAGCGTGGCATCGAGGTGATGGCCGGGACGAGCCACCTGCCCACGGGCACCGTAGACGTGCAGCTCGACGACGCCGGAGTGCCAGCCTACCAGATAGCCACCCCAGCGGCATGGGACCGCATAGAGTGGACGCCACTGCTGCAAGATGCAGCCAGCCACGCCCGAGCCATATGCTGGGGCACACTGGCGCAGCGCGGCCACTCGGCAAGCGCCATCAGGCAGGCGGTCTCGTGCGCCCCACCCGACTGCCTGAAGATATTCGACGCCAACCTGCGCGCGCCGCACTACAGCATGGCCACCATAGCCGAGTCGATGCAGCTGTGCAGCGTGCTCAAGCTCAACGACGACGAGCTGGCGCTGCTGGCGCGCAACGGCCTTGCCCCGGCCGGCTGCGGCGAGGTGGAGGCCTGCCGTGGCATGTTGCAAAGCCACAGCAGCCTGCGCATGGTGGTGCTCACCTGCGGCAGCCGCTGCAGCCACGTGGTGGGCACCGACGGCACGGCATCAACCCTGCCCACCCCGCACGTGAAGGTGGCCGACACCGTGGGCGCAGGCGACTCGTTTACCGCCGCCATGTGCGCCGCCCTGCTGAGCGGCATGCCGGCAGCCGATGCCCACCGCCTGGCCGTGGACGTAAGCGCATATGTGTGCACCTGCCACGGTGCAATGCCGCAGCTGCCCGAAGCGCTAAAGGCACGGCTGGTGGCGGCCAAGTGATTTTTTTGCGGCCACAAGGCGGCTAATTAGCGCAAAAATGGCTAACTTTGTGAACACAGAATAACATTAATAACAATTAAACTACAAAAACAGACATAATCATGGCAAAACCCTACGTAATAGGCATCGACATGGGCGGGACTAACACCGTGTTTGGCATTGTTGACGCCCGCGGCAACGTGATTGCAAGCGACTCGATAAAGACGGCGAAGCACGCCGACATCAACGACTACATCGACGAGCTCCACACCGAACTCACCCGAATAATAAAGGCTAACGACGCCGAAGGCAAAATCAACGGCATCGGCATTGGCGCACCCAACGCCAACTACTTCACCGGCGTGATTGAAGACGGCGTGAACCTGCCCTGGCCCACCCCGATACCGCTGGCCGACCTCGTGAGCCAGAAGTTTGGCATCCCCTGCCTCATAACCAACGACGCCAACGCGGCAGCCATAGGCGAAATGACCTACGGCGCGGCACGCGGACTCAAAGACTTCATAATGATAACTCTGGGCACCGGCGTGGGCAGCGGCATCGTGATCAACGGACAGATGGTGTATGGCCACGATGGATTTGCCGGTGAGCTGGGCCACGTGATAGTGAAGCGCAACAACGGACGCATATGCGGCTGCGGACGCACGGGCTGCCTCGAGGCCTACTGCTCGGCCACAGGCGTGGCGCGCACGGCGCGCGAGTTCCTTGAAATCCGCAACGACGACTCGCTGCTGCGCAACCTCGACATCAACTCCATCACGTCGAAAGACGTGTATGACTGCGCCGTAGCCGGCGACAAACTGGCCAAGGACATATTTGAATACACCGGCACCATTCTGGGCGAGGCGCTGGCCGACTTCGTGACATTCTCGAGCCCCGAGGCATTTGTGCTGTTTGGCGGCCTCACCAAGAGCGGCGACTACATTATGAAGCCTATTAAGGAGGCGTTTGACAAAAATATCCTGAGCATATACAAAGGCAAAGTGAAGATACTGCTGTCGGAGCTCAAAGAGAGCGACGCCGCAGTGCTGGGCGCATCGGCGCTGGGCTGGGAAATCAAGAACAACTAACCCCGCGCCTCAGCGCGCACCAACCATAACGGCCGGGCCGTCACGGAGCGTGGCGGCCCGGCCGCATTTGTTTTTTTTGTGGGTTAAAAACTTGATTTTTATCTGTTTTAGTGATAATTTTGCGCTGACAAAAGGAAAAAATCAGAATAGATAGAGAATATGAAACTACACAAGCTACTTCTGCCTGCGGTGGCCGCACTGTGCGCCGTTCAGGCCCAAGCTCACGACTACAATGTGGTGTACACCGAAAGTCCCGGCAGCAAGCTGACGCTGACGTGGGTCGACAACAATGTGGCCGACCTGCACTACTTTGCCCTGCCCCAGACGGGGACGCAGCAGTTTTTCACAGCCTCAAGCCTCAACGCAAGCTACGAGAGCCAGTACCCCAACAACAAGTTCAGCCTCGACCGCGTGCTCACCGAGTTCAACATTTCGCGCCGCGAACTGATGAACGGTGACGCCAACGCCGCCAAGGATGGCTGCGCCACAAGCCAAGTGGTGCCCTCGGGCGCAAAAATCACAAGCATCACCCTGCCCGG
This sequence comes from Wujia chipingensis, assembly GCA_963655175.1. Classification (GTDB taxonomy): domain Bacteria; phylum Bacteroidota; class Bacteroidia; order Bacteroidales; family Muribaculaceae; genus Sodaliphilus. The sequence continues at coordinate 1,081 of CAVKDU010000053.1, read as the reverse complement.
CCAGTGGCTGAGCGGCAGCAAGAAGGCCGTGGTTGACGCCTATATGAAGAATGCCAACAACGGCGTGCTGAACGTGGACATGGGCCACGACGCCGTGGTGGCGCGCGCCGGACAGTGCTACGCCGATTCGCAGGCCGTGGAGCTGGGACAGGACGGCAACCTGATGGCGCTCAAGCTGAGCACGCCGTTTGCCTACGACGGCAACGACATGATTCTCTCCATCGACACGCAGGTGCCCGAGGGCGCCAGCCAGTTTGCCTGGGCCACAGCCAAAGCCGAGAAGAATCTGGCAACCGCCATTCACGGCCAGAGCGCGGGCAAGGACGTGTTTAACACCAGCGCCGGCGAGAGCTATGGCACCGCGGGAGCCGTAGCCACCTTCATGCAGCTGAAGCGCAACCAGGCTCCGGCCATCGAAGCCACCTACTACACCAACGATGTGAAGTTCCGCATCACCGACAGCGAGGGCAACCTCATCAACGACACCATCAGCGACAAGCAGCCCAACGGCCGCCCCTTTGTGCGCCTGAAGCAGGGCAGCACCGTGATAGGCATACACGAGGTGGACGAGAACGGAGAATACACATTTCAGGGCGTTGACTACACCAAGACCTACAACATAAGCGTGGCCAGCAACTCGTATGGCTACATCGAGACCGACGGCATACGCTTCGACGACGCGGGCCGCAAGGTGGAAAACGACATTGTGGTGGAGGTGAAGTTCCACCTGATGCCCGGATTCGAGCCGCCGTTTGGCGGCGTGGAGAGCATTGAGGCCAAAGCACTGAGGGTGTGGGGCGGCAACGGCGAGATAGACATCGAAACCGAAACCGCGACCCCCGTCACCGTGTGCGATCTCATGGGCCGCGTGGCACGCCGGCTCACCGCCGAGCCCGGCCGCACCAGCATCGACGCTCTTGCGCCCGGCATATATGTGGTGAACCGCACCAAGGTGATAGTGAGGTAAGCCCGCACACACAGGAGAGCACTGAAAAAGTAACATTGTTGTGGCATTTGTTGCAATGTGGTATTAGCAATGACATTATCCCTTTAGGGATAAGATATGTGTAGGCAGGTATGC
>CAVKDU010000052.1:0-18878 GCA_963655175.1 Wujia chipingensis | reverse complement strand
ACTGCGCTACCGCTACGTCCGCACTGCATACCTGCCTACACATATCTTATCCCTCGGGATAATGTCATTGCTAATACCTCATTAGCAACAAATGCCACAACAATGTCACTTTATCTGTGCGCTCGGCATGCCGCGTCTCCACTGTAGTCTATTGGATTTCAATATTTTGCGCTCTAACTACTGTGCTGTGGGCAATAAATGCGGGGGTGGGTGCGTTACTTTTGTTAGGGGGCGGCTGCGAAATGGGGCTGCCGACTATGCATTTTTTCACCATATCGATTGCAATGAAGAGATATCTGCACATAATACTGGCTCTGGTGCTGGGCGCCATGGCTCTGGGCGCGCTGGAGGGGTGCAAACAGGCCAAGCTGCGCGACGCCGATGAGGCCTACGACCGCGGCGAATTCAACGACGCCGCCAACATCTACCGCAAGGTGTATAACAAGCTGCGCAAGAAGGAAGACCGCACCATGCGAGGCGATGTGGCCTACCGCATGGGCCTGTGCTACCAGCGGCTGAACCAGAGCGCCAAGGCCGCGGCCGCCTTTCAAAACGCGCTGCGCTATGAATACCCCGACAGCATGGCCTACTACTATCTGGGCCACGCGCAGCAAATGTGCGGGCAGTATGCCGCCGCCATAAAGAGCTACAACGAGTTCCTCACCTGGAAGCCCGATGACCGCCTGGCGCAGGTGGGGCTGCGCGCCTGCCGCATGGCCCCGAAGTGGAAAGAGGAGGGGTCGCGCTACACGGTGAAAAACGCACGCCTGTTTAATTCGCGCCGGGCCGACTTCTGCCCTATGTTTCTCGACAAGAACGCCGATGTGCTCTACTTCACCTCGTCGAACGAAAAGTCGAAGGGCGAGAAGCCGAGCGAAATCACCGGCACGAAAAACAGCGACGTGTATTTCGCAAAAAAGGACGAGAAGGGCAACTGGCAGCGTCCGCAGGCCGCCGAGGGCGAGCTCAACACTGAGTTTGACGAGGGCATAACCACCTTCACGCCCGACGGCACCACCATGTATCTGGCCCGCGCCGACCGCAAGCAGAACTCGGGCACTTCGGTGGAAATCTACAGCTCGCAGCGCAGCGAGGCCAAGTGGAGCGCGCCGGTGAAGGTGGAAATCACGGCCGACACCCTGTCGGCCTACGACGACCCCGCCGTGAGCGCCGACGGCAACTGGCTGTATTTTTCGAGCGACATGCCAGGCGGCCAGGGCGGCAAAGACCTGTGGCGCATCAACCTGAAGGACCCGCACGGCACCCTTGAGAACCTGGGCGACCAGATAAACACACCGGGCGACGAGCGGTTCCCCTACTGCCGCACCGACAGCGTGCTGTATTTCGCCAGCGACGGCCACGCGGGCTTCGGCGGCCTTGACCTGTTTAAGGCCACGCTGCAGCCCTCGGGCAAGTGGAACATTGAAAACATGGGCGCGCCCATCAACTCGAGCGCCGACGACTTCGGCATCACATTCGGCAAGGGCGAGAGCGGCTTCTTCAGCAGCAACCGCAACGACGGCCGCGGCTATGACCACATCTACAGCTTCATAAAGCCCGACCTGAAGATATGGATATCGGGCTACGTGCTCGACAAGGACGAGGAGCCGGTGCCCAACGCCATAATACGCATAGTGGGCAACGACGGCAGCAACCAGAAGGCCGTGGCCAAGCCCGACGGCACCTTCCGATTCGACCTGCAGCGCGGCGTGAGCTATGTGATGCTGGCCGGAGCCAGCGGCTACCTAAACGGCAAGCAGGAGTTCACCAGCGACATGGCCGAGGAAGACGCCGAATACAACGTGGACTTCATTCTGGCCGCCATGACCAAGCCGCAGGTGATAGAGAACATATTCTACGACTTCGACAAGGCCTCGCTGCGCCCCGCCTCGAAGAAGGCCCTCGACGGCATGGTGCAGGTGATGAAGGACAACCCCTACATCACCATTGAGATGGCGTCGCACACCGACCGCATAGGCACCGACCAGTATAACAACGCGCTGTCGCAGCGCAGGGCCAAGTCGGTGGTCGACTACCTGATAGCCCACGGCATCGACGCGGCGCGCCTGCGGCCCAAGGGCTACGGCAAGACGCGGCCCAAGACCGTGACCAAGCGCATTGCGCGCCTGTATCCGCAGTTCAAGGAGGGCCAGGTGCTCGACGAGGAGTTCATCAAGACCCTCTCGAAAGCCGACCAGGAGGCCGCCGACCAGATTAACCGCCGCACCGAGTTCCAGGTGCTCACCACCGACTTCCAGCCCTTTGTGGAAGACCGCAAAGCGGCCGACGAGGGCGAGTGAAACCGCGGCGCGCACTTGCCAGTGTGGCCCAAAGGCATTAATTTTGCCAAGCGTTGCCGCCCACGCATAGGCGGCAGCGGCACTCTCATAACGAAACGACTCAACACAGAAGAAAAAGAAATATGTTTTCAGGAATAGTAGAAGAAGCGGCACCGGTGGTGGCACTGCGCCGCGAGGCCGGCAACCTGCACCTGACACTGAGGTGCTCATTTGCCAGCGAATTGAAGATAGACCAAAGCGTGGCCCACAACGGCGTGTGCCTGACGGTGGTGGACCTGCCGGGCGACGGCACCTACACCGTGACGGCCGTGCAGGAGACTCTGGACCGCAGCAATCTGGGCGACCTTAAGGTGGGCGACGAGGTGAACCTCGAGCGCTCGATGCTGATGAACGGCCGCCTCGACGGCCACATAGTGCAGGGCCATGTGGACCAGACGGCGGTGTGCACCGGCGTGACCGAGGAAGACGGCAGCTGGCGCTACGCCTTCAGCTACGACGCAAGCCCCGAGATGGCGCGCCGCGGATATGTGACGGTGGAGAAGGGCAGCGTGACGGTGAACGGCACCAGCCTGACCGTGTGCAACTCGCGCCCCGACGGCTTTGAGGTGGCCATTATCCCCTACACCCACGACCACACCAACTTTCACCAGATAGCCAAGGGCACACGCGTGAACCTGGAGTTTGACATCATAGGCAAATACATTGCCCGCATGATGGAATTCAACTCATAACCCCGGGCAATGAAGAAAATAGGCATCATAAGCGACACGCACTCGTATTGGGACGACCGCTACGCCGAGCACTTCAGCGGCTGCGACGAGATATGGCACGCCGGCGACATAGGCAACGAGCTGGTGGCCGACCGCCTGGCCGCCCTTGCGCCGGTGCTGCGGGCCGTGTATGGCAACGCCGACGGCGGCGAGCTGCGCCACCGCTTCAAGGAGATGGAGATTTTCACCACCGAGGGGGTGAAGGTGGTGCTGACGCACATAGGCGGCTATCCGGGCCGCTATGCGCCCGGCATACGCGACCGCCTGATGCTGTCGCAGCCCAAGCTGCTGGTGTGCGGCCACAGCCACATACTAAAGGTGATTCCCGACCGCCAGCTGGGAGTGCTCACCATCAACCCCGGAGCCGCCGGGCGCCAGGGGTGGCAAAAGGTGCGCACGCTGATGCTGCTCACACTCGACGAGGGCAAGATAGCCGGCGCGCAAGTGATAGAACTGGCAAGCGACCCGCAAGGGCTGCACGGAGGGGTGATAGGGTGAACGACGGCAACGGACAACAACCGGCAACGGGCAGCGACAAGCTGTGGTATGCCCTGAGGGTGACCTACAACCGCGAGATGAAGGTGAAGGACGACCTCGACAGCAAGGGCATTGAAAGCTTCGTGCCCATGACGTGCCGCGCCGTGGAGCGCGACGGACGGCTGGTGAAGCGGCTGGTGCCCAGCGTACACAACCTGATATTCGTGCACATCGAGCCCGAGCGCATGCGCGCCTACAAGCAGACCACCGCCATGCCGGTGCGATACATAATGGACGCCGAGCGGCGCCACCCGGTGACGGTGCCCGCCGACCAGATGGAGAGCTTCATTGCCGTGGCCGGCACGCTGAGCGAGCAGCTCATCTACCTCACGCCCAAGCCGGGCGACTTCAGCAAGGGCGACCGCGTGCGCATACTGGGAGGCCCGTTCAAGGGAGCCGTGGGGCGCTTTGTGCGCGTCAAGGGCGACCGCCGGGTGGTGGTGTGCATCAACGGCGTGGTGGCGGTGGCCACCACATTCATCCACCCCTCGCTTATTGAAAAACTTAACGACTAAACTGCAACAATGACTACAACCATTCAACAGCAACCAACCACAGCAGCGGCGGCCGCTGCACCCAAGCGCCGCATTCCCTACTTCGATCTGATTAAGGGCGTGGCCATATTCCTGGTGGTGATGGGCCACGCCCTCACCATGTGCATCCGCGGCATCGACTCAGCCTTTGTGTTCAAGCTGATAGCGCAGGTGCACATGCCGCTGTTCTTCTTCGTGAGCGGATATTTCACCTTCAAGGCCACCAAGGCAGGCGGCTGGGCCGCCCCCAACCTGAAGAAGCGATTCCAGCAGCTGGTGGTGCCCTTCGTCACCATGAGCGCGCTGTGGACGCTATACTTCCCGCACAGCGGGCTGCAGTCGCCGCTGGCCACCAACCTGCACGACCTCTACCAGTCATACTGGAAAAGCGGCTACTGGTTCACCCTGTGCCTGTTTGAGCTGATGCTCATCTACTGGCCGCTGAGCCGGGTGCTGAGCCGCCTGCACCGCGTGTGGCAGCAGGTGGCGGCGATGCTGGTGGTGTATGGCGTGCTGATAGCCCTCAGCGTGACGCTGGCCGACGAGGACGCCAACGTGGACTGGGCGGGCTTCGGACTGTTGGCGCAGTTCTACCCCGTGTTTATGATCGGCGCCATGGCCCACCGCCTGCGCGAGGGCTTTGAGCGGCTGCGCTGCAGGCAGTGGTGCCTCACAGCCTCGGTGGTGGGATTCGGCGCGCTGTGGTATGCGCTGGTGTATCCGTGGGACATGCCGTGGGGCGAATGCGCCGCTGCGGTGACGTCCATCAAGTTCGCGGCCATGCCGCTGATGCACTTTGCCCTGGCGGTGGTGGCGCTGGCGCTGATTGAGCCGTGGAGCGCGCGCCAGTATGCCCCCGGGGTGCGCCCCAATGCGGCGACCCGATTCTTCCACCTGCTGGGCAACGAGAGCCTGGGCATATATCTGTGCCACTACTTCTTTCTGTTTCCGCTCACCGCGCTGCAAGAGCCCATGCGGCAGCTGGGGCTGCAGACCGTGCCGCTCACCGTGGTGGCCGCTGCCGTGGCGCTGGCGGTGACCGCCGCCACCCTGCTGGCCATAGCCGTGATAAAGCGCAGCCGCCTGCTGGCATTCCTGCTCATTGGCCAAAGCCTGAAATAAAAGCGGCGCGGCAGAGCCGCCGAAACGATTTTTTCAGTAAGTTTGCAGTAACAAACGAAAACATTCAAGCACTGATATGAACGAGAACAACCAGAAAGTGGCACTCATAACCGGCATCAACGGGCAGGACGGATCGTATCTGGCCGAGCTGCTGCTGGCCAAGGGCTATGAGGTGCACGGCATAATTAGGCGCAGCAGCGCATTCAACACAGGCCGCATCGAGCACCTTTACCTCGACGAGTGGGTGCGCGACATGAGCCAGAAGCGGCTGGTGAACCTGCACTATGGCGACATGACCGACTCCAGTTCGCTGATTCGCATCATCGAGCAGGTGAAGCCCGACGAAATCTACAATCTGGCGGCGCAAAGCCACGTGAAGGTGTCGTTTGAAGTGCCCGAATACACAGCCGAGAGCGACGCCCTGGGCACTCTGCGCCTGCTGGAGGGGCTGCGCATCACCCACCGCGAGAAGCTCACCAAGGTGTATCAGGCCAGCTCGGCCGAACTGTTTGGCAAGGTGGACGACCGCAGCGTGGGGCAGAACGAGGACACCCCATTCCACCCGCGCAGCCCATATGCCTGCGCCAAGCTGTATTCCTACTGGATTATGAAAAACTACCGCGAGAGCTACGGCATTTTCGCGGCCAACGGCATACTGTTTAACCACGAGAGCGAGCGCCGCGGCGAGAACTTTGTGACGCGCAAAATCACCTTTGCGGCGGCGCGCATCATATGCGGCTTGCAAGACAAGCTATACCTCGGCAATCTGGACGCGAGCCGCGACTGGGGCTACGCCAAAGACTACGTGGAGTGCATATGGGCCATAATGCAGCAGCCCGAGGCGGGCGACTTTGTGATTGCCACCGGCGAGAGCCACACCGTGCGCGAATTTTGCACGCTGGCGTTCCACTACGCGGGCATCGAGCTTGAGTGGCGCGGCAGCGGGGTCGACGAAAAGGGCGTAGACCGCGCCACGGGCAACGTGATAGTGGAGGTCAACCCCAAGTATCTGCGCCCGAGCGAGGTGGACTACCTGCGCGGCGACTCAAGCAAGGCGCAGCGGCTGCTAGGCTGGAACCCGCGCCGCACCCCATTCGACCGTCTGGTGAAGCGCATGGTGGACCACGACGTGCGCCACGTGCGCAAGCTCTACCATCTTTCGTAAGGTTTAAAGTTTACAGATTAAAGTTGAAAGATTAAGGTTGAGAGTTGAAAGTTTGCATGATGGCTTATTTCAGCCAAACCACCTTGTCCCTATCTTCACCCCTAAAACCATATGAGTTTATGAAGCTAACCAACATTCTCACGGCGGCCTTACTCTCGCTGGCGGCCCTTGCAGCCCATGCCCAACGGGGCGCATGGAGCGGCAATCTCAACTTGATGGGAACAAAGCTCCCATTAGTGTTCAACTTCTCGGACAATGGCTGCACCATGGACTCTCCGGCCCAGGGAGCAAATGGCATTCCGGCAGAAAAGACCGTAGGCGATGACGGAAGCATTAAGGTGAGCATTGCCGCCATCGGTGCAACGTTTGAGGGCAAAATAGAGGGCGAGAACATAAATGGAACTTTCAAGCAGAATGGCCTTCAATTGCCGCTTACTCTGAAGGCTGGCAAGCCTGAGGTTAAGCGTCCGCAGACTCCAGTCGGCCCTTTCCCTTATAAGGAAGAAAGCGTGAGTTTTACCAACAGCGGATATACCTTTAATGGCACTCTCACCCTACCCGTGAACAGCTCAAAAGACACCCCTGTAGTGCTTATGGTGACTGGCAGCGGACAGCAAGACCGCAACGAGGAGGTGTGGGGCCACAAGCCGTTTGCTGTGATTGCCGACGCTCTCGCGCGCAACGGCATTGCCTCGCTGCGCTACGACGACCGCGGATGGGGCGGCAAGAGTGTGAACTTCACAGACTTCACCACCAAAGACTTCCGGCAAGATGCCGAAGCCGGCCTGCTGTTGCTCAGAAAACGGTTCAGCAAGGTAGGCGTGCTTGGGCATAGCGAAGGTGGCACAATTGCCCTGATAATTGCCGAAGAGGGGAAGGCCGACTTCATCGTGTCGCTTGCGGGCATGGCTGTGTCGGGCAAGGAGACTCTCGTGCAGCAGAACCGACTGGCAATGTCGAGCCTTGAAATCCCCGCCGACAAGGTGGACAAATACATCGCTGTCCTGGAGAACGCACTCTACGAGATGGCAAGTGGAAAGAAAGCCGGCGAAATAAATATTGATGCTTGTCCGGCTGAGCTGAGACCTGTACTCACAAAAGCCTTGGCGCAGGGCGACAATCCCTATATCCGCCATTTTCTAACTGTTGACGCAAGCAAGGGTCTCTCGAAAATCAAATGTCCTGTGCTGGCCCTTAACGGCACTAAAGACACACAGGTGGACTGCGTGACCAACACTGCTGCCTTGGAGAATGGGCTGACCAACTGCAAGCACACAATAAAGAGGTTTGACGGCCTGAACCACCTGTTCCAGCATTGCACAACCGGCAGTCTGGTGGAATACCAGCAAATTGAAGAGACCATATCGCCAGAGGTGCTGACCACAGTAATAGAGTGGATTAATGGCTTAAACGGGGCTCAATGAGGTGCGCCATAAATGCACCAAACAGTGACGAATGCATTAAGGGGCGTGGCATGCCGAAAGCACTGGAAAAGTAATATTGTTGTGGCATTTATTGCAATGAGGTATTAACAATGCCAACATTATCCCTTCGGGATTGTTTTGCCCAATTGACGCCACAAACAGTAGGGACGTGGCATGCCACGTCCACCGCAATTTACTGTAAACTAACGAAATTAGTAAAAAATAATTACTGCTATCGGTAGTGCATTCAGGTTTGGTCTTGTATTGGCGGTTTTTGTTTTGCTGGATGAGCAACGCCCGTCGGACGCGGCATGCCGCGTCCCTATAGTAAATAGCTGATTTTGTGTGTTTTAACACAATATCATGCGTTTAAGGGGTGACAAAACAAGAAAGGCTAAGCAACTTGCGTTGTTTAGCCTTTTTGCAGTGTCGGGATGACTAGATTCGAACTAGCGACCCCACGCCCCCCAGACGTATACTCTAACCGGACTGAGCTACATCCCGAACTTGTGATGTTTGCTTCGGAGTAACTTTCGTTCTCAAAAGCGATGCAAAGGTAGCACCATTTTTTGAATCTGTCAAGTGTTTTCGCGATTTTTTTGCTAAAAGGGGCGTTTTTTCTTGTTTTGCGGGTTACACAAGCGATTTCCACTGCATAAACTGCTTGGCCATCTCGGGATCATGGTGGTCGAAGAAGAGGCTGCGGCGCACTTCGGCATGCCGCCAAGCTGCTACAAGCGGCTGCTGAGCGACGGCAATTGCAAAGGAAATGGGCCGAATGGCGGCACTAAGTGAGCACATTGTGTTGCGCAAGCGGCGGCAACGTTGTAACTTTGCAACCGATATGACACGACTATTTGCAACATTCACCATAGTGGCGCTTGCGCTGCTCGCCGCGGCGGGCGCCCAAGCCAAGAGCAAAGTGAAGCTTGAGCCGTCGCGCGCATGGAGCGTGAGCGAGCCCCTGGGCCTGCAATACCCGGCCACCATCGACACCCTGCCGCACAACTACCACCAACGGTTTGTGCCCAGCGCGGTGAGCCGTGCCTGGACCACCACGGGCAACTATGGCGCCGAGGGGCAGAACCAGCTGTTTTTTGAGCGTAAAATGGCGGGCGACTTCTTCTTTGCCGACGCCCTCGACGCGTGGCTGCCCACCCTCGACAAGCAGCGCTTCTACAACACGCGCATACCCATGACGCTGCTCAGCTACAGCACCGGCGGCAACAAATACAGCAACCAAGACCGCACCACGGCCATATTCAGCGGCAACGCCGGCAAGCGGCTGCAGGCCGGGGCCATGATGGACTACATCTACAGCAAGGGCTCGTTTGACTACCAGGCCGACAAGGACTTCTCGTGGGGCCTGAACACCTCGTATATGGGCGACCGCTATGAGATGCAGGCATTCTTCAACAACTACAACTTCCTTAACAAGGAGAGCGGCGGCATCACCGACGACCGCTACATCACCGACCCCGCAGCCGTGCAGGGCGGCGACACGCGCGTCGACTTCAAGAACATACCCACCCGGCTCACCGCCACCCACAACCGCCTCTCGGGCCGCGAAGTGTATATGAACCACCGCTACAAGGTGGGCTACTACCACTATCTGCGCGACTCGGTGGCCGACACCATTGTGGGCCGCGTATACGTGCCCGTGACCAGCTTCATCTGGACCATGGACTACAAGGCGGCCAAGCACCTGTTTCTGAACACCAGCGCCAGCGACGACACGGCATTCTTCAGCCACACCTACCTGAAGCTGGGCGGCACCGACGAGACCACCAGCTACTGGGCGCTGACCAACACGGTGGGCGTGTCGCTGCTCGAGGGATTCAACAAATATGCCAAATTCGGCTTCGCCCTCTACGCCACCCACAGCATGAGGCGCTACACCCAGGTGGCCGACTCCACGCTGGCGGCGGGCACGCAGCAGGGTCTCACGCCGCTGCCCGCGAGCGTGGGCCCGCGCCACACCGACAACCTTGTGTGGGTGGGCGGACAGCTCACCAAGCAGCGCGGCTCGATTCTGACCTACGCCGCCACGGCGCAGTTTGGCGTGGCGGGCAGCGTGGCGGGCGACATCGACGTGACTGGCGACGTGGCCACACGATTCCGCCTGATGCGCGACTCGGTGACGGTGCGCGGCTACGGATATTTCAAAAACCTCGAGGTTCCCTACCTGATGCAGCAGTTTGTGTCGAACCACTACGCATGGGCCAACAACTTTGGCAAGGTGAAGCGCCTGCGCCTGGGCGGCGAACTCACGCTGCCCCACACGGGCACACGCGTCAACGCCGGCTATGAGACACTGAAGAGCTACGTGTTTTTCAACGCCGAGGGCGTGCCCGAGCAGCACAATGCGCCCGTGCATGTGCTGAGCGCCACCGTGGACCAGCGCCTGGGCGTGGGCATTCTGCACTGGGACAACGCCGTCACCTACCAGACCACGAGCAACGCCGACGTGCTGCCGCTGCCCAAGTTGGCCGTGTACAGCAACCTCTACCTCAACTTTGCCGTGGCCCGCGTGCTTAAGGTGCAGCTGGGCGTGGACTGCAACTACTACACCCGCTACTATGCTCCGGCCTACAACCCCGCCACCATGTCGTGGCACACGCAGCACGAGCAAAAGTGCGGCAACTTCACCTTTATGAACGCCTATGCCAACTTCAAGCTGAAGCGCGCCCGCTTCTACCTGCTCTACAGCCACGTGAACGGCGGCTCGCTGGGCGGCAAGGCCTACTTCTCCACACCCCACTATCCGCTCAACCCCGGGCGCTTCCAGATGGGCGTGTCGGTTGACTTTGCCAACTGACGCCTGTCCAACCTTAGAGGCACCTCACAAAAGCATAACAAATGCGCTGACGCTCAATGCGTTGGCGTATTTATTTTTACACCGTTGCAATTATTGCAACACAAATAACAAAACCGTGGGTAAACAGATTTTTTTGCGATGAAATGAAAAAAAATTTCATTTTTCTATTGAGAAAAAGTTTTTTTTGCTACTTTTGGACCACAGATACTAATTAATTCAAAAACCTAAAAAAACTTTTGGCAAAATGAAAGTTGGAATACCTAAAGAGATTAAAAACAATGAGAATCGCGTGGGTATGACCCCCGCAGGCGTGGCAGAGCTCATCAAGCACGGCCACACAGTGTATGTGCAGCACACCGCCGGTGAAAACAGCGGTTTCCCCGATGCCGAATATGAGGCAGTGGGCGCAAAAATACTGCCCACAATCGAAGACGTGTATGCCACAGCCGAGATGATCGTGAAAGTGAAAGAACCAATCGAACCCGAGTTCCCGCTGATTCGCAAAGGCCAGCTCGTGTTCACCTATTTCCACTTTGCAAGCGACGGGCCTCTGACAAAGGCAATGATAAAGAGCGGAGCCGTGTGTCTGGCCTACGAAACGGTGCAGCTGCCCGACCGCTCACTGCCTCTGCTGATTCCGATGAGCGAGGTGGCAGGCCGCATGGCCGCCCTCAACGGCGCCTACTATCTGCAAAAGACCAAGGGCGGCAAGGGCAAATTCATTGGCGGCGTGCCCGGCGTTAAGCCCGCCAAGGTGCTCGTGATAGGCGGCGGCATAGTGGGCGAAGCAGCTGCGCGCACCGCAGCCGGCATGGGAGCCGACGTGACCATCACCGACATTTCGCTGCCGCGTCTGCGCCAGCTCGACCTCGAGACTCCCGCCAACATTCACGCCCTCTACTCAAGCGAGCACAACATTCGCAAGGAGCTGAAAGACGTGGACGTGGTGATTGGCTCGGTGCTGGTGCCCGGCGACAAGACGCCCCACCTCATCACCCGCGACATGCTCAAGGAGATGGAGCCCGGCACAGTGCTTGTGGACGTGGCCATTGACCAAGGCGGATGCTTTGAGACATCGCACCCCACCACCCACAGCGAGCCCACATATGTGGTCGACGGCATTCTGCACTATGCCGTGGCCAACATTCCCGGCGCAGTGCCCTACACCTCGACCACTGCCCTCACCAACGCCACCCTGCGCTATGCCGTGGCTCTGGCCGACAAGGGCTGGAAGCAGGCATGCAAGGACGACCCCGCCCTGTTCAAGGGTCTGAACGTGGTTGACGGCAAAGTCACCTTCAAGGCCGTGGCCGACGTTTGGGGTCTGAAATACGAACCCATCGAGCTGTAACACCAGCCCACCCACACCACATACGGCGAAGGCTGCTCCCCACCGCGGGTAGCAGCCTTCGCCGCTTTCAGCAAAAAAGTTCACTGAAATGGGCCAAGTCAGGGAAAAATACCGTAAATTTGTGTTCGGCGACTTGAGTGGCCTATTACCAATACCGCCAACGAAACTCCAAAACAATATCAATCAATGAGCAAATCGATTATCACTGAGGCATATTTCAACAAGGCACTGGCTGTGGCACAGCCCATATGCGACTTCTACGACAAACTCACAAAGCACAAGCTGGTGATGAAAGCCGTATCTGAGAATTTGGCAAACATGGATTTGACTACAAAAGACAAACTCGTTTGCTTTATTATGACTGATATTATATACTGCTATGAGCGTCTGGGCCATAATGCTGAAAATTTGTATTGTCGGGAGGGCCTACCTATTATGATTCTCGAGGCTTACCTGCTGGGGTCCTTGAAGTTGACCTACTTTACATTTAATTCCAAGACATTTGAGGGGGCAATTGACCAGCTGAATGCGGCGAGCAAGGCGTATAAGAACGGATTTAAAAGAGACGACTCTGAAGACTTTTTTGCGCTGAATGAGTTGTTTAAGTTGTGCGGGCTCAAGGATTTCCAAACGGAATACTTTTCACTGCTCTACCGCTTCTTCTCCGTTATTGCAAAGGCCGACAACACAATCAGCGTGCAAGAGGGCAAGTGGCTTGAAAAGCTTTTGTCGTTTTCTAATTCCGGCAAGGATTATGGTCTGGAGGAGTTTGAAAAGAAGGCGAACGTGGCAAATGTGGCTGGCGACAAAAGCGCGGCTGGCTCAAAGGCGCCCAGCACCGACCCGCTCAAGGATCTGGATGAGCTGATAGGACTGGCGGAAGTGAAAAGCACGGTGTCGGCCATTGCCAAATTCGTCAAGATTCAGCAGGAGCGCAAGAAGAACGGATTGAAGCCGGTGGCGATATCATACCACTGCGTGTTCACAGGCAATCCGGGCACCGGCAAGACGACCGTAGCAAGGATTCTCGCCGACATCTACAGCAGCCTTGGCGTGCTGAGGAAAGGCCACCTTGTGGAGACCGACAGGTCGGGACTTGTGGCGGAATATGTGGGACAAACCGCAGTGAAGACCAACAAGGTGATAGACTCTGCCCTCGACGGCGTTCTCTTTATCGACGAGGCCTATTCGCTGGTGCAGGGAGGCGGCAACGATTTTGGCCAAGAGGCGATTGCAACGCTGCTCAAGCGAATGGAGGACGACCGCGACCGCCTGATTGTGATTCTGGCCGGATATTCCGACGAAATGAAGCGCTTCATCGACTCTAACCCTGGCTTGCAGTCGCGATTCAACCGATATGTGCATTTTGCCGACTACACGCCCGATGAGTTAAAGCAGATATTCATTCTGAACGCTAAAAAGAATCAGTATAAAATAGATGACGATGCTCTGGCGAAACTGTCGGAGATCATCACCCGTGCCGTAGAGCACAAAAGCAAAAACTTTGGCAATGGCCGCTATGTGCGTAATCTGTTTGAAAGCACCATACAGAATCAGGCCATAAGGCTCTCGAGCAAGCCAAGTGTGACCATCGACGAACTGGCAACACTCACAGCAGAAGACTTACCACAAAACCAACAAATATGATGACTGCATTACGGGAACTGCTGTGCAACAATCGCATTATGATGGCTGCGATTGTGCTCAACACCATCATTATGTTTGTGGGCGGATTTTTCCGCGACACCACATTTTTTGAGTGGTGCGACACTGCTTTCACGCTGATATTCGTGTGCGAGGCTGCTGCCAAGATTTCAAAATACGGGTGGTCGGACTACTGGCAACGAAACTGGAACCGGTTTGACTTCATAGTGCTCGTCATAGCCCTGCCGTCGATTCTGAGTCCGCTGCTTGAGCACGAGATTGGCACGAGCGCCGTTCTTGCATTACGCTCGATGCGTCTGCTGAAGTCGCTGAAAGTGCTGCACTTCATCCCCAACGTGCATAAGTTGCTCAAAGGTTTGAAAATGGCGGTGAGGGCCTCGTCGCTGGTGTTTGTGGCCTTTGTGATTGTGCTGTTTGTGTTCTCCATACTGTCGTTTGCGCTGTTTGGCAGAATCTCGCCCGAGTATTTTGGCAATCCGGCAATAAGCCTTTACAGCATATTCCGCCTGTTTTCGATAGAAGGCTGGTATGAGATTCCCGATGCCATTGCCGCCGGCAGCAGTGCGGCTATGGGCGTGTTTGCCCGCTGCTACTTTTCGGCCCTCACATTTCTGGGCGGTATCATTGGCATGTCGCTCGTGAATTCGGTGTTTGTCGATGCCATGACCGAAGACAACAACGACGAAGTGCTTGAAAAGCTCGAGCAGATCGAAGCCCGCCTAAAAGACATGGACCGCCGCCAGTGAGCGCAAAAGGGACACACACCCTCCCTAAGCCCACAACATTAAACTTTCAACCGTAATCTTTCAACTTTAAACTTTAAAAGCCCAAGTTGCGGGGGTGGGGATTTTTGACTACATTTGCGCTACACTAAAGAATTGATTTTAACATGCCATATTTTTCTGTGATAGTGCCGGTGTATGACCGGTGTGACGAGGTAGACGACCTGCTCAAGAGTCTGGCAGCGCAGACGTGCAAAGACTTTGAGGTGATGATAGTGGAAGACGGCTCCACCGTGCCCTGCGGCGACGTGGTGAATAAGTATGCCGGAGCCATCGACGTGCATTACCACTACAAGGCCAACGAGGGGCGCAGCATAGCGCGCAACTATGGCATTGAGCGCGCCAGCGGCGACTACTTCGTGTTTTTCGACAGCGACTGCGTGATTCCGCCCGACTACTTCGCCACGCTGCGCGAGGCGCTGCGGCGGCACTACGTGCCCTGCTTCGGCGGCCCCGACGCGGCCAGCAGCGACTTCACCCTGGTGCAGAAGGCCATCAGTTTTTCGATGACGGCGTTCCTCACCACCGGCGGCATACGCGGCGGCAAGGTGCAGCTCGAGAAGTTTGTGCCGCGGTCGTTCAACATGGGCTATTCGCGCCAGGTGTGGGAAAAGGTGGGCGGCTTCCGCGAGATGTTCAGCGAAGACATCGACATGAGCACGCGCATCCGCAAGGCCGGCTTCGAGATAAGCCTCATCCGCGAGGCCTTCGTCTACCACAAGCGCCGCACCAGCCTCAGCAAGTTTGCCCGCCAGACCTACGTGTTCGGCATGTCGCGCATCACCCTTAAGCTGCTCTACCCCGACTCGCTTAAGCTGGTGCACTGCCTGCCCGCCGTGTTTGTGCTGGGCTGCGCGGCGCTGGTGCTGCTGTCGGTGCTGTGGCACTGGTGGGCCATATTGCCGCTGGCACTGTATGTGGCGCTGCTGTGGATCAGCGCGCTGTGCAGCACCCGCAGCCTCGTGATTTCGCTGCTGGCCATCGTCACCAGCTTTGTGCAGCTGGGGGCCTACGGCGTGGGATTCATTCAGGCGTACACGTGGAAGATATTGCTGCGCCACGGGCGCAACATCGAGCAGGAAATAGCCATGCGCAAGGGCAAATAAAGGCAGCGGCATATGGACCAACACTACACCGACAGCCTTGTGGCCGAGAAGCCAGCAACCGACGAGTGCAAGTCGCTCAAGACCACCGTGGCGTCGGAAGACCGCCCGCGCGAGAAGGCCATGGCCAACGGCCTGGCGTCGCTGACCAACGCCGAACTGCTGGCCGCCCTCATAGGCACGGGCACGCGCGGCTGCTCGGTGGTGGACCTGTGCCAGCGCATAATGAATCTGGCCGACAACCACATCTACAACCTTGTGAAGATGTCGGTGGGCGACATTCGCAACTTTCCGGGCATCGGCTTTGTAAAAGCCATTCAAATAGGCGCCGCCCTCGAGTTGGCCAAGCGCTACCAGCACGAGAAGTATGCCGAGAACCCCCAGATACGCTCAAGCGAAGACGCCTACCACTATCTGCGCTCCAGCATGGAGGCGCTCGACCACGAGGAGATGCGCATGCTAATTCTGAGCCGGTCGAAGCGCGTCACCGGGCAGGTGCTGATCAGCACGGGCGGCACGTCGTCGACCGTGGCCGACATCAAGCTGATTCTGCGCCGCGCCCTCGAGCGGCAGGCCGATGGCATACTGCTGGCGCACAACCACCCCAGCAACAACCCCAACCCCAGCGCGGCCGACGACGACATGACGCGGCGTCTGGCCGCAGGCTGCCGGGCGGTGGAAATTGAGCTGGTGGACCACCTGGTGGTGTGCCGGCAAGACTACTACAGCTATGTGGAGCACGGCAAGCTGTGACCGCCCCCCGAGAAAAAAGACTAACTGTAATGAACATTATAAAGAAAACAATGCTGTGCGCAATGGCGGCGGCCGCCGTGTGCGCCCCCGCCCCGGTGGCTGCGCAAGAGGCCGCCGGCGACGGCAGTCAGGCCGCCGGCGAAGCCGCGGTGCGCACAAGCTACACCCTTGACAACTGCATGCAGTTTGCCCCCGCCGCCGCAGTGCTGGCACTTGACCTGACGGGAGTGAAAAACGAATACAGCCTGCGCCACCGCATGGCCATGCGGGCCGTATCGGCACTGCTCACCGTTGGCGTGAGCAAGGGACTGAAGAGCGCAGTGAGCGAGCGGCGGCCCGACGGATCGGACCGCCGCGCCTTCCCCTCGGGCCACGCGGCCATTGCCTTTATGGGCGCCGAGATGCTGTGGCAGGAGCACCGGCACGCCAGCCCGTGGATATGGGCCGGCGGATATGCCGTGGCCACTGCCACAGCCGTGCTGCGCGTGCACCACAAGCGCCACTATGCCCACGACGTGATAGCGGCCGCCGCCATTGGCGTGGGCTGCACCAAGCTGGCATACTGGCTCTACCCCAAAATAGTGCGCGGAGCCCGCTCGGCATCGGGCGGCGCCACCTTCGGCGCAGTGCCCTTCTACGACGGCCACTCGGCGGGCTGCTCGGCCATGCTCACATTCTGAACGGCCCCATTACAGAAATTTATCAGTAATTTTACACGCTATTTTTTTGATAACCCCAACAGTTGCAGTATCTTTGCACCCGGATAATCAATAAAGGTGCCAAAATGGCAACCCACGGGTGCTTGGCACGCTTTTTGGCTACACTATAAAACAGAAATAGATTTACTAATAAAAATAAATTATAACGAAAATGGTAAGTTATAAAGATCTGGGTCTTGTCAACACCCGCGAGATGTTTGCCAAGGCAATCAAAGGAGGATATGCAATTCCTGCATTCAACTTCAACAACATGGAGCAGCTCCAGGCCATCATCAAGGCTTGCGCTGACACTAAGTCACCCGTAATTCTGCAAGTTTCTAAGGGCGCACGCAACTACGCCAACCAGACCCTGCTCCGCTACATGGCACAGGGCGCTGTGGAGTATGCCAAGGAACTGGGTTGGAAGCATCCGCAAATCTGCCTCCACCTCGACCACGGCGACAGCTTCGAGCTGTGCAAGAGCTGCGTTGACTTTGGTTTCTCATCGGTGATGATCGATGGCTCTTCGCTCCCCTATGAGGAGAACATCGCCCTCACCAAGAAGGTGGTTGACTACGCACACCAGTTCGACGTTACCGTTGAGGGCGAGCTCGGCGTGCTGGCAGGTGTTGAAGACGAGGTTTCGGCCGAGGAATCGCACTACACTCAGCCCAGCGAGGTTATCGACTTCACAAAGCGCACTGGCGTTGACTCGCTTGCAATCTCTATCGGCACCAGCCACGGCGCCTACAAGTTCAAGCCCGAGCAGTGCACACGCGACCCGAAGACTGGCCGCCTCGTGCCGCCGCCACTGGCATTCGACATCCTCGACGAGATTATGGAGAAGCTGCCCGGATTCCCCATCGTGCTCCACGGATCTTCTTCAGTTCCGCAAGAATACGTTGACATGATCAACCAATACGGCGGCAAACTGCCCGATGCAGTTGGTATCCCCGAAGAGCAGCTGCGCAAGGCTGCCAAGAGCGCCGTTTGCAAAATCAACATCGACTCTGACTCACGTCTGGCCTTCACAGCAGCAGTGCGCAAGGTGTTCCACGACAAGCCGGGCGAATTCGATCCCCGCAAATATTGCGGTCCCGCTCGCGACCTCATGGAAGAGATGTACAAGCACAAAATCATCAACGTGCTTGGCAGCGACGGCAAGGCAGCCGATTGATAGCCACCATCGCGCCGCCCATGCGGTGGCATGACGCATAACCACAATTCCCGAAGCCTCAAATGAAGCTCCGGGATTTTTTTTGCACGCCAGCGAAGTGCGGTTAAACGCATAGTCAGCGCAATATCAGCAAATTAGCTGTAAGAGCACGGCATACCGCATCCGACTGGGTAGCCCCCACGCAGCCGCTCGGAATCTGCCCATTTCGACATAAAGACACATAGTGCGGCAGGATTGTTTTTCGATAGGAAGACATAAAGACATGTTTTTAGCACCGCGTTTAGGGCAACGGAAGAGTCTCCCACAGATTGCACAGATGCGCACAGATTTTTCGACATTAAGGACGCTTGCGCTCGGCAGGAGGGAAGGGTGTGTTTTTTTGGGGGGGAGCGGTGGATGGCTACGCCCGTCGGACACGGCATGCCGAGTTTCTACAGTTAATTTGCTTTTATTCAGTGGTTTATACGATTATTGTCGATTAATCAGGGCTCAGTAGAAAATCAGTGGGGATAGGCGAAAAGATTGGCTATGCGGAACAGGAAAAACTTTTTGTCGGCCACACCACGCAAATTGGCCCTGAACAGTTTGATTTTGGCATTGAAGCACTCGGCCAGCGCGTTTGATGAGCGGTTGGTGTAGAAGTTCAGAATCTCGTCATAATGCTCGTGGAAGGTGGCGGC
>CAVKDU010000051.1:0-20240 GCA_963655175.1 Wujia chipingensis | reverse complement strand
GCATACCTGCCTACACATATCTTATCCCTAAAGGGATAATGTCATTGCTAATACCACATTGCAACAAATGCACAACAATGTCACTTTTTCAGTGCTCTCGGCATGCCACGTCCCTACGGCATTTGGCGTTGTTTGGCGCTTTCTGTTAGAACTTGTAGGCGAGGGAGATGAAGGCGGCGTGTATGGTCTTGCGGTCGCTGCCTATCAGCTTGGTGCCGCCAATGCTGATGTTACGCGCGCCGCCATACACGTCGAAGTTGCTCCACTCGTAGCCGGCGCTCAGCTCGAGGCGGTCGATGGTCAGCAGCGCGGCCACTTTGCAGTGCCCATACAGTGCTTTGCCGCTGTGGTTCTCAATCTGGTCGCGGTAGTCCACCTCATAGCTTCCCGGCTTGTGTGGGGTGTAGCCCACCGTCACGGTGCGGTTCACGGGAATTGGCACGTCGATTCCGGGCGACACGCGCAGTGCCAACCCATATTCGCGGTCGCTGCCCAGCCTCAGTTGCGGAGTGGTGAACAGCAGCTCGGCACGCAGCGCGCCCACGCTGTTAAGCCCCGTTTCGGCCACCCAGTCGGTCTGCCCGCCGGGCATGGAGCCCGCCTGGGTGCCGTCGCTCATGGTGCCCATTATCATCATGCCCACGCCCGCTCCGGCATAGGGGTTCAGGTGGTAGTTGACTGCCGCTCCCGCTCCCCACACGTCGCTGCTCAGCAGTCCGCTGGCCTCCACGCTCCAGTGGCGGAAGCGGTCGTCGGGGTCGGCCGGTTTGTCGCCGCCCATGGCTGTGGTGGGCACTATTGCCGCCGCTGCAACGATGGCTGCGGCTATGGTTTGCTTCAGGTGGTGTGTCATAATTCTTTGTTTTGTTGGTTATGGGTGGTGATGCACACTCTTGCCCATGAGCCGCAGTCGCAGTCCATGATGCCGAAGGTGTCGGCCTCGTCGATGCGGTCGGTGTTGGCGCAGCCGCCAAATTCCTGCTCAATAGCCGCGCGGTGCTCGTCAAACTTTGCCTGGGCCTCGTCGCGGCAGGCGAAGTTGAACTTGTCGTTGCCGCTCTCGCCGTCGCTGAAGTAGCTGAATGTGACCTCAAATATTGTCATAGGTGTGTAGTAATGCCTTTGGTTTATTCTGGCTGCAAATGTAGTGCAAAAAGCAGTGGCGTCAAAGCCCCGGCCGCCCTAAATGGGCGCAATCAGGCTGTAGGGGCCGCTGCGCCACACGGTGGAGTAGGGCGCCAGCAGCGGCCACTCGCCGCTGCCGTGCAAGCGTGCCGCGCGGCTGCCGCAACTTGTGAAACTTGTGAAAAAATGCTGAAATGCTCATTTTTGCCGCTTTATATTTTGACTAATGCCGCAAAAACACTAATTTTACTATTTGATTGAATAAATGTATAGCTAAAACTCGCAAAATGAAGAAGTTATTAACGCTTTTGCTGTTTGTGGCCATCATGGCAGGCGGCCACGCATTCCGCTCGAGTGCGCAGACCACGCTGTTTGCCTACCCCACAGCGCCCGACACGTGCAAAACCCTTGAGAGCCGCTGCAACTATCTGGTGCAGCGCTTTTGGGAAGGCTGCAATCTGTCAAAGCCCATCAAGGCCGAGAACGACAGCCTGCTGCTCACCGCCGTGCGCGACTATCTGGAGATTATGATGAACGCCAACGTGAATGTGTCGCTCGCCTCGGTGCGCAACCTCATGTTTAAGGCGCAGTCCAACCAGTCGAACTTCCTGAAGATAGCCCAGGCTGCCGAAATGCTACTCTACTTGCAGCCCACCACCATAATCGACGACGTGTATCTGGCGTTTGCCCGCTCGGTGGCCGGCGCCACCTGGGCCGAGAAAAACGTGCGCGCCCACTTCCGCCACCAGGTGAAGACCATTGAGGCCAGCAAGCTGATGGCACCAATTGCCAACATCGAGTTCACCACCATTGGCGGCGGCAAGGGCCACTTGTATAACAAGGCCGACACCTGCCAAGGCTATCTGCTGGTGTTCACCCGCGACGACAGCGACGGCTCGTTTGCCCGCCTGCGCCTCAGCACCGATGCCGGCATCAATGCCGCCATAGCCTCGGGCCGCCTCAAGGTGTACGACATCACGGTGGGCCGCCCCGGAGCCAACTGGGCCAAGGAGAGCGCCGACTATGCCAAGCACTGGACTGTGGGCAACTATCCCGACGCGCTTAACGCGCTCGACATTCGCATGCTGCCGTCGGTGTTCATTCTCGACAAGGATCACCGCGTGCAGGCGAAAAACATCAGCGTTGACCAGGTGAAGGACATGTTCAACCAGTAGAGAAAGAAAAAGTCAGCAACTAATTCACAGAATCACATATTTGAATATGGTACCCAAAGCAATTAAAAATCTGTTTATCTACAGCGCGGGTCACACCTACAGCAACCTCTCGCGCCTGTTTCTGCGCCTGTTCACGGGTGTGATGTTTTTGCAGCTGGCCATAAGGCAGTCGCTGCACATCGACGAAATTGCGCTGCAGATGCAAGGCCCCTCGGCCGAGGGCTGGGTGGTGGCGCTGGTGGTGGTGGAAATCCTGTGCGCCGTGTTCATCACGCTCGGCTTCCTCACCCGTGTGGCGCTCATCCCGTCGCTGGTGCTCATGTGGCACGCCGAGCAGGTGATATTGTCGTCGAGCGGCACCGCGGCCGACCAGCTGTTTAACTTCTCGCCCGGCTATCCGCTCATGTTCATGGGCATATTCGTGTTTATGATGCTTGCCGGCCCGGGCAAGGTGTCGCTCGACTACCTCATAGCGCTGCACCTCACCCCCGACCGCAGCGACGAGGAGAGCGCCGTGCTCGACAAAGCATGAGGCGCGGCCGCAATCATCTGTTCTTAACACACAACACAACTACACTATTTTTTTAATGAGCATAGCAGTATTGATATCAGGAGGCGTCGACAGCGCGGTGGTGGTCCACAAACTTGTGGAGGAAGGCCACCACGACGACATGCACCTGTTCTACATACGCATAGGCATGGACGACGACGAGGGCGACTGCGCCGCCGAGGAAGACATTGAGATGTGCATCCTCATAGCGCGCCAGTACGACCTGCCCCTCGACGTGGTGACGCTGCACCGCGAGTATTGGGACAACGTGATGGCCTATGCCCTGCGCACCGTCAAGGCGGGCCTCACGCCCAACCCCGACATCATGTGCAACCGCATCATCAAGTTCGGCTACTTCGAAAAGCGCTGGGGCAAGGACTTCGACATCACCGCCAGCGGCCACTATGCCACCACCGATGTGGTGGACGGCGTGAAATATCTGGCCACCGCGGTCGACCCCGTAAAGGACCAGACCGATTTCCTGGCGCAAATCACCCACGAGCAGCTGGAGCATGTGATGTTCCCCATTGGCAACCTGCCCAAGAGCGAGGTGCGCCGCATTGCCGCCGAGGTGCGCCTGCCCAACGCCAAGCGCAAGGACAGCCAGGGCATCTGCTTCCTGGGCCAGATTAACTACAACGACTTCATTCGCCGCCACTTGGGCGTGAAAAAAGGCCCGATTATCGAAATCGAGACCGGACGCAAGCTGGGCGAGCACAACGGCTACTGGTTTCACACCATAGGCCAGCGCAAGGGCTTGGGCCTGAGCGGCGGCCCGTGGTATGTGGTGAAGAAAAACGTGGCCGACAACGTGATATATGTGAGCAACGGCTACGGCACCGCCAAGCAGTATGGCCGCCTGATGCACCTCGACGAGATGCACTTTATTTCGGGCAACCCCTGGGAGGGCGCCAGCGGCCCTGTGGATGTGATGTTCAAAAACCGCCACACGCCGCTCATGCTCAAGGCCCGCTTCACCCACCTGCGCGGCGGTGAGTGGGCCCTCGAGAGCGACACCGACGTGCAGGGCATAGCGCCTGGCCAGTTTGCGGTGATCTACGACGCCACGGGTCACCTGTGCTATGGCAGCGGTGTGATCACAGGACAGAAAATTGATTAAAGATTTGGTTGACTGATGAACGACGACGCTAAAGGCAATGACAGAATAGGACTGACGGTGCTGGGCATCACGCGCAGCCAGGTGCAGAGCGGAGCCTACGCCCTGCTGCTGGCCGTTGACGGCGGCCCGCTGCGCATACCCGTGGTGGTGGGCGTGGCCGAGGCGCAGTCGATAGCCTTCTGGCTCGAACACGTGCAGTCGCCGCGTCCGCTCACCCACGACCTGATGGTGAGCATGATGCACGCCTTCCTGATAGGCGTCACCGAGGTGGAGATCTACCGCTTTGCCGATGGTGTGTTCTACGCCCACGTGAGCATGGCCGCAGCCGACGGCACTCAGGTGCAGCTCGACAGCCGCACCAGCGACGCCATAGCCCTTGCGCTGCGCACCGGCGCGCCCATCTATGCCACCCGCGAGGTGGTGGAGCTCACGTCGTTCAAGGCCGACACTGCCGCCCACATGCGCCTCAACTCGCTGCGCAAGCGGCTTAGCCGCGCCGTGGCCGACGAGCGATATGAGGATGCGGCCGCCATCCAGCGGCAAATCAAGGAATGCGAGCGCAGCCTGCACGCCGGCGACGACAGTGAAACTAACGCAGAATAAGACAATAACAACAAACAACATATTAATCTTCGCATAACAGCATTAAAGAAATGAACTTAAAACTCAAACTCATCGTAATGAACTTTCTCGAGTTTGCCGTGTGGGGCGCCTACCTCACCTGCATGGGCAATTACTTGGGACGCGCCGGCATGGGAGCCGAAATCTCATGGTTTTATGCCATTCAGGGCATAGTGTCGATATTCATGCCCACCATCATGGGCATCGTGGCCGACAAATACATTCAGCCGCAGCGCCTGCTGGGCATTTGCCACCTAATTGCCGGCGCGGCCATGATAGGGCTGTGCTGCATGGGCATGGCCGCCGAGCAGCCCGACAAGGCTGCCTTCATCGCGCTTTACACCGTGAGCGTGGCATTCTATATGCCCACCTTGGCCTTGGCCAACACCACGGCGTTCACCATACTCAAGACCCATGGCCTCGACACAGTGAAGGACTTCCCGCCCATACGCGTGTTTGGCACGGTGGGCTTCATTGCCACCATGTGGTTTGTCAACTGCGCCGTGTGGGACGGCGGTTCGCTGTCGTTCACGCTGGCCGACAGCGCCAGCAAGTTCCAGTACACCTACATGCAGTTCATGGTGTCGGGCGTGCTGGGCGTGGTGCTGTTTCTCTACTGCCTCACCCTGCCGCAGTGCAAGCTGGTGAAGAAGCCGTCGCAGTCGGTAGCCGAGATGCTTGGCCTCAACGCCTTCAAGCTGTTCAAGCAGCGCCGCATGGCCCTGTTCTTCATCTTCTCGGCTCTGCTGGGCATGTCGCTTCAGGTGACCAACGGCTATGCCACGCCGTTCATCACCAGCTTCAAGGGCATCCCCGCCATGGCCGACACCTTCGGCGCCAACAATGCCACAATGCTCGTGTCGCTCTCGCAGGTGGCCGAGGCGCTGTGCATATTGCTCATTCCGTTCTTCCTTAAGCGTTACGGCATCAAGACGGTTATGCTTATCGCCATGTTTGCGTGGGTGCTGCGCTTCGGCTTCTTCGGCCTTGGCAACCCCGCCTTCCCCGGCGTGATTCTGTTCATACTCTCGTGCGTGGTCTATGGCGTGGCCTTCGACTTCTTCAACGTGTCGGGCGGCCTCTTCGTCGACCGCGAGTGCGAGCCGTCGGTGCGCGCTTCGGGTCAGGGCTTGTTCATGCTCATGACCAACGGCCTCGGCGCCACCATCGGCACCCTTGCCGCCGGCGAGGTGATCAATCACTATTGCCAGTGGAGCGACAGCGGTTATCTGCTGGGCGAGTGGAGCACGGCATGGTTCATATTCGCAGGCTTTGCCCTGGTAGTGGCCGTGGCGTTTATGCTCATATTCCCCTACAAGCGCGAGCAGGCCAAGTGATGCCGGCAGGCGCGCGTGTGTGATGAATTTAAGTTTTTCAACTGATAATATATTAATAAGGAAATGCACAGGTTCTATGCTCCGCAAATAGCCTCCACGCTCACCCTGCCCGAGGAGGAGTCGCGCCACTGCGTCAAAGTGCTGCGCATGGCCGAGGGCGACCTCATCGAGGTGGTCGACGGCGCTGGCACCCTCTACACGTGCCGCATTGCGCTGGCCCACGCCAAGCACTGCGCCGTCGAGGTGGTGGAGAGCCGCTGCGTGCCTCCGCACTGGGGCCACAAGGTGGTGATAGGCATATCGCCCACCAAAAACATGGACCGCATTGAGTGGATGGCCGAGAAGTGCACCGAGATGGGGGTGGACCGCATAGTGCCGCTGCTGTGCCGCAACAGCGAGCGCCGGGTGCTCAAGACCGAGCGCGTGCAGAAAATCATGGTGGCGGCCATGAAGCAGAGCCTTAAGGCGCAACTGCCGCGGCTCGACGAAATGACGCCGCTCACCCAGCTGCTGGCCGAGCCCTTTGAGGGCGACCGCTTCATTGCCTACATCGACCCCTGCCTGCCGCGCGAAAAGCGCGTCAGTCTGGCCCAGGCCTACCGCCCAGGCCGCGACACTATGGTGCTGATAGGCCCCGAGGGCGACTTCGACCCCGCCGAGGTGCAGGCAGCGCTGGCGGCGGGATTTGTGCCAGTGTCGCTGGGCGAGAGCCGCCTGCGCACCGAGACGGCGGCCACATTTGCCTGCGCCCTGTGCCACGCCCTCGATATGGCGGCCAAGTGACCCGTTTTTCTACAAAAAAAAGAACTTCTGCGAAAATTAATAACGACAATAATAAGACTATATGAATACAATCGACCGACTAACGTCATCGCTCGGCGGTAACTTCTTTCTGCTTGCCGGCCCGTGTGTGATTGAGGGCGAGAAAATGGCCCTCGACATTGCCGAGCGCCTTGTGGCCGTCACCGGCGAGCTGCACATCCCGTTCGTGTTCAAGGGCAGCTACCGCAAGGCCAACCGCTCGCGCATCGACTCGTTTACGGGCATCGGCGACGAGAAGGCCCTGAAGATTCTCCGCAAGGTGGCCGACACGTTCCACGTGCCGGTGGTGACCGACATCCACACCCCGGGCGAGGCCGACATGGCCGCGCAATACGTCGACGTGCTGCAGATTCCGGCCTTCCTCTGCCGCCAGACCGACCTGCTGGTGGCCGCTGCCAAGACCGGACGCATGGTGAATGTGAAAAAAGGACAGTTTCTGTCGCCCGAGGCCATGCGCTTTGCCGTGCAAAAGGTGATCGACGCCGGCAACACCGATGTGGCCATCACCGAGCGCGGCACCACCTTCGGCTACCAAGACCTGATAGTTGACTTCCGCGGAGTGCCCGTGATGCGGCAGTATGCGCCCGTGATTGTCGATATCACCCACTCGCTGCAGCAGCCCAACCAGACGGCGGGCGTCACCGGCGGACGCCCCGAGCTGATCGAGACCATTGCCCGCGCCGCCATTGCCACCGGCGCCGACGGCCTGTTTATGGAGACTCACCCCAATCCCGCCGAGGCCAAGAGCGACGGGGCCAACATGCTGCGCCTCGACCTGGTCGACGGCCTGCTGCGCCGCCTCACCGCGCTGCGCCGCGCCGTGAACGAAATCAATGAAATCAAGTGAAAATCAATAGCAGAATAAATTATATGAACATCAAACAACTTTTGCTGGCTGCGGCCGCGGCTGTGTTTGCAGTGGCAGCCGTGGCTCAGGTCCCCAACAGCGACCAGGACACCAAGCGCAAAATCAACGAGGCCGTGATGGGCGTGTATAACGACCAGCTGCGCGAGCACCCCGACGACTACGCCACCCTGTTTGCCCGCGCCAACCAATACTACTTCAACGGCGACAACCGCCGTGCGCTCGACGATGTGAACGGCGTGCTCAAGGCCGTTCCCGAAAAGGAAAAGGAACTGCGCTTCGACGCCTTTATGCTGCGCGCCAAGCTCAACGACGACCGCAACAACCTCGACGGCGAACTCGCCGACCTGCAGGCTGCGGCCGGCATCAACCCGTCGTCGCTGGCCTGCATCGACATGATGGGCAAGCTCAGCTACAAGATGGGCGACCTCGATGCGGCCGAAAAGAATTTCCAAATCATCATGCGCGACAATCCGCGCAACTACGACGCCCTCTACTGGCTGGGCAAGGTTGAGGCCAAGCGCCAGAATTATGAGCGCGCCGCCAGCTACATCGACAAGGCCGTGGAGCTGTTCCCGGCCGAGTCGCAGGTCTACGTCAACCGCGCCGACGTGCTGAAAATGATGGGCGAGAACAAGGCCGCCGCCAAAAACTACATCTACGCC
The DNA here is from genome assembly GCA_963655175.1 of Wujia chipingensis. Classification (GTDB taxonomy): domain Bacteria; phylum Bacteroidota; class Bacteroidia; order Bacteroidales; family Muribaculaceae; genus Sodaliphilus. The sequence goes on along the minus strand of CAVKDU010000051.1, from coordinate 11,960 downwards.
CTCAGCGGCAATAACACTTCGCTGGCCATCAGCGAAATCTTCGACATGGCCAACACCAACTATGCCGATGTGATGGCCGCCCTCGACGACGCCATCAGCAAAGCGCCGCGAGTGGCCACCTACTACCGCATCAGCGCCTCGGTGGCCATGGCCCACAACCACTACGGCCAGGCTATGCGCCGCCTGCAGTCGGTGATCGACAACAATCTGCTCGACAACGACGCCGTGTATTACGACGCTGCCATGTGCCAGTTCCAGCTCAACGACATGGACGCCGCCCTCGGCCTTGTGAACAAGGCCATCGACAAGCGCTCGGGCGAGCCCGACTACTACATCCTTAAGTCGCGCATCCTTGCCCACAGCGGTGCCAACAACTTGACGGCCGCCCTCAACGCCGCCAATCAGGCATCGGCCATCAATGCCACCTATGTGCCCGCCCTCATGGCCCGCGCCCGCGTGTTTGTGGCCATGCGCAAGGACAAGGAGGCGCTGCCGCTGCTCAACCAGGCCATCATGACCGACGCCTCAAATGCTGAGGCCCTGCTGCTGCGCGGCTGGGTGAACAAATACCGCCTGCGCAACGCCGACGCCGCCAACGCCGACTTCCAGAAGGTGCTGCCGGGCGGATCGGACATGGCCAGCCTGCGCGGCTTTGCCCTGCACGAGCTTGGCCGCGCCGACGAGGCGCGCCAGTGGGCCGAGAAAATCATCGCCGACAACACCATAACCGGCGGACAGGCCTACTACTATGCCTCGGCTCTGCTGAGCGACATGGGCGACAACGACCAGGCCTATAAATATCTCGAGGCCGCTCTGGCCAACGGCTATGGCAGCGCATTCGAGGTGAGAGTGAGCGAGGAGCCCTACGTCAACCTCAAGCTGGTGCGCCGCCATCCGCAGTTTGCAGCCCTCGTGAGCCAGTATAGTGACAACTTCGCGGTGAAGTAGGGTAGGGCACTATCCAATAAAGAAAAAACATGTCATCGGGCATCAAGGCCGGCATCAGTGCCGCTTTGGTGACCGATGACCGTTTTATGGTGTTTTATAGTTAAAAAACGTGATATGATTTGCGCTAATAGCGTTAAATTTACTAATTTTGCACCTAAATGCCTATGAAGTGCAAATTTTTTGAAATCACAATAGCAATAAAGAAACATTGAAATGAGAAAAGCATTACTTTCTTTAATCATGGCCCTCGCATCGGTGTCGATGATGTGGGCCGCCGACCCCACAGTGATATTCGCCGAGGGTTTCTCGGCCTTCACCGAGGGCAGTGAAAGCAACCCCGCCGACGTCGACATTTCCACCTACTCGTCGGGCAAGCTGTCGAAGACCCTCACCGGCTGGAGCGGCAAATATGTGTATGAAGCCGGCGGCATGCTCAAGCTTGGCGACGGCGGCAACCTCAGGACCGCCCGCTACAACATGAGCGCCAACAGCGGCGTGGTGCGCATCACCTGCCGCTACCGCAGCCTCTCGGAGTCGGGCGCCGTGGTTAAGTTCTCGCTTGGCTACAGCACCACCAAGACGTTTATCGTGCCCGACGACAAGTGGCACACCATCCAGTTTGTGGTGGGCGGCGGCTCATCGCTCAGCCAAATCACCATCGAGCCAAGCCTCACGTTCAACGGCTCGCTCATCGACAGCCTTGCCGTTGAGACCAGCCCCGAGTTCTTCCCGGCCCCCGACCCCTACCAGCCCACCAATGCCGACGGCACTTCGTTCACGGCCAGCTGGAAGCGCGTGACCGGCGCCAAGGCCTACATCCTCGACGTGTATGCAAAGGCAGCCGACGGCGCTAAGCAGTATGCGCTGCACAACGACACCGTGACCACCACCAGCAAGAAGGTGACCGGCCTCACAGCCGGCACGCAATACTACTTCACAGTGCGCGCCACCAACGGCACCGGCGTGAGCGACTACAGCGACGAGGTGCGCGTGGTGAAGGCCATCAAGACCCTCGATGCTCCCGAGGCCCTTGCCGCCACCAATGCTAAGGCCAACTCGTTCACTGCCAACTGGAAGCCCGTGGCCGACGCCTATGCCTACGAGCTCACCGTGTATCGCAGCACCACCATGGCCAGCGCAGGCGAGGTGACCATGCTCAGCGAAAACTTCGCAGGCATCACCAGCGGCTCGCTCGAGCAGGTGGAGTTTGGCAAAATTCAGGAATACCTCGACGCCTACACCAAGATGCCCGGCTGGTATGCCGTCAACCACGCCTATGCAGGCGGCCGTCTGGCCCTTTCGCCCTTTGGCTCGTCAGCTGCTTCGCTCACCACTCCCTACCTCAACCTGAACAACAATTCAGGCAAATTCACCGCCAACATCAATATGGCTTGCGGCAGCTATGGCCAAATGGCCTCTGGCGACACCCTCGTGGTTAACCTGGTCAACGCCAGCGACTCGGTGCTCGAGAGCCAGGAGGTGATCCTCGGCGAGGGCTTCAAGAACTACGCCCTCAACTTCACCAAGGGCGCAGCTGATGTGGCGCTCGAACTCGTGTACTCGGGCAGCCACAAGGTGTTTGTCGACGACTTCAACATCAAGCAGCAGGTGCCCGCAGGCTACGTGCTGCGCGAAATCGAGAAGATAATACAAACCGAGGAGACCAGCGCCGACGTGAACACCTCGTTCGCCATGAGCAGCGATGTGAAATACAGCTACACCGTGCGTGCAATAGCCGAGACCGTTAGCTCGTCGGCCGAAATCACCGATATCTACAGCGACGAGTCCAACGAGATTGCCGTGTCGCCCGCCACAGGCGTCGAGACGGCAGTGGCCTCAGCAGCCACAGTGTCGGCCAAGGCCGGCGCCGTTGAGGTGACCGTGGCCGAACCCACGCAGGTAGCCGTTTACGACCTCGGCGGCCGCGTGCTCTACAGCGGCACAGTGCCCGCAGGCACCACCTCAATCCAGCTCACCGCCAAGGGCATAGTGCTGGTAAAGGCCGGCGCCAAAGCCGCCAAACTCGCCCTCTAACCCACACACTAATATAAGTCAATGGGCAGCCAGACGACCGTCTGGCTGCCCATTGACTGTTTTTGTATCAGCCAAAGGTTGAAAAAATCGGCAAAAAAAGTGCGTTGAAATTTGGTGGATTGGAAAATGTAGTGTACCTTTGCACCGCAATTCAAACGCAATGGGTGCTTAGCTCAGCTGGTTCAGAGCATCTGCCTTACAAGCAGAGGGTCGGGGGTTCGAATCCCTCAGCACCCACCCAATCATGGTAAGCCGCTGGAGCCGACAGCTCCGGCGGCTTTTGTTTTACCCCCGCCACGGGCGCGGCAAAAATGTGGCAATAAGTTTTGCCAATAGTGCAAAAGCACCTATTTTTGCACTACATTTGAAATGTTATGTTTGATTTTTCGACACGCCATTACCGACAATTAGCAATGTGCGCCGCGCTGCTTGTGCTGGCGGCTTGCTTGGGCGCGTGCAGCCTCACACGCCATGTGCCCGACGGACAGTATCTGCTCGACGACGTGAAAATCAACATCCTCGACACTTCAAGCACCATCAAGGGCAAATCGCTGATGAACTATCTGCGCCAAACCGAGAACCACAAGGTGCTGGGCGGTCTGCGCCTGCAGCTGGCTTTCTACAACCTCTCGGGTCGCGACTCCACCAAGTGGTTCAACCGCTGGGTGCGCCGCGTGGGCGCGCCGCCGGTGATCTACGACTCCACTCTGACCGTGGCCAGCGCCAACCAGCTGCAGATGGCACTCACCAACAAGGGCTATATGAAAAACGTAGTGACCTACGACGTGGCCCTCAACCCCGCCCGCAAGCGCGCCAAGGTGCGCTATGACGTGAGGCTCAACGAGCCCTACCGCGTTCGCTCGGTGGCCTACAATGTGCCCGACAGCCAGTTGCGCTCCATAGTGCTGGCCGACACCGCGGTCTATCCCGTGAAGCACCAGTCGCTGTTCGACCACAACAAGCTCAACGACGAGCGCCTGCTCATCACCGCCAACATGCGCAACAAGGGCTATTATGCATTCAATAAGGAATACATAACCTTCACGGCCGACACCGCGGCCGGCTCGCGCGACGTGGACCTCACCCTCAATCTTGCCCCGCCAGCCGCAGGCAAGCTGCACGCCGACACGGCCGGACGCCACGAGGAGTTCTACGTGCGCAATGTGACTTTCGTCACCAACTACGACCCCGTGACCATGCACGACGGCAACTATTCGGCCCCCGACACCGCGCTGTATCACGGCTACACCGTGTTCTACGGCCACGACCACTATCTGCGCCGCCGCGTGCTGGAGGAGTGCTGCTATATAGTGCCGGGCGAGCGCTACGATGCCAGCAAAATCGACAAGACCTATCAGGCCTTCGGCCGCCTCGACATTGTGAAGTTTGTCGACATCGACGTGCGCCCCGTGGGCCGCATAGGCGGCCAGCAGCTGCTCGACGTGTATGTGCTGCTCACCCGCGACAAGCTGCAGACGGCATCGGTGTCGCTCGAGGGCACCAACAGCGAGGGCGACCTGGGCTTCGGCGTGGGGCTCGACTACCAGCACCGCAACATAATGCAGGGCAGCGAGCGGCTCAACGTTAAGCTCAAGGCCAGCTACGAGAGCATATCGGGCAACCTCAACGGCCTCATCAACGACAACTATTCGGAATATTCGGCCGAGGTGGGCATCACCTATCCCAAGTTTAAATGCCCGTTTCTGAAAAAGAGCTTCAAGCAGCGTGTGCAGGCCTCCACGGAGTTCGCCACCAGCTTCGACTATCAGGCGCGCCCCGAGTACACCCGCATCATTGCCGGCGGTGCGTGGCGCTATGTGTGGAGCGAGGCGCGCAACACCGAGCGCCATGTGCTCAACCTGCTTGACATCAACTATGTGTATCTGCCCAAGAGCCGCGCCAACTTCCTCGACAGCATTGCCAACCCCCTGCTGCGCTACTCCTACGAAGACCACCTGATTATGCGTCTGGGCTACTCATACTACCACACCAACCGCATCGACGGCTCGCCGCTGTCAACGGCCCTGCAGACCAACATCCACACCATCCGCGCCTCGGCCGAGACTGCGGGCAACCTGCTGCACGCCTTCTCGGCGGCCTTTGGCCACAAGAGCGCGGGCGATGCCTACAAGGTGTTTGGCATCCGCTATTCGCAATACTTCAAGGTGGAGGGCGACTACTCCATCACCCACAACTTCAACACGCGCCACTCGCTCACCTTCCACGTGGGCGCGGGCGTGATAGTGCCCTATGGCAACTCGAGCGTGGCCCCGTTTGAGAAGCGCTTCTATGCCGGCGGAGCCAATGGCGTGCGCGGCTGGGGCGTGCGCACTCTGGGCCCTGGCAGCTTCAACGCCAGCAATTCGCAAAACAGCTTCATCTACCAGTGCGGCGACATCAGGCTCGACGCCAACGTTGAGTATCGCGCCAAACTGTTTTGGGTCATCGAGATGGCCGCATTTGTCGACGCGGGCAACATCTGGACCATCAAGGACTATCCCGACCAGCCGGGCGGCGTGTTCCGCTTCGGCAAGTTCTACGAGCAGATAGCCGCCGCCTACGGCATAGGCCTGCGCCTGAACTTCAACTATTTTCTGGTGCGCCTCGACATGGGCATGAAGGCCCACAACCCCGCATCGGGGCAAGACCACTGGCCGCTGCTGAGGCCCCACTTCAAGCGCGACAGCGAGTTTAACTTCTCGGTGGGCTACCCGTTCTGACGCGCGCGTCGCTTAATGCATACGATTATTGATTGGTAAAAAAACGATATATATCATTTAGAAAGGAACAAATTGATTTATGAAAAATCTTGTGATTTTTGACCTCGACGGCACACTGCTCAACTCTATTGAAGACCTGGGCCATGCCGCCAACCACGCCCTTGAGAAGAATGGCTATGTCACCCACAGCATTGCCAGCTACCCCTTCTTTGTGGGCAATGGCGTGCGCCGCCTCATGGAGCGGGTGCTGCCCGAGGACTGCCGCGACGAGGAGACGGTTGACCGCCTGCTGGCCGACTTCAAAGACTACTATAACCAGCACAGCACCGACTACACGCGCCCCTATGAGGGCGTGCCGCAGCTGCTGCGCAACCTGCGCGCCATGGGTGTGAAGGTGGCTGTGGCGTCGAACAAATATCAGGCCGCGGTGGAGACCATCATTGCCCACTACTATCCCGACATCGACTTTGTGGCCGTGGAGGGGCAGAAGGAAGGCGTGAAGGTGAAGCCCGACCCCTCGATAGTGTTCCAAATTCTGGGCAAGGCCAAGGTGGCCAAGGACGACACCCTGTATGTGGGCGACTCAGGCGTGGACATGGAAACGGCCCGCCGCGCCTGCATCGACTCGGTGGGCGTCACCTGGGGCTTCCGCCCCGAGAAGGAGCTCATCGAATATCATGCCAGCGTGGTGGTGCACAGCCCCGAGCAGATTCTCGACATCGTGCGCAACGGCATCGTGGGCAAGTAAGTGCAGTAGCTAATTAATTTTTTAATAGAAATAACGTAGTATTTTTTTTGTAATGAATTGGTTCATTGATTTGATGACAGGAAGCAGTGTGGCCCACGCCATACTGGTCTACTCATTCGTGATTGCAATAGGAGTGATCCTGGGCAAAGTCAAGTTCTTCGGCATCTCGCTGGGTGCCACGTTTGTGCTGTTTGTGGGCATCGCCGCCGGCCATTTTGGCTGGGTGGTCGACCCCAGCATCCTGAAGTTTATTCAGGAGTTCGGCCTCATTCTATTCATCTTCTCCATCGGCTTGCAGGTGGGCCCGTCGTTCTTCTCCTCGTTTAAGGAGGGCGGCCTTGTGCTCAACGGCCTGGCCATACTCATCATTGTGCTCAATGTGGTGGTGGCCCTGTCGATCTACTACATTGTGGGCGATGTGAAAATCACCGACATGGTGGGCATCCTTTCGGGTGCCGTGACCAACACTCCCGGCCTCGGCGCCGCGCAGCAGACGCTCATCGAAACCCACGGAGCCGATGCCGCAGCCGCGTTCAACCAGTCGATGTCGATGGGCTATGCCGCCGCCTATCCGCTGGGCGTGGTGGGCATCATCCTGTCGATGATCGTGGTCAAGGCCATATTCAAGGTCAACATCGAGGGCGAGGCCAAGCAGATAGCCGATGAGAACGACCAGAGCCTGCTCAAGCCCCACGTGGTCACCTACCGCGTGAGCAACAAGCTGATTTTCGACCGCACCATCAGCCGCCTACACAACATCATCGACCGCAACTTTGTGGTGTCGCGCATCCAGAAGACCGACGGCACCATCCTGATCCCCCTCAACGAAACCAAGGTGGAGGAGGGCGACCTGATGCGCATAGTGATGAGTGTGCAAGACGAGGAGGTGTTCGACTCCATCATAGGCCCCAAGGTGGAAATGGACTGGAAGACCGACACGGCCACCACTCCGGTGGTGTCGCGCCGCATTGTGGTCACCAAGAGTGAGATGACTGGCCGCAAGATTGGTTCGCTGCGTCTGCCCAAGGGCTACGGCCTCAACGCCACCCGCGTCAACCGTGCCGGCGTCGACCTGCTGGCCAGCCCCAACCTCACGCTGCAGGTGGGCGACCGCATCACCGTGGTGGGCAACATCGAGGACATCAACCGCCTGGCCGAGCGCCTGGGCAACTCGATGCGCCGCCTCAACGAGCCCAACATCTTCACCATGTTCATCGGCATCTGCATCGGCATTCTGGTGGGGTCCATCCCATTGGCCCTGCCTGGCATGACGGTGCCCATGAAGCTCGGCCTTGCCGGAGGCCCGCTGATTGTGGCCATTCTGCTTGGCCGCTACGGCTACAAAATTAAGCTGGTCACCTACACCTCGTCGTCGGCCAACCTGCTGCTGCGCGAGCTGGGCATCTGCCTGTTTCTCGCCTCGGTGGGCATAGCTGCCGGAGGCAACTTTGCCGCCACGGTGTTCAATGCCACCGGAGCCCAGTGGGTGGCCTATGGCTTCCTCATCACCATAATTCCGCTGCTCATAGTGGGAGTGGTGGCCCGCAGCCGATTCAAAATTAACTACTGCACCCTTATGGGCCTTATGGCCGGCACCACTACTGACCCGCCGGCACTGTCGTATGCCAACAAGACGGCCAACAACGACGCGCCCGCCGTGAGCTACTCCACTGTATACCCGCTCACCATGTTCTTGCGCGTGGTTACGGCTCAGGTAATAATACTCGCGCTGGCATAAGCCGGCCTTAATGCATATAAGTCCCATCGGGGCGCGGCCAAGATTCACATGGCTGCGCCCCGATGCGCTTTTTATGGCGGCCATGTGGCGGCCGAGTCGCGAAAATGTGCTATATTTACAACCAAAATCATAGTATAAACCCTCAAACAAAGAAAGAAAATGAATACATCTTACGTGTTTATGGCCGACGGCTTCGAAGAAGTTGAGGCCCTCACCGTGGTCGATGTGCTGCGCCGCGCAGGCATGCCCGTAGTCACCGTGTCGATCAACCCCACCGCCGAGGTAATTGGCGCTCACAGCGTGACGATGCTTGCCGACACCGTGATTGCCGGCTGCGACCTTGCCGACGCGCAGTGGCTGATATTGCCCGGCGGCATGCCCGGTGCGTCGAATCTTGCCGCTTGCGAGCCCCTCACGCGCCAACTGCTTGAGCAGGACAAGGCCGGCCGTGGCATAGCCGCCATTTGCGCCTCGCCCAGCATAGTGTTTGGCCCGCTCGGACTGGTGGAGGGCCGCAAGGCCGTGTGCTATCCGGGCATGGAGCAGGGACTGAAGGGCGCGCAAGTGATGCAGACGCGTGTGGCCGTCGACGGCCACGTGATCACAGGCAACGGTCCCGCCTCGGCCACCGCGTTTGCCCTGGCCATAGTGGAGCATACCCTTGGCAAGCCCGCCGCCGACGAGGTGGCAGCCGGCATGCTCGTATAAACCCATCTTAAAAACAAAATCAAGGCGCAATGCGCGGGCCGAGTGCCGCCGCATTGCGCCTTGTGCTATTGTTGTCGCTGCTGAGCCGATAAAATGCGCTGGGGCCAATAAAAAGGGTTACGCATCATCGCGACGCATAGCCCCACACATTGAATCAACTTCAGTTAGAGTGTTATTGTATCTCCAAAAGTAGTAAATATTTTTTGTATTTATAGCATTTTGTTGCGGAAAAATGATATAAATGCGTTGGAAGATTCAAAATCGTTTAAAAAAAGTAAGTTGCTGTAACCGTCCAAGTGCGGTTTTTGGCGTCGTTCTCGTCGAGCAGCTTGGTGCGCAGCGAGCGGCCGATGCTAAAGTTGTATGACGCGTTCACCTGCACCTTGTTGAACAGCTCGCAGCCAAGGCCCGCGTGCAGACCCACGCTCACCGTCTTGTAGTCGAGCGCGTCGCCACACTTGCTGTGGCCGGCAAGAAACGAGAATGTGGGGCCGGCAAACACAATGGGCATGATGGTGTTTTCAATGCCGTTGAGGTTGCGGTATTTGAACTTCAGGTTCAGGGGCACGTCGATGTAGTGCAGGGTGCAGTTCTCATTGCCTATGCCCTGCGACGACCAAATCTTTTTCTCGCCCAGATACAGCTTGCTGCCGCGCATGGTGTAGAGCAGCGAAGCGTCGACGCCAAAGCCGATGCCCGGAATCATGTATTCGCCCGTCACGCCGGCGGTGACGCCCATCTGCTTGTCGAGCTTTATGATGTCGGTCTGCTTAAAGTGCACCTCGTTGTAGTTGCCGCCCACGGTCACGCCCAGGCGGCTGTCGGCATGTGCGTTGAGCGCCACGGCTCCTGCCGCCATGGCGGCTAATATGGTCAGTTTCGATTTGTTCATTATTTTTTTGCGTAATTTGAATTAGGCTACAAACTTACATAAAAATATGGCTACGGCAAAGTTTTTCAGTTTTTATAACAGAAAGCGCGCGCCCGGTGAGCCGGACGCGCGCCTTTATGCCATGTGTCGGTGCGCCGTCAGAAGAGGTAGGCGGCAGTCACCGTCCAGTAGCGGTCTTTGCCGCTGATGCTTTGTCCGTCGCCCACGCCCACATATTCCAGAGCCTTGCTCAGGCCGATGCCGTATGTGGCCGACACCTGCAGGTGGCGCAGCAGCTCGGCGCCGAAGCCCACGTTCCACGACGTGTTCAGCGTCTTGTTGGTGTATCCGTTATGGGCCTTGTCGCTCAGCAGAATTGCAAAGTCGGGGCCGGTGAACAGATAGGGGGTGAAGATGCTGCTCAGGCCCAGAATGTTGAACTTGTACTTCAGATTCACGGGGATGTCGATGTAGTCGCGCTTAAACACCTCGTTGCTCTTGCTGCCCCTGAGCTCTGCGCTGCGGTGGGCATACAGCACCGAGCCGTCGATGCACAGGCCCACAATGGGCACCTGCACCTCGGCCATCACGCCGCCGGTGAATCCGGCGCGGTTGCTGGTGCTCGACAGGTCGTTCACAATGTCTTTGTTAAAGTGCAGATCGTTGAGGGCCACGCCGGCCTTCACGCCAAAGCGCACCTGGGCTGCTGCCGGGGCCATTGCCAGCAGTGCCACTGCGGCGGCCACTAAAATTCGCTTGAGTGATTTCATAACTTCGTTTTAATTGTCTGTTTGTTTTTTTTGATTCTATTGCTTTACGGCTGCAAAGCTATGAAAAAAAACTGATATATGAAATTGCCGTCGCCCCTGTCGGAAAAAATGCGTATCTTTGAAAATGCGTTGCGGCGCCCGTGTCGGCACCGCCTTAAAAGTAAGATTTAGATATAAAGCGTATGAACGATAAAGTAATGAAGTCGCGGCGCTACTATGCCGTGCTGCTGGCGCTGCTGTGCGCCGTGGTGGTGATGTGGTTTGCGCGCGGGCGCAAGCAGTTTGTCACCGCCTCGGGCGTGGTGTGGACCACCGAATACCACATCACCTACGAGGCCAACCGCAACCTCGATGACTCTATCCAGGCCGTGTTTCGCATGGTCGACGGCAGCGCGTCGGCCTTCAACCGGCAGTCGCTGGTGTCGCGCATCAACCGCGGCGAGACCGATGTGCCCGACTCCTGCTTCATGGCCCTCTATGCCACCGCCCGCAAGGTGTATGACGCCAGCGGCCACCTCTACGACCCCACCGTGATGCCCTTGGTCAACGCCTGGGGATTCGGCTACAAGAGCGGCAACCTGCCCACGCAGCGGCAGGTAGACAGCCTGCTGGCATTTGTGGGCATGGGCAAGACCAGCATAGTCGGCGGCCGCGTGCGCAAGGCCGACCCGCGCATGCAGTTCGACTTCAGCAGCATAGCCAAGGGCTATGCATGCGATGAGGTGGGGCGCATGCTCGAGCGCAACGGCGTCACCAACTATATGGTGGAGATAGGCGGCGAGGTGGCAGCGCGCGGTGTCAACAACCGTGGCCAGCAGTGGCGCGTGTCGGTCGACATGCCCATCGACGACGACACCACCGTCAACCACCAGTCGGCCCTTGTGCTGAGCCTTGACCGAGGCGGCGTGGCCACCAGCGGCAACTACCGCAAGTTTAAGGAAGTCGACGGCAAAAAGGTGACCCACATCCTCAACCCGATCACTGGGCGTGGCGAGCAGTCGAGCCTGCTCAGCGCCACGGTGGTGGCCGCCGACTGCGCCACAGCCGACGCCTGGGCGACCGCCTGCATGGCCATGGGAGTGGACAAAGCCAAAGCCCTGATGCAGCGCAACGCTTCGCTGGGCGTGATGCTCATCAGCGCCGACGACGCCGGCAACATGGTGGTGTGGAGCAACAAACGCTTCGCCTCCCTCGTGTCTCCGCAATAGAGCTAAATGCTTGTGCATAAGCAAATTGGCGTAAGTGCGCAGCATGCCGAAAGCACTGAAAAAGTGATTGCATTTGCATCGCTTGCCACAAAGTATGAAAGCGCAATATTGCATTAAAACGCACAAAAACAGTCGTTTAGTGTAGGGACGCGGCATGCCACACGGCTGTCCCAAGAAAATTTTAACATTCACCATTAAATCACTGATATTCAATG
>CAVKDU010000050.1:0-20883 GCA_963655175.1 Wujia chipingensis | reverse complement strand
ACTCGGACCCGCGACCTCGACCTTGGCAAGGTCGCGCTCTACCAACTGAGCTATTTTCGCGTTTGTTGCAATCGCACACCGTCTGTGTCTCAATTGCAATGCAAAGGTAGGCCATTTTAGCGAAACCACCAAATTTTTCGGCCTAAAAAATCAAACTTTTTTCGCGGGCAGCCTATCGCGAGAGCAGCTGCATGAACTCACGGCGCAGGCTAACGTCCTCAAAAGCACCGCGATACTGCATGGTCACGGTGGTGGTGTCTTGCTTCTCGACGCCGCGCATCTTCATGCACATGTGCGAGGCTTCGCAAAACACTATCACGCCCTTTGCATCGAGCTGGGCCATGACGGCGTCGCACACTTGGGCGGTGAGGCGCTCCTGCACCTGCAGGCGGCGGGCATACACTTCGACCACGCGCGCGAGCTTGCTGAGGCCTACGATTTTGCCATTGGGTATGTAGCCCACCGAGATGCGGCCGAAGAACGGCAGCACGTGATGCTCGCACAGCGAGTAGAACTCGATGTCTTTTACGATTACTATGTCGGATCCGGGATGCTCGAACATGGCCGAGGCAATGAGGGGCTCGGCCTGCTGCGAATAGCCGCGGGTGTTGTCGAGCAGCGCCTTGGCGGCGCGCACGGGGGTTTTGAGCAGCCCCTCGCGGTCGGGGTTCTCGCCTATTAGTTGCAATATTGCCTTAAAGTGAGCGGCAATCTCGTCGACCACCGCCTTGCTTTGCGCTCCGGCTGCGCCAGAGCTATGATTTGTGTCTTTAACCATTTCGTGTTGTTACCTCTCTCTCTGAAAAAAATCAATCGTTGGGCCGGCGCCGATGCGCCGCCGTGCGCCTTAGCGCCACACGCTGATGCGGTCGCGCACAATGGTGAACGCATAGTTGGGGAAGGCGCGCTTCATGCGCTGCATGGCTTCCTGGGCCTCGCGCTGCGAGGTGAAGTCGCCTATGCGCAGGCGCCACGACGGGGCCTTGTAGGTGATGTAGGCGCGGTATTGCGGAAACCGCATGGCTATGGCCTTGGCTCGCTTGGTGGCATTGACCTTGGCGGCCTGGGCATTGTTGGCCGTGAAGGCCTGGATGCGGTAGCCGGTGGAGTGCGCCGCCAAGGTGCTCTTTTGCTGCCTGGGCACGCTGGCCGCCGACGAATAGCCGCCGTCGCCGCTGCTGTGGCGGCTGCCGGCCGAGCTGTGCGACGACGAGGACTCGCCTGAATGGCGCGGCTGCGCCTTGGCGGGCGAGGACTGCTGCTGGTGGTGCGACGACGAGGGCTCTTCCTTTTTGGCGGGGCGGTCGTCGCCCTTAACGGTGGCATTGGCTGCCGGCTTCTTGGTGACGCTGCGCGAGGTGAGCGCGCTGGGGGCGTTGACACTGACCTGCGCCTGTGCCTGAAAGGCGGCGAGCGCAATTGCGCAGCCACCCACTAAGCATAAAAGACCATTACGTGACATAATGCTAATACATTAAAACATAAAAATCAGCTGCAAAGGTAATGAAAATCACCTTTGCAGCCAATTTTATATCAACTTATTGTGCCTTAACGGCGTGATTAGAACGCTGTGACGATGCCCATGAACGAATCGGCCTTGAGCGATGCGCCGCCAATGAGGCCGCCATCGATGTCGGGCTTAGCGAAGAGCTCGGGAGCGTTGGCGGGCTTGCAGCTGCCGCCGTAGAGGATGGTGGTGTCGTTGGCCACCTGCTCGCCATACTTCTCGGCCACGAGGCCGCGGATGAATGCGTGCACCTCTTGAGCCTGGTCGCTTGTGGCAGTCTTGCCTGTGCCGATGGCCCAGATGGGCTCGTAGGCAATCACGATATTGGCAAATGCCTCAGCGCTGAGGTGGAACAGTGAGTCGGCCAGCTCGGCTTTGATCACTTCCTTGAACGAGCCGTTTTCGCGCTCCTCAAGGCTCTCACCGCAGCAGAAGATGATCTTCAGACCGCTCTCCAGAGCCAGGTCGACCTTGTTTTTCAGAATTTCATAAGTCTCGCCATAGTAGCCGCGGCGCTCAGAGTGGCCGAGGATCACATAGTTGGCACCAGTCGAGGCCACCATGGGGGCAGAAACCTCGCCTGTGTAGGCGCCGCTTGTGTGGTCGGCGCAGTTTTCGGCTGCCAGACCCACCTTGTTGATGTCGATTACGGCCTTAACGGCAGTGAGGTGAGTGAAGGGCACGCCAATCACAACATCGCACTTGAGGTCGCCGGCAGCGGCCACAGCGTCGTTTACTTCCTTTGCCAGTTTCACGCCTTCGGGAACTGTAGTGTTCATCTTCCAGTTACCTGCTACAATATTCTTTCTCATTGCTTTAAAAAATATTTTTGTTTTTAAATCGTAATTTTCTGTGTTTCGATTGCAAAGTTAGTGCTTTATTTTTTATTATCGTTGTCCGTTTGGCTTTTTTTGCGTTTTGCGCGGCGCAGGGCCAGCAGCGCAAGGCGGTGCGAGCGGTTGACGGCCAGCAGAATGGCCAGCGCGGCCACCAGGGCAGCGGTGAGGCGGTGCAGGGTGCGCTGCGGGTGCATGTCGGAGCCCAACTGCTGCAGCGTGGCAAGGCTGTCGTCGAGGCGGGCGGGGTCGATGGAGCTGAGGGTGCGCTTCCACATGATGCGCCCGCCCGAGAGCATCACCACCGAGGGGTTGCCCCGCGCCAGCATCTTCAGCTGCGAGTCGTCGACGTTGTAGAGCGGATAGGCGGCCATTGAGATGTCGCGCCACTCGGCTATCTCGGCTGCGGTGCCCGATGTGAGCCCGTACACGTCGGCTCCGCGCGTCTGGGCAAAGTCGCACAGCTCGTTGACCATGTAGGTGTAGGAGATGTTGACTCCCGCGAGGTCGGGAAACAGGATGAGCAGCTGCTGGCGGTCGGGGTCGAAGACTTCGGCCGTGACGTCGTCGCCGTGGTCGTAGACGGTGACGGCTTCGGCATCGGAAGCCGCCACGGGGTCGGGCTTGCCGCTCTTGAGGCGGCGGTCCACATAGTTCCAGTCGTCGCCCGGCAGGCTGTCGATGCCAAAGGCGCGCTGCACCCCACCCTTTTCATATATATACTCAAAGTCGGAGCCGGCCGAGGAGTTGTCGGCCTGGCGCGGGGCAAGGCTCGTACCCACGGGATAGGGGCGGAAGTCGATGAGCGGCTGCGTGGCATAGCCCTCTGCGGCTATGGCCAGCGGATAGAGAAATCCCAATAGCATCACCACCCACTGCACCGCGGGGCCATACACGCTGTGCAGGCTGCGGTTGAACACGGCCAGATAGGCAATGGCGGCGGTCAAGGCCACGTTTTTCCATAATGTGGCCCAGTTGCTTATGACCAGGGCGTCGCCAAAGCAGCCGCAGTCGGGCACGGCCCCGGTAACGGCCAGCCACAGCGTGAGCGGCAGCATGGCCGCCATCATGAGCAGCATCAGCACGGGGCCACCGCGGCGGCAGGCGCCCACGGCCACCAGCAGGCCCAGCACAAACTCCACAATGGCCACGGCAAAGGCGCCAAACAGCGTGAAGCCCAGCAGCCAGTGCCAGCCCAGAGCTTGGGCGTAGTCGATGAACTTATAGTAGCTGCCGGTGGGGTCGACGGCCTTGACAAAGCCGGAATACATAAACACGCCGCCCACCGCAAGGCGCAGCACGAGCACCGCGAGCCTATTGGCCCACGACGCCGCGTAGCGTGCCATGGCCGAATGAGCCTTGATCATTGCTCGCTCCCCCGCCCCTCGTTGCGCTTGATGAGCGCAAACACCGAGTAGTTTATCATGTCCTGGTAGTTGGCCGCGATGCCCTCGCTCACTATGGTGGCGCCGTCGTGGGCCTCGATCTGCTTCACCCGCATGAGCTTGGTGAGGATGAGGTCGGTGTAGCTGTGCAGGCGCATGTCGCGCCAGGCCTCGCCATAGTCGGCGTTTTTGGCCATCATCAGGCGCTTGGTGTCGGCCATATACTTGTCGTAGAGACCGAGGGCCTCATCGGCGGTCATGTCGACGCCGCCGGCATAGCCGCGGGCCAGCTGAATCATGCCGATGACGCCATAGTTGATGATGCCCACGAATTCGGGCCATATGCCCTCGCCCACCTTCGACTCGCCGTTGATTTCAAGTGTGCGTATGCGCTTGGCCTTGATGAATATCTGGTCGGTGACCGACTCGGGGCGCAGAATGCGCCACGAGGGGCCGTAGTCCTTCATTTTGTTGACAAACATGGTGCGGCACTCGGCCACCACCTGGTCATACTCTTTACTTGTGTCTTGAGCCATAATAGATGCTTTAGTGTGTGAGTGAGCGGTGCCCGCGGGCACCGCGGTGCAAAGTTAATGAGATTTTTTGGCATTAAAAAGCACAAGAGCCTGCGGCCGCAATTGCTTGGCCGCAGGCTCTGCTATGAGAAGCCACATCAAAGGATGTGATGAAACTCCGATAAATACAGGATTTGAGGGCATCAGTGCCTTTGTAATCCCCCGGTTCCGGAAGGAACACCTCGTCGGTTGGGGCCCGCCATTGGCAAAAATGCTTGACTCGGCATTTCAATAAAAATTTGATGAGTATCCCGATCGACTTTGATGTGGTTGTTATTTTCGTTACTCTTAACTGATGCAAATTTAGTGATTGTTGTTCACTCCACCAAATTATGCGGGCAATAATTTACTATAAATTTCAACCGCCCGCCTTTGCCGCGGCACGAGGGGGGCAAGACGCAAAAAGCTGCCTCGCACGCGGGTGCGGAGCAGCTTTTTTTGCTTTGCCTTAATCCAGCCGCACGGTGGCGGCTGAACGTGCGCAGAGGGTAATGATGGCTTAAGCCTTCTTTGCCTTCTCAACGATGGCCTTGAAAGCCTCGGGGTTGTTCATAGCCAGGTCGGCGAGCACCTTGCGGTTGATCTCGATACCTGCCTTGTGAATCAGGCCCATGAGCTTCGAGTAAGAAAGGTCTTCGAGGCGAGCGGCAGCGTTGATACGCTGAATCCACAGGGCGCGGAAGTTGCGTTTCTTGTTCTTGCGGTCGCGGTAGGCGTAGGTGAGACCCTTCTCCCAAGTGTTTTTGGCAACGGTCCACACGTTTTTGCGAGCGCCATAATAACCTCTTGTAAGTTTTAAAATCTTTTTACGTTTTGCTCTTGAAGCTACGTGATTTACTGATCTTGGCATTTTTTTAAATTGAATTTTGAATGTTAGCGTCAGCCGCTGCAGGCGGACTGCTCTTTTGAGCTAAGCACTCTGTTAGTAAAAATGATTAAAATCTCTTTTGATTAAAAGTGATAGCCTTGAAACCTATTGCGGCGTGCGGCTGCTTACTTCTTAACGAGGAGCAGACGGATGCTGTTGAGGTTGGCCTTGTCAACGATGCTGACGTGGGTGAGGTTACGCTTCTGCTTCTTAGTCTTCTTTGTCAAGATGTGACTTTTGTAAGCATGTTTTCTTTTAATCTTTCCTGTTCCGGTAAAGGTGAACCTTTTTTTGGCACCGGAATTAGTCTTAACTTTTGGCATTTTGCTTTTTGTTTAAAAAAATTATTTATTTGTAGCGGGAACAGGCACTTACCAAGCCTGATGCCCTTCTTCTTTTTCTCTCAGTTGCCTTGCCACCCTGCGAGGGGGCGAAAAGCACTATCATCACTCTCCAGCAGTCTCCGCAGCAGCGTCGGCGCCGTCCTTTTTGGCGGGAGCGGCTTCCTTCTTCTTGGCGGGGGCCACCTTTTTGGGAGAAATCATAATGGTCATGCGCTTGCCCTCGAGCACGGGCATCTGGTCGAGCTTGCCATAGTCCTCAAGGTCGTTGGCAAAGCGCAGCAGCAGAGTCTCGCCCTGCTCCTTGAACAGAATCGAACGGCCCTTGAAGAACACGTACGACTTCACCTTGGCACCGTCTTGCAGGAAGCCAATGGCGTGCTTCAGCTTAAAGTCGTAGTCGTGCGCGTCGGTCTGCGGCCCGAAGCGTATTTCCTTGACCACCACTTTGGTCGACTTAGCCTTCTGCTCCTTCAGGCGCTTGCGCTGCTGGTAAAGGAACTTCTGGTAGTCCATGATTTTGCACACTGGCGGCTTGGCCATCGGTGCTATTTCAATTAGGTCGAGCCCCTGCTCGTCGGCAATCTTCTGCGCCTTCACAATGGGATAGATTCCTTCCTCCACGTTGTCGCCCACAAGGCGCACTTCGCGGTGGCGTATCTGCTCATTGATAGCGTGGCTGTCCTTATCGTTTTTTCTGCCGCCACGACGGGCATCGCGGCCACGGCCGCCCATGGGGCGCGGGCCACTGTTGTTGCTACTGAAAGCCGGTCGCTTAGGACCTGTCCAAAATGGTTTTTTCTCCATCAAGTAATTTTAAAAGTTTGTCATTTTCGCTACTTCGCGATTAATATCGGCTGCAAAGGTAGTAATTTTTTCCGAACCTTTATCGCCTTCGCCTTGTTTTCTCACCGAAACTTCTTCGCTATTAGCCTCTTTCTCACCCACTATGAGCAGATAAGGTATGCGCTTGAGCTCGTTGTCGCGTATTTTCTTGCCGATTTTCTCGTTGCGGTCGTCGATAGTGGCGCGCACGTTGTTCTCGTCGAGCACCTGTGCCACATGCTTGGCATAGTCGTTATACTTCTCGCTGATGGGCAGAATCACGGCCTGGTCGGGAGCGAGCCACAGAGGCAGGTGTCCGGCGGTGTGCTCGAGCAGCACTGCGATGAAGCGCTCGAGCGAGCCGAAGGGCGCGCGGTGAATCATCACGGGGCGGTGCTTCTGGTTGTCGGCGCCGGTGTATTCAAGTTTGAAGCGCTCGGGCAGGTTGTAGTCCACCTGAATGGTGCCCAGCTGCCAGCGGCGGCCAAGGGCGTCCTTCACCATGAAGTCGAGCTTCGGGCCATAGAATGCGGCCTCGCCTGTCACCTGCTTGGCCACAAGCCCCTTCTCGGCGCAAGCCTCGATGATGGCCTGCTCGGCCTTGTCCCACACCTCATCGGTGCCCACATACTTCTCCTTGTGGTTGGGGTCGCGCAGCGAGATCTGTGCCTCATACTCAAAGCCGAACACCTTGAAGATGAAGGCGATGATTTCCATCACGCCCAGGAATTCCTGCTTCAGCTGGTCGGGGGTGCAGAAGAGGTGGGCGTCGTCTTGAGTGAAGCAGCGCACACGGGTGAGTCCGTGCAGCTCGCCGCTCTGCTCATAGCGGTACACGGTGCCGAACTCGGCGATGCGCAGCGGCAGGTCCTTGTAGCTGCGCGGTGAAGTGCGGTACACCTCGCAGTGGTGAGGGCAGTTCATGGGCTTCAGGAAGTATTCCTCGCCCTCCTCGGGTGTGTGGATGGGCTGGAACGAGTCCTTGCCATATTTTGCATAGTGGCCCGAAGTGACATACAGCATCTTGTTGCCGATGTGCGGGGTGATTACCTGCTGATAGCCGTAGCGCTTCTGGATTTTGGCCAGGAAGTCTTGCAGGCGGTTGCGCAGAGCGGCGCCCTTGGGCAGCCACAGAGGCAGGCCGGCGCCCACGTTGGGCGAGAAGGCAAACAGATCCATCTCCTTGCCCAGCTTGCGGTGGTCGCGCTTCTTGGCTTCCTCGAGCATGTATAGGTAGTCGTCGAGCATCTTCTTCTTGGGGAATGTGATGCCGTAGACGCGCACCATCTGCTTGCGGGTTTCATCGCCGCGCCAGTAGGCGCCGGCGAGCGACAGAATCTTCACTGCCTTGATGGCGCCGGTGCTGGGCAGGTGCGGGCCGCGGCACAGGTCGGTGAAGTTGCCTTGGGTGTATGTGGTGATGTGGCCGTCTTCAAGCTCGCTGATGAGCTCGCACTTGTAGGTCTGGCCCTCGTCGCCAAACTTCTTCAGCGCGTCGGCCTTAGAGATTTCTTTGCGCACCACGGGCTCGTTTTTGGCAGCGAGCTCGGCCATTTTCTTCTCGATTTTGGCAAAGTCGGCGCTGGTGATGGTGTTCTCTCCCGGATCGATGTCGTAGTAGAAACCGTTTTCAATAGCCGGGCCAATGCCGAACTGAATTCCTTTGTAAAGCTCTTGCAGAGCCTCGGCAAGGAGGTGTGCCGATGTGTGCCAGAAGGCGTGCTTGCCCTCGTCGTCGTCCCACTTGAAGAGCTTGATGTCGCCATCGCTACAAATCGGGCGAGAAATGTCCCACTCTTCGCCGTTGAATGATGCGGCCAGCACTTGGCGCGCCAGACCGGCGCTGATGCTCTCGGCCACCTGCAGCGGAGTGATGCCACTCTCATACTGCTTTACACTTCCGTCAGGAAACTTAATGTTAATCATAATGTCTTTTGAATTTCTTTTTTACTTGTGCGATACAAGAGCACAATATTCAACATATAAATTGGTGCAAATTTAATAGTTTTGAGTTGAATACGGAGCATTGACGGCAAAAAAAATGCGTTATTGCCCCATCCTACCTTTTTAGGCAGCGCGGCTTAGCGGGCCATGCGCTTGAGCACGTTGTAGCTGGGAAGGATGCCGAGCTCGCCGGCCTTGCTCATGTCGGCCACGCCGCGCTGGCGGTTGCCCATGCGCATATACATGAGGCCGCGGTTGTAGTAGGCCTCGCCCATGTCGGGCTTCATCTCGATGGCGCGGGTGTAGCAGCTGATGGCCGAGGTGTAGTCGGCCATCAGCATGTAGGCGTTGCCCTTGTCGAAGACGGCATACACGTTGGCCGGCGACAGCTTGAGGGTGCTGTCGAGGTCGGCGATGACCTGCGTCAGGACCTGAGCCCCCTCGCGCTCGCGCAGCATGTGGGCGGCCTGGCCCTGGGCGGGCTTGAGGGCGGCGTCGGCGGCAGCGGATGCCGCACTGCCGTCGGCCATCTGGTGCTGCATGAAGCGGGCGTTGGCGCGCAGGAAGTAGGCCAGGGCAAACTTGGGGCTCTTGGCTATGGCGCGCGAGGCGTCGTCGATGGCGGCAGCCGGATTTTTGAGCATCAGGTAGTCCATGGCGCGGCCAAAGTAGTCGATGGAGCGCGGATTGGACACAGCCAGCATGCCGTTGTAGTAGTCCACGCTGCTGAACCGGGCCTTGATCTGGTCTTCGGTGAGCTGCGGCATGGTGCCCGAAATGCCCACATCGGTGCTCAGCAGGTGGCTCTGGTTGACCTCGGTGACCTCTCGGAGGTAGTTGGTGCGGCCGTTGAGCTTGTTGTCGGGCGCGAAATATGTGAGCATGAACATGGGCTCGGGGGTGACCTCGACGTCGGTGTTCTGAATGTGGCCGCGCGAGCGGTTGGCATATTCGGGCTTGATTTTGCTGTCGGTCTTCACCGTGAGCAGCTCGTTGAAGCGCGTCAGCGTCTGGGCTGTGTCGGCCTCGGCGCTGGCGGTTGCTGCCTCGGCGGCCTTGGGGTTGGCGGCAGCGGCTGCCTCGGCATTGGCGGGGTTGTAGTCGCTGTAGTGCACGCCGCGGCGCTTCATTATGGCCACGGCAGTGGCAAAGTCGCGCTCGCAGCCTTTGGTGTCGCCCATGCGCCGCTTGGCCTCGCCGCGCGCCATGTAGCCGGCCTCAAACTTGGGATACTTGGCCAGCACGGCGTTGAAGTCGCTTATGGCGCGGCTCATCTGGCCGGTGCGGTAGTATAGCAGCGCGCGGTTGTAGCGCGCCATGAAGTTGTGCGAGTCGGTGCGCAGCACAAAGGTGAAGTCGTCGATGGCCTTGTTGGTCTCGCCCACCTGCGCGTTGAGCATGCCTCGATTGAAGTGGGCCTCCATGCTGGTGGGGTCGAGGTCGACGGCATAGTTGTAGTCGGCCATGGCGCCGAAGTAGTCGTCGGTCTTGTATTTCATATAGGCCCGGTTGATGAAGTAGCCGGCGTTGTGCGGCTCGAGCTTAATGGCCTGGTCCATGTCGGGCAGCGCCTGGGCAAAGCTGTCGCGGCGCATGAGTATCTCGGCCCGCATCAGGTAGGCGTTCACGTTGTCGCGGTTGATGTCGATGCTGCGGGCCACATTGGCCAGCGCGGCGGCAGTGTCGGCCTGGGCCAGATTGAGCTGTGCCAGGCCCAGATAGCCGCGGTCGTTTTTCGAGTCGAGGCGCAGCAGGCGGGCATAGTCGGCCGCCGAGGCATCGTATTGCTTCTCCTCCTGCTCGCACACGGCGCGGTTGAGCAGAAAGGCCTTGTCTTCGGGCATAAGGCCGAGGCCGTGGGTGTAGTCGGCAATGGCGTCGGCAAACTTGCGCTGGTTTTGGCGCGCCACGCCGCGCACCTGATAGGCGTCGGTGATAAATGGGTTGCGCTCGATGCACATCGAGGCGTCGGCCTCGGCACCCTTATAGTCCTCAAGGCTGAGCTTGGCCACGGCGCGGTAGAAGTATGGCTCGGCCAGATTGGGCCGAGCGTTGATGGCCTGGTTGAAGTACTGGATCGACAGGATGTAGTCTTCGAAGTAGAGGGCGTTGCGGCCTATCTTCACCACCTGCTCCACGTTGATTTGCGCCACTGCCTGAGCTGCGGCGGCCAGTGCGATTGCCGCCACCACGAGCAGGCGCAGTGATATGTGCTTAATTGTTTCCAATATATACGTGACTATGCAATTTATTCTGCAAAAATAGCGGTTTGGGCAGTAACGGCCCAAAATATCAGCCATTTTATGCTTCATTAACCACATGGGTGCGGGCTGAGGGCATAGGCGCAAAGGACGCTTACATATTTATATCTGTCATTCGATGCACTCTAACGTGGCGGGAGTCGTTAATCAGTGAAAAGTTTGCGTATGTGGGCGAAAATAGCGAAATTTGAAGGCTGAAACACTAACACATAACAACTCAACGGATATGAACAAGTGGATACTTGCCGCGCTGGCTGTTGCCGTGGCCGCTGTGCCCGAGCAGGCTTTTGCAGGCAAGAAGAAAAAGAAATATGAGAAGCAGCAGGTGAAGATTGAGGCTGCGGCGGCTAAGCCCAAGCCCGACACCGTGCGCATAACCAACGCCGCCCGCCAGCTGTATGGCGAGTGGACCATTGAGAGCGTGCGCGGCAAGGCGGCGGTGACAGCCGAGCGCCCCTACATCTACCTCGACTTTGGCGCCAACAGCGTGTATGGCAACAACGGCTGCAACGCCATCAACGGCACGTTTGCCCTGGAAGGCAACAAACTGAAGTTTGCCAACATGATTCAGACGCAAAAAAGCTGCCACAGCGTGACCTCGGAGCGCACCGTGATGCGCGCTCTGGCCGAGGCCGACCACTATATGGTGACGCGCCTGTTCAGCATCGACTACATGGCGCTGATGAACCAGCGCGGCCAGGTGGTGATGCGCCTGAAGCGGCAAAATCTGGATTTGCTCAACGGCCCGTGGATAGTGAAGGAGCTGAACGGCGTGAATGTGGTGGACAAAAACGTGAAGATGGTGATCGACATTCAGATGCTCACGGTGAACGCCACCAGCGGCTGCAACATAATAAACGGCATTGTCACCATCGACCCCAACAAGGACTTGGCGGTGCAGTTTGAGGACTTGAAGTCGTCGCACAACGTGTGCCCCAACCTCGAGACCGAGACCAAGGTGCTGCTCGCACTTGAGGAGACGGAGTCGTGCAAGCGCATCAACGACAACGAGATGGCCCTGCTCAACCGCAAGGGCGACATTGTGACGGTGCTGCGCCGCATCGACCTGCGCGGCGGCGCCAAGTAGCATAGCCTCGCAATAAGGAAACAGCAGTGGGGGCGCGCCCGGCACCATCGGTGCCACGGGCGCGCCCCCACTCTCGTTTTGTTTCGTTTTTGTTGCTGATTGTTATGCTGCAGAGTTTAGATTTCGTTGTCCTCGCCGTCGAGGCCTTCGAGGTCGCTCAGCTCGTCTTCGTTATACCCCTCGTCGCCATAGAACTCCGACGAGTCAAACTCGTCGATGGCCGTCTGCTGCTTGGGAGCGGGCTTCGACACTACCTGCCTCAGCTTCTCGGCAGGCGCCTTGCCCTCTTTGCGCTGGCACAGGGGGTCGTACATGTGCTTGCCGGGGATGGTCTCCTTAAGCACCATGAAGAAGTAGCGCTCGTTTTCGTAGTCGAACACAAACTTCAGCTTCTGGCCTTCGTCTTCCACAAGCTCGTCGAGCGGGGTGTCGCCCATGAGCCACACATCTTCGTCGGAGTCGGTGTCCATGTCGATGTAGGTGACTTCGGTTTCTTTTTCCCAATCGTCGTCGCAAATATAGAATGAGTCGAGCTCGTCGCGCGAATAGCCGGCTGCGTCGAGAATGGTGTTTCTCAGCCGCAGGAAAGTGTCTTCAGAGTCGATAACAATCTCTAACTTGAATTTTTCGGCTTCTTCCGAGCCTACCAAAAATTTGTAAACCATACTTATTGTATATGCTTAGTTTTTTATGTGTTGTCAATCCGTATGCGAAATTACTAAAAAATAACAACCGCAAAACATTTTGCGGAAGTTTTTTCGGGGCGGAACACTTATTTTTACTTTTGCAAGTTTTGGGCGCAAAAAAAGCCGCTGCCCAATGCAGCGGCTTGAAATATCGATGTTCGATTAAATTGCTTTACATCAGGGGATAAGGTTGTAGGCGCGGAACACTTTCTGAATTTTCTCGAGTGCTATGGTCACCTGCTCCTTGGTGTGCGTGGCCATGAGGCTGAAGCGGATGAGGGTGTCGTTGGGCGCAACGGCGGGCGACACCACGGGGTTAACGAAGATGCCCTCGTTGAAGAGGTCGCGCGTGATGGCAAACGTCTTGTTGTTGTCGCGGATAAAGAGGGGGATGATAGGCGTCTCGGTGTGGCCAATCTCGCAGCCCATTTCGCGGAAGCCCTCAAGGGCGTAGCGTGTGATGCTCCACAGGTGCTCCTGACGCTCGGGCTCGGCCTCGAGGATGTCGAGAGCGGCATCGACGGCGGCGGTAGAGGCCGGAGTGATGCTGGCGGTGAATATGTAGGAGCGCGAGTGGTGGCGCAGATAGTTGGTGATCACCTTGTCGGTGGCAATGAAGCCGCCCAGCGAAGCCAGCGACTTGCTGAATGTGCCCATAATCAGGTCCACCTCGTCGGTGAGGCCGAAGTGGTCGCACACGCCGCGGCCGCCCTTGCCAAACACGCCGATGCCGTGAGCCTCGTCGACCATGACGCTGGCCTTGTATTTGCGGGCCAGGTCAACGATGTCGGGCAGCTTGCACACGTCGCCCTCCATCGAGAACACACCGTCGGTGACGATGAGCTTCACGCGGTCGGGCTCGCACTTTTTGAGCTGCGTTTCGAGCGACGCCATGTCGTTGTGCTTGTATTTAAGCGAGTTGGAGAACGACAGACGGCGGCCTTCGATAATCGAGGCGTGGTCTTGCTCGTCCCACAGGATGTAGTCTTCGCGGCCGGTGAGTGTCGACACCACACCCAGGTTCACACCAAAGCCGGTGGAGTAGATCATGGCGTCTTCCTTGCCCTCGTAGGCAGCAAGGCGCTTCTCCAGCTTTTTGTGAATGTCGAGTGTGCCGTTGAGGAAAGGCGAGCCGGCGCAGCCAGTGCCATACTTCTCGATGGCCTTGATGGCGGCCTCCTTGATTTTCGGGTGGTTAACAAGGCCGGAGTAGCAGTTTGACCCGAACATCAGCACTTTTTTGCCATTGATGAGGACCTCGGTGTCCTGCTCGCTCGATATTGCCCTGAAATAGGGATATATGCCCAGAGCCTGCGCCTTTTGCGGCTCCTGATACTTTGCTAACTTAGCTTGTAATAGCTTCATTGTTTGTCTTTATAGAAAAATTTTAAAACTATCTGCATCTGAAAAAAGATGCTTTTTTGTGCAGGCAAGCCAGATGCCTTTTCAGTATGCAGGCTGCAAATTTACTAATTAATCTCTTAAAATCGGAAATAAAATTCATATTTTTCTTTAAGCGTGTCGCATTTTGCAATTTCATAGGCCCTATCGGGCACCGCGGTGCAATGGCTCCACAGTTCACCGCGCACACATATTTATTATGATTTTGGCGTTTTTTGGCCTCGGGTACGCCGATTTTTGCGTAAATTTGCAATTTGGCAGAAATCAAAGGAAAGGAACAATCAGATGGAATTCAAACTACACTCGGCCTACGCCCCCACTGGCGACCAGCCGCAGGCCATAAAGGCACTCACCGAGGGCGTGGACAGCGGCGTGCCCTACCAGACGCTGCAAGGCGTCACTGGCTCGGGCAAGACGTTTACCATGGCCAACGTGATTGCGCGCACGGGGCGCCCCACGCTGGTGCTGTCGCACAACAAGACGCTGGCAGCGCAGCTCTATGCCGAGTTCAAGAGTTTCTTCCCCGAGAACTCGGTGCAATACTTTGTGTCGTATTACGACTACTACCAGCCCGAGGCCTACATTCCCGCCGTGGACAAATACATCGAGAAAGACCTGATGATAAACGACGAGATTGAGCGCCTGCGCCTGAGCACCGTCACGGCACTGCTGTCGGGGCGGCGCGACGTGGTGGTGGTGTCGAGCGTGTCGTGCCTCTACGGCATGGGCAACCCGCAGGACATCGAGGCTAACACCATATATGCCAAGGTGGGCGACTCGGTGGGCCGCGACGAGTTCCTGCGCCGGCTGGTCGACGCCCTGTATTCGCGCAACGAGATCGACCTGCAGCCGGGCAACTTCCGCGTGAAGGGCGACACCGTCGACATTTTCCTGGCCGATGAGGAGATAATATTGCGCGTGATATTCTGGGGCAACGAGATTGAGCAGATGCAGCTGCTCGACACCGTGACGCAGATGCCCAAGGAGGATGTGGAGGGTTTCCGCATTTTCCCGGCCAACGTGTTTGTCACCACCAAGGACAAGATGAACAGCGCGCTGGGCCAGATCGACGTGGACCTGGGCACGCAGGTGGAGATGTTTAAGCGTGAGGGCCGCCCCGCCGAGGCCAAGCGGCTGTATGAGCGCGTGACCTACGACCTGGAGATGATTCGCGAGGTGGGCTACTGCTCGGGCATCGAAAACTACTCGCGCTACTTCGACGGGCGCGCGCCCGGCGCGCGCCCCTACTGCCTGCTCGACTACATGCCCAAGGACTTCCTGACGATAATCGACGAGAGCCACGCCACCATTCCGCAGGTGCGGGCCATGTATGGCGGCGACCAGAGCCGCAAAAACACGCTGGTGGAATACGGCTTCCGCCTCGACGCGGCGCGCGACAACCGCCCGCTGCGCTTCGAGGAGTTTGAGGCTCTGACCCACCAGACCATATATGTGAGCGCCACGCCGGCCGACTACGAGCTGCAGCAAAGCGAGGGCGTGGTGGTGGAGCAGGTGATAAGGCCCACGGGGCTGCTCGACCCAAAAATCACCGTGCGCCCCAGCCTCAACCAGGTGGACGACCTTGTGGAGGAAATACAGAAGCGCGTGGAGCTGAAGCAGCGCACGCTGGTGACCACCCTCACCAAGCGCATGGCCGAGGAGCTGACCGACTATCTGGCAAAGATCAATATCAAGTGCGCCTATATGCACAGCGATGTGGAGACCATCGACCGCATACAGATTCTCGACGACCTGCGCGCCGGCAACATCGACGTGCTGGTGGGCGTGAACCTGCTGCGCGAGGGCCTCGACCTGCCCGAGGTGTCGCTGGTGGCCATTCTCGACGCCGACAAGGAGGGATTCCTGCGCTCGCACCGCGCTCTCACGCAGACGGCCGGCCGCGCGGCGCGCAACCTCAACGGCGAGGTGATAATGTATGCCGACAAAGTCACCGACTCGATGCAGCGCACCATCGACGAGACCGACCGCCGCCGCACCATACAGCTGAAATACAACGAGGAGCACGGCATCACGCCGCAGGCCATAGTGAAGGCGCGAAACTCGATCATTGGCGTCGACACCGACATTGCTCCCGCCAGCGGCGACAAGGCCGCCAAGCACGCCCGCAAATATGAGAACAATGTGGCCGACTTCTCGTCGCTGCGGCAGCAGTGCGAGGCCGAGTTTGACAAGAGCGCGGGCATAGCGGCCGACCCCGTGGTGGCCTACATGAAGCCCGCAAGCCTCGAAAAGGCCATCGACCACCTGCGCCAGCAGATGCTGGAGGCATCGAAGCGCATGGACTTCATCGAGGCCGCGCAATACCGCGACGAGATGCTGAAACTGCAGCAGCGCCTCGACCAACAGCAAAACGAACAATCAGCAGCAGAATGAAGCAGCAGCACAACGCACCCCACACGCAGCCACGCAGCCACCACATCGACCGCCAGTGGCTGCCCACCACAAAAAAGGAGATTGAACACCTGGGATGGGACCACATCGACGTGATTCTGTTTTCGGGCGACGCCTACATCGACCACCCGTCGATGGGCCCGGCCGTGATAGGCCGCACCCTTGAGGCGCACGGCTACAATGTGGCCATTGTGCCGCAGCCCAACTGGCGCGACGACCTGCGCGACTTTGCCAAGTTGGGCCGCCCGAGGCTGTTTTTCGGCATCAGCGCCGGCGCCATGGACTCGATGGTGAACCACTACACGGCCAACCGCCGCCGCCGCAGCGACGATGCCTACACCCCCGGCGGCCGCTCCGGGCAGCGGCCCGACTACCCCACCATTGTGTATGCCGAGGCGCTGAAAAAGCTGTTTCCCGACGTGCCCATAGTGGCCGGCGGCATCGAGGCCTCGCTGCGCCGCGTGGCCCACTACGACTACTGGCAAGACCGCCTGCGCCCGTCGATAATGGCCGACAGCCCGGCCGACATCATAATCTACGGCATGGGCGAGAAGCCCGTGATTGAGGTGGCCGAGGCGCTGAGCGCGGGCCGTAGCGTGGCCGAGCTCACCAGCATACCGCAGACGGTGGTGCGCCGCCCGCTGAGCGAGATGCCCGACGCCACCGACGCCCACAACGTGGTGCTGCACTCCTATGAGGAGTGCCTGCGCTCGAAGCGGTGCCAGGCCGAAAACTTCAAATTTGTGGAGGTGGAGAGCAACCGCTGGAACGGACGCGACCTGTGGCAGGCCACCGGCGACATTGCCATAAAGGTGAACCGCACCAATCCGCCCATGACCACCGAGGAGATCGACGCCTCGTTCGACCTGCCCTACACCCGCCTGCCCCACCCGCGCTACAACGGCAAGCGCATTCCCGCCTACGAGATGATACGCCACTCGGTGAACATGCACCGCGGCTGCTTTGGCGGCTGCGCCTTCTGCACCATCAGCGCCCACCAGGGCAAGTTCATAGCCTCGCGCAGCAAGCGCAGCATTATGCACGAGGTGGACCAGGTGACGCACATGGACGACTTCAAGGGCTACATAAGCGACCTGGGCGGCCCCAGCGCCAACATGTATTCGCTGCACGGCCGCGACCTGGAGCGGTGCAAGCGGTGCGCGCGCCCCTCGTGCCTGCACCCCAAGCCGTGCCCCAACCTCAACACCGACCACAGCCGCCTGCTCGACATCTACCACTCGGTCGACGCCAACCCGCTGGTGAAAAAGTCGTTCATCGGCAGCGGCGTGCGCTACGACCTGTCGATGCACCGCACGGGCGACCCCGAGATCGACAAGGTGAACGCCACCTACAACGAGGAGCTGATTCGCCACCACGTGTCGGGCCGCCTTAAGGTGGCGCCCGAGCACACCAGCGACGCCGTGCTGATGATGATGCGCAAGCCGTCGTTCGAGCTGTTCAGGCAGTTCAAGCGCCTGTTCGACCGCGTCAACGCCCAGTATGGGCTCAAAGAGCAGCTCATTCCCTACTTCATCTCGTCGCACCCCGCCTGCCACGAGGAAGACATGGCCGAGCTGGCCGTGATCACCAAAGAGCTCGACTTCCACCTTGAGCAGGTGCAAGACTTCACCCCCACGCCCATGACGGTGTCGACCGAGGCCTACTACACGGGGCTCAACCCCTACACGCTCGAGCCGGTGTACACGGCCCACACGCCCGAGGAGAAGCTGGCGCAGCGGCAATTCTTCTTTTGGTATGAGAGCGCCTACAAGCGCGGCATAGTGCAGGCCCTGCGCCGCATGCGCCGCCCCGACCTCATCGACAAGCTGTATCCGCACGGCGTGGGCTACATGGGCCCCTCGCGCCGAGACCAGCAGCGCCGCGACCAGCAGACGCGCCCCCACGGAGGCCCGCGCCGCCCCAGCCGCGGCAAGGGCAACACCCCGAAGCGGTAGCGGCACATGTTGCACAACACATGGCGGGGGGTTGCACTTGTGGGCGCAAATGCCTAAATTTGCCGCACTTATGAAGGCAATCACGGTAATAGCATGCGTCACGGCGCTGGCCGCAGCCACGGCGGCCTGCAGCGGCGAATCGCGGCAGCGGGGGCATGGCAGGTGCATTCTGCCCGCCAGCACCGAGCTGCGCGAGGGCGACGTGGTGCTGCGCATGGGCGGCGGGGCCACCAGCCACGCGGTGGTGGCGGCCGACCGCGGAGGGCGCTATTCGCACGTGGGCATAGTGGCCGACTCGTGCGGCCACCCAATGATAGTGCATGCCGTGCCGGGCGAGCCCGACTTTGCCGGCGACATCGACCGTGTGAAGCTCGACCCTCCCGCCAAATTCTTCAGTTCGATGATGGCCACCTGCGGAGCCGTGCGCCGCCAGGCCAACCGGGCGGTGGCCCACAAGGCGGCGGTGTGGGCCTTAGCCGCCTACAGGCGCGGCACGGCGTTTGACCACGACTATGACTCGGCCGACACCTCGCGCCTCTACTGCACCGAGCTGGTGGCGCGCGCCTATGCCAGCGCGGGGCTCGACATTGCCGGGTCTCCCACCCACGAGGTGAACCTGCCGGGGCTGCACACCCGCTGCTGGCTGCCAAGCGACTTCGGCGCGTCGCGCCGCCTAACCACCGTGACAGAGTTTTAATCCACCATATTTTTATTAACACCAAAAAAACAGTGAAACGACAATGAAACAGATTCTAACCATTGTGGCCGCCTGCCTGATGGCGCTGGTGGCCGTGAGCTGCGGCAAGGGCAACACCCCCACCGGCGTGGCCGAAAAATCGATTGAGTGCCTGCAAAAGAAGGACTTTGAGGGCTACAGCAAGCTGATGTACTACAACGACTCGCTTACCGGCGACAAGCTGAAGAGCGAGCAGGAGGCCATGGCGGCAATGCTGCAAAGCAAATATGCCACATCGCTTGAGAAGAAGGGCGAAATCACCGGCTACCGTGTGGTGTCGGAAGAGGTGGACGACAGCAGCGCCGTGGTGAAGATGAGAGTGGCCTATGAGAAAAGCGACTCCACCAGCGAGAGCGTGAAGCTGCGCCTCAACAAAAAAGGCGAGTGGCGCATAAGCATGGGCAAGTAGTCACCACTCTGCATACCGCATAAAAAAGCATCGGCAGCCACAATGGGCGTTGCCGATGCTTTGCTTTCTTTATATAATAATGTGTGACGCCCTCAATGGGCGCACAAAGGGGGATTATCCGTAGATGATCTTGCCGTTCTCGTCGCGGTTTTCGTCGATAAACGACTTGTTGTATTGCGTCATGCCGCGCAGCGACATACCCATGCTCGAGAATCCGCCATCGTGAAACAGCGTCTGCATGGTCACCTTCTTGGTGAGGTCGGAGAACATCACCACGCAGTAGTCGGCGCACTCGTCGGCGCTGGCGTTGCCCAGAGGCGACATGCGGTCGGAGAAGTCGTAGAGGCCGTCGAAGCCCTTGATGCCGCTGCCGGCAGTGGTGAATGTGGGCGACTGCGAGATGGTGTTGATGCGCACCTGCTTCTCGCGGCCGTAGATGTAGCCGAAACTGCGGGCAATGGACTCAAGCAGTGCCTTGGCGTCGGCCATGTCGTTGTAGCCAAAGAATGTGCGGTGAGACGCTATGTAGGTGAGAGCCAGCACCGAGGCGCACTCGTTGAGGGCGTCGAGCTTTTTGGCGGCCTGCAGCATCTTGTGAAACGAGATGGCCGAGATGTCGAGCGTCTTGTCCAGAAACGAGTAGTCAAGGTCGTCGTAAGTGCGCTTCTTTCGCATGTTCACGCTCATGGCGCAAGAGTGGAGCACGAAGTCGATTTTTCCGCCCAGAGCCTTCTGTGCCTCAACGAAAAGGTTGGTGAGATCTTCAACCGACGTGGCGTCGGCGGGGATTATGGTGGCGCCGGTCTTCTTGGCCAGTTCATCGATGGTGCCCATGCGGCAAGCCACTGCAGTGTTGGTGAGCACAATCTGCGCGCCCTCTTCCACCACACGTTCTGCAACTTTCCACGCAATCGATGCGTCGTTCAATGCGCCGAAGATGATACCGCGCTTTCCTTTCAACAAATTAAAAGACATAATTGTTTTCTTTGTGTTTATAAAATTCTAAATTTCTCGTTTGCCGCGAGAGAGCAACAGTGTTTTCTCACAACAATATGCTTATATAGATGTAGCAGCGCCGCTTCCGTCGCTCGGGCGCGACAGCAGGCCGGCACAATAATTGCGGCAAAGTTACATCAAAAGTTGCACTCCGCCCGTCATTTTGTGCAAAAAAGTGATAACAGGGCAATATTGCGCCAACATTTTTTGCCTACCAAGGCACTAAATGGCCACTGCCAACGACCTTATCTAAAAAAGTTTGTGCAAGATGCTACAACAAACGCGTTTTTTTGCTACATTTGCACCATGGGGCTAAAATGGGCATATTGCTCGACCCCATGTGACATATTAACAAAAAGGCGTTCCGCTTTTTATCCTTTTCAAGAAAATCGCCAATTTTCAAAACCAGAAGGGTAAGAGCCTCTAAAGGAACGCTCAAGCATGCTTGTATCCACCCTCACGATGAGAGGTTCCGATATATCGGCTTGGGCGTGAGGGTGGGCTGTATATTTCTGGTAAGGTGTTTGGCGATACCTCTTGAAAAATATTCAGTGGCATTTCCTCACGCCTTGTTTATTTGCACTGGCCCGAGCCGAGGAAAAAGGGCTCAGTAGAAAATCAGTGGGGATAGGCGAAAAGATTGGCAATGCGGAACAGGA
>CAVKDU010000049.1:0-20945 GCA_963655175.1 Wujia chipingensis | reverse complement strand
GCGGAACCGCATGTACGGTGGTGTGAGAGGACGGAAAACGAAAGTAGGAGAAAAATTACTCGTTTTCCTCCTACTCGATTATATTTTTCGTGCCGTGTTTGGTTGGCTTAATTCACTTTTGCTCTTCTTTCACGGGTTCGGCGGCCAGCATGGCCTTCACGTTGTCGCCGTCCACGTCGATTACCATTTCGGTGCCTTCGGCCATGTCCTCGTGCTTCAGCATGAGTTCCGACAACGGGTCTTCCACATAGGTCTGTATGGCGCGCTTCAGCGGGCGTGCGCCATACTGGTTGTCATAGCCCTTGTCGGCAATAAACTGCTTGGCGGCGTCGGTGATGGTGAGGCGGTAGCCGAGCGCGCCGATGCGCTTGTAGAACGCAGCCAGTTCGATGTCGATGATTTTGCCTATGGCCTGCTTGTCGAGCGAGGCGAAGGTGATGATGTCGTCGATGCGGTTGAGGAACTCTGGCGAGAAGTTGCGGTTAAGGGCCTTGCGAATCACCGAGTCGGTGCGCTCCTTGGTGATGACCGATGTGTTGAAGCCCACGCCAGCGCCAAAGTCTTTCAGCTCGCGCGTGCCGATGTTCGACGTCATAATGATTATGGTGTTCTTGAAGTCAACCTTGCGGCCGAGGCTGTCGGTGAGGTTGCCCTCGTCGAGCACTTGCAGCAGCATGTTGAACACATCGGGGTGAGCCTTTTCCACCTCGTCGAGCAGCACCACCGAGTAGGGGTGGCGGCGCACCTTTTCGGTGAGCTGTCCGCCCTCCTCATAGCCCACGTAGCCCGGAGGCGCGCCCACCAGGCGCGACACGGTGAACTTCTCCATATATTCGCTCATGTCGATGCGTATCAGTGAGTCGGCTGAGTTAAACAGGAACTCGGCCAGACGCTTGGCCAGCAGCGTTTTGCCCACGCCAGTTGAACCGAGGAACATGAATGAGCCAATGGGGCGGTTGGGGTCTTTGAGCCCCACCCTGTTGCGCCTTATGGCACGCACTATCTTGTCGATGGCCTCGTCCTGGCCCACAACCTTCGACTTCAGTTCGTCGGCCATGCCCAGCAGGCGCAGCCCCTCGGACTGTGCGATGCGCTGCACGGGCACACCGGTCATCATGGCCACCACTTCGGCCACATCGGCCTCGTCGACCGTTTCGCGGTGCGAGTCGAGCTTCTGCTCCCAGTCGGCCTTGGCCTGCTCGAGCGAGGCTTGCAGCTTCTCTTGCTGGTCGCGGTAGCCTGCAGCGCTCTCAAAGTTCTGCGCCTGCACAGCCTTCAGCTTGTTGGCCTGCGCCTCGGCCACCTGCTTCTCGAGGTCGCCGATTTCCTTCGGCACCACCACCTTCGATATTCTGGAGCGCGCTCCTGCCTCGTCGAGGGCATCGATGGCCTTGTCGGGGAAGAAGCGGTCGCTCACATAGCGGTCGGTGAGCTTGACGCAGGCCTCAAGGGCCGCGTCGGTGTAGGCCACACCGTGGTGTTTCTCATACACGCCCTTGATGTTCTTCAGAATTTCAAGGGTCTGCTCGGGCGTGGTGGGCTCCACCATCACTTTTTGGAAGCGGCGCTCAAGGGCGCCGTCCTTCTCTATGTTTTTGCGATACTCGTCGATGGTGGTGGCGCCTATGCACTGGATTTCGCCGCGCGCAAAGGCAGGCTTAAGCAGATTGGCTGCATCCATGGTGCCGCTTGCGTTGCCTGCGCCCACAATGGTGTGAATCTCATCGATAAACAAAATCAGGTCGGGGTTGGCGGCAGCCTCGTCGATAATCGACTTGATGCGTTCCTCAAACTGGCCGCGATATTTGGTGCCGGCCACCACCGAGGCCATGTCGAGGGCCACGATGCGCTTGTCGAAGAGCACGCGCGCCACCTTGTGGGCCACAATGCGCAGGGCCAAGCCCTCGATTATGGCCGACTTGCCCACGCCCGGCTCTCCAATGAGCACAGGGTTGTTCTTTTTGCGGCGGCTCAGAATCTGCGCCAGACGCTCGATTTCGCGTTCACGCCCAATCACGGGGTCGAGTTTGCCGTCGGCTGCGGCGCGCGTTATGTCCTTGCCATACTTGTCGATGCTGGGCGTGCCCTTGCCGGTGGCCGCAGTGCTGCGGCGCTGGGCCGTCTGTCCGCCCTGGCCGGCCGAGCCGTTGTCGCCGCCGGAGGCACCGTCGTCGTCGATTGTGTCATCGTCGTCGGCAAAGTCGGCTCCAGCCTCGGGAGCCACAAAATCCTCACTGCTGAGAATCCTGTTCACCTTATCATAGTCTATGTTCATTTCTTTCATCAGTTTGCTGTTGAATGTGTCGTTACCGCTACGCAGCATGGCCAATAGCATGTGCCCGCTGCCGGCCACCTCGGTTTGGCGCCGTTCGGCCTCGAGCAGAGTGTCGCGCAGCAAGTCGCTTACCGACTGGCTCACGGCAAAGCACTCGGTGTCGTCGCCGTCAAACCCCTTGCACTTGTCGCTGCTAAAACCGTTGATTTCGGTTTCGAGGCGCGACTCAATGTCGGGTATGGGCGCATGCAAGTCTTCAAACACCTGATAGGCGTTTGAGTCCTTAGTCTTCAGAATTCCCAGCAACACGTGCTCGGGCTGCAGCTTGTGGCAGTTGAGCCTCAGGGCCTCGTGCTGGCTGTGGATTAAAATTCTGCTGACTACACTATTGAATGCTCGTTTGATCATTTACAGTTGTTAAAAATCCAAATCTCCAATTCGTTGTTTTTTCACCACATCTAAAAAAAAGATGCAATTTTTGTCTTAGACTTGCAATTATCGTGCCAACATGGCTGATTTCATGATTAAAACCGCAGCGATAATCAAAGGGGAGCAGGCAGCGATCACCTCCTCCCCTCTTTCTGTAGTTGTTACTTTCCGTGTCTATATTCAAGAGGCCGCGCTACTTGCCGCGATGGCTGAATTTGTGCCACAGTTTGTAGGACAGCTTCGACACCTTGTATCCAATCAGCAGGTAGTCCACTGTCTTCAGCCGGCCAATCACTTCGCTGCCAAACAGCAGACTGCGCACATTGCCGCTGCTGGCCTGCACCTTGGCCTGGCTCAACTTGGCGGTGATGCGCTCCTTGGCCACCTCTGACTTTATGGCAGCAAGCGCACGCTGAAAGCGCAATTGCTCGAGCGTGTATCCCTTCCACTGGGCGCCGTCTTTTCCGTTTGCCACGGGTTTGCTATTGTTGTTCGTCATTGGGCTTGATGAAAAGCTTGGTTACAAATCTCGTTATTGGGTCAACTATCAGCACCTTTCGGCACTTGAGCACGATGAGCAGCACCACAAGCAGCAGCGCTGCCACTATCAGGTAGGACGCCCACAGGCAGCCGATCAGCTCGTTGAGCCACGCCACAAGGGCCGAACTCAGGTTGAACAGCATGCAGGCACCTATTATGAGCAGCACCAGCGCAACGCCCACAGCCGAGAGCAGCACCGACAGCTTCTCGACCGCGGTGAGCTTGGCATAGTCGAACTGCACCGACGCGTAGCTCTTGATTTCGCCTAACAGTGACTTATAATCAAATTCTGCCATAAATGTTATTTATCATGCCTTGTGTTTATTGTTACACACATGGCACACGCCCCTATCACTTGCCACCCCACACCCATGCGCGGGGACGGCAACCGAAGCCGTGTGCCATGTGTCGACGCAGCAGAGTGAGGCGGGCCGATGACGCCGGCGCGCCAGAGCCTTGTGCCCTATCCGCTCTGCGCGGTATGCTACTGGTCGATTTGCGCGCTGATTTGGTCAACGAGCTGCTCCACCTCGTCGTCGGTGAAGTCGATGCCTTTTTTCTTGAGCAGCTCCTTGATGCGGCTGCGCAGGTCAGAACCTTTCTCGGGCGCAAAGAGCAGAGCAATGCTACAGCCCACTATGGCGCCGCCCAGAAATGCATATAAAATATTAAGAGCCTTCATGTCTTTTTTCGTCGTTATTTTTGTGGTTAAACAATTGCGGGTAATAGGCCTTCGAATTGAGAGCCCAGATTACTCCTCTACCTTAATCTCTTTAGTGATGTCGTCAACGAGCTCGTCCATCTTCTCGCTGTTCAGCTTCACGCCCTTTTTGCGCAGCAGCTCAGCAATCTTTGTACGGGTGTCGGTTCCTTTTTCGGGGGCGAAAAGCAGGCCCACTGCAGCGCCAGCTATTGCGCCGCCAATTACTGCTAAAACGATGTTGATTGGTTTCATAATTATTTCATTTAATGTTACACTCAGTGTGCCATGCCGGCACTGCCGGCTATGCGATGTGTAAAATTACGCACGATTTGCCGTAAAAGCAAATTTTTGGCCCGCTGCTTTGTTATAAAAAATGTTATAGCAGTGCCATCTGGGCTTGGCCGAGCGGCATGCATAAAGCAAAAAGATGATTAAAAAAACCGAAAAATGGCGATTTTCGCGCCCGCATGCTTGCCATGTGTGGAAAAATGCCTAATTTTGTAAGCTAAAAGACTACAGCTATATAGGCAAATGACAAATAAGATATTAATATCGCTCTGCACCGCCTTGCTGCTCACCAGCTGCGGCGAGTATAACAAAGTGCTTAAGAGCACCGACTATAACTACAAATATGCGTATGCCAAGAAGGCTTTTGAGCAAAAGAAGTACACTCAGGCATACACCATTCTCCAGGACCTGATTCCGGTGTTCAAGGGCACCGACAAGGCCGAGGAGTCGCTGTATCTGCTTGGACTCAGCTATTACGAGAACAAAGACTATGTGAACTCGGGCTCATACTTCAAGCAGTATTACCAGCACTACCCCAAGGGCCAGTATGCCGAGCTTGCCCACTTCTATGCCGGCTATGGCTACTACCTCGACTCGCCTGAGGCCCAGCTCGACCAGAGCGAGACCTACAAGGCCATTGAGGAACTGCAGGCCTTTCTCGACTACTATCCCAAGAGCGACAAGGTGTCGATTGCCCAAAACGCCATATTCGAGCTGCAGGACAAGCTTGTGCTGAAAGAGCTTGAAAACGCCACTCTGTATTACAACCTGGGCAACTATATGGGCAACAACTACGAGTCGGCAGTCATCACCGCCAAAAACGCCATCAAGGACTACCCCTACAGCAAATATAAGGAGCAGCTGGAATTTCTGGTGCTCAAAGCCCGCTTCAAGGAGGCCGAAGAGAGTGTGGACGAGCGCAAAGAGGAGCGCTACCGCGTGGTGATTGACGAATACTACGCCTTCACCAACGACTACCCCGACAGCAAGGACAAGAAGGAGGCTGACAACATATTTAAGATAGCCAGCAAGCATGTGGGCGACCAGTAATGCGTGGCCCAAGGCTTGAACGAACATAAAAAACGAGACACAACAAAAAACGTTTATATAATAGAATGGATTACAAGAAGACAAACGCACCACTCACAACTACAATCCACGACTTGGTGGATATGGCTCAACAGACAGGTAACATCTATGAGACCGTGTGTATCATCAGCAAGCGTGCAAACCAGATTGCCGCCGAGATGAAAAGCGATTTGGAAAAGAAGCTCCAGGAATTTGCCTCGATGAACGACAATCTCGAAGAGATTTCGGAAAACCGCGAGCAAATAGAGATTTCTCGCTACTACGAGAAGCTCCCCAAGCCCACGCTCATTGCCACTCAGGAATATAACGACCACGAGCTGGCATTCCGCAATTTGGCTAAGGAGAAGGACGACTTCAACTTCTAAAGAAAGCGCTGAGCGGCGAGGAGGCCTGTGCCCCACCCCGCTCAGCGGCAAAAAAAGACAACCAAGGCTCAGTTTCGCAGCAGAAATTGAGCCTTTGCTTTTCACCATTTGGCTCACCGATAAGCACTATTTAAGCAATGTGGGCAATAAGGTTGCCCATACTCCCGATACTTTTGCATTATCAATAAAAAAATATAATAGTTATGGAGAATGCAATAGTAATAACGCCCAAAGTGATCAGCCGAATGAGGGGCATGAGCAAAGACGAGCAGAAGATGCTGATTGAAACGCTGCTCTGCGACGAAATTTTGAAAACCGAGCGTCCCAGCAAACTGTCGCCGGTGCAGGAACTTGTGTATGTGCTGATGCGCGACATCATAATGCGCGACTCCCTGCGCTACCAAAAGGCGATGGCCGAGGCGTGCACGGCATAGGCGCGTGCGCGATGCTGGGGGCGCCAATCCCGAGAGTGCAACACATGCAACAACTCAACTTACCACCGCAGCCATTGCGGCTGCGCAAAGGCGAAAAATCAATACAAGTGCTCGACGCACTGCGCCACCGCTTTGTCGCACTCACTCCCGAAGAGTGGGTGCGGCAAAACTTTGTGTCGTTTCTAATCACCGGCAGGCAGTTTCCGGCTGCCCTGATGGCCAATGAGGTGTCGCTGGTGCAAAACGGCATAAAGCGCCGGTGCGACACTCTGGTGACCGACCGCAACGGCAATCCGCTGGTGATAGTGGAATACAAGGCCCCAAGCATTGCAATCACGCAAAAGGTGTTTGACCAAATAGTGCGCTACAACATGGTGCTGCGCGCCCGCTACCTTATAGTGTCGAACGGCATGGCCCACTTTTGCTGCAAAATTGACTACGACAACAACACCTACGCCTTTCTGCCCGACATTCCCTGCTACAACGACCTGTTGGCATAAATCCCTCCTTACACATTCATAAATTAGGCGGCACCTCGGCAATGCTCAAGAAAATGAGCAAGCTCATTTCTTGGCATTGCGCTCGGTTTGCACTAATTTTGCATAAGGGCTTGCGCATGGCATGCCCTTTTGTGAAACCACACACATTGAAATTAGTGAAAGAAACAACCGACTATTTAAGCCAACTAAATGAGCCACAGCGCGAAGCCGTGCTCTACTGTGACGGCCCATCGCTTGTGATAGCAGGCGCAGGGTCGGGCAAAACGCGTGTGCTCACCTACAAAATAGTGCATCTGCTCAATCTGGGCATACCGCCCTACCGCATAATGGCCCTGACGTTTACCAACAAGGCTGCGCGCGAAATGCAGGAGCGCATCGAGCCGCTGGTGGGCAAAGCGGCGGCATCGCGGCTGTGGATGGGCACGTTCCACTCAATTTTTGGCCGCATTCTGCGCATCAATGCCGATAAAATAGGCTTTAACCACGACTTCACAATCTACGACACCACCGACTCAAAGTCGCTGATTAAGCGCATTGTGAAAGATATGGCACTCGATGAAAAGGAGTATAAGCCGGCAGTGCTGCAGTCGCGCATCTCGTTTATGAAAAACGCGCTGTTCTCACCCGCCGACTATGCGGCCAACAGCGACTTCCGCAAAGAAGACGAGCAGGCGCAGCGCCCGCTCACCTACGAAATATACCAGCGCTATTGGGACCGCTGCCGCACCGCCGGAGCCATGGACTTCGACGACCTGCTGTTTTACACCAACATTTTGCTGCGCGACCACGACGACGTGAGGCAGAAATATCAGGAGTTTTTCCAATACATTCTGGTCGACGAGTATCAGGACACCAACTTTGCGCAGCACCTCATAGTGAAGCAGCTGGCCAGTCTGCACCACCGCCTGTGTGTGGTGGGCGACGACGCTCAAAGCATCTACTCGTTTCGCGGTGCCAACATATCAAACATTCTGGGGCTTAGCAAGGCCATGCCTGACCTAAAAACGTTTAAGCTGGAACAGAACTACCGCTCGACGCAAAACATAATTTCGGCCGCCAACTCGCTGATTGCCAAAAACAAGAGGCAGATAGAGAAGCACATATTCTCGAAAAACGCAGTGGGGTCCAAAATCACGGTGCTGCAGTGCGTGTCGAACATCGAGGAGAGCTATGTAGTGGCCAACCAGATAATGAGTCTGAAGGCCCGCAAGGGCTACTCGTTCAACGATTTTGCCGTGCTCTACCGCACCAATGCGCAGTCGCGCCAGTTTGAGGCAGCCTTCAGCAACGGCGGCAAGCGCGACGCGCACGGCAACCGCCAGCGCAGCATACCCTACCGCATATATGGCGGCCAGTCGTTCTACCAGCGCAAGGAGGTGAAGGACGCCATTGCCTACTTCCGCCTGGTGGTGAACCACCACGACGACGAAGCCCTGAGCCGAATCGTGAACTACCCCGCGCGCGGCATTGGCGACACCACAATGAAAAAGGTGCAGGCCTGCGCCATGCACGATGGCGTGAGTCTGTGGGACGTGATTTGCAACCCGCAGGCCCACGGGCTGAACGTGAACAAGTCGACGGTGAACAAGCTTGGCGGATTTGCGCACTTGATTGACTCGATGACCGACTTCATGAACAATCCCGAGCACTCAGCGATCGACACCGCCGATCGCATCATTGCCGACGCTCGGCTATTGGAGGTGCTGATGGGCGACAAAACGCAAGAAAACCTTGCCAGGCAGGAAAACCTGAACGAGCTGCTAAACGCCGTGGGCCAGTTTGCCGAAGAGACCAACGAAGAGGGCGATGAGCACGGACGGCTGGTTGACTTCCTAAGCATTGCGTCGCTTGCCACCGACCAGGACGAGGACGACGGCAACGACGACCGCGTGACGCTGATGACGGTGCACGCCGCCAAAGGATTGGAATTTAAAAATGTGATAATAGTTGGCGCTGAAGAAGACCTGTTCCCTTCGGGCCGGAGCAGCGACTCCATCGACGGCATCGAAGAGGAGCGCCGACTGATGTATGTGGCCATCACCCGAGCGCAGGAAAACTGCATAATCACCTACGCCACCTCGCGCTTCATAAACGGGCAGTCGAAAAGCTGCACCATTAGCCGCTTTCTCACCGACATCGACCCTCAGTATCTCAACGAGCCGGTGGAGAACACCGAATTTAAGTGGGACGACGGCTCCAGCCGCAAGTGGGACAGAGGCAACCGCTACGCGCACCGCGAGAACCGAAGCCTTGACTTCGGCGCCGAGCGCAATGCATTCGACGGCAAGGCAGCAACCCCCAAGCCGACTCTGCGCCCCGGCATGAAGCCACTGTCGCAAGCCCAGCCCAAGCCGTCGGCACCGGGATCGGCATTCACGCTTCACTGCGTGGACGAGGTGAGCACGGGCATGCGCATAAGGCACAACCGCTTTGGCGAAGGCGTGATCACGCACATCGACACCACGGGTGCCGACCCAAAAATGACGGTGAACTTCAGCAACGCCGACCAGCGCACACTGCTGCTGAAGTTTGCCAAGTTTGAAATATTATAGACCCGGAAAATGAACGAAACACTGCAAACACCATACTACATTGTGTATGAGGACAAGCTGCGACGCAACCTCGACCTCATTACGCACGTGATGCGCGAAAGCGGCGCAAAAATAATAATGGCCTTCAAGGCCAACGCGCTGTGGCGCACGTTCCCCATATTCAGGGAATACGGCATCCAGTCAACCGCCAGCTCGCTCAACGAGATGCAGCTGGCCATCGAAGAACTGCACCACAAGGCGCACAGCTACTGCCCCGTGTACACCGACACCACCATTGGCCGATTTATCGAAGGCAGTTCGCACATCACATTCAACTCGGTGGAGCAAGCCGAACGCTTCGTGCCGCTGGTGAAGCGGCACAACGAGGCGCACACTGGCGAGCCCGTGAGCTGCGGCCTGCGCATCAACCCCATGTGCTCGGTGGTCGACACCGACATCTACAATCCCTGCGCGCCGGGATCGCGGTTTGGCGTAACGGCCGACAAACTGACTTCGCTGCCCGACGGCATCGAGGGCTTCCACTTTCACGCGCTGTGCGAGTCCACCTCCTACGATCTTGAGAAGGTGCTGAACTCGGTAGTCGAGCAGTTTGGCAAATTTCTGCCGCAGCTAAAGTGGATCAACATGGGCGGCGGCCACCTGATGACGCGCGAGGGCTACGACACCGAGCACCTTATTGGCCTCATAAAGCGCTTCCGCAAGGAGTATCCCAACCTTGAAGTGATACTCGAACCAGGCAGCGCATTTTGCTGGCGCACAGGCGACTTGATTTCGACCGTAGTGGATGTGGTGGAAAACAGCGGCATCAAGACGGCCATAATCGACGCCTCTTTTGCCTGCCACATGCCCGACTGCCTTGAGATGCCCTACAAGCCGGCCATCACCGAGGCGCTGCCCGAGGTGGACAAAAGCAAACCCACCTACCGCATAGGCGGCAACTCGTGCCTTAGCGGCGACTTCATAGGAGACTGGTCGTTTGGCCGCGAACTGCGCGTGGGCGACAGGCTGACGTTTGAGGACATGAACCACTACACCACGGTGAAGACCCACATGTTCAACGGCATCCAGCACCCGTCGCTGCTGCTGCAACACTCCGACGGCACAGTGGAACTGCTGCGCAAATTCACATATGACGACTATAAAAACAGAATGGACTAAAACACAAAAGCAATCATGGATATTTACAAAATCAGCGACAAAGTGAGCTATGTGGGCGTCGACGACCACACAACCACACTGTTTGAAGGCCTGTGGACGCTGCCCAAGGGAGCGTCGTACAACTCATATCTTGTGGACGGAGGCGACAAGGTGGCACTGATCGACACCGTAGACGCCGGCAGCTTCGCCTCTTTTCTGGCCAACGTAAAGGCCCGCATTGGCGACCGCGCCATCGACTACCTGGTGGTGAACCACATGGAACCCGACCACTCTGGCTCGATTAGCCTCATCAAAGCGTACTATCCCGGCATCGAAATTGTGGGCAACGCTAAAACGGCGCAGATGCTGAAGGGCTTTTACGGCATTGAAAGCAGCGTGAAGGTGGTGGCCGACGGCGACACCCTGCCCCTTGGCGGCACATT
The DNA here is from genome assembly GCA_963655175.1 of Wujia chipingensis. Lineage (GTDB taxonomy): Bacteria > Bacteroidota > Bacteroidia > Bacteroidales > Muribaculaceae > Sodaliphilus. The sequence continues at coordinate 10,190 of CAVKDU010000049.1, read as the reverse complement.
GCTCAGTTTTCACCTCACCCCCATGCTGCACTGGCCCGAGACCATGATGACATTCGAGGGCGACGACGGCATCCTGTTTTCGGGCGACGCGTTCGGTTGCTTCGGCGCGCTCAACGGCGCACTGCTCGACACTCAGCTCAACCCCAACGACTACAGCGACGAGATGACACGCTACTATGCCTGCATTGTGGCAAAATATGGCATACCCGTAAAGAACGCCGCCAAAAAACTGTCGGCACTCAGCATAAAAGCCATTTGCCCGACGCACGGACCCGTGTGGACCGAGCATGCCGGCCAGACCATTGAACGCTATATGCAACTGGCCAACTGGGACACAAAGCCCGGCGTGGTGATAGCCTACGGCTCGATGCACGGCAGCACGCAGCAAATGGCGCAAGCCATGGCACACGAGCTGGCGAAAGAGGGCGTCGGCCCTGTGGTGATGCACAACCTTTGCACGGCCGACAAGTCGGTGGTGCTGCGCGACATATGCACCTACGGCACACTTGTTTTGGGAAGCCCCACCTACAACGCCGCAATATTCCCGCCGGTGGCAGCCCTCATCGAGGCGCTTAAAAACCGCGCCATGCAGCGGCACACCGTGGGCTGCTTTGGCTGCTACACCTGGTCGCCGGGCGTGAGCAAGAAAATGGCCGCGGCCTTCGAGGGCACCAAAAACGAAGTGCTTGAGCCCTTTGAGTTCCAATATGCGCCCCACTCCGCCGCTGCCAAGGAAGCGTGCCACACGATGTGCGCCGCAATCAAGCAGGCCATGCAGCGCTAAATTTCCATCATCAGCATTCTTTAAAGCATTTCACACAGCATGCCACCCAAAAAGACCGGCGCGAGCTACATTTCGCTGCGCAACGAGATTATGCAGCACAAGTTCCGCCACATATACGTGCTTGAGGGCGAAGAGCCCTACTACATCGACAGCCTCACCGACCTGATTGTGGCCAACGCCCTGAGCGACGACGAGCGAGACTTCAACCTGACCGTTGCCTATGGCGCCGACGCCAACATCAACGACCTGATAGGCGCTTGCCGCCGCTATCCCGTGATGGCGCAGCGGCAGGTGGTGGTGCTGAAAGACGCCCAAAACGCCGGCAAAAGCAGCGCCACGGGCAACCTCGACTCGTTTAAGTTCTACGCCCAGCGCCCGCTCGACACCACCATACTGGTGATTTGCTACAAGGGCGGCACCATAAAGGCCAAGGGATTTCTCGACGAGCTGAAAAGCAGCAAGGCCGGTGTGGTGTTTGAGTCGAACAAGGTGCGCGACTACGAACTGCCAGGCGTGATTGCGAGCCACGTGAAGAATCTGGGCCTTAGCATCGATAGCAAGTCGGCCACCATGCTGGCCACCAGCATCGGCACCGACCTGTCGCGCCTGTTTGGTGAAATAGCCAAGCTGCAAATGCTCACGGGGCCCGACAAGCGCATCACGCCCGAACTGGTGGAAAAAAACATCGGCATCAGCAAAGACTACAACAACTTTGAGCTTGAAGACGCGCTGATTGCGCGCAACGGTGCCAAGGCCTACCGCATAATCGACTATTACGAGAAGAATCCCAAACACAATCCCGTGGCAATCACCGTGTCGCAACTGTTTTCGTTCTTCTCCAGCGTGCTGCTGCTGCGCACCAGCCGCGACCGCACCGACGAAGGGCTGATGAAGCAGTGCAACTGCAAGTCGCTGTTCAGGCTCAAGAAGTTTAAGGAGGCCGCACAGCGCTACAGCACACTGTCGTGCGTGAACATAATCAGCTATCTGCGCGAATGCGACACCAAGAGCAAAGGCCATGGCTCGCGGCAAGACGCCTATGCCCTGCTCAAAGAACTGATATTCAAAATCCTGCACGCATAATAAATTAAGGCACAAAAAACGGCAATCCCGGCGCCTCTCGTTGTGAGAAGCGTCGGGATTGTTCTTATCGTGTGTCGCTGAGCCGCGGCTGCGGCTTCAGCTCACGTGAGTGTCAGTCGGTGAGGTCGACAGCGTAATACACCTTCTTGCCGGTGGGGTACATACCGGTGATGAACATCACCTTGTCGCTGTCGTTGTCGCGCATTATCTGGCCGTAGATGGTTTCCACATCGTCGCGGCTGTTGACGCGCATATTGTTGATGTCGGTGATCACGAAGCCATTCTTGATGCCGGCAGCCTTAAACTTGCCTTCCTTGATGCCGCTCACCTTCACGCCGCTGCCGATGCCAAGGTCTTTCTTGTCCTGTGCAGTGAGTTCCTGGAATGCGCAGCCAAGCGACATCATGTCTACGGCCTTTGTGATCTTGGTGTTGCCCTGATTGTTCTTCAGCGTAACCTCGGCCGTCTTAAGCTTGTTGTCGCGGTAGTACGAGATTGTGGCTTTGTCGCCAGGACGGAGCTTGCTCATCTGCTCAAGCATCTGTGCGCCGTTCTTCACGTCGTGTCCGTTGAGCTTCACAATCACATCGCCCTCGGCCAGACCGGCGTCTTTGGCAGCGCTGCGGTCGGCCACCTTAGCCACATATATGCCCTCGGTAGTGGCGGTGATGTTCTTCTCTTTGGCCTTGTCGGCATCGAGTTCGGTGAACGTAACGCCCAGCACGGCGCGCTGCACCGATCCGTATTGCTTGATGTCGGTGACAATCTTCTTAACCACCGACGACGGAATTGCAAACGAATAGCCGGCATAGCTGCCCGTCTGCGAATATATCATGGTGTTGATGCCAATGAGCTCGCCATTGGTGTCGACCAGCGCGCCGCCACTGTTGCCGGGATTGACGGCTGCATCGTGCTGGATGAACGACTCAATGCCCATGTTGTTGCCCTTGTTAAGGCCACGGGCCTTTGCGCTCACAATTCCGGCAGTCACCGTTGAGTTAAGGCCAAACGGGTTGCCCACAGCCAGAACCCACTGGCCCACCTTCACATTGTCGGAGTTGCCAAACGTCATCGGCTTCAGGTCTTTTGCCTCAATCTTCAGCAGGGCAATGTCGGTGGTGGCGTCGGTGCCAATCACCTTGGCGTTGAACTTGCGGTTGTCGTTGAGCGTAACCTCAAGCTTCTCGGCGCCGTCAACCACGTGGTTGTTGGTCACAATGTAGCCGTCGGCCGATATAATCACGCCCGAGCCAAGGCCCTTGGCCTGCGGCTCGGCATCCTTTTGCTGTTGCTGCGGCTGTTGCTGCTGGCGGCGGCGCGATGTGCCGTTGCCGTCAAAGCCGGGGCCGAAAAAGAACTCAAACGGGTCGAACCAGTCGTTGCCCCCCTGGTAATACTGTTGCTGCTTGGGAGTGACAAACGACTTGATGCTCACCACAGAGTTAAGCGAAGTCTCGGCTGCGGCCGTGAGGTCGGGGTAGCTGGCCGATGCCGGGCGTGTAACCGCAGTGTTGACCAGCGCCGACTGGCTTGTGGCCACCGACTCCTGAGCAGGGATATAGGAATCATTGATTGCTTTGCCCTGGCCCATGAGCTGCGAGGCAAAGAGTGTCGAGGCCGAGCCGAAAATCGAGGCTCCAGCCAGCAAAATCGCTAATTTCTTGTTCTGTTTCATAATGATGAAATGTTAATTATTTTCTTGTTTAATAATTTCAATCGTTAATTTTAACTTTTGATATTTGCGTTGCAAATGTACAATTAATAACTGCAATTCCAATGCCGCACAGCCACATATTAATCAAATTTAATATCAGAATGCAGCTATTTTGTATTCTTTAAAAATAGCCCTTACCGTGCCAGCCATTTGAGTGCGCGCCAGACACATTTGTGGCACTGCGGCTTTGTGCGCGGGCAAATATTGCAGTATCTTTGTAAAAAATATCAATGCTGACAAAATGACAAACAACAAAATAAAGCGCACAAAGGAAGAGCGGCACACCGCATTTGTAGTGGCATTCTCGGCAGTGGTGATGCTGCTCGAAATTGTGGTGGGACTGCTGTCGGGCTCAATGGCCCTGCTTGCCAACGGCATTCACATGGGCGGCCACGTGATGGCGTTTGGACTGACCCTTGGCGCCTACGTGCTGGTGCGCCACCTGCGCAAGGCCGGCAACGAGCGCTACAGCGGTGACCGCATTCTGGCCCTGGCCGCATTTGCCAGCGGCGTGCTGCTGCTGGTGTTTGCCGTGCTCATCACAGTGGAGGCGGCCGAACGCATAGCCAGCGGCGGCGAGCCCATCAAGTTTGCCGAGGCAATGGCGATAACGGTGGTGGGCATGGCGGTGAACCTGATTTGCGCCTATGCCCTGCACTTCAAGCACGGCGAGGGCGACTACAACAGCCACTCGGCATTTCTGCACGTGGTGGCCGACGCCATGACGGGCGTGGGCACCATTGTGGGGCTGGTGTGCGTGAAGCTGTGGGGCATCACATGGATCGACTCGGCCGTGGCCATAGTGTGCTCAATAATTATTATAAAGTGGGCAATAAGGCTGCTTTTAGACACCGGGCGCAAGCTGATAGCCGCTTAATCGAATTATTGCGGCGGCCAGAAGTTGCCTGAAAAGACAATAATCACTAACTTTGCAACACGAGACAGCGCGGCGGCTTGTCGCTCGTCACTCGCTTCGGCGGTATCGAGAGGAAAGTCCGGGCAACGCAGAGTATCACATTTCTTAACGGGAAGCTATTGGCGACAGTAGGGTTAAGGTGACAGAAAACAACCGCCGGCCCCGGCCGGTAAGGGTGAAAAGGCGAGGTAAGAGCTCACCGGGCACCGTGGCGACACGGTGCGTCGCACCACCTGTGAGTTGCAAGGTCAAGTATATCGGCATTCAAGGGTTACTCGTCCATTGCCGAGGGGTGGACTGCTATACCGCACTGGCAACAGGGCGGACAGATAAATGACAAGCGGCGGCCACGCCAGTGCATGCGGGCTGGCCGACACATAACCCGGCTTACAACTGCACTGTCTCGTTTTTTATATGCAACAATGCGACAACGGCATACACCGCACGCAGCGCACTGCCCCACCACACGGCAGTGCGCTGCGCGCTTTTTTATCGGCTAAAATGGGTGCCGCAAGCCGTAAATGCAAATATTTTTTATTACCTTTGCATCTTGCAATCAATAGAGTGAATGGAGACATTATTGTCAATAATCATAAGCTGCGTGTCCATTGGTGTGATTTTGTCGGCACCAATGGGGCCTATTGGCATCCTGTGTGTGCAGCGCACGCTTAACAAGGGCCGCGAATCGGGCTTCTTCACCGGCGTTGGCGCTTCGGTCTCCGACCTCTTCTACTGCCTGCTCACCGGCCTTGGCATGTCGATTGTCACCGACTGGATTGAGACCAACCAAAGCATTCTGCAAATAATTGGCAGCGTGCTGCTCACGGCCTACGCGGTATACCTGATTTGCCACAACCCTGTGAGCCGCATGAAGACGCCGCACGACAAGAAGGAGAACTATGTGCAGGACGCACTCACGGGCTTCTTCTTCACGCTGTCGAACCCCCTCATCATATTCCTGATAATTCCGCTGTTTGCCCGGTTCGGATTTCCCCTGCCCGAGTACCGATACTACCACATATTGCTGGGCTACATATTCATAGTGGTGGGCGCGCTGCTGTGGTGGGCCGTGATCACATTCTTCGTGAACAAGGTGCGCACACACTTCAACATTCGCAGCATGTGGCTCATCAACCGCATTATGGGCAGCATAATTCTGGTGCTGTCGCTCTACGGCCTGATTACGGGCATCAAGGAATACTTCACTCTGTAAAGAAAAAACAAAACCATTAGCCATTATGGACGACAAGATATCTATCACGTCAAAATACATCAAACGGCTCGACGCGATGCCGTTTGACGAAGTGGGCCAGTATCTCGACGAAAACCTTGAGCACACGCGGCTCGACTGCGTCAACTGGCCCGAAGTGCACTCCTACAAGCCCGACTGCCAGGTGGTGACGGCATACAGCGATGAATACCTGTATGTGTATTTTTCGGTGATTTGCCAAGACCTGCGCGCTGTGAACACGGCCAACCTGAGCCCTGTGGCGCAAGACAGCTGCGTGGAGTTTTTCATGCAGGTGCCAGGCAGCGACGAATACTGGAACTTTGAGTTTAACTGCATCGGCACCGTCAACGCCAGCCACCGCGTGACGCGCCCCAACGCCGTGCGCCTCACCGACGAACAGATAGCCAGCATCAAGCGCTATGCTTCGTGCGGCAGTGAGCCGTTTGACGAAAAGCACGGCACATTTTGCTGGGACTTGACTGTGGCCATACCGTTCAGCCTGGTGGGCATAGATCCGGCCCACAAGCCGTCGCACATCATGGGCAACTTCTACAAGTGCGCCGACAAGACGGCCCACCCACACTACGTGTCGTGGGCACCGATTGCGCTCGACAAGCCCAACTTCCACGCCACACAGTTTTTTGCCCCGATAGTGCTGGGATAAACGCACCGACACAAAGCAAAGCGATATAAGCAAATGAGGGAGACCCAAACGGCCTCCCTCATTTGCTTATTGCTTTGTCGTCACCCGCGTGCGGCAGACGTCAGATTAAATCGGTGTGAATGCGGAACACGGTGCCCTCGATCAGCGAGCAATACACGTCGCCATTGTCATCGACCTCAAAGCCGTTGATTTCGCTCGAGCCAAGGTGCTTGGTAAACACCACCTTGTGGGTGAGCGCGTTGACCACTGTGAGCACGCCGCGACGCGAGCCAAGATACACCAGGCCGCGATGCTCAAGCACTATGCACGGCGCATGCTCGTAACCAAAGCCGGCGTCGGTCTTCCACAGCAGCTTGTAGCTGTCGCCCTCGGTGCTCATGGCCACGAGTTCGCCGTCCATGGTCTTGGCATAGGCCCGCTTGCCGTCGGCCGACACGCCGAGACTTTCGCGCACCTTCTCATCGTTGTGCTCACGCCAAATCACGCTGCCGCTCTTGCGGTCGAGCGCAGTGGCATAGCGGTCGGGAGCCACAATCACCACCTTGTCGGCCGTGACCACAGGCACCACGTTGCCGGGGCTGAAGAGGTTTTGCGCCTTGCCGTTGTTCCACTTCCAGCGCAGGCGACCCGACTTTTTGTCGAGCACGCGCAGATAGGTGTCCCAAGCGCCAAACACAATGTCGCTGCCGCTGATGGTGGGCGCGGCCTGGCAGTAGTTGTTGATGCTGTCGTAGCTCCACAGCAGTTTGTGGCGGTTCACGTCCCATGCCTGGAACGTCTTGTAGCCGCCCTGGTAGAGCACACCATTATTTATGACGCCGTCGGCCACATACGGGCCGCTTGCGTCGTGCTCATAGGCCACAGCTCCGTTGGCCTTGTTGAGCCACACCAGCCGGCGGTCGGCCGTGGGCAGGATCACATATTTCTTGTCGACTGCAGGGCGCGAAAACAGCATTGCGCCCGTCTTGTATTGCCACTTCACCTTGCCCGTGGCCTTGTCTACGGCCTTAAGGTTGCCAAGCGAGTTGCCAACGTACAGATTGTTGTGGTCAAGTCCTACTCGAGTAAAGATTGAGGCATTGTCGGCAAACACCTTGGTAATCTTGAATATGGCCGGCACAGTGTCGGTGTAAACCGACCGCTCTAGCGGAGTGAAGTTGAGGTTAATTTTATAGGCATACTTCACTGTGGGAGCCTGGCCTATGAGCTTCTCAAACACCTTCACCGAGTCGGGTGTTACACTGATGGTGGAATAGCCATAGTTGCCGTTGCCAAGGTCAAGGGCGCGCGCTATCACGCAGTCGATGCCGCCAGTGGCATATTTGCGCCAGCGGTGGTAGTGTCCGCACTGGTGCGTCACCACCGGATATTTCTGCAGCAGCGCCACATAGTCGGCATAGTTGTCGAGGTCGTCGAGCAGCGGATAGTGGTTGACGCTGAGCACACGCATGCCGGGCTTAACCCTGCTTTTCAGCGTCTGCTCGAGCCATATCAGGTCTTCCTGCTTGATGTGGCCGTCGCCCATTTTCATAAACGGGCCGCAGTTCATGCCCACCACCAGCAAGCTGTCCTGCTGAAACACGAAGCGGTCGGCGCCCCAGAGGTCGGTAAACGTCTTGCACGCGCTCTGGCTCCAGTTGTTCTCGTGGTTGCCCGGAATCACGTAGTAGGGTTTCGTGAGCCCTGCCAGAATGCCGTGCACATTGTTCAGCTGCACGTCGCTGCCCTCGTTGGAGAGGTCGCCCGACACAATCACAGCATCGGCGTCGCTGCCGTTGATTTCGGCCACTGCCTCTTTCAGTTTGCCCTCGTTGGCATTGCCTGGCACCACATGGATGTCGGTGAGTATGGCAAACTTCTGCGCATTGGCCGCCACCGCGGTGGCGGCGAGCAGTGCGAATGCCGCAAATGCCCTAAGCATAGGGCGTTTCATAACTCTTGTTCTCAATTTCTTTTCTTGTTTTAATGGTTGTTACAGTATTTAGCTGCACAAAGTTAGCAAAAATCGCGCATCAAGCCAGATGCAGGGCACAAAAAAAGGAGTGCAACCTATTGCGATTGCACTCCTTAGTTATTTTTGTCACCGCTGATGCGCGGCTTAGAGTTTTACTTCACCTCCTCGAATATAATTATTATTGAATATCAATACCTTACATATTACATGGTACAAATATAATTTGCAATAAAGCCAATAATTAGGTGTTGCTACTTAGCATACCTCTATATGATACACAATTTATTGTTTAAGAATTATTATATATTTTTAATAGTAAGGGCTGTTCTTATCAGATGTTTGCATTGCGTGTTCGCTTGTTTGCAGATGGTATGCCTTTGTTATCATAAAGCGTTGATATACAAAGAACTTCACTTCGTGTGTCTATTTTTGTCTTTCGTTTTTTACGAAAAAGCAACGTACCTTTGCAAACAAAAACGAGAAACAAATAGACATGGCAAGAAACAGAAACATATTGCTCACGCTGACGACAGAAAGTTCTATGGTACTTATGGCATCCATGGTGGCTTTTCGTCTGCATGAGTCTGTGGTTATGCCTATGGAGGTTTCTGTTTTCATATTGGTGGTAATTTATGCTTGCTTAAAGACTGTATCAATTCTTTGTCTGCCTACTATCAAAAGAGAGGGTTCCGAACAACAATGTGTACCTATAGAAGTTCAGGCGACCGACAACTCTCCTAATCTTGATGTTGACAATATCCAAAAACAGAGAATGGAACTATTTCACCAAGAATACCAATATGAGCAACAGCAATATGTGCAGCGAAAAGAAAAAGCCGATGAAGCGAAGCTCCAAGCCGTGCTGAAATACACAAAAGATACGTTCAAGGGTTTAGACTTTGAAGAAACAGAGATATTCCTACTTTGTGAGTGCGTCCGCTATTTTGTCACCAACAAGCAGCCTCTCGCCCAAACAGACATTCGCATTAAGAGGCGAGCATCTGTCACCCAGATTGCATTGAAGAACTTTGCGTGGAACATAGCCTTTCAATATAATATTGGTGGTGATGCAACAGCTCTATTTGTCATGCACACATTCAACGAATGGTTCGCTAACAGCACACTTGAAACCATAAGAAAGAACTTACGCACAACCACAGGTAGACACAAGATTGAAATCAACGAGAAGATTTTCAAAGCACCTTAATGGAAGAATTATTTTCATTTTATTGCTAATATTCTTAAAATCTTTTTTGAATATTCTTTATATGGAAATTTTAGCCGTATCTTTGCAGAACCAAATGATTACTATATGGCAAGTAAAAATTTAAATCGATTGAAAGTAGTCCTTGCAGATAAGCAACGGACGAACAAATGGTTGGCAGAACAGTTAGGTAAAGACCAAACAACAATATCAAAATGGTGTACCAATTCAAGTCAGCCAGATTTAGGCAATCTGATGCAGATAGCCAAAATATTAGATGTAGAACTGACCGACTTAGTGCGGTTCGAAGAATTCAAAAATGATGGAACAGAATAAGAAAGAATTGCTCCTTGAGCAGATAAATAAAATTAATGAGGTTATTACAACCCTCTCGGAAAACTTCTCACAAGAAGATGTTGCTGATGAAATCAACTTCTTATCAGTAGTGAGAGATAATTTAAAAGATTGGGCTGAGAAATAACAATGACAGAACATAAAAATATACAGAATACGCAAGCTAACTTAGACTTGCAGGGTGTATCGTGGGTGGATAGGGAGTTTGCTTATCCAACCAGGACTATACGTCTTGCAACATCTTTTAGTGGTATAGGAGCAATAGAATATGCATTCAAAAGATTGA
>CAVKDU010000048.1:0-21248 GCA_963655175.1 Wujia chipingensis | reverse complement strand
TCCTGTTCCGCATTGCCAATCTTTTCGCCTATCCCCACTGATTTTCTACTGAGCCATTATCCCTTTAGGGATTGTCACTTTTTCAGTGCTCTCGGCATGCCGCCCCCCACAGATAATTATCTATGAATCATCATATTAGCTACTAAAACGATTATTTTAGAGGGAGATAAACGAAAAAATCCGCGAAGCCGATTAAGGACTTGCGGATTTTGAAAGTGGAGCATAGGAGACTCGAACTCCTTACCTCAACACTGCCAGTGTTGCGCTCTACCAGATGAGCTAATACCCCATTGCGGTGCAAAGGTAGTGATTTTTTGGCATTCTCCAAATGTTTTTGCGTTTTTTCTGCGACTGACGTGCAATTTTTCCGTTTTTCAGGCCATTTTGTCGCCTTGACGGGCATCGAGGGCGGTGAGGAGCACTGCGATTTGTGCATTGAGTTCGGCCGGTTTCACTCCCCAATGCGGACTGATGAGCAGTGACGGCGGCGACTGCGACACAAAGCGCTCGAGCGCCACCGTGGGCGGCAGGCGCCTTATGGTCTCTACGCACAGTTGGGCGTAGCTCTGGGCCGTGAATTGGTGCAGCCGCGGGCGCCACTGCTCGAAATCGGCAGCGAGACGCGTGCCGCGCACCACCTGCATTTGGTGGAATTTGAGCGTGGATAGCGGCAGCTGGGCCACACGCCGCACTGTGGCGAGCATCATGGCCTCGTCTTCATCGGGGAGGCCGAATATCAGGTGACCGCCGCAGTCGATGCCCGCATTGTGCAGCAGCGATGCCGCACTGACGGTGTCGGCCCAAGTGTGGCAACGGTTGATGAGCCGCAAAGTGCCGTCGTGGGCCGACTCAATGCCAAGTTCCACGGCCACGTAGGCCCTGCGCGCGAAGTCAGCCAGCAATTGCGCCACTGCAGGCGTGACGCAGTCGGGCCGTGTGGCCACCACTATGCCCTCCACCCCGCTGCAGTCCAGGGCCTCGGCATAGAGTCGGCGCAGCCGCTCAATCGAGGCGTAGGTGCCGCTATAGGCTTGGAAATAGGCCAGATAGCGCGAACCGCCATATTTGCGGGCAAAGAAGCGCTTGCCGTCGGCCACCTGCTGCGCCACACTCTTGCGGGGGCTGCAATATGGAGGATTGAAGGTGGCATTGTTGCAATACACGCATCCGCCAATGGCCTTGGCCCCGTCGCGATTGGGGCAGGAGAAACCGGCATCGATGGCAATCTTCTGCACCTTGCCACCAAGGCGCCGCAGCATGAAGTCGGAGTAGTCGAAATACCGCTTGTCCTGTGGCTGACTGGAGTTCAAAGGCGGGAGGTTTTATTGATTAGATACGAGTCAAGCACCACCATGGCGGCCATGGCCTCGACCACTGGCACGGCGCGCGGAATCACGCACGGGTCGTGGCGGCCGCTGGCGTGCAGCACCATGGGCCGTCCGCTGGTGTCGACAGTGTCGACGTCGCGCATCAGCGTGGGCACCGGTTTGAAGGCTATGCGCATGCATATGTCCTCGCCATTCGATATGCCGCCCTGAATGCCGCCCGAATTGTTGGTGGCGGTGCGTATGCCGCCGTGGCCGTCGGGCACAAAGCGGTCGTTCACCTCGCTGCCCCGCCTGCCAGCGAAGCCGAAGCCCAGGCCGTAGTCAAAGCCCTTGACGGCATTGATGCTCATCATGGCCGAGGCGAGGCGCGCGTGCAGCTTGCCAAACACGGGGTCGCCGAGTCCGGCCGGAGCGCCGCTCACCACGCAGCCCACTATGCCGCCCAGCGAGTCGCCCTCGGCACGGGCGCGGCCTATCTCGGCCACCATGGCTTGGGCCACAGCAGCGTCGGGACAGCGCACAATGTTGCCGTCGACCGAGCCGAGCGACAGGTCGAGGCTCTTATAGTCGGCCTCCAGAGCCACACTGCCAATCTGCATGGTGTAGGCCCTGACCGTTATGCCCAACCGCTCGAGCTCCTGCATGGCCAGCGCGCCTGCCACCACACGGGCCGCCGTTTCGCGGGCCGAAGCCCGTCCGCCGCCGCGCGGATCGCGCACGCCATATTTGGCCGAATAGGTGTAGTCGGCGTGCGATGGACGGTAGCACCGCTCAATTTCGCTGTAGTCGGCGCTGTGCTGATTGGTGTTGCGGATTATGAAGCCAATGGGGGTGCCAAGCGTCACGCCCTGATAGATGCCCGAGAGCACCTCCACCCTGTCGGCCTCGCGGCGCGGAGTGGACACCGCCGACTGCCCGGGGCGGCGGCGGTCGAGCATGCGTTGCAGCGCCTCAATGCTTATGGGCACACCCGAGGGCATGCCGTCGACCACGCCGCCAATGGCCGGTCCGTGTGACTCGCCAAACGAGGTGAGCGTGTATATTTCGCCAAATCTGTTGCTCATATCACTTCTGCTGTTATTAGTCGGCAATCAGGTCGCACACAGTGGCCCCAACGAAGCGCACAAGGTCGGCGGGATTGATTTTGAGTTGCAGCCCGCGCATGCCGGCGCTCACATAAATAAAGTCGAAGTCGCTGCAAGTGGAGTGGAAATATGTGGGAAACGGCTTTTTCATGCCCACGGGCGAGCAGCCGCCGCGAATGTAGCCCGTGGTGGCCAGCAAGTCCTTCATGTGAATGAGGTCGGCCTTTTTGTTGCCGCTCACCTTGGCGGCCTTCTTCAGGTCGACCTCGGCATTGCCCGGCACCACGCACACAAAGTGCCCCGTCTTGTCGCCATGCAGCACAAGGGTCTTAAACACACGGTTCACATCCTCGCCAAGGGTGTCGGCCAGGTGCTGCGCGCCCAGGTCGCTCTCGTCGACCTCATAGGGCACAAGTTCATATTTGATTTTGGCCCTGTCGAGCAGTCGGGCCGCATTAGTCTTAGTTAATTTTTTCATAATGCTTTATATTCTTTTATCAATCATCAAGGCGTATAGTCTTGATATCAAGAGCTTTCGCAATGCGGCAAAGCGTGTCGAGTTGCGGTATGAGCATAGCGCGCTCAATGCGTGACAGATTACTGTCGTTGATGCCTGTGATTTGCTGCAAAGCCCGCAACGACAAACCCTTGGCCTTGCGAGCCTCAACCAGCTGCTTGGCTATGCGATCCAGTTGCACTTTGCTGTCTTCGTTCAATATCATATTCATTATTAATAATCTCAAAGCAAATATAAGACAAAATTAAAAATAAAACAAGACTGCCTAAATCGCACTGCTAATGTGTGGAGTTTTTTTCATATAGAGGACTCAAGTATTGCGCAAAGGCGCTAACTTTGCCGTGAAACATCTTTAGGATTATGGCAAACAGACTGATTGCAATCATAACTTTATGGCTCGCGGCGGCTACGGCCATGGCTGCGGGCAACGTTGAGGCCGAACTGCAGCGCATGGAGCAAATGCAGCAAGACGAGGCCGAGAGTGCGCTCGCCGCCAAGCTCGACTCGGTGCAAAACGTGGGCAAAAAGCAGTATTTGGCATACTGCAAGGAGGTTGAAGACCTGACGGCGAGTCCCGAATCGCCGCAGCACAGCGAGCAACTGCTGATGGTATTGCTACGCCACGAACTGAATTCAACGGTGCTTGACGAGGGCGACAAGACGCGGCCGCGCTTTTTGCTGCAAGACGCCTGCAAGAACCAAATCGGGTCAACGGCCACCGACGTAGACCTGATGATGAAGGACGGATCGACCACCACCCTCGCCCTCTTTGCGGCATCGGCCCCGATAACGCTGGTGTATTTTTCCAACCCCGACTGTGACGCCTGCCAGCGGGTGAAGCAGCGGATTGAGCAGTCGGGGCTGATTGCCCACCTCACCGACATAAAGATGCTGAACGTGGTGGCCATCTACACGCTCGACGACAAACGGCTGTGGCAAAGCAGCACTATGCCGCCCTTTGTGACCGACACTTGGAACCACACGCTGAAAATATTTGACGAGGAAACATACGTTCTGCCAAGCACGCCGCTATTCTACATAGTGGACCGCAACATGACGGTGCTGATGAAAAACGAGGCCAGCCTCAACCGCGTGGAGACGGCGCTGCGCCGCATAGCCATAAGCAGCGACAACCGCCCGGCGCAGCTGGCACAGATGCTATTCCGCCACTGACAGCAGCACAAACGGCCCGCCGCCACGGCGGTCGACGGGGAAGTGGGCCGACGCACGCAGGCCAACCACCCACAGAATTTGTCCGTCGGCCTCAAGAATCCACACCCTGCGCTTGGCCTCGGCATCGAGGTGGAGGTCGGTGAAGAGGTCGCTAAGCAGCTTTGTGCCACGCATGCCAAAGGGGCGGAAGCGGTCGGCCTTGCGCCAGTGCCGCAGCGTCACCTGCCGGCAGTGCAGCACCGCAGCGTCGAGGGCAATCACCGTTGAGCCGTTGCACATGGCTGGCGCAAACGGCCTGTCGGCAACCACATCGACGCTAAGCCGCACGGACGCCTCAAGCCTGAGTCCGTCAGCAAGGGCCACGGGAAACGACTGCGGCTCACCGGCAGCGGCGGCGGCACACATTTCCACCCTCATATCACTTCCCTTAACCACCAGAGTGCGATGCGGCGCATTAAAACTGCGCTGCTCGCCACCACCGCGGCGCAGAGCCTCGATGGCGTCGGCACACTGGCTGCGGTTGAAGCCCAGCGGCCTCAGTATTTCGAAAAGCAGCATCTCGGCATTGGCGAAACCCATCAGCCGCCCTGTGTCGACGCCGAAGCCCTCGGCCTCGGAATAGTCAGGGGCCGCCATGCCACGCATCAGCGCCACCGCCTCGCAGTATAGGCCGTAGCAGTCGCTCACGCGGCCTATGGTGGCAGGCAAAGTGCGGCGCGCCTCGGGCAGCTGGCCATAGAGGGCGGGCAGCACCACATTGCGCAGGCGGTTGCGCTTCACATCGTTCTCAAGGTTGGTGCTGTCGGTCACATAGTCCTGGCCAAGGCCGGCGAGCCACCGCACAACATCGGAGCGGTGCACCCCCAGCAGCGGGCGCACAATGCGTCCGTTGGCCGGATGAATGCCCGTGAGGCCCGCGATGCCAGTGCCGCGCACGGCATTGAGCCAAAACGTCTCCACATTGTCGTCGGCATGATGCGCCACCGCTATCACATCGCAGCCCAGAGCCTCGCACTGCCGCTCAAACCACTCGTAGCGCAGCGACCGGCACGCCATCTCCACACTCTCGCCCGTGGCACTCATACGCGCCGGCACATCAAAGTCGACCGTGACAAGCCTCACGCCAAGCCCGCCGCAAAGCGAGCGCACAAAGCGCTCGTCGCGCATCGACTCGTCGCCGCGCAGGTGGAAATTGCAGTGGGCCGCCACCACAGGCACGCCCATGCGCAGCAGCACCCTAAGCAGGCACACCGAGTCGGCGCCGCCACTCAGCGCCACCAGCGCGCGGCAGCCCTGCGGCAGCAGTCCGTGTCGCCGGCAAAAACCGCTCACCGCCTCCACGAAAGCATCATTTCTGTCGTCGTAGTTCATAACACCGCAAAATTACACCAATTCCCCCACCCCACAAAGAAAACCATCCGCACAAGGGGGAATAGACACGTCACTTTTGCACAGCCGCTACAATGCATTTCAGCAATTCAGACAGCTCCGCTATGATTTCGCTTCTGGAAAATATTTTAGCAGGGAAATAGCGCGATGGATTGCAAAACTCCTTGTTTTCTCCTTTGTACTCGTGCGTCAAATTAAAACTTTTGATTATGCTATTCAGTTTTTCATCATCGGGAAACGCGCCATCAGACTGCCGCGTAAACAAACAATAGCAATAGTCATTTTCACATGTGCGGCCATGAAACACATCTATTGCAATTGTATAAGCATCGTGCTTTGGGGCGCATGGCCAGCTAATTTCAAAATATAAACAAGTGTTTTCCCTTTGATAAATGTCAAGACCCACCGCTTCATCAGAGCATATTTTGTTGCGGTCAAGGTAAAGGGAGTAGGTGCGCAGTTCCATTTTATTGCTATTGTTGCCCACTGAGTACTTTAAGAACACATCGTTTTCATTTTCCCACTTCACGAGTTTTACTGCGTCCATATAGTGCCACACGTCGGGGCTATAAACAAAATACATCCACCACTGCACGCCTTTATCTTCATCGATACTCTTCCGGCATTTTTCCGCCTCCGAATTGACATAAGCCTTCAGGAAGTCATGAATGTCTCTCTCACTAATTTCTTTAATTTCGCGGTTTATATTCATTACGAGTTGCCTTATCGCTTCGCGCTTTGCATCTTTCCCTACACCTGCCAACACTATGCGCCAATCCTCAACGCCATTGCAGAAAGACCAACGTCCCCTATTCCTATTATACCCATAATCATGGTCGGACATGCAGAGCAATGCGCGCCTCAGAAGATATTCCTTATCATCGAGCGACGATGCCACGCCACCTCCTTCATTTGACGGGAAGATACTCATTAATATTGATTTATATCTTCGGAAATTTTCATCGGTCAGAGCTTCATAGCCTTCGCTGCCCAAGAAACTAAACATGCACCCTATCCGCCCTCTAAAGAATGATGAATTCTCCATTTCCACAACATCTTTCATCAAATCAGATTTTGCATATTCGGCTTTACGGATTTCCTCCTCAACCTGCGATTTATCGAAGCCGTTAAGCGCAGGCTCGTCCTCAGCCAACAAACTTAGTATGTTGGAGTTGCCATTTAGCGACTCCTCCAACTTTTTAATGCTTGGAATTATATTTTCTTGCAGTTTTTCGCGACTGTCGATAGTGGAATTCTCGATGAGGTTGCGCATAACCCTTATGCGCTGAAAGCGTTGCTCCTCGTTGCTCTTATCAACGGCACATATCGAAATCAAGGAATATAGCAGAGGAAAGGTTTTTGCATAGCTACCTTTGGTCATAACCAAGTTGTACATGAGGGTATTGCCGTCCATATTTCCCAAGTAGAGATAATGCTTGTTTTTGGTGTTGACAAGCGCATTAAATTCGCCCGATAATTTCGACAACGTGTCGAGGGCATCATTTGCAAACGCAAAGAAACCTTTATCAATAAGCGTCAAGCGGTCTAACCACGTCAAGGGAAGCATAACGCCGCTTTGCAGATAATCGAAAAGATCGTTACGAATCTCATCAGACGGCTTTACGTTTGCGCTCTCTGTGTGCGTGAGAAACATTTGAAGCTCTTCTTTAAGCTGGGCATCAAGGTCTTCTATATTCTTTAAAAGGAGTGCATACCTATTTTCATCCAACAACCAATAGAGAATGAGCAGATTGCAAAAGCAGAAAAGTTGTTCATCATCAATTTCTTCGGGATGTTCTTGCTGGCGGTTTCTGTTTTTCCAAAAGAAATCAGTCCATTCATTATCCATTTTAAGCCTCCAGGCGCTTACAAACTCCGCATAATTTTCACCAGTAAACAAAGATGCCACCTTCTCGTCCATCCACGATTTAAGATTTTCAAAACCGCTCAGAGCCCTGCCCCGCCCATTCATCTTAATGTATATGTCATCGTCAAGTCCTTGATCTTGATCCATTTTCAAGAACGAGAACGTGATGTGACAATCCTCAGAATTCAGTTTGTTCCATGTGCATTTATCAGAATTCGCGCCATATAGGCGATTCATGCAGTCCAAGGCTTTCAGCATGCACTCTACTGTGCGAGACGACCGCCAAGACGCAATGAACCAATTTTGATCTACTATCTCATCGCTCAATTTGCTGTACTGCGCAGAGATGATGTGCTTTAAATTTGCTTTCAAAGCCGTGCAAAAATCGTTGGCATATTCCCTACCCATGAAAGTAAGTTGCACATCGAAATTCTCGGCACGTCCCTCTTTATTGGCAACAAACATGTGCAGCAGCCACAAAGTGATGAGGCGCTGCTGCCCGTCAATTGGCACAAAACCGCCTTCTTCCTCATAGCCATATATATAATTCAAATCAACCGGCTCTCCGCTAAACAGTTCCTGCACAAATGGAGATATAATGCTTTCCACGCCTCCTTGCACATAGTCGCGCTGCAAGAGGGGAATTAATATTTTACCGTGGTTAAATGCCTTGATGAATGATGTTGCCATGTCAACGTTAGTCTGTTTCAGTTTATTCAAAATAGTAGCTTAGTTTCTCGCGGATGTCGTTTGTGTAGGCTTCGGCATCCTTTTTCGTCCACGCATTCAGCTTTACATCGCTTTCTTTGCTATACGACTTAGTGAAGCACTGCCTGGTGCAAATAGGGATATACAGTTGCGTCACATCTTCCTCATCATGCTTTGACCTCAACCCGTCGGCAATAATCACAAATCTGCGCTTTCTTGGGAACAATGAGTTATGATAGCTTCTGTTGGTGTGGCTATCCAAAAGCACAAGATTGCCAATCTGGTCCTTATCGTCTTCTGGTATGGGGTCGCCCATTTCTTGCTCATACTTATTTAGAATCACCTTGTATAAAGGCATAAATGATTCCGCTTTGCTATCTTTATCATAGTTGTCCTTGAGGCGTTTTATCTCCTCGTCCGAAAAGGCATTTGGGAAATCGGATTCAACACTTTTCAGCCAGTCGGCACGATCTTGCACGCTGTCAAATTTAGTGTCGGTTTGTGATGCAATGTGCTCTATATCCCATTTTTGCTTATGCAGCAATTCAAACGGGAACCTTTCATACTCATGCTGCAGCCTTAATGCGTCACTATTGTGCAGGCCCTTATATCGCTGCAATATCGTTTCTATATTATGCAGGAGAAACAACTTGCGCAAATCTTTGATTGACGCCTCCCCATATGCATAGTCGTCTAAGTTTCCCTTCAATGTGTTTTTGACCCGCGACTTCAGTTCTTTGACAAATTCCGACTTTTTGCTGTTTTGATACAGCTTCAATAAATCCGCCACACTATTTCCACTCCCCTCCGAATAGACAAGGTAGCCCATATAGTGATAGCAATAAATGTCATTATACATGTCATACAGCCGCTGAAAAGTGTGCCGCACTGCCGTCCACTCCTTTCGCAGGTAGGTGCTGTTTTTTGAGAAAAATCGGAATGCAGAGCGGGGATCGTTAGAATATTCTTTCTCCGATACGTTTGCCACAATGTTATATATCAAGTCCATACGGTCTTGCCATCTTCGGACCTCGCCATTAGAAAACACATACCAAAAACGGTCGTCATGAACGATGCGCTCCATTTGTTCAAGTTGCGATGCCGCTATTGAGACATAATTTTCACCCAAGCCGGAGACCCGATTCAGAAACAAGGCCTTGATAAGTTCTGAATTATTTAAGGCAATTTTGCCGCTATTCAAGTTGCGAAATACCTTGTATTCCTGGCTTTTAGCCACCTGATACCAGATAAATTTCACAACCTGCTTATTTTCATCTGGGCGCGCTTTCAGCAATTTCACAAACTTCGATTTCACATTGTCCTTATCGCCAAAGTATAACTTTATTTTTTCGTAGGCCTTAGATATGAAGTAGCAATCTATACTATTTTCATCAGCCCCACCATCAATATTGTCAAGAAATTTCCATCTATCTTGATTTTCATCACGCTCGAAAACGAATTTATAGGGGCTTTCATCCATAAGATATTTCCACAACAGAAATATTGTGGTTAGGCGCTGCTGGCCATCGAGCACGCAATATTCGTTGACTCCTTGCTGTACCACAGCCAATGGCTGCAAGCAATATACGGCTTTGCTCGAGCAAATAAAGTCATTTAGGTCATTCAGCAAATCTTCAACGTTATTTGCCGTCCATTTATACCCTCGCTGCTGCGAAGGTACTACGAAGGTGAAGCCTTTCAAGCCCGATATGGCTTTCATGTGTATTGTGTCAGTTTCGTTGCACATGGTTGTTTCTCTGTTTTGTCCAGTTATTTAACGCCTGTTGGGGTGAATATATTGTCTTTCCCTGAAAAAGTGCTATCTTTGTAGAAGATAGGCGGCATCTCGGCATAGGACGAAATCGAGAGGGCTCGTTTCGGCGCTCTGCGCTCGATTTGCGCTATCTTTGTAGAAGATAGGCGGCGCTGAGGGATTCGTGGCCGCCTACCGATGATTTTTACACTCTTAAATTATTACACACGCAACACTCACTCTTTTAGACAACAACTCATTTTTTCATATATGCTGTATAAAATTAAATCTTGGCTTTACATTCTGCTCAATGCGCTGGGCGCCAAGCCGCAAGCGGTGCCTATCGAGGACTTTCTGCGCAAAAAAGGCTGTCCTTTCACCACCTCCAGCGACAAGGGCGCAAAACTATATTACTTTAAATATCAGGGTGGCAACTTTGTGGCCACCGTTATAGCCGACGGGTCGGACCAGTGCAACGCGCTGATTGTGTTTCCGGGCTTCTGCTCGGTGGGCGTTGACCATGTGAACGCCATGCGCTCGCTGTGCAACCGCATGAACAGCACATCGGTTGCCCACAAGATTGTTTACCGCTTTGATGAGGAGGACAACACGTTTTCGGCCGACGCTGAGTGCTTTATGCTCAACCCCACGAGCAGTGACCTCTCGGGGGCGCTGGAACACTGCTTCAGCATACAGCGGTCGTTTAACGAGCAGCTGCAGGAGATGCTGGGCCGCAACAAGGACGACAGCGACGAGGAGATGGCAGCGGCCAACGACAGCCGCGAGCAATACATTGCCTGCGAGCTTGAAATGAAGACCCTTGATGACCCCGGACTGAACTTCCGTCCCGGCAACGAGAAGCCGCTGACCATGGGCACGGTGCTGAGCGCGCTGTATGGCAAGCGCATGGCGGCCACCGGCATGACGGCGGTGAGCGGCGGACGGCTGGAAACGGTGGACGGGGCAAGCGTGGGGCAATATGACCTGAGCGGCATGCTGCTGCGCCCCGCCAAGGACGGCGGCCTTGAGTGGAAGTGCGACACGGCCATGGCGGTGGTGCCGATGGCCGACCTTGTGGACGACTCGCGGCAGACTGCCACCATAACGCTCAGCCGCGAGCATGAAGACCAGGGCACCTACTACTACCGCGTGACGGCAAGCGCCGTGCAGCGACTGGGCGCGCGGCACAGCGCCGAGGCCGCCAGCGGCGACAAGGCGACGATGTGCAAGACGTTTATCGTGGCGCGCGACACGGCCGACGCCAAGCAGCGCATGCAGGAGTTTGACTACATGTGGAAGGATGCGCGCGACAAGCTGGCTCAGGGCAAACCCGAAGCCGAATTCGAGCCCGAGCAGTGGGCTGTGGCGCGGGTGATGGAGACCGACGTGGCCTACTGCCTGTATTGGGGCTACAAGCAGATGCGCAACGCGCGCTACCTGGAGAGCATTGCTTTTCTTGAGCCAATATTCGCCAAGATGGTGGGCGACTGGGCCGAGCTGGGCGAAAACGCCATGAATCTGCTGCTGGACGTGGCCTACCACCTGGGGCTGTGCCACGCGCAGACGGGGCAGCTGCGCGACGCGGCATACTACCTGGAGATGGCACACCGAGCCAACCGCTACCGCAACACCACACTGTATGTGGACACGCTGCGGCGCCTGAAGGACCCAAAGTGCGTGACGGTGACCAGCGAGGTGCTCGACGGGCTCAACATCAAGGCCAATGAGGACGAGGGCGACATGCTCGACGACAACCAGCAGCTGAAGAAGTTTGTGGCCCGCCTGCGGTGGGACCGCGCCATCACGCTTATCGACCTCAGCTATCTCGACGAGGCCGTGCGCGTGCTCAACGTGCTGCAAAACTCGCCCGACTACCACGACGACGCCATTGCCAAGCTGGCCGAGATTGAGGCGCTGAAGGCGACCAAGGCTGGCGGCAAAGACGTAGGCCAGGAGGCCAAGTCTTGACCATTTGCCGCATTATGCGTAAATTTGCACCGCTATATTTTATAATCAGGACATTAATAAAGGAAACAGACTGATGAGAACATCGCTAAACAAATACATAGAAAACGCCATAAGGCAAAACTGGAACGAGCTGGCGCTGACCGACTTCAACGGCAACTCATTCCAGTATGCCGACATTGCGCGCAAAATCGAGAAGCTGCACATTCTGCTCGGCGAGGCCGGCATAAAGCCAGGCGACAAAATTGCGCTGTGCGGCAAAAACTGCGCCCAGTGGGCGGTGGCGTTCCTTGGCTCGGTGACCTACGGTGCCGTGCCGGTGCCGCTGCTGCACGAGTTCAAGGCCGACAACCTGCACTACCTGGTGGGCCACAGCGACGCCAAGCTGCTGTTTGTGGACCCGTCGATTTGGGAAAACCTCGACCCTGCCGAAATGGAGGGGCTGACCGGAGCGCTCAACCTCGATGACTACAGCCTGCTGCTGTCGCGCAGCCAGCAGCTGACCGAGGCCCGCGCCCACCTCAACGAACTGTTTGGCCGCCGCTATCCCGAGCGGTTCACAGCAAGCGATGTGCACTATCCCGAGCCTAAGCCCGATGACCTTGCGATCATCAACTACACATCGGGGTCGATGGGATTTTCAAAGGGCGTGATGGTGCCCTACCGCGCCATTGAGTCGAACCTGCAGTTTGCGCTGGAAAACATTCCGTTTTTCAACCGCACCGACGCCATGATATCGATGCTGCCGCTGGCCCACATGTTTGGTCTGGTGATTGAAATGCTGCACCCCTTTGTGCGCGGCTGCCACGTGTATTTCCTCACCCGCGTGCCGTCGCCCAAGGTGATACTCGACGCCTTCAGCAAGGTTCACCCCAAGCTCATCATCACCGTGCCGCTGGTGATAGAGAAAATCATAAAGAAGCGCGTGTTTCCCGTGCTCGAAAAGCCGCTCATGCGCCTGCTGCTGCACATGCCGTATGTGGACAACAAGCTGCTGGCCAAGGTCAACGACAAGCTGTATGCCTCGTTTGGCGGCAACCTGCACGAGCTGATAGTGGGCGGCGCGGCGTTTAACCGCGACGTGGCGCAATTTCTGCACCGCATCCACTTCCCCGTGACCGAGGGCTATGGCATGACCGAGTGCGCGCCGCTCATAAGCTACGTGCGCTGGCAGGACAGCCGCATAGGCTCGTGCGGCCGCGTGGTTGACCGCATGGAGGTGCGCGTCGACTCGCCCGACCCGCAAAACGTGCCCGGCGAGCTGTGGGTGCGCGGCGACAACGTGATGCTCGGCTACTACAAGAACGAGAAAGCCACGGCCGAGGTGATGCGCGACGGCTGGATGAACACGGGCGACCTGGCCACAATCGACGCCGACGGCTTCATATATCTGCGCGGACGCAGCAAAAACATGATTCTGGGCCCGTCGGGGCAAAACATTTATCCCGAAGAGATTGAGCAGCAAATCAACAATCTGCCCTATGTGAACGAGAGCCTTGTGGTGGACGATGACAGCCACCGCCTGAAGGCGCTTGTGTATCCCGACTTCGACAGCGCCAAGGCCGACGGCGTGGACCTTGGCGGCCTTGGGCAGCTGATTGAACAAGAGGTGAAGGGTCTCAACAAAGACCTGCCCGGCTACTCACAGATAGCCGCAGTGAAGATTCTTGACGAGGAGTTTGAAAAAACGCCCAAGCGCTCCATCAAGCGCTACCTCTACCAGCACTAAGCGCTGCAACACTTACACACATAAAAAGAATCCGGCAACCCGCACAATCAATGCAATTTGCCGGATTATTTTATGCATTTTGCGGCAACGTTGGTGCGCTACAGCTTGCACATGCGGTAGCCGAGCCGCTTCAGTTCCATGGCCATGCCCATGAGATACAGTTGCTTGAGGCATGCCACATAGGCCTTAAACGCCTCCTGCGATCCCGGCTCGGCCTGGCTGTGCCGCAGCGCGGCCATCGTGCGCCCGGCGCATTCGGCCACTATGCGGCTCAACTTGTCGCACCCTTGCTCGTCGAGTTGCAGCACATCTTCCATCACATGGTCGTCAAGGCAGTCATATCCGCAGGCATCGCGCAACTGCTGATACAAGTCGCTGCATCCGCCATAGCGCTGCCAGTCGGTGTCCCACATGTGGGCAATGGCCATGCCCACAAACATCATCCAGCCCAGCGAAGCCGTTGGAAACTCATTAAACTCCATTATACCGTCGGGCAAATAGGCCATCGCCGTCTCTTCCCATTTCTGCTCCACATCGGGGCACTCCGGCAGCCGCTGGTCAACCAAGTCGCGCGCCAGCAGGTATTCGTGCAGGTCGCGGCCCACATCCATTCCAATATTCATAGTCCAAATAAATATATAATCACGGCCGCACATCGCCGCCGCACACATACAAAGTTACCCACAAAAATTCATATAACAGCAACAGATTAGAGCGAAACAACAACTCCCGAACAGGAGTCACTTCTTAGCCGGCCCAATTCCGACCAATATCCACCTGAACGGGAGTCTACTGTCGACAGTGTGCATCGTCAAGCGGAACCTTGACAGCTCCTTCCGCAAACCCATAGGGGGCTGATGGGGTGACTTTACCATCAAACGACGCATAATCTCTTACTTCCGCAAAGATAGTGCAAATAACAATAATAAAAAAGTTCTCAGCCAAGTAGTCTCTTATGCGTTTGGCATTTAAATCGGCAAATGGGGCGGGTGGGTGCATTTTGTGGGGGTGCGGGCGTGGCCGTTTGTGGCTTTTTTATTAACTTTGCGCTCAAATAGTTAATTAAGTAATTATGCTGTTAGAGAAAATAGAGGCCATTAAGGCACAAATCAATGAGCTGAAGGCTCAAAATGAGGAAGAGCTTGAGGCGTTGAGAATAAAATATCTGAGCAAAAAGGGCGAAATCACCGCTCTGTTCAACGACTTCCGCACTGTGGCTCCCGAGCAGAAACGCGAGTTCGGCCAGCGCCTGAACGAGCTTAAGAACCTTGCTTCGGAGAAGATCAGCGCCCTCAAAGAGGAGTTCAAGGCCAAGGAGAAAGAGGCCAACAAAATCGACATCACCCGCCCCGCAACGCCCGAGGTGCTGGGCACGCGCCACCCCATATCGCTTGTGCGCAAGCAGATTATCGACATCTTCTCGCATCTGGGCTTCACGCTTGCCGAAGGTCCCGAAATCGAGGACGACTGGCACGTGTTTTCGTCGCTTAACTTCGCGGCCGACCACCCTGCGCGCGACATGCAAGACACCTTCTTCATTGAGCACGACCCCAACGATGTGGCCAAAAACATACTGCTGCGCTCGCACACCAGCAACGACCAGTCGCGCATCATGGAGACTACACAGCCGCCCATCCGCGTGATTTGCCCGGGCCGCGTGTATCGCAACGAGGCCATTTCGGCCCGCGCCCACTGCTTCTTCCACCAGGTTGAGGCGCTGTATGTGGACCGCAACGTGACGTTTGCCGACCTTAAGCAGGTGCTGCTGCACTTTGCAAAAGAGATGTTCGGCCCCGACACCAAGATTCGCCTGCGCCCGTCATACTTCCCATTCACCGAGCCCAGCGCCGAGATGGACATCTCGTGCCACCTGTGCGGCGGCAAGGGATGCGGCTTCTGCAAGCACACCGGCTGGGTGGAGATACTGGGCTGCGGCATGGTTGACCCCAATGTGCTTGAGGCCAACGGCATCGACAGCACCAAGTACACCGGCTTTGCACTGGGCATGGGCATTGAGCGCATCACCAACCTCAAGTATATGGTGAAGGACCTGCGCATGTTCTCGGAAAACGATGTGCGATTCCTCGACGAGTTCAAGACGGCCCATTAAGCACGCCACAGTCGAGATATAACACGAACAATATAAACCGCATTGTGCGAAGCGATGCCTGCCGCATAGGCCTTGGGGGGTGTGACAAGCGCCCGCCGGGCTGTGAGGGGTGGGCATCGCTTCGGCTTTTATCCAAAATACAGACAGCTTATGACTATTAAGGAGCGCTACAGCGCAATTCTTGACCACTTCCGCCAGCTGATGCCCAACCCCGACACAGAGCTGCACTACGGCAACCCGTTTCAGCTGCTGGTGGCTGTGATGCTGTCGGCCCAATGCACCGACAAGCGGGTCAACATGGTCACTCCAGCCTTGTTTGCCGCCTACCCCACGCCACAGAGCATGGCCGCCGCCTCGGTCGACGGCTTGCTGAGCCTGATGGGCAGTGTGTCGTATCCCAACAACAAGGCGCGCCACCTTCTGGGCATGGCGCAGATGCTGTGCAGCGACTTTGGCGGCCAAGTGCCCGACACCATGGAGCAGCTGACGCGGCTGCCGGGCGTTGGCCGCAAAACGGCCAATGTGGTGCTGGGCGCTGTGTTTGGCAAGGCCACAATTGCCGTCGACACCCACGTGTTTCGCGTGGCCAACCGCACCGGCCTTGCATCGGGCAAGACTCCGCTTGAGGTGGAACAGACGCTCACCCGCCACATTCCCGCCGCCGACCGCTATCATGCCCACCACTGGCTGCTGCTGCACGGCCGCTATGTGTGCAAGGCGCAAAAGCCCGACTGCCTCAACTGCACCATTAAGCAGTGGTGCCGCAGCTATCTTAAGGTTTAAAGTTGAAAGTTGAAGGTTTAAAGTTGAGGGTTTAGGGTTGAGAGTTTAGGGTTGCTTAGTGGGTGTATGTGCACAACAATGACTGTAGGGACGCGGCATGCCGCGTCCGCCGCCAATCCACTCATTCACAAACAATTAAACCCTTCGCAACAATAAATTCGAACCATAATGCCGCGGCGGCGCATCATTGTGCGGCCGTATTGGCAATAATGGGGGCTACGCCCGTCGGACGCGGCATGCCGCGTCCCTACAGGTTTCTGATTACTAAGCGTTTATGATCGCGAAAAGTTGTTTTTATTATTTGTTCTACGATATGATAAAATCACACGCAAAACCCAAGAAAGGACAGGCGCTGCTATATGTGGCGCTGCTGGCGCTGGTTGGCGCCTCGATGCTGGCGCTGCGCCACTGCCAAGGCCAGACGGCCACACCGGTTGCCGCCACGGGCAAGGCCAGCGGAGGCGACACCATCGACGTGGCCATTGAATATTCGCCAACCACGTGCTACACCTACGCCGACACACTTGGCGGCTTCGACTACGACCTGATGCGCCTCATCGCGTCGCAAGCCCACCGCCCCGTGAAGTTTCACACCATAGTTTCCCTTGGAGTGGCTATGAGCGGACTCGATGCCGGGCGCTACGACGTGGTGGTGGCGCAGTTCCCGCTCACCCGCTCGCACAAGGGTAGATATCTGTTTACCGATGCCGTGTACGTCGACAATCAGGTGCTGGTGCAGCGCCGCCTGCGGGGCGGTGGCCTTGCCGTGCGATCGCAACTCGACCTTGCGGGCGACACCGTGATGATAGTGGCCGGTTCGCCAATGGCCGAGCGCATAGCCAGCCTCAGCCGCGAAATAGGCGACACCATCCACACCGTGGCCGAACGCGAGTATGGCCCCGAGCAACTGGTGATGATGGTGGCCTCGGGCGAGACCCGCTATGCGGTGGTCAACCGCGCCATAGCCGTTGCCATGGCGGCCCGCGTAAAAGGCATCGACGCCTCAGTGCCCATAAGCATGACACAGTTCCAGTCGTGGATTTTGCGCAAAGACGAAGGCGCCCTGCGCGACAGCCTCAACACCTGGCTGCGCGCCGCCAAGTCGACCGGCACCTACGACGCCCTGCACAAGCGCTACTTCGCCCAATAAACACCCGCCCCATCACCCCACACAACACTGATATAATGGAAGAGCAAACCTTGATGGACGCAACGGATGTAAGGGCTCTCACCCAAAGAATTCAAGAGTTGGAAAAGGAAAACGCCAAACTTAAAGCGATTCTTGACAGGAATGGGATAGAATATGAAAACCGGGAGCGCAGTGCTTGTAAGACCAGTCATGCTGAATTGGCACCTGCTGCCGCTTGCCAATTCACTTTACAGGAAAAGGTTGCCATGTTCCAAAGTGTATTCCAAGGTCGTGAGGATGTATTTGCCAAGCGTTGGTATAGTAGTACAACTCAAAAGTCAGGCTATCAACCAGTATGCAAGAGAGAATGGAATCGTGAGTTTTGCGACAAGCGAAAATACAAGTGTGCGGATTGTCCCAACAGACAATTCGCTCCATTGACATACAACGACTTTTTCAATCATCTTGCAGGAAAGGATGCATGGGGACGTGATGTTATCGGACTTTATCCAATTCGTAAAGACAACACTTGCTGTTTCCTTTGTACCGATTTTGACGACAAAAGTTGTGAACATGGTTACAAGAATGATGTGCTTGCCTTTGTAAGTGTTTGCAAAACTTGGAATATACCATGTTATATCGAACGTTCACGTTCTGGCAATGGCGCTCATGTATGGATATTCTTTGACACACCAGTAATGGCTTTCAAGGCACGCAAGCTGGGAAATGCCATTCTTACAGAGGCGATGAATAATGATGCTCGCCTGTCTTTCAAATCATACGACCGTTTCTTCCCTAACCAAGACACCTTACCCGAAGGAGGTCTTGGCAATCTTGTAGCTTTGCCATTGCAAGGCATGGCAAGACGTAAAGGAAACAGCGTGTTTGTTGATGAAAATTTCAATGCGTATGCAGACCAGTGGAAGGTGTTATCACAAATACACAAATTGTCGGAGACAGGTCTTGATTTGTTGCTACGGCAGCATTCTGTGCCAACATTGGGAGAACTATCAAAGACCAGCGAGGCAAAGCCTTGGGAGACTCCGCAAATAGATGCTTTACAATCGTATGACTATCCAAAGCAAATAGTTCTGACAAGAGCGAACATGCTTTATATTCCTTTGGCAAGCTTATCTGCAAAATGTGTGAACGTATTCAAACGTATAGCTGCTTTTCGCAATCCTGAATTTTACGAGAAGCAAGGAATGCGCCTTTCTACTCACAATATTCCACGTGTCATTTCATGTTCAGAAACGACAGATGACTATCTCGTTCTTCCTCGTGGTTGTGAGGATGCGGTTTGTGACATCCTAACCCAGCATGACGTCAAGACTACAATCTCAGACAAAACGAATCATGGACGTAGTATCAATGTTTCGTTCAGAGGAGAACTTCGGGAAGAACAACAAAAGGCAATGGAAGCTTTTGCTGAACATAATATCGGGACGCTATCAGCAACTACGGCGTTTGGAAAAACGGTATTTGCCATCGGAATGATAGCACGGAGGAAGGTCAACACCCTTATTCTTGTTCACAACAAAGCATTGCTTGAACAATGGAAAGAGCGGTTGGAAACGTTCCTCAAAATAGACGAAACAATAGAAGAACCAGAAGCGAAACGAGGAAGAAAGAAGCTATCTTCCGTCATTGGCTGCTTACATGCAGGCAAGAACTCACTGCATGGCATCATAGACATTGCTTTGATACAATCTTGTTTGAGCGATGGTGAAGCAAAGCCATTTGCCAAAGATTACGGCATGGTGATAGTCGATGAATGTCATCATGTGTCCTCTGTCAGTTTTGAACAAGTGCTTCGGCAAGTGACAGCTACCTATGTTTATGGCTTGACCGCAACTCCAATCAGAAAGGATGGGCATCAGCCTATTATCTTTATGCAATGTGGAAAGATTAGATTCACATCTGATGCCAAGAGCCAAATGGAAAACCAAGGTTTCAAACGCTTGTTGATACCGAGATTTACAACATTCCGAGATATTACATCAGACAGAAAGACTTACGTTCAAATTACGCAAGACCTGTCCGAAGATAAAGTCAGGAATGAGTTCATTATAGAGGATGTGAAAGCTGCCGTTCAAAATGGACAAACTCCGTTAGTGCTTACAACTCGTACTGCCCATGTAAGAGTGTTGGCGCAAATGCTAATCCCATTTGCCAACCATGTCATCCAACTCATTGGTGCAGACTCTGCTAAAAAAAAGCGTCTTGCATTACAAGAACTACAGTCAATACCCGCATCAGAATCACTTGTGATTGTGGCTACGGGAAAGTACATAGGTGAAGGTTTCGATTATCCTCGTCTTGATACGCTGTTCCTCACAATGCCTATAGCCTGGAAAGGAAACGTGGAGCAATATGCAGGGCGTTTGCATAGGGAATACACAGGAAAGAGCGAAGTGCGTATTTATGATTATGTGGATATTCATGTTCCTCTTTGCGACTCTATGTATCGTAAACGTTTGAAAGGTTATTCAAGAGCAGGATACGGAAAGAATGTGGAATCATCTGTGTCTGATAAAGGCCCCAAGAACTGATATATGAACGAAACAATTACGAAGCGGCATTCCGGAATGATTTGGCAAAAGCCAAGCACTCTGTTGTTATCGCTGTTCCGAAAGTGAAGTTCAAATATAAACCATCCATCATGTCAACACTTGCAACCCTTCTTCATAATGGTGTAGCTGTGGCTGTACACATTAAAGAGAATGGGGCTAATGAGACAGAACTGGCAAATGCAGGAATAGCTGTGGTGTGCAACAGAGTACAAACTCTCCTGTTTTCGTCATGCGTTACCCAAATCACGTGTCACCCAGTTTTCGACAAGCCGATATAGCTCTTGTTGCTGCGGATCCATGCGCAGCATGACTTTCGACGGCTTTGTGTGACCGGACTTCGTATATGTCAGCGCGTACATTGTCTTTACCAGTTCCCTTGCTTTGTTGACTGTTATGCCGGAACCGGCGGCTTTGAGCAGCCTTTCGATTTCAAGTTGCAGCACATAGGCGCAGAAGCATATGCAGATGTGTCCCTCTATGCGGTTTTTGAGGCGGTGGCACATCGGGCGTATCTGCAAGTCTGTCTTGTTCATCCGGAAGGCCCGCTCGATGAACCACAGATTGTGGTAATTGCCGATAACCTCTTCATCTGGAAGCCTTGTATTGGTGACATACCCCTTCAGTCCATCCCAGGCGGCATCCTTGCCGAAGGCATCCATGTCGATGCAGATTGTTGCCTCGCCCTGCAACCTGAGATATTTGTTGTAGCCACGGTTGTTGATGTGCTTTTTGCCGATTTTGCCTGAAGCGACTTTTTCCTGAAGCCGCCTCAGGCCCTTCTCGCGGTTGAACGCGTCTCTCTTACGCCTTTTCTCGGAAAATGACACCACGATGCGCAGGCCGTCGTCCGTCACTACTGATGCCGCCTGCCCGTCTGCAAGGCGGATGGAGAGTATGCGCTGCTTGACAGCCGCGCTTTCGTTCTTTATACGTGCGCCAAGAATGTACTCATACCCATCCTCGACAAGCGCATCTATGTTCTTACGTGACAGCAGCCCCGCGTCTGCAACAACCGTCGGTGAAGGAAAGCCGAACTTCCGCTGCGCCCGTTTCAGGAGCGGGATGAATGTTCTCTTTTCAGAAATATTGCTGTCCGGTAAAAGTTTTTTAGGGCAAAAAGATATGGCTGACTCTTCTCA
>CAVKDU010000047.1:0-22386 GCA_963655175.1 Wujia chipingensis | reverse complement strand
ATTAGGGCTTACTCGGGACTTCCACCCGTTAGACAATGCTCATGCCGAGCATACTAAAGAAAGCGCGGGGCGGCCGGGGGGCTGCTCCGCGCTTTTCGCGTATGCGGGTTGGATACTTTTTTTACTTGATGCCGAGTTTGGCTTTCACTTTGGCGGTGACGTCTTCCACGCCGGCGCCACGGTAGAGCAGCACTGAGGCGTCGTAGATGCCTGCATAGCCGCCTTCAGCGCCCACGGCCTGGATGGCGTTGATGAGCTTCTGCTGGATGGGGGCGAAGAGGGTTTCCTGCTGCTTCTGCAGGTCGCTTTGGGCTGTCTGCTGGAAGTTTTGGAAGCGCACTTGCAGGTCCTGGATTTCTTTTGCCTTTGCCTCGAGTGTGGCCTCGGCGGCCTTGCTCTTGGTGAGGTTGTCATACTCGGTGAGTTTCTTCTGATACTCGTCCTGAAGGGTCTTGCCCTGTGCTGTGTACTTGTCGCTTGCAGTCTTCAGGGTGTTTTGCGCAGTGGCCATGTCGGGCATCACGTTCATGATTTCGGTGGGGTTAACGGCGCCGAACTTCATAGTCTGTGCTGAGAGGAACATAGGTGCTGCGGCGAGCACTGCGAGTAATAATTTCTTTAACATGAGATTTAGTTTGATAGATTTTTTATTGATTTTTATTGATGTCACTTTGAGTAGCCGAGTTTGGCGAGCACCTCGTTGCTCACGTCGATGCGCGGTGAGGCGTAGACTATGCTCTGCGATGAGGCGCGGTCGAAGATCACTTGCACGCCACGCTCTTCGCTCACCTTTTTCACGGCGTTGTACACGTCGTCTTGAATGGGCTTGAGCAGCGACTGGCGTTTTTTGAAGAGTTCGCCTTGGGGTCCAAAATACTTGTAGTTGAGGTTGGTGGCCTCTTTCTCTTTGGCCACAATCTCGGCTTCCTTTTTCTTTTTCTGCTCGTCGGTGAGGAACACCATGTCGGCCTGGTAGTTTTTATAGAGGTTGTCGGCCTCTTTTTTGAGGTCGTCGACCTCGCGCTGCCAGCGCTGCGACACCTGGTTGAGCTGTTCGTTGGCCATCTCGTAGGCGGGTATGTTTTTAAGCACATATTCCATGTCAACGAGGGCGAACTTCTGCGCGCTCACTTGAATGAAGCCTGCGGTGATGACCGCGATGACCAATAATGCTAATTTTTTCATTTTTGTCAGTTACGTCTGTGTTACGTTAGTTACTACTTTATATATGCGCCCAATCGGCGCGTTGCTGGGAGTTAGACTCGCGCGGCGCCAAATGGTTTACTTGCGTCACGGTTAGAACTCCTGGCCCAGCACGAAGTGGAAGTTGCTGCCACCCTTGCGGCCATACACGGTGTCGAAGCCGTAGCCCCAGTCGATACCCATCATGCCGAGCATAGGCAGATAGATGCGCACACCCACACCGGCCGAGCGCTTCATGTCGAAGGGGTTGAACTTCTGCACGCTGGTCCAGGCGTTGCCGGCCTCGACGAAGAGCAGCGGGTAGATGGTGGCGCTGGTGGAGAGCATGAGCGGGAAGTGCAGCTCCATCATGAAGCGGTCGTAGGCATAGCCGTCGTAGCCCGAGGGGGTGAACTGGCCGTTGTCGTAGCCGCGCAGGGCCACGGTCTCGGTGGCGTAGGTGTAGCTGCCCGACATGCCGTCGCCGCCCACATAGAAGGTTTCGAAGGGGGTCTTGACGTGGCGCGTCCAGCTGCCCAGCAGGCCGATGTCGGTGCGGGTCATGAGCACCAAGGTCCAGCGGCCGTCGGGGTCGGTGAGCGGAGTGTAGGTGCGTGCCTGAAACTTGAGTTTCCAGTATTCAATCCAGCGGTAGAGTTCCTTCTTGTCGGCCTCGCTGTTGCTCTTCGACAGCTTCTCCCAGTTCTTTTTGCCAAAGAGGCCCACGGGCGGGGTGAAGCGGAAGCTGAGCGAGAACGAGCTGCCCTTGCGAGTGTAGAGCGGGTTGTCGATGCTGTTGCGCGCCAGGGTGAGGCCCAGGGTTATGGAGTTTGAGGTGCCGTTGTTCATATAATAGAGGTACTCCCAGTTTTTGAGGCTGTACCACTGGTAGCTGAGTTCGGCGCTGAGAGTGAAGTAGTCGTCGGGCCACTTGAGGCGCTTGCCGAAGCCCACCGAGATGCCTGCCATTTGCAGATATTTGTGGGGGTCGTAGGCGTTCTCGTAGGCGTTGTCGTTGTAGCCGTAGCCATAGCTGTTATACATCCAGCTGCTGCTGTAGTAGCTGTTTTGATACATGCGGTTGTAGTACGACGAGTTGATGCCCGTCTGGCGGCTGTAGAATGCCGACGCCGAGAGCGAGTTGGGTCGCTTGCCGCCAAACCAGGGGTCGAGGAACGAGAGGCTGAAGGCGTTGTAATACTTGGCATTGGTCTGGCCGCTGATGGTGAACGTCTGTCCCTCGCCCTGCGGGATGAGCCCCTTGTAGGTGGAGGGGTGGAAGAGGTTCTGAATCGAGAAGTTGGTGAACTTGAGGCTCAGCTTGCCTATGATGCCCGTCTGGCCCCAGCCGGCGCTGAACTCGATTTGGTCGTTGGCCTTCGACTCGAGGTTGAGGATGATGTCGACGGTGCCGTTTTCCTCGTTGGGCTCAGGGCGAATGTCCATCTTCTCGGGATCGAAGTGGCCCGTCTGGGCAATTTCACGCGCCGAGCGCATGAGGTCGCTCTTGGAGAAGAGGTCGCCCGGGCGCACGCGCAGCTCGCGGCGCACCACCTTCTCGTAGAGGCGGTCGTTGCCGTTGATGGTGACCTTGTTGATGCGCGCCTGCTTGCCCTCGTAGAGGTGCATTTCGAGGTCGACCGAGTCGCCCTGCACCTTGCTTTCGATGGGCACAAGCTGGAAGAATAGGTAGCCGTTGTCGAGGTAGAGGTTGCTCACAGCGTCGTCGTCTTCGGTGGTGCGCTTGTTGAGCAGCTTCTGGTTGTAGACGTCGCCGTGCTCAAAGCCCAGCACGCGGTTGAGCACGCTGGTGGGATACACGGTGTTGCCCACCCAGTTGACGCTGTTGATGTAGTATTTTTTGCCCTCGTCCACCTTGATGTGCACGTCCACGGTCTTGTCGTTGTAGTTGCTCACCGAGTCCCAGGTGATTTTGGCGTCGCGGTAGCCGAGTTCATTGTATTTGTCAATGATGCGCTGCTTGTCGGCGTCGTAGTCGGAGCGCACAAACTTCTTTTGGCTGAAGAGCTTGATGAGGCTTCCCTTCTCGTTGGTCTTCTTCATGGTGCGCTTGATTTTGCCGTCGCTAAGCACACTGTTGCCGTCGATGTAGATTTTGTGCACCTTGATTTTCTCGTGCTTGTCGACGATGATGTCGACTATCACCTCGTTTTGCTTGCTGAGGTCTTCGCTCTGGCTCACGTGGCAGGTGGCCTTTTCGAAGCCCTTGGAGGCGAAGTGCTGGCGCACGATTTGCTCTATGCGGCTCACGATGTTGGGCGTAATCTGGTTGCCCGGCTGCAGGCCGAGCTTCTCTTGCAGGTCTTTGCGCTCACCGCTTTTCACGCCCACATAGTTGATTTTGCTGATGCGCGGCTGCTGGCGCAGGTTGAACACGAGCCATGCTTTGTCCTTATAGATTTTCGACACCTTGATCTGGACCTTGTTGAAGAGGCCCTGGCGCCAAAAGCGCTTGGCGGCGGCCTTGAGGTCGTCGCCGGGGATTTCGATGCGCTGCCCCACCGAGAGGCCCGAGTAGCCTATGATGATGTAGTCCTCATAGTTGTCGACACCCTCAACCGAGATTCCGGCAATCTCGTATTTCTGCGGGTTCACCGAGAACACTATCTTGGGGTTGTACACAGTGTCGTTGACCGTGGTGGTGGCACCGGCGGCACTTTGGGCCTGCGCGGTGCGGCCGCCGGCAAGCAGCGACGCAATCAGTAAAAGTAATATCTTATATCGCATGTCACGTTCAGTTTTGTTCGTCGTTTTGGGTGGTGGTGTTGTTAATCTGTTCGCTCGTTTTGCCATACCGGCGCTCGCGCGCCTGATAGTCGACTATGGCTTTCAGAAACTCTTCTTTGCCAAAGTCGGGCCAGTAGACGTCGGTGAAATAGAGCTCGCTGTAGGCCGTTTGCCACATGAGGTAGTTGCTCAGGCGCAGCTCGCCTCCGGTGCGAATCAGCAGGTCGGGGTCGGGCATGCCGGCGGTGGCCAGGTGGGCCGCCACAGTGTCTTCGCCAATGGTGGCGGGGTCGAGCTTGCCGCTGGCGGCAAGCTCAGCTATCTGGCGGCAGGCGCGGGCTATCTCCCAGCGGCTCGAGTAGCTGAGGGCAAGGCACAGCACCAGCCCGGTGCAGTGGCTTGTGGCCTGCATGCAGCCCTCGAGGCGCTCGCGCGCCGACTGCGGCAGGCGTGCGGCGTCGCCAATCATGGTGAGGCGCACATTGTTTTTGATGAGGTCGGGCGTCTGCTGCTCGATGCTGATCACGATGAGGTGCATCAGCGCGTCGACCTCGTCTTGCGGCCTGTTCCAGTTTTCGGTGGAGAAGGTGTAGAGCGTGAGGTAGCCTATGCCCAGCTCACTCGCCATTTCGGTGACCTGGCGCACAGTGCCCACGCCGCTCTGGTGCCCCATCGAGCGGATCATGCCGTGCTGCTTGGCCCAGCGCCCGTTGCCGTCCATGATGATGGCCACGTGGCGCGGGAGCTTTGCCTTGTTTATTTTATCTATCAGCGACATCTCTATATTTTCGTCTCTTTTGTATCTATATGATCTGTTACTTCACAATTTTTGCATCATTCCACATAGTGGCACTTCACGCAGCGCTTGCTGAACTCGTAGGTGAGCGTGAATGCCGCCACGGCATACCAGTCGGTGTTTTTGGCCGTGCCGTGCTTCACTCCGTAGAGGTCCGACAGGCCGTCAATCTTGTCGCTGAAGGCCTTGCGCATGGTGAACTCGAAGCCCAGGTTGAGCCGCTCTTTGAGCTTGAACTTCAAGCCGCCGCCCATGGGAATCACGAAGCTCACGGCGGTGCCGCGGTCGCCGGCCGAAGCCACCACCGCGCCCATGCCCAGCACCATGTAGGGCGACAGGCGCTTATACTTCTTATACTTGGGGCCGGTGCCGAAGTTCAGGAAGTTGAACTCCACCTGGCCGCCGAAGTCGATGAGGCTCGACTTGAAGTCGAGCGTCTGGCCCGCGGGCAGCTGCGACTGCATGTCGGCGCTGTTGCCGCTGATTGAGGCGTAGAGCAGATTGGCCTTCAGCGCCCAGCGGCTGTTGGGGTTGTAGCGGAACACCGCTCCGCCGGCAATGCCGGGGTGATTGAACACGTTGCTGTTGTTCACGTCGCCCAGATAGCCGCTCATGCCCAGCGCGGGGCCAATTTCGAAGCGGTATTGCTGGGCGCCGGCCGCAAGCGCGCACAGCGCGGCCACAATGCAAGCCAGGCCGCGGGCCCTGACAGAGGCCGCGGCCGCGCTGCGGTGGCACAGATGCGCTATGTGGCTAATGAGCTGATGCACGATGATGCTTTATATATACCTATATATTATACGTTTCGATTAATACACGGGGCGCATGGCCATGCGGCCAAGCACGGCGCGCCAAACGCTGTTGAGCAGCATGCCGTTGGAGGCACGGCCGCCAAACAGGTAGATGTAGGGGCACTGCCACTGGCTTTGGTGCTGAGTGGGCGCGGTGGTTGAGGCCGCCTTCCACGGCAGTGTGGCCGAGAGGGTCTCCTCGTAGACGTAGGCCTGGGCCGAGGTGAACGAGGGCACGTAATCGGGCAGCTGGTAGGTGCTGTCGGCCTTCTGCCACAGCAGGCCCTGGTCGCGCGAGCCGTAGATCACGCGGTTGAGCGAGCCGTCGGCCAGAGTGCCGCCCATCACCATCCACATTTCGCGGCGGGTGGTGCTGAAGTTGGAGGTGCTCACATCGTAGGTGTAGTATTTGATGAGCGACGCGCCCTTGAGTGCGGGCAGGCGCCGCCAAGTGTTGTCGTTGCTGATGCGTGCCCAGGTGGAGCCGTCGTAGCCCCACACGGCGCCGGTGAGCTGGCCGCTGGCGGTGACACCGCCCACGAGCATGGCCTGGTTTTCGGCGGCCCACTCGTTGTCGGCAGCCACCATGGGCGACGAACCGCTCACGGGGAAGCCATCTTCAACGGGCGCGGGAGTGAAGCCCGCGGGGCGGGGATACTCGTCGTGGCGATACTGGCCGCCTTCGAGCGTCACGCCCAGCACGCGGCCGGCATATCCGCCCTTAATCGAGTGCCAGCGCTGCCCGGTTGCGCTCCAAGTGAGGCCGGCGTCGGTGGAGCGGTAGAGCTCGCCCGAGGCCGAAAGCATATAGAGGACGGCATCGGTGGCCGTGAGCGACTGCAGCTGCGGAGTGAACGGCAGCGACACGCTCTGGCGCGCCCACTGCTTCTGGCTGGGGGCGTCGGCGGTGCTGAGCACGTAGTTGCCATTGCCGTTGTTGAGCAGGCACAGCCACTTGGAGCCGAGGCGCACCACACGCGAGTCGACGGTGGCGCTCGACGAACCGGGCAGGTCGCGCAGCAGGTTGCGGTCCCAGTATATGGAGTCGGGCTCGGTGTTGTGCACGTTCACCTGAATGCGGTAGATGCGGGTGTGGGTCTGGTCGTACGACACAACCTTGAGCTGCACGTTGCCAGTGAAGTCGATGCTGTCGGTGGTGGTGCTGGTGTAGCCAAACGTGGTGTCGGCCATCACCTTGCCGCCTGCCACGGTGAACTCGGCCAGCGACACTGTGCTGGGGAACGTGATGGAGACGGTGAGGTGGGTCACGTCGGTGCCCACGGGCAGTGAGTCGGGATTGTAGATGATATGACGGTCCTGGTCGATGACAAAGTGAACCGAATCGAGGTTAGACATCACTTTTTCATTTTCCTGAATGGTGAAGTCGGATATCAGAGTCGACGACTTGGTGTAGCTGCCAAAGTAGTCGTCGCTGCCGCCACTGCTCTTATCGTTGCACGAGGCTGCGCCAAGCAGCATGAGCAGGCACAGCGCGGTGCAAAACGCGATTTTCTTATTCATTATATTTCAATTGGTTTTGAAATTGCAAATTTACAATAAAAGTTTGACAAATGCCCCTGCCACACCCCTATTTCACAATTCAATGTGGGCATGGCATCACATTTCAAGGTGTAAAATTAATATTTAGACTATTAACCAAAACGCCAATTTAAGATATAAAAGTGAAGATGGCGTTTTTTTACACCTTTTTAACTTGATTGCGGTAGTATTCAATGCGGTTGCCGCCCAGGCACACCACGCGCGCCGGGCCGCAGGCGGCAAAGGCGGGAGCTGCCACGCCGCAGCCCACACGGCGCGGCCCGATTTCGCGGCGCACCTCGTGCCACATGCCCGCATCGAGCATCTGGCCCAGCACTGCGGCGCCGCCCTCCACCATCACGCTGGTCACGCCGCGGCGGTAGAGGTCGCTGAGCCACGACTGCGGCTCGGAGGTGTCGAGCTGCACAAAGTTGACGCTGCCCTTCACCCCGCTGCACACGCGGTTGTAGACTATGGTAGGCAGGCCGTCGCGCAGCAGGCGGCATGCGCTGCCGGCAATGCTCAGCCGCCCGTCGAGCACCACCCGCAGCGGCGAGTGGCCCGGCCACAGGCGCGTGGTGAGCGAGGGGTCATCGGCCAGCGCGGTGGCGGCGCCCACCACTATGGCGTCGCACAAGGCCCGCTGGCGGTGCATGAGCGCAAGGGTCACGGGACTGGAGATGTGCAGCGGCGCCTCGGCAGCGCCCGCGGGCAGGCCTATGAAGCCGTCGGCCGTCTGCGCCCATTTGAGCTGCACCCACGGCAGC
The DNA here is from genome assembly GCA_963655175.1 of Wujia chipingensis. GTDB lineage: Bacteria > Bacteroidota > Bacteroidia > Bacteroidales > Muribaculaceae > Sodaliphilus. Next base: position 14,563 of record CAVKDU010000047.1, on the reverse strand, counting down.
CCGGTGGTGTGGGCGGTGAAGAAGCGGCGGTTGAGCTCGCGGCACTCGGCCTCGAGCATGCCCACCTCCACCTCTATCCCGGCCTGGCGCAGCATGGCCACGCCACGGCCGCGCACCTTGACGAAGGGGTCGAGCGTGCCCACCACCACGCGGCCAATGCCCACATCGATCAACAGCCGCGCGCAGGGCGGAGTCTTGCCATAGTGCGAGCATGGCTCAAGGGTGACGTAGATGGTGCTGTGGGGCAGCAGCGGCCTATGGGCAGGGCTTACGCTGGCCACGGCATTGACCTCGGCGTGGCCCTGGCCGCAGCAGCGGTGCCAGCCCTCGCCTATTATGCGCCCGCCGTGCACTATCACCGCCCCCACCATGGGGTTGGGCGAAGTGTGGCCGGCGCCCTGGCGCGCGAGTTGCAGCGCGCGCCTCATATATTTTTCTTCCGATGCGTTAGTCATTGCGGTGCAAAGTTAGCAAAATCCGCGTTGGCCCGCAGCTAAAAAACGGCGCATTTTTCACCTCGGTGCGGCAGTTTTGCACTATCTTTACACCCGATATGACTACACGAGAGGCTATAAACACATTCAAAAGGCGGCTGCACGGGGTGTGGCCCGACCACGAGCTGCAGCAAATGATGCGCATAATTTTAGAGGACGTGATGCACTACACGCCCGTCGACGCCGTGATTCTCGAGCACGACGAGCTGCCCGACTTCTTCAAGGCCAAGCTCGACGGCATCATCGAGCGGCTGCTGAGGCACGAGCCGCTGCAATATGTGCTGGGCGAGGCGCGCTTTCACGGGATGAAATTCAAGGTGACGCCCGCCGTGCTCATCCCAAGGCCCGAAACCGAGATGCTGGTGGACATGGTGGCCGACGCCAACCCGCAGCCCGACCTGCGCGTGCTGGACGTGGGCACGGGCAGCGGCTGCATTGCCATTGCGCTGGCGCGCACGCTGAAGTGGCCGCAGGTGACGGCCACCGACGTGTCGGTCCAGGCGCTGGCTGTGGCGCGCCAAAACGCCGAGGTGCTGAAGGCCGCCAACGTGCGGCTGGTGCAGCAAGACATATTGCAGGCCGAACCGCCGCGCGAGCCGGAATATGACGTGGTGGTGAGCAACCCGCCCTACATATGCCAAAGCGAGCGGGCCGGAATGGAGGCCAACGTGCTCGACCACGAGCCCGGCACCGCGCTGTGGGTGCCCGACGACGACCCGCTGCTATATTACCGCGCCATTGCACGCTATGCCGCGGCCGCGCTGATGCCTGGCGGGCGGCTGTATTTTGAAATCAACCGCGCGCAGGGCCGCGCCACTGCCCAGTTGCTGAGCGGCCTGGGCTACACGGGCGTGAGCGTAAGCCGCGACCAGTTTGGCAACGAACGCTTTGCCGCCGCCGTGAAGCCGGAATGACGCGCGCAGCCTTATGAGCCAAGAAAAAAAGAATGATGGCAGTGACTCCGAACCGAAGTCACTGCCATCACTTTCTCTTGCTATGCGGCAGGTGTGTGCGCGAGCTGCCGCGCGCTAATAGGCAAGGCGAAGGCCCACATTGGATGTTTGGTAGTCTGTATACTCACCACCTCGCACCGAGTTGCGGCAAAAGACTGAAAATGCGCCCCAGTATCCGCCACGCACTACACGCGAATTGCCCTCTGTGCACAACGGATTCGTTTGCGGCTTCAAGCTGTAATCTCCACGCAAGTCGGCACACCATTCTTTCACGTTGCCGGTCATGTCGTAGATGCCCAGTTCATTGGGGGCTTTAGTGCCCACCGGGTGCAGTTCCTTGCCACTGTTGGCGTAATACCATGCCACCTCGTTGATGTCGTTGCTCCCGCTGAACTTGTAGCCCTTCGACTTATTGCCGCCACGGGCTGCATACTCCCACTCGGCCTCGGTGGGGAAGCGGAATTTCTTGCCAGTCAAGGCATTCAGCTTTTCGATGAACTTCTGGCATTGCCCCCAGCTCACATAATTCTTTGGCAGATTGTCGCCCACCATGATTGGCGCCTCGCCCATGTTGGTTATATATTCGTTTGTGGATTCTAAATCAAAGTTGGGTTTTCCCATCACGGCATTCCACAAAGCCTGGGTCACCTCGGTCTTGCCAATGCAGTAGTCGCTGAGCGTGACGCGGTGAGCTGGGGCTATGAATTGGTTTTTGGTGATTGGGTCATTATCGGCAGGGTTGCCGTCGCGCTCCGGGACCAAGCCCATAGTGAATGTGCCGCCCGCCACATGCACCATCTCAAACGCCACGCCGTTTACCACAATCGTGTCGTTGGGAAGCTGCGCTTTTCTGCTGCCCGCTGCTGTTTTCACCCCTGCGCCATTAGTCGGCCTCGCCTTAGCGGTTTGCTTCACCACATTTTTTGCTCTCGACTTACGCGTTTGTGCCCCTGCGGCAGTCAAGCAAGCCACACAGGCCACGCATGTTAGCATTAATAATATCCGTTTCATTTTCGTTGGTTGATTTTAATTTTTGAAAGTATTTGCAATCTTGCTTATGCGCAACTTCATCGTAAAGGTCGGAAAAACGCCCGACATATTCAAGAAATCTGCCAGAAATCGTGTAAACGCCTTTGGAAGAGATGTGACGCATGCAGCGGCTGCAACCCCCTTGGGTTGCAGCCGCTGCGCGATATTTGTTTAGCGGTGTTATCAATAGGGAAGCTTGGCCAGGATGTTGCCAAACTGCTTGGCGCCCTCCTTGAGCTTGCTGCCCACCATGGGCACAAGCAGTTTGGGAATGTCGAGCTTGATGGCGGCAACGGCCTGCGTCAGGGTGTCGGACGACTTCTCGAGGTCGATCTCAAGGTTGAAGGCCACTGGCGAGCGCTGCGCGCCATACACGATGCGCGTGGGCTCAACGGCCTCCACCACGCCCAGCTTGAGCGGGCCCATGGGCGACTCGATGACGAGCGAATCGTCTTCAAACTTCACGTTCTTCAGGTTGTCGAGCACATCTTGCGGCAGATTTTGCGCAGCCTCGGCAACTTGCGACTTCAGCACATCGTTGAATGTGCCGGGGTGCGACAGGCGTGCAAACACGGCATCGATGCCGGCGTTGATGGCCACAACGTCGCTTTTGTATGTCTCCATATCTATATGTCTGTTGTTTTCTGGGGGTTAATAATTTAGTCTACGTCCACGTTGCGCGGAGTCCAGGCGGCGGGGTCTTCGCGCCACTGCTGCAGGCACTCCACGTCGTCCTCCTTGATGTAGTTGGTGGCCACGGCAGCCTTGATCATCGAGGTGTAGTTGCTGATGGTGAACAGCTTCACGCCCTCTTTGGCAAAGGCCTCGGCGGCAACGGGGAACTCGTAGGAGAATATTGCCACCATGCCCACCACCTCGGCGCCGGCGTTGCGCAGCGCCTGAGCGGCCTTGAGGCTGCTCTTGCCGGTAGACACAAGGTCTTCCACTATCACCACCTTCTGACCGGGCTTGATGTTGCCCTCAATCAGGTTTTCCAGACCGTGGTCCTTGGGGGTAGAACGCACATACACAAACGGCAGGCCCAGGCAGTCGGCCACCAGCGCGCCTTGCGCAATGGCACCCGTGGCCACACCGGCCACCACCTCGGCGTCGCTGAAGTTTTCGAGAATGATGCGCGACAGCTCCACCTTAATGAAGTTGCGAATGTCGGGATACGACAGAGTCTTGCGGTTGTCGGTATAAATAGGTGAATTCCAGCCCGAAGCCCACACAAACGGAGCATCGGGCTGAAGTTTGATTGCACTGATTTTAAGCAGTTTCTCTGCCAGTAATAAGTCTAACTTTTTCATATTGGTGAAGTGAATTAATGTTTCTTTCTACTATTGTTGCAAAATTACACAAAAAATGCGTTGCCCACTGCAACTATGGCCGCCAATTATTTCCAATTTATGTGAAATGGCGTATATTTGCAGCTCAAACCCACAATTAATAACAATTCAGACAGCTGACGCAACCATGCCAACTACCAACAAGCGCAAACCTCTGAGCGCCGAGGCCGCACTGGCCCGCGCGGCGGCTCTGTGCTCGCGCAGCGAGCAGGCCGAGAGCGACGTGCGCACAAAAATTCTGGGCTGGGGAGTGACGCCCGACGACTGCGACCAGATATTGGCGCGGCTCAAGAGCGAGAACTTCCTGAGCGAGGAGCGCTATGCGCGGGCATATGCGCGCGACAAGTTTGCCTTCAACGGCTGGGGCCGGCAAAAGATAGCCTTCATGCTCAAGGCCAAGGGAGTGTCGAAGCCCACCATCGAGGCGGCCATAGGCGGCATTGCCGAGGCCGACTACCACGCCACGCTCATCAAGCTGCTCAAGGCCAAGGCCCGTGCCGTGGCCGGCCGCGACCCGCAGCAGGCCCGGGCAGCGCTGCTGAGGCTGGCCGCAAGCCGCGGCTTTGAGCCCCGTGTGTTCTACCCCGCCGTGAGCCAGGTGCTGGGCGGCAATGCCGACGACTATGACGATGCGCCTTGCTGACGCGGTGCGAGCCGCGCTCGACGTGCTGATGCCGCGGCTGTGCCCCGTGTGCGGCAAGCCACTGCAGGGCCACGAGCGGTGGCTGTGCGTGAGATGCCTCGACCGCCTGCCGGTGACCCATCTCGAAGACACCGAGTTCAACGCCATGGAGCAGCTGTTTGCCGGCCAGGTGCCCATCGAGCGTGCCACGGCCTACTTCTACTACGAGAAAGACGCCCCCTATGCGGCAATACTGCACGACATCAAGTATCACAGCATGCCCGGCATGGGCCGCTGGCTGGCCTCGCAGGCGGCGCGCCAAATGGTGCCGAGCGGCATTCTGGCCAAGGCCGACTGCATAGTGCCCGTGCCCATGCACCGCTCAAAGCTGGCCAAGCGCGGCTACAACCAAAGCGAGCGCATAGCGCAGGGGCTGGCCGACGTGCTCGGCATCCCGGTGGTGGAGGCGCTGACGGCCACCCGCCCGCACGACACACAGACGCGGAAAAGCGCCCACGAGCGGTGGGTGAACTCGCAGGGACTGTATGCGCTTAGCGGCAAGGCCGATGTGGATGGGCGCAACGTGCTGCTGGTGGACGATGTGGTGACTACGGGCGCCACACTGCTCACATGCGCCAAGGTGCTGCACTCGGCCGGAGCCAGAGTGTGGGTGTTCACGCTGGCGGCGGCAAGGCTGACATAGGTGGACAACAAAAAAGGGACAGTCTCGCGACTACCCCGTTTCCTTAAATACACAATTATCTATAAAACAACTATTTGAATCTTATATTAAGCAACCCTATCGTTTTTTTGGGGGGGGCACCTCCACTATTGTTTCTTATAGCAGCCTTGTGAGGCACCGTCCGCTTAGGATTACGGTGCAAAATTACACACTTTTTCTGAAACTGCAATAGTTTTAATTAAAAAATATCACTTTTATTGCGAAAAAAGTCGCGATTATTCATTTTTAGATGGTTTTAAGCGCCAAAAGCGCACATCACGACAGCCTTTGTGCAACTATTGTGACGGGCTGCACGAGGCTTGCGCTGGGCAGTGTGCCACTGAGCACCAGTCTGACGGTGCGCACGGGCGGCGACACCAGCCGCTGCACCACCGGCGCGCCCACAGTGCCGCTCACACTCACGCCGCCCACCGTGAAGCCGTGGCAGCTGACTCCGCGCTCGCCATTCACGCCCAAGCGCAGCTGCGCCCCGCTGGCGGCTATGCGCCACATCACGCTGGTAGGGCGGCAAGGGTCGCCGTCGAGCAGTTCTATTGGCATCGAGCGGTAGTACACCGGCTGCGACTCGGCTGCCTGCTCCACATCGAGGTCGAGCAGTTCGCCGCCATGCGTCACGGCAATGGCGCGGCCATCGCCGCCATAGAGCGAGCCGGCCGAGAGCGAGCGCTGCCAGGCCCGGGCCGAATCGAGGTGAACTTGCCGCACCATGCCTTGAGGCGACAGCACCGCGAGTTCGTCGAACGCCTGGCTGTAGGCCAGTTGCGACTGGCCGTCGACGCTGGTCAGCATCACGCGCCGCTCCGAGCCGCGCAGGCGGCACAGGCGTCCCGAGGCATCGACATAGCACACCGAGTCGCCCGCCTCGGTCGGACGGCCGCCAGCGGCCACGGGACTGCGGTGCAGCAGCCGCGCCTCGCCATAGCCGCCCGAGGTGAGCTGCGGCAGGGCATACACCCCGGCGCGCGTGAACACATACACCGGATAGCGCCCGAAGCCGCTTGAATACACCGGGCGGCTGGCCACGGCCATGGCCTCAACCGCATCGCCGCCCACCATGTGGGTGCCGGCGGCCACAAAGGGGTTGCCCTGCACACTCGCGGCCACCGTGCCCAGCGCCGGGTCAACAGCGCCTGCCGCCCCGGCAGCCACAGCGGACGACGACGCCAACTTGTGCGGCCCGAGGTCGGAGCTGCACACCACGGCGGCATTAAGCTGCCAAGCGGGCGACAACTCGGCCTCCCATGCCGTGCAGCCGCCCGAGTCGGCCTCGACCTGCACGCGCAGGGCCACAGCGCGGCTGTCGGGGTAGAACGCCATGGGCGACAGCTGCTGCGGCACGAAGGCAAGCCGCTCGCTCCTGACCACGGTGGCCGCGCCGTGGCTGGTGGCAAGGGTGGCCGTGACGGTGGCTGTGCAGCCGCCAGCCGACGCTGCGGTGCAAAACTGCGCCACGCCCCACGTGTCCACCATCTTCCATCCGGCCACACCGGCCATAAGGCGGCCACCGCTGGCCATCACCGCCGACGGCAGCAGGCGGCGTCCTGCCCTACCCTCGGCCCCGCCGAGCTGCTGCGGAGTGAGCGTGGCCGACACGGCGAGCGGCGACGCCAAGGCATAGCACACGGCGGTGTCGATGGGGCGTGAGGTGCTCTTGACCATGTTGCCTGCCGCAAACACGCCCGAGTCGAGGCGGCCAAGGCGCGTGCAGCTTGCCGCCACGCGCCACTGTCCGGCCATGGCGGCAGTGGCCACCCGAGACACGGCCACCGGCTTAAGTCCATACTCGAGCACGCTGCGGCGCGATGTGCCCACACTGGCCGCCGCGCGGTAGTCGAGCGGTGCGCTGGCGTCGAAGGGAGCCACGGCATCGGCCACGAGCAAGTCGACCGACTTCACCACCCCGTGCCATGCGGCGGCAATGCCGCTGTGTACGCTCACGCCCAATCGGTAGGCACTCACAGCCAGTTCGGCAGCAGGCACGCCGGCAAATTTGCCGTCAGTCACCTGCACATCGGCCGTCAGGCGGCGCTCGCCCACCGTGGCGCCGCCCAGCAGCACGGGCGCGCTAACCCACAAGTAGGTGTCGTCGTAAAGGCGCACCCCATAGCGGGCCAGCACCGGGCCCACATACTGGCCCGACGCGGCCGCCTGAGCCGTGATGCTGGCCCACGCCCCTTTCAGGCGCGAGCGCAAAGCGGCGGCATCGGCCGTGGTGAGACGCGCGGGCCAGCTGGCATAGGGCTGCTCGAAGGCGCAGGCGGCAACGGTGGCCGTCAGGGTCGACGGTTCGGCCTCAACAATGCTGATTTGCGGCAGGGCTGCATCGGGGTCGAGCACATCGTATCCGCCCGCGGTGGCGCACAGCACACACAGTCCGCCCTCGTGGGCCACCACGGCAAAGTCGCCCACGGCGCACGCTCCCGCAGGTTCGCCTGGCAGTGCCGCCAGCTGCACGCCGCCGCATGCCACCTGACTGCCAGCGCACGTGAGCATGCGCTCGCCGAATGTGGTGCGGTGAATGAGCAGGATTTTGCTGCCAGCGGCTATTGTGCCGCAACTAGCGGGATTGCCGGCCACCTGCAGCGACCGTTCACGCTCGCGCATATTGAGCACCGAGTCGGCAACGCCCGCAGCGGCAGCCTCCTGGTTGGCCATCACGGTGGCGGCGCGCGGAATAATGGTGAGTCTTGATTGCTTTCGTTTCATGATGGGTAAAATTTGGTTATCAGATGGGCGAAGTTAATCGCGCACGCCAAGGGCGACCAATGCTAAAAAATCGCATAGGCTACTTACAAGTGTTAGTCAGCTATTTTTCACTGATTAGCAAGCAGTTGTAATACCGCATAAGTTTTACAAACACAATGCGGATAAAAAAATGTAATTTTTTTGAAAAAAGTGGCTGAATTATTTGCGCAATCGCTTTTCTGTGGCTATCTTTGAGTAACAAAAACGAAAAACGATTTTTTTCATACTAAAGTGTTATACACATTAAGGTTCTATTCTGATGAAATATATATGTTTTTATAGATTGTAGATTTTAAGGAGCCAACGCTGTGAAGCGCCGGCTCCTTAATTTATTTTTTCATCAGCCCATTTGCCAATTCCCCCACCGCCACACATGCATTCTCCGTATTGGATTGCCGCCATCATTGTCGATGAGCGTACCTTAGGCACACCTCGTTGATGGACACGGCATGCCAAGAGCATCTTAATTCACTAATAAACATATCATTATGTCTTTTTGTCGAAAATCCACACTGCAACCGCGTGGCTTTTTGTCGAGAACCAACACTGCAACCATGTGTCTTTATGTCTTTTTTGTCGAAAATCTGTGGGGGGGGCTGGGGGCTACGCCCGTTGGATGCGGCATGCCGAAAGCGCTGAGAGACAAGCAATCCCAGAGGGATTGGATATGTGTAGGCAGGTATGCAGCGGCGGCTTTGCCACCGCGAAATGCCTGCTAAGCGGTTCTTCCAACCTTGGCATTCCATTAGGAATGCGACCACAGCCCCCCAAAAGAACGATTATGCGTCACGATTTATACGGTGTGAATTACAACAACGAACGCATATTCAAAGCCGTGTTGTAGGCCGTTGTCGCATTCCTAAAGGAATGCCCTGCGTGTGGGTGTCGTGTAGCAGGCATTTCGCGGCGACTACGCTGTCGCTGCGTCCCCGCTGCATACCTGCCTACACCTATCTTATCCCTCTGGGATAACCGATTCCCCGCTATCCCACACATCTAAAAAAACTGTGGAAATCTGCGAGATCTGTGGGAGATTTTATAGGAAGTCGGCTATTTGCAGCTGGTGGGGAGGCGGAGGGGCGGTGACTGGGCGCTGGGTGATGGCGGCGTGCTCTGAGGCGGGGATGCGGCAGGTGGCGCGGGAGTTGAGGCGCTCCACAAAGTGCAGACCGATGGCGCGCGTCATGAGAATGTCGTCGTGGCGGCCACGAATGGCGCCATAGCTGCCGTTAGGCTTCAATTCGTAGCAGTTGAGCTCGTTGAGCGCCTCGTGGTCGCGCTCAATGATGCGGCCGTCGCGCACGGCTGCAATGAGGCCGTAAATCACCTGCTGCTTGGTGTGCACATTGGTCTGAAAACCCGGTTTGCCCTGACGGCGGCAATACAAGTTGCCATAGCTGCGGCCAATCACGTGCATTATGTAGCGCGAGCCGTCGCCCTCGCTGGTGGCCGTTTCGAGCGTGTTGCTCTCAATCACCAGCAGGGCGTTGTCGTAGAGGCGCGCCAGCTGGGCCGCCTTCCATGCCAACAGGTCGTGGTCGGTGTGTCCGCGCCACTGCGCCACCACCTGCGTCGGCGATGCGTCGGGATTTTCGCCGCGGTCGAGCACGGCAATCACCGAATAGTCGGCCTTAAGGCTGCGGCCGCCCACATCCACCGCCACCACATAGCGGCTGCGCAGCTGCGAGGGCTGCGGCATGGCCCACACCTTGAGGCGCCCAGCAGGGTCGGCATGCAGGGCAATGCCCTTGAGGCGGCCGTCGGCAGCCGCCACATCGCCCACAAAGGCGGGCGGGCGGCAACCGGGGCGCAGAGCCTCGACATCGGCCTGGGCAAACACGCTGCGTCCCGTCACGGCAAACGCCTCGATGTCGGTGCTGGGAAACTCGGCCATCATCTGGTCGGCCGTGGCATACTCGGCCCGCTTGGCCCTGTACCACGCTATCTGCTCAAGGGTGCAGCCGCGCTCCCACAGGCCGCGCTCGTAGTCGTCGAGGCTGGTCCACAGCGCGGCGGCATCGGCCACGGGCGCGCTGTAGCCCTCAATTTCGTGCCACGGCACAAACACCGGCGCATAGCCGCCCTTGCCAGCGCAGGCGCGCAGCCACAGCGTGTGGAAGTAGCTGCCCACGCCGTTGGCGGTGCTCTCGAGCACTATGAGCGTGTCGGGCACCAGGGGCACAGTGCCGCAAATGCCGCGCATCACGTCGCCCGGCGAGTGGCGGTTGGTGTCGGGCCAGAAGGCCACCTCGCTCAGATGGGCCATGCTGACGTCGTAGCCGCGTATGGCCTCTTGCGACACTGCCGAACCGGTGACCACCAGGCAGTCGCGTCCGGTGACCACATGCGCGCTGCCGCAGCCCTCAAACCGCTTAAACGCCGGGCGCCCGCCGCCGGGCAGCAGGGCCTGCGGATAGCGGCGCAGCAGGCGCGTGTACATGCCCTTGATGGCGGCCGAGGTGCCGCGCAGGTGGCCGCAAATCACGCTGTTCCAGTGGGTGCGCACCACCAGCTGCATCCAGGCCATATACATCTGCACCAGGGTGCTGCCGCCCCACTGCCGCGCCTTGAGCAGCACCACCCTGATGGGCTGGCGGGCAAGGCGCTGGCGCTCGAGCTCGGCCACCAGGCGGCGCTGCGGGGCGGTGAGCACCAGCGGGCCCTCGCGTCCGAGGCCCTTGAGGGTGACAGTGGCGCACACGCGGCACCAGTATTCAAAGTCGTGGGCAATGCGCTCGCGGCTGAAGGCCTCGGCCGAGGCAAACGGGTTGGGCACAACTCCCGCAAAGCCCGGCTTCAAGGCCACGCCGAGCGCGCTATGGGCGCGCAGCATGGCCTCGGGCAGACGCAGGCGCTGCACATCGCCGCCGCCAAAGTCGATGCTCACGGCGCGGCGCGGGCCGCAGCAGCCAAGGCCCATAAGCGGGTCGTAGGCCACGGTGCGGGACGCCCGGCGCCGCTCGTTTTCGGCCAGGGCCGCGGGCAGGCCGGCAGAGGTATAATCGAAAGGGTGAAGAGTGTTTTCCATAGGCTAAACGCATTTGCGGGGTATAAGCAAATGCGCAAAAATAGGCTGCCGCAGGCGCCGGGCGCAAGGGCAAAAAGTGCTATTCGCCGGCCATGAAGGCGCGCAGGGCAGCCAGCCGCTCGTGGGCAACCTTGCGGCCCAGCTCGTAGGTGCGCATCAGCATTTCGGGCGAGTGAGAGATGTGGTTGATGGGCAGTTTGGCCTCGGGACGGATGACAAACGCCCTGCCTTGCCGCTCACGCTCGGCCACCAGTGCCAGCTCGGCGTTGTACATGGCGGGACGGCGGCGCATGGCCTCCACAAAGCGCGGGTGGCGGCGCATCCACACGTCGAGCAGCGGCTGCAGGCTGCTGGGCTGCTTCACAAACCCCTCGGGCTGGGTGAGCACCACCACGTTGCGCCCATAGCCCTTGCCCTCCATAAAGGCCAGCGGAATGGAGTCGGCCACGCCGCCGTCGAGCAGCCGCCGCCCGCCTATGTGCACTATTTTCGATGCCATGGGCATCGAGGCCGAGGCGCGTATCCAGTCGTAGGTGGCGTGCGAGGCCTCGTCGCACAGCTGATACACGGCCTGGCCGGTGTCGACGTCGGTACTGACCACATACATGTCCATGGGGTTGGCGTTGAAGGCCTCTTTGTCGAAAATGTCGTAGCGGTCGGGGATTTCGTGATAGCAAAACGAGCCAAACAGGTTGCCCGTGGTGATGAGCGACCACAGGCTGCAATAGCGGCGGTCGCGGCAAAAGCGCACGTTGTAGCGAATGGCGCGGCCCGCTTGCCGCGACTTGTAGTTGCAGCCAAACGCCGCTCCGGCCGACACGCCCACCATGCCGCCAAACTCTATTCCGCTCTCCATGAGCACGTCGGTCACGCCGGCTGAAAACAGTCCGCGCATACCTCCGCCCTCAAGCACCAGTCCAAATTTCTCCATATATATGTTTTTTGTATGTAGTTTCCGTTCACTTCGTTTCGCAGTGCGAAATTAGCAAAAGTTTGCCAAACACCCACACCTTTTTCGACAGAAAGGCACACAGTGGCTGCGCGGATTTTCGACAAAAAGACATAAAGACATATTTTTTAAAGACAAAAAATATAATTATTGCATCTTAGCCCCTCTGCCGCCCCACAATATCTCACACAGATTGCACAGATTTACACGGATTTTTTTCAATTTTGCTTGGATTTGGGGCTGGCAACAAAAAAAAGGTTGACACCTCGATTTGTGTGAGATGTCAACCCCATTATTTATTTTGTCTTTTGCCCTGAATCGGGGCTACGGATTATCCTTTTTTCACTACTTGAGTGCCATCAAGCCAAATATTGGCATTATTACCTTTCTTCACATGGTAAATAGTTTTGCTATAGCTGAAACCAGAGTGAGTGCAATTGTTGATATATACATCATAGTATCCGCCTTCAGTCAATAAACCGCTGTCAATTTCAATAGCTCCCTTATAGAATGAGCCTTTAGATGCTGTGAACTGGCAGTTGTTGAATGTTGCCTTCTGTACCAAATCTTTCTGCTCACTATAAATCAGCACAGACTTGCCCTGGCAGTTGAATTTGCAGTTGGTGAAGGTGATGTTTTTGCTGCCGTATGTCCAAATGTTGTAGTCTTCAGCGTCTTGCTCGAATGTGCAGCCAATGAACTCAGCATTGGTGGCGTAGCTGAATATCTTGCCTTTAATCACGCTGTTGATAAACTTCACATTATTGGCGTGCTGAATACCAACGTAATCTTTGCCACTTAAGGATTCAAGTGTAACATCTTCAAATGTGACATTCTTGTCGTGATAGGCCACCGCACTTTGCATAGAGAGCACTGCACCGCTGGCGCCATAGATTTTTGTATTGTTGGCAACACTGGCAGGCATATCGTAGGTGGTGTTGGGGGCAAGCTTAACGGCTGCACCTTCTGTTTGAAGCGCATCTTTGAGTTCATTTTGGTTTGAAACGAGTTTGGGCTCAACGAAAGGATATTCATTGTCGTCGCCGGCAAAGGCGGGGTTGATTTCCACGTTCATGTCGGTGGTTGAGGTCAGCAGGGCGCCGTAGATGTTGGTGCGGTAGTTGCCCTGGACGGGTACGTTGGCGAATGTGCGGTTGATGGTGTTGGCACCGTCGGTTATCTTCCAAGCAACATTAACGTTGCTCTTGGCCTCCTTGCCCACCAGCAAGTAGTCCATCGACAGGTAGTCGTAGCCTGCCTTGGGGAATGTCTCGCCCTGAGGAATGGCGTTGAGGCTGCATGTCACTTCTGCTTCACCGCTCACACTGCCGTCAAGCAGGTCAAGTTTGTTGGCGATGCCGCTCACCTTAACTTCGGTCTTAGCTGCGTCCTTGTTGAAGCCCGTCTTGGTTGCGGCCTCCATGTCGTTGGTGCCCACATTGAGCTGCGCGAACGGGCGGTAGAGCTTGATGGGGTTCTCCACGTCATCACCTGCCTTGTAGGTGTAACAGCGATAGAATGCGTCAAGGCTCTCGTCGTTGGCCTTGATGTTGGTGTAGTCAACGGTGACTACGCCGTTGTCGTCGAGGGTGTAGGGGGCATCGGCATTGGCGGCCCAGAACACAATCTTGTAGGTCTTGCCAGTGGTAAGCTGCATCTGCACATTGGCAGTGAGGTTGATGTCCTTCTCGCCGCCCAGACCTTCGATGAGCTTGTTGTCGTTGTCAAACACCATGTATTTGAGCTTGGTGGCAGTTTTGCCATCGGCAAATGCCTTCTTGGCTCCATTGGCCACTTTGCGGGCGCTGATGCCTGTAGGAAGTTGCACACTGAAATTGGCGGTCATCGGCTGGCCGTTGGTGGGTTCGCTCAACTCGTCGTTGGAGCACGATGTGCCCAGCAGCAGTGCCGCCAAGGCCATCATTGAAAATAATTTAGTTTTCATTTTTTGTTTTGTTTTTAATATTTTGTGTCTTACTTCTTTTTCCTATGATAAAAACAGTTCTTGTTTTGTGCGTGGCTCGTCTATCAAAAAGGGGCTACCAAAAACTGTCCAAAGATATTCCACAAAATCATAATAAACACAAAAAATAAAGCTAAAAAAAAAATGTTTTGTTAACGTCAGTTAATTTGTGCGAGATGGTACCCAAATCAGTAGTGCTCACATTTCGACACAGAGCCACACACGTGGCAGTGTGGATTTTCGACAAAAAGACATAAAGACATATTTTTATATAATTCGGTCATTTTCAGTTTGTTAGTGTAGGGACGCGGCATGCCGCGTCCGACGGGCGTAGCCACTCCCTCAACCGCCCACAGATTTTCGACAAAAAGACATATTTTTTAGTTGCTTTATGGTATCTGTGGGAGTGCAGACATTATCCCGTTAGGGATAAAATATGTGTAGGCAGGTATGCAGTGCGGACGCAGCGATAGCGAAGTCAGCGCGAAATGCCTGCTACAATGCCACTCCCACACAAGCATTCCAGAGGAATGCAACAACAGCCGGATAATGCCGACACACCAACCATTATGTAGCATGACGCGCGCAGATGTGCAGTGTGTCGTAAATCTTTTGCTCTTTCAGAGCGTTTTTGGGCTCAGTAGAAAATCAGTGGGGATAGGCGAAAAGATTGGCAATGCGGAACAGGA
>CAVKDU010000046.1:0-23325 GCA_963655175.1 Wujia chipingensis | reverse complement strand
TTAAAGGATTTCTCTTTGCCGTATGACACAGAGAAATCCTAATGACCGATTTGGGATAATGCGACAAAGGGCGTATACGTTGCTGTAACGTGCATGGCTGCAGTGGTGCATTCCTCCTATAAAAAGTATGCTGAGAAATTTTTTCATTCATGTGTAAAAAGTACGCACAAAATTTGCCAGTGTGAATTTTCGGTTCTACTTTTGTGTAAAAATTACACTACATTATAATAGAGTTAAGACATCACTACATGTATCAGCACATATGTTCCGCCAGCTGCTATGCGATTCACTGCTTCGATAGCAATATGCGTGAGGTGAAACCTGCCTATCGCAATGCAAGCCATTTCAATGCTGCATTGAAAAATGGCACGAGTTTTGTAAGCGAATACAACAAAGAGAATATGGCCACTGCCAGGGCTCTAATAGGCACTGCATACAGCCTTTTGGTATGGCCGTAAAGAGCTTTTACTCAAACGATCTCAAATAAAGAAAACAACTAAGTAACAAACGAAACATAAAATAAACATACAACCAAATGAAAATTAAAAGCCCGCGGTTTTTCCGCCAAAAGTATCTGACCGATGTGCGCCACATGCAACCCAATGCTGGCTATAACACCAACTTCATGGGCTGCAGCCATAAGCAACCCGACGGCAACTATGTGAAGGGATTCTTTGACCTGTATCACGGAGACAAAGGTCAGGTCGGCGGATTCCTGTCTAATTTTTTAAAGATTGCCGAGGACGGACAAGCAGTGTATGAATTTCTGCAGAATGCAGCTGATTGCAGCTCAACGCTATTCTATATGTTCTATAACGAGAAGTATTTTCTTGCAATCAACAATGGCAATGCGTTTAATCAAGAAGGTCTACGCTCACTGCTGAATGTCGCTCAATCGACCAAATCCACTTCCAGCCAAATAGGAAGATTTGGCATCGGCTTTAAATTAGTGCACCGGCTTGTGGGTAAAAGTGATGGGGCTGAAGAATTAACAAAAGAATATAAAGGCCCTATAATGTTTAGCTGGAGCAGGGAAAAAGACCTTATATCTCTTATGAACCATGAAGGGACAGAAAACATTGACGACATCACCGATGATTCGCCATACCCATATTTATTAAAAATATTACTGACCAATTTCCCTGCAGGGCCTTGCGAAAAAGTCAAAGACTTAGAATATAATGACAGAATACCTTTTGACGATGACGAGTACAGAGAGCTGTGCGACTACGTGAGCAACTGCATTAAGCCGTATATCGGTGAAGATGATTTCAGCAACGGCAGTCTGTTTTTCATTCGTCTTGGTGAGGGCAAAAAATCTCTACTGGACAAAGATTGTGAAAGGAACCTAAAAGCTGGAGTTGAATACTCTTTAAATACATTAAAAGGCCTTGACAATGTGAAAATCAATGGCGCTCAAATCAAAAAAGTTCCACTTATGCTAAAGAGTGGCGTAATAAAAAGAGGTTCAGAAACTTTCACGAAGATTGATCCTGAATATAAAGACGATGACATTCATTATACCATAGGAATCAATAAGATTGATTTTTCATCGGAGCATCCGTTTGATAGAGTTGACGCATTAAAAAAGTCACCCACATTCTATAAATATTTTCCCCTTGGCGATGAAATGCATCAATCAGCCGTTTTCATACATTGCGACAGTTTAAGCAATGAGGCCAATCGCAGAAAAATGCACGATGACTCTATCAATAGGGAACTGATTCTGGAAATAGCCAAGTTTATTGTGAAGCAGTTGAAAGAAGCTAAGGAAAAGAACGACAAAAGCAGTTTTTGCCAACTGTATGCCAATTTGCTGCTAAGTGAGGTCCCACACGACAATAGTGACTGGCTGAAGGGCATCTATTATGATGTAATACAGGATTATATTGTTAGCTGCATCCCCACAAAAATTGGATACGCCTCCAATCCGGATTTTGTGAAAATTAAAAGGATTAAGACCGAAATACCACTAAGTGTGGTTGGGGATGACATGCAATGGTTTGAATGGGACAGCAAAAATGTAGACAGCTTAGTGTCGGCAGCAAAAGAGAGATTAGGTATAAAAAGTTATGACATAGTTGATTTAATTCTTGATGCTGACATTGATAGGCTAAATGAATGGATTTCATCAGCGAGCCAATCATTATATCTGAGTTTCCTGAATGAGCTGAATTCCACCACGCGTGCCATTACAAACAACTCAAAATTCAAGGACAAGATAAGAAAGATTAAGCTTTTTAAGTTTTCCGACGAATTCCTTTCTTGGGAGAATGTTGAGGAAAGAGATAAAACCATATACAATACAAATCACGTCGATGGAATCAAAAGCGTCTTAGAGCATGTAGGCTGTTTGGTTTCAGAGGTCAACATTGACAATTATGCAAAAATCAAAGAGTGCTTTCGCATGCCTAAAGACAAGGATATATTTTCCATTATCAAATCCAGTCTTGACGGGGGCGAGGCGGTGCTTTCAATTGCCGACAAAAAAAGGCTGATTTCACACCTTTGTAGCAATAATCCCGAAACGAAGCTGGAGGATGTAGGCGAGGAAAGCATAAAAAAGCTGCGGCTTTGCAAAAACAAAAAAGGTGAATCGGTCCCTCTATGTGCATTGTTAGGGCATAGCTACTCTGTTCAGTCATGGTTGGCATCATACCAAATAAGTGATGATGATTATTTTACTGAGCTGGAGCGGTTTCTTATGCCCGAAGGTGCAATATACCGAAACATCATATTTAAGCAGTGGAATGAACTTTGTCCGAGTAGTGACATCAAAAATTTCTATGCTAAAGTGAAGCGTCTGTATGACATCGATTCGGACAATAATAAAACGCTTAACGGCAAGAAATACATTTACACCGAAGATGGAGAATATGTGACATTAAAAAGCATGCTTTTTAATGATAAAATGCTGGCAGAAGGCCTCAACTATAAGCGAATTAATAATGTTATAACCACAATATTTAAAAGAAAACTTCCAAATAAATCCATCATTGGAATTCTAAAATGCGAGCCGTTCGGATTAATCAATGAGAATCTGTGTGACTGGCCGCCTGAAGGAACTTCAGAAGTGGACATAGAGGACATAAAAGAAATGCTCAAGTTCTGTGAATTAAATCATGAGTCATTCTTTAAAGAATTTGTGGTGAATGAATACAATGGTTTTTTCCAGATTCAAGCGAGGTTTCCTAACCATTATCAGGTGTATGCCGGCAATGCAAAGACGAAATCATTTATAGCAGAAAACCTGTGTGATTCAATGATTCCTCTTCCCAGAGGGCTTGAAGAGTATAAGTCGGCCGATGGTGTAATATATGGACAAGAGCTGAGTCTTGCCATCCTCAGAGAGGTGGAAGATGTTGACGAGAAGAAAGAGCAACTGATTGATGTGGTGAAATATGCAGCCCGTAAAGAATTTATAAACAGATTATCGGAAGTTCGCATTAGCTTAAACGAAAATCACACACGAGACAGTTTTGAATACAAGATATTAGACATGGCTTGCTCTGTGTTGTCGCAGCCCGAAGAAGAGGAAGAATTAAGAAATAAATTCGTCATCGAAAAAGATGGCGAGACATATGATTACGACCAAATCCCACAGAGCGTATCAGAACATATCGAGGTTGAAGGGGCTAAAAAGGAATTTGAACTGTCAAAACTTCTTCCGGATGAATGCTGCAATGCCTCTATGCTGCCTGAAGTGATTGACGAATACTCAGAATTGGGCATACCCCGTGACAAATTAGAAAAGCTGCTTGGCACATCGGAAAAAGCAGATATTGACAGTATTTTCAACACGCTGATAGAGAACTATAGCACACTTATAAACAGCCAGCAACTGGCGTTTGTTTTGCAAGTCTGCAAGGACAGGAATGAGTCATTACCTGAATTTAAACTTGTTACTACCGGTGGTGATAGCTACAATGGAGACTTCTTC
The DNA here is from genome assembly GCA_963655175.1 of Wujia chipingensis. Lineage (GTDB taxonomy): Bacteria > Bacteroidota > Bacteroidia > Bacteroidales > Muribaculaceae > Sodaliphilus. The sequence continues at coordinate 19,385 of CAVKDU010000046.1, read as the reverse complement.
ATCAAAAAATTTGACTTTATTGCAGACAATTACATATTAGCGGACAAGTACTCTGATCTGAAGGAATATCTGAACTTACCGTATGTTAATAATAACACCGTGTATGCCGAAGCGCCATATATAGATAAAGAAGGTGAATTCGTTTGTCCAGGGCTTGGTACAGAGGACAGTGACGGCAACATAGATTTTAAAAAAGTGATTGCCTTATTAGAGTACTTAAAGCGCCAATACAAGCAGAAAAGAAACATTTTCAAGCAAACGAATTGGTCTGAGATAAAAAATGAACTTGGATTTGAACCCTCCAAATGCGTTTTCCCGGCTAAATATGCAATAGAGGAGGAACAATTGCCGAAAGCCGTAGAGAAGTGGGTGAAGGAAGATGAATCTAATATAGAAATGATAGGAGCACTTGGAGTTATGACTGAAGATAATCCTGTGATGGAATTCAGAAAACACATGTGCAATTGCCTCCCTAAATTTGAAAACAAGTCGTTGCGCTCGATTGAATCGGAAGTAGCTCTTGAAAACTCTATTGTGCTGCTGGCAGAAAAGAACAAATTTCCACTAAAGAGCAAAGAAAAATTCGAGACACTAAAATTAGCTATAGAGCGAATCAACGAGCTGCGCAGTTGCTCTGGCATCGAGATTTATGACTGTTTTGATTTTGAAAAAATGGCAGAAAACAGCACCGAGTTTAGTGAATGCGGATATGAGGACTGGAAAGTCAAAACACGGCATTCAATTTATCTGTACAATGGTCAGCTACCTCATATTGTAACAATCGATGAATACGTGGATGGGCCTATTTTCTCGTACTGTGATGGCGACATTGCTGCATGTGATGAGGGGATTATATACATCAACGAGAAATCGGATAAGCAGGAGGCTATGCACAACCTTGCAAGTAACAATAACATAAAATTAACACGAGAAGAGGTATACGAGCTGTTTAACCGCAGCATCAAGGACCTTCAAGATGAAATACAAAAATTGAAAGAGGAGAACAAACGGCTTAAACACGGTGATGTTGACATTAGCGGGAGCGGAGATGGCGTATCCGAAGAAGAACGCTACAAATGGAATAAGGTGGCGAGGGAAAAAGTTCGTGAAAAACTTGAATCCGAAGGCTACGAGTTTACCGAAGGAATTAGGGGCGACTCTATTGTCAAAGGCGTTAAAGACCCAGACGGCAATCATGTAGACCTGGTGGTTAAGAGCTGCAAAGGAGGGACTCTTTATATAGATCCTTGGGAATGGGAAACGCTGCTAAAGCCAAATGCAATGCTGTGGGCCTACAATGGCTTTGAAGTTATGCCGCTGCATTTACGTGCATTAATCAGCAATCAAAAAAAGATGGTGTTAAGCATGGACACAAGGAATGTCGACAGTGCCTCACGTATGTCAAAATTCGCCCAAATTCTAAAGTACTTCAAACAAGTTAAATTCGAATTCGACAGCCTTTCATACTCTGCAACAGAGGCATCGTCACACAGACAATACGCCTTTGATGATAGGCCCATGAGTGAAAAGCAGGAAGTAGACGAACATCAGCAGCAATAGGCTTCGACACAGTTGGGGCAAAGACGCGAGTTTGACAAAAGAAGCCTCATATGTTTTTGGCGCAGGGAGATTAGGGGAGGAGGTGGCGGGCGAGGCGGGCGGAGCCGCGGTGGCCGGCGGCGATGCGGCGGTAGAGCCCCTGCAGGGCTATGCGCTGCAGGGGTGAGGGGGCGATGCCGATAAGGGCGCGCTCAAGCAGCGGACGGGCAAGCTGCGGCTGGCCTTCGCGCTGGTAGTGGGCGGCCAGGGTGAGCCGGCGGAAGTTGACGAGACGCCGCAGCCGGCGGCAGTCAGGGCGCGGCCGGCGGCTGTCGGGGCGGGGCTGGGGGCGGCTGTCGGGGCCACTGCTACGGGCGATGTCGGCCTCAACCACGTCGAGGACGTGCTCGAGCTGCGCGTGGTGGCGGCTGAAGCTGGTGCCGGTTATCGACTCTTCGCCGCTGCGCATGACGTCGACCAGCACTTGGCTGCCGGCCACGGCCACGCGGGCTCCGCTCAGCAGCAGGCGCACGCCCAGTTCGTAGTCCTGCCAGCGCGGCAGTGTGATGTCCCAGCCGCCCACGGCTGTGACGAGGCTGCGCCTGGCGGCGTAGCATTGTGTGGACAGCATTCCGTGCAGCACGTGCTGCGCCAGGCAGTCGGTGGCAAAGAGCGGCATGCGCCTCAGGAGCCGTCCGTCAGTGCCGATTATGCGGCCTTGGACCATCACCACGTCGGCGTCGCAGCTGTGGCGGGCTATGCAGCGCAGGTAGCTCTCGAGCAGTGTGGGGTGCATCACGTCGTCGCTGTCGAAGAAGGCCACCCACTCGCCGCTGGCCATGGCCAGGCCTCGGTTGCGGGCGGCGCACGCTCCGAGCTGCGGCTCGGAGACTACGACGGCGTGCAGTTCGGGATGGCTCTGGGCAAAGCCGCGCAGCACGGCGGCGGTGCCGTCGGTGGAGCCGTTGTCGACCAATATCAGCTCGTGGGGCGGCACGGTTTGCGCCGCCACCGACTGCAGCGTGCGCCCCACCACCGAGGCGCGGTTGCGCACGGGTATTATCACCGAGAGGCTATGTGGGCTTTCTGCATTCATGGCTGTAAAGGTAACGCTAAAATGCGTATTGGGCAAATGCCGGCTTGGGTATGTGGGTGGAAATGGCTAACTTTGGTATCGCAATAGTAACACAGAAATATCAAAAAATCACGAGAACAGCGATGAAGATCCTTTTTGCAGGCGACGCAAGCAACATGCACAACTGCCTGGCCACGCAGCTGAAACTGATGGGCCACACCGCCGTGGTGGTGAGCGACGGCTCGCGCTGGATGGACACCGGCCGCGACATCAACCTCACGCGCCGCCCCGGGCGATGGGGCGCGGTGCAATATGTGGCGCGCCTGCTGAGGCTGCTGCCGCTATGGCGCGGCTACGATGTGGTGGAGCTGGCCAGCCCCATCTTCTTCAAGCTCAGGCCCGAGCGGCTGCAGTGGGTGCTCGGCTATCTGCGCCGGCACAACCGCCTGGTGGTGCTCTCGGCCCTGGGCACCGACTATGTGTACTACACGGCCTGCCACGACGGCCACACGTTTCGCTACAGCGACTACCGCATAGGCAGCGAGCCGTCGCCCTACGTGCAGTCGTCGGAATACATTGCGCAGCACCAGGACAACTGGAAGCTGCCTGTGATGCGCCGCTACAGCGACCGCGTGACGGGCTGCATCGATGGCGCCGTGGCCTGCCTATATGAGTACTGGGCCGCCTACCGCCACGTGCTGCCGCCCGAGCGGCTGGCCTACGCCGGCATACCAATAGACACCGAGTCGCTCACCCCGTCGGGGTCGGCGGCCACGGCCGATAAGAGCGTGCGCTTCTTCATAGGCATTCAGCGCGACCGCAACGTGATTAAGGGCACCGACCGCCTGCTGGCGGCCCTGAAGCGCGTGCACGACCGCTATCCGCGCGAGTGCCAGATGGAGGTGGTGGAGAGTCTGCCCTATGCCGAATATGTGAGCCGCATGCGGGCCTCGCACGTAATCCTCGACCAGCTGTATTCCTACACGCCGGCCACCAACGCCCTCATTGCCATGGCGCAGGGCCTTGTGGCCGTGTCGGGGGCCGAGCCTGAATACTACCAGCTGATAGGCGAGCGCGACAACCACCCCATAGTGAATGTGAACCCCACCCGCGAGGGCGACATCGACGCGCAACTGGAGTGGCTGGTGCGCAACCGCGCCATGCTGCCGCAGCTGAGCCGCCAGAGCCGCGAATTTGTGCTGAAGCACAATGCGGCCCCTGTGGTGGCGCAGCGCTACCTCGACTTTTGGCAGCGGCTGCTCGACGCCAAGCAGTAGCTTGGCAGCGGCATAGCAACGAAACACGCAGCGAGGGGCGGCACCGGGATTCCGGCAGCCGCCCCTCGCGCTGTATGGGTATGCGTTGTGATTACATGTGCTGGGCCACCTTGGCCTCGAGCTGCGACATGTCGGTGACGCGCTCCACCACCTCGCCGTTGCGGCCGATGATGAACACCGTGGGGATGCCGCTCACGTTATAGGCCGTGACGTTGGGCGACTGCACGCCCATGGGGTCGTAGACCGTGATCCACGGCAGGCGCTTGGCTGCCATGCGCCAGTCCACCTCGTTGGCGTCAAGGCCAATCTGGTATATCTCCAGGCCCTTGGCGTGGAAGCGGGTGTAGATGTCGTTGAGAATCTTGTTGAACGCAGGCGAGAACTCGGCGCCATACATGGTGTAGTTGAGCAGCACCACCTTGCCACCCGAGGCCACATGGGTGAGCGACTGGTTCACACCGTTTTTGTCCTGCAGGTTGATTTCAATGATGTTGGTCTCCTGGGCCACGATGGTGTCGGCGGCTCCGGCCACAGCCTGGCGGCGGCGCTTCTGCCCGTCGAGCAGCACAGTGACGAGGTATTGCGTGCGCGGGTCGTTGGGCTTGAACGTGTTGAAGGCGTTGGCCACGGCGCCTATAATCTTCAGGTCGCTGTCGTTGAGCGGGTCAAACAGCGGGCGCTCGTCGATGTATTTGTTGATGATGTAGTAGGCCACTATGCCGCTGGGGTCTTGCAGAATCTGCTCGCTGAGCTTGCGCTTCCATGCCTGCAGCTCGGCTGCGGTGCCCTTGCCGCCGGCAAACTGCAGCGCGGCCTTGTCGACGTTCATCACCTCCACGGCGTGGTCGCTGCCGCTGAGGGTGTAGTCGGTGTCAAACTCCTTGAGCTTGGTGTTGATGGTGATGTGGTCCACGCTGTCGATGGGGAAGTAGATGGACTGCGCATTGTGGCGCAGACGGTAGATGTTGGGGAACTCGGGAGCGTCGTCGCTGATGCTGAAGTCACCGTTTGAGCTGGTGGTGAGGGTGTCGACCACAAACCAGTTGCCGTTGCTTGAATACTCAAGCACCAACTTGGTGGTGTCGGTTGCGCCCTGCACATTGCCGTCGACGGTGAACTTGGCCTTGCCGCACGAGCACAGCAGAGCCACAAACGCGAGCATTAGTAGTATGCGATTCTTCATTGTTGTTTTGATTGTTTTTTGAATTTTCGTCGTAAAGCGTATTTTTTTGCTAATATATTGCGAAGATAACGCAAATTTCGCCAACGGCCAACGCCACAGCCACAAAATGAGCAAAAACGGCGGGGGTCAGAAGCGGCGTATCTGGCGGTAGGCCACGTCGCTCATGCGGTCGAAGTGGGCGGCCCACTCGCTGGGCGGGGTGCCCTCGGGCACTATGCGCAGGGCATAGAAGCGCGTGCCGCCCTGCCTCGACCGGCGCATTTGGCGCAGCAGCGGCTGGGCGGGCACGTCCATCAAAAAGTCGGACACCCACAGCACATCGGCGTTGACATAGCTGCCGCCCTCGGTGCCCAGCAGCTTGAAGGTGAGCTCCATCATGTTGCGGGCGTCGGTGCCGCCGCCTATGAAGGGCAGGTGGCCTTTTTCAAAGGCGTATTCCTGCGGCGACAACCCTATAGACTCATATTGCCGGCGCTTGCGGCGCAGCATCAGGTCGATGGCCCGCACGCTCACCGAGAAGTCGATGAGGAAGCAGTCGCGCCGCTGCCGCTCGGCCACATCCTCAACCATGCCCAGCAGGCACTTGATGATGCGCTGCGGCACGCCGTGCATGCTGGCCGAGGTGTCGACGCACACTATCATGGGCCCTTTGCGCGAGGCGTGCTCGGGGCTGAGCCGGCGCGAGGGGCTGGCCACGTTTGACTTGTAGCGGAACGTCTGCAGCTGGCGGCGCACATAGCGGTAGAAGAATGCGTTTTCGGTGTCGTCGTCGACACACTGCGCCATTTCTATGGGCAGCAGCGAGTTGAGGTCGCTGCCCGTGGTGATGCCGTCGATGTCGCTGCCCGCCGAGTGGGCAATCTTCATGCTGCGGCCCGAGGCGGCACTCAGGCGGCTGGCTCCGCCGCTGCTGGGCACGCGGCCCATGACGTTAACCACCTGCTCCAGCTGCGGGTAGCGGTCTTGCAGCTTCACCACCGTCATGCGGCGCTGAAATTCGCTCTCGCTCCAGCGTCCGTTCATCTCCTGCCACGCCTGCACGGCGCGGTTCTCGTCGATGCCGCTACTGGCAATGTGGCTGGCGGCGCTCCTGAGCATGCCCGCCAGAGTCTCGCCCTGCGCGCCGCCGTGGTCGCGCACATACTGCTCCACGGCCCCATCGCGCTGGCGGTCGATGGCCTGTGCCCAGTCGTTGGCCATCTTGGCCCACACGGTGTCGTCGGTGGCCATGCCGCGGGCAAACATGGTGCGGTAGAACTCAGGGTCAAACTCCCCGTCGGGGTGGTCGTGGCCAATTTGCGCAATCAGCCGCTGCCACGCCTCGGTGTTGCTGCGCTGGCTTTCGTCCCAGTGCAGTACCTCGGCCACGCGGTTGCGCTCGGTCCACTGCCGCTGGGCGAAAAACTCGCCCTCGTGCTTGGCCGCCACCACAAAGCGCCCCACGGTGGCATAGAATATTTTGCCACACAGGCGGCTGCCCAGCACACTGGCCCTGATTTGAGGGTCGGCCATGAGGCGCGTGAGGTAGGCCACCAGGGGGTCGGAGTATTCGGTCCATGGCGCGTCTTCGGGCCACACCACGCCGCGGCCGTCCACCTCGCCAGTTTCCACAAAGATTTCAATCATCTTCAGGTATTGGCGCACGTCCATGGTGCCGTTGCCGTGCAGCAGCCGCTGCCAGTATTCCGATTGGTGCTCGAGGTCACTCATCAAGTTTGGCAATGTCGATGCGGGTGAATGAAATGCCTTGCGCCAGCTCGCCCTGCATCCGCTTAATGCAGGCGCGGTCGTCGTCGCTCAGCAGCACGCTGGCGGCCAGCTGTGCCGACAGCTGCGCCAGGCTGGCGTTGAGCGCCTCAATCTCGGCATAGAAGTCGCGCCCGCTGGCGGCGGTGGCCAGCGGCCCGGCCTCGGCGGTGGGGTCGGCGTTAAGCTCGATGGGAAACAGGTTGCCGTCGATGAGCAGCTCGTTGGCCCTGCGCGCAAGCGTCACGGGGTTGGCGCCGGGCGGCACGGCCGTGCGCCCGTTGTAGGCGCGCACCACCATCACATTCGGATTGCGCTTGTCGCCATACACTATGCCCTCCTGCTTGGCGCTGGCCTCAATGCTTGGCAAATTCTGGTAGTCGCTGGCCACGATGTAGGCCTTGCCGCCATTGTAGCGCTCAATGCGGTAGTAGAACTCGTTGTAGAGCTTCTTGTTGGCGTCGGCCGACGTGCGCGGCACGCGCTTCAGGGCCGCGGCCGAGCGGCTGGCCCGCACATCGGCCTTAACGGCCTGCTTGATTTCGTCGAGCTGCCGCGTGAGCGGGGCAAACAGAATGTGCAGCACGGCATCCCTGATGCCAACGCGCTCGTCGGGCTCCTGCCACAGGCAGTGCTGCAGCGGCAGCACATCGGCGGCGGTCACCTCGGTGCGGCCGTGCATCAGGGCCGAGGCGCGCATGAGCCGCGCCACCTTCTTCCAGCGGCGGTCGCTCACATACACATCGCGCGTCTCCGGGCAGCCCTCCACGGGCACCGACCGCAGCGCGCGCTTCACCTGGTGCAGAATGGCCAGCACTGGGCGCGGAAAAGCCACCTCGTCGATTGCCCGGTTCCAGCGGTCGTAGTCGTCCTGGGTGATTTGCCACCGCCCGAGTTCATCGGCAGGCGGCTCGCTGTCGGCCCCGGTGGCCGTTATCATCTTGTCGAAGTTGTCGTCGTTCACAATGTTGCGGCACTCAAGGCGCACCACAAAGCGGTCCCACAGCGCCTCAAGGCCCTCGCCCTGCGCCGGCAGCTCGTTGCTGGCGGCCACCAGCAGCTTCATGGGCAGCCGCAGCTCTTGCCGCCCGTTGCGAAACAGGTGCTCGTTGATGGCCGTGAGCAGCGTGTTTTGAATCGCCGGCCCGGCCTTCCATATCTCGTCGAGAAACACCACGTCGGCCGTGGGCAGATAGCCCTCGGTGGCGCGCACGTAGTCGTCGTCGGCCTTCAGGCGGCTGATGCTCACTGGGCCGAAAATTTCGTCGGGCGTGGAGAAGCGCGACATCAGGTATTCAAACGACCGCGCGCCGCTGAAGGCCCACTTCAGCCGCCGGGCCACCATCGACTTGGCCACGCCCGGAGGGCCGAGCAGAATTATGCTTTCGCCAGCCAGCGCGGCCCACAGGGCCAGCGCAATTTCGCTTTCCTTCTCATATATGCCGCTGTTCATGGCCCGCAGCAGGTGGCCAATGCGTTGGCTCAGCCCAAATTTCATCAGTTCGTTGTCCATCTATAATAATTCGTTTTCCATCACCCGCCGCCGAACTCACTCAAGAGTCCAGCTGAGGTGCCCCGCCTTATTTATGCAAAAGTAGTGAATTTATCCTTCCCCACACGATATAAAACCACCTTTAATAATCGCATACCAATAACCCCTCAATATTTAATTAACGGAATTAATGGCAAAAGCATTTTATCGAAGTTTGGAGCACTAAAATATGCATTTTATCGAAGTTTAAGCTACTATTTTTTTGCATTTTATCGAAGTTTGAAGTACTAAAATATGCATTTTAGCAAAGTTTCATCCTGCTATATATCTAATATTTAGAAAATTATCATATCTTTGCAAAAAAGACAATAATGGTAGAAGAAAAAGTTATATTACAAGTACTAACCGAGCAAAAAGAATATGTGCAGGGGTATAATCCACAGCAATGGGTCGATAGATATGAAGAGAGGCTGTTTGAATTTGACAGTACTCTTGCACAGGTTGTGATTGGAGTAAGGCGAAGTGGGAAATCAACGCTTTGTCATAAGGTTTTATTGGAGCATGGCGTTAAGTACGGCTATGCTAATTTTGACGATGACCGTTTGGCTAAATTACAGACCGAGGATCTAAACACGGTGCTTTCATGCATCTACCAAGTATATGGCACTGACATACAATACATTTTTCTTGATGAAGTACAAGATGTGGAAGGCTGGCATCTGTTTGTAAATCGGCTCCTTCGCACCAACTTGCATATAGTTGTGACTGGGAGCAATGCCAAATTGTTAAGTGGTGAACTTGCAACACATCTGACTGGGCGCTATAACGAAATACATCTGTTCCCGTTTTCGTTTCATGAATATTGCAATTTTCATAAGATAGACACAAACTCCATCACCACAAAGGCTGACGCTGAAAGGAAGCGTGCTTTCATGGACTACATATCAAATGGTGGTTTCCCTGAGATACAGAATATTCGTAACAAACGTGGATATGTGCAGAGCCTTATTGAGGCTATTGTCAGTAAAGACATACAACGCCGATTTAATATTCGAAATGTTGATGCTTTGCGGAAAACAGCCAATCACTTAATAAACAATGTATGCCAAGAGGTTAAATACGATAAATTGGCAGAATTGCTCGGACTGTCAGACACGACAACAAAGAAATATGTGGACTACTTGCGCCAAGCATTTCTAATACAATTGCTTATAAAGCATTCTTTTAAGAGCAAGGAGAGAATAAGAAATGCAAAAGCCTATATTGTTGATTCGGGGCTGCAAAACAATCGTGAAAATTCTTTTGCGCCCGAAAACATCGGTTGGCGTTTAGAGAATGTGGTGTATATAGAGCTCTTGCGCAGATGCAGCAACGATTTCTTGGATGTATACTACTTTAAGGCATCGCCACGTTCCAAAGAAGTGGATTTTGTGGTATGCAATCAAGATAAAGCCGTAGAACTCATACAGGTGGCATACGATATTGACAACGACAAAACCTTTAAACGCGAAACGAGTGCGCTGGTCAATGCATCAGCAGCATTGCATTGCGACAAACTGACGCTGATAGCAATGACATCGACACGTGACGTTGTAGTTGAAAACAAAAGTATCCGCATATATTCCGTCCTTGAATGGCTTCTAAAACAAGATTCCATCAGATGTTTACATGAACATCTGGCGGAGCAAGCACTGCCACTGCCATCAGCCTCAACGGCTGATGGCAGTGGCACTTAGGGGTCAAACAATCCCATTACTCCAAAACCCGCCTATACAGCCGCCCAAAGCGGCGGTTTTTGCGTTTTTTATGACTCGCGGCGGGGGCGAATTTTGCCATTGCGGGCTATTTGCACTATCTTTGTAGGTTGATACAGACCGCAATGGCCTGCATACAAAACCCAAAAACACAAACATGGCAGAAGAACAGGAACACTTCGACGGCAACCGCCAGCCTACCGACAACGGCGGATATGACAAGCTTGTGACCCTGACGCCGCGCGAGCACATTCGCCGGCGCCCGGGCATGTATATTGGCAAGCTGGGCGACGGCTCGCAAAGCGACGACGGCATATACGTGCTGGTGAAGGAGGTGGTGGACAACTCCATCGACGAGTTTAACACGGGCTATGCCAAGCCACTCATCACCATCGACGTGGCCGACGGCACCGTGACCGTGCGCGACTATGGCCGCGGCATTCCGCTGAACCAGGTGAAGGACGCGTCGTCGAAAATGAACACCGGAGCAAAATACGACACCGAGAACTACAAGCGCTCGGTGGGCCTCAACGGCGTGGGCATCAAGGCGGTGAATGCGCTCTCGAGCGAGTTCTACATACGCTCGGTGCGCGACGGCCAGTGCTCGTGGGTGCTGTATCACGAGGGCCTTGTGGCCGAAGAGAGCGGCATAGTGCCCGCCGACGAGGGCGAGGAAAACGGCACGCTGGTGCGCTTCACGCCCGACAACACTATATTCAAAAACTACGCCTACCGCGACGATGTGGTGGAGAGCATGGTGCGCAACTACAGCTACCTCAATACCGGGCTCACCCTGGTGCTCAACGGGCAGAAGTATCACTCGCGCAACGGCCTCAGCGATCTGGTGAAGGAAAACATGACCAGCGAGCCGCTGTATCCGCTCATGCACTTCAAGGGCGACGACATAGAGGTGGTGATTACCCATGCCGCCCAGGTGGGCGAGGAGTTCTACTCGTTTGTCAACGGCCAGCACACCACGCAGGGCGGCACCCACCAGAGCGCGTTCCGCGAGGCGGTGTCGCGCACCATCAAGGAGTTTTATGGCAAAAACTTTGAGTATTCCGACATTCGCAACGGCATAGTGGCGGCCATAAGCATCAAGGTGGAGGAGCCCACGTTTGAGTCGCAAACCAAGATTAGGCTGGGCAGCACCGAGATGTGGAAAAACGGCCCCACCATCTACAAGTTTGTGAACGCATTCATCAAGAAGGAGCTCGACGACTACCTGCACAAGGACGCGGCCACGGCCGAGATCCTGCTGAAAAAAATCCAGAGCAGCGAGCAGGAGCGCAAGGCCATAGTGGGCGTCACCAAGCAGATGCGCGAGCGCGCCAAGAAGACCGCGCTCAACAACAGCAAGCTGCGCGACTGCCGCGTGCACCTGAGCGACACCCGCGCCCCCAAGGACAATGACCGCCGCGAAGAGACGGCCCTCTTCATCACCGAGGGCCTCTCGGCCAGCGGCTCGATAACCAAGATTCGCGATGTGGAGACTCAGGCCGTGTTCTCGCTGCGGGGCAAGCCGCTCAACACCTACGGCCTCGAGCCGGTGAAGGTGTACAAAAATGAGGAGTTCGGCCTGCTGCAGGCCGCGCTCAACATCGACGATGGCATCGACAAGCTGCGCTACAACAAGGTGATTGTGGCCACCGATGCCGATGTCGACGGCATGCACATACGCCTGCTGCTGCTCACCTACTTCCTGCAGTTCCACCCCGAGCTGATAAAGACGGGGCACCTCTACATATTGCAGACGCCGCTGTTCCGCGTGCGCAACAAGAAGGAGGCCAAGCGCAAGAGCCGCGCCGCCGGCAAGGAGGCCAAGAAGCAGACGGTGGAGACGTATTACTGCTACAGCGACGAGGAGCGCGTGAACGCCATCAACAAGCTGGGCGACAATGCCGAGATCACCCGATTCAAGGGACTTGGCGAGATTTCGCCCGATGAGTTTGCCGACTTCATAGGGCCCGACATGCGACTCGACCGCGTGCAGCTGCGCAAGGAAGACTCGGTGAACGAGCTGCTGGCCTTCTACATGGGCAAGAACACCATGGAGCGCCAGGAGTTCATTATGGACAACTTGATTATTGAAGACGATGAAGACATCACAGTGCACTGACGCCGTGGCGGCCAGGCGCATAGCCCTGTTCCCCGGCTCGTTCGACCCCTTCACCCGCGGCCACGAGTCGATAGTGGAGCGCGCGCTGCCGCTCTTCGACGAGATAGTGGTGGCCATAGGCGTGAACTTTGGCAAGCACACCCTCACCTCGATGGAGCAGCGCCGGCAGTGGATTGAGAACTCCTTTGCCCGCGAGCCGCGCGTGAGGGTGATCAGCTACACCGGCCTCACGACCGATGCGGCGCGGCAGTGCGGCGCGCGCTACCTGCTGCGCGGCGTGCGCTCGGTGGCCGACTTCGAGAGCGAGATGACGATGGCCGAGGTCAACCGCGAGCTGTCGGGCCTGGAGACGGTGCTGCTCTACACCCTGCCCGAGTGCGCCCACATCAGCTCGAGCCTGGTGCGCGAACTGGTGAAATATGGCCAAAGCGTGGAGCGCTATCTGCCCAAGGGGCTCGACCGCAGCCTGGTGCCGCCCGAGTGGATGGGCGCGGGGCAAAAATAACACAGATTTTTTTCACAGCACAAAGAATACACTCACACATGGGAAAATTAAGGATAATCGTAGCGCTGGCCTTGATAGGCATGATGGCAGCCAGCGCGCAGCGCCTGCCCGAGGCTCTGCAAAAGCTCATCAACGCCGAGTATGCCATTAGCAGCTGCTACGTGGACAGCGTTGACCAGAACAAGCTGGTGGAGGATGCCATCACCGGCATGCTCAGCAAGCTCGACCCGCACTCCACCTACACCGGAGCTAAGGAAACCAAGGAGATGGAAGAGCCGCTGCAGGGCGAGTTCAGCGGCATCGGCATTCAGTTCAACATGCAAAAGGACACGCTATATGTGATTCAGACCATAGCCGGAGGCCCGTCGGAGCGCGTGGGCATAGTGGCCGGCGACCGCATAGTGAGCGTTAACGACACCACCATTGCGGGCGTGAAGATGAAGAACACCGACATCATGAAGCGCCTGCGCGGCAAAAAAGGCACCAAGGTGACGGTGCAGGTGAAGCGCGCCGGCACGGGCAAGCCCATCACGTTCCGCATCACGCGCGACAAAATTCCGCTCTACAGCGTCGACGCCAAGTATATGATCGACGACACCACGGGCTACGTGCGCATTTCGCGCTTCGGAGCCAAGACCTACGACGAGATGATGGAGGCCCTGAAGGCGCTTGAGGCGCAGGGCATGCGCCAGCTGGTGCTCGACCTCTCGGACAATGGCGGCGGCTATCTGCAAGCTGCCATCGAAATGAGCAACGAGTTCCTCGACGACGGCAGCATGATAGTGTACACCGAGGGCAGCAACGTGCCCCGCAGCGAAGCCCGCGCCCAGGGCAACGGCCGCTACCGCCACCTGCCCATGGTGGTGATGGTGAACCAGTATTCGGCCTCGGCGGCCGAGATATTCACCGGCGCCATGCAAGACTGGGACCGTGCCGTGGTGGTGGGCCGCCGCACCTTTGCCAAGGGCCTCGTGCAGCGCCCATTCCGCTTTGCCGACGGCTCGATGATGCGCCTCACCATTGCGCGCTACCACACCCCCTCGGGCCGCTGCATACAGAAGCCCTACACCAAGGGCAACCGCCGCGACTACGACGAAGACATAGTGCGCCGCCTTAAGGACGGCGAATACTACAACATCGACAGCATCCAGTTCAACGACTCGCTGCGCTACACCACCCTGCGCAACCACCGCACCATATATGGAGGCGGAGGCATAATGCCCGACGTGTATGTGCCCATCGACACCAGCGAATACAGCAACTACTACCGCGACATGGTGGCCAAGGGCATCGTCAACCAGTATAGCCTGGGCTATGTGGACAAGCACCGCAAAGAGCTGCAGCGCCGCTACGCCACCGTGGCCGACTTCGACCGCAACTTTGAGGTGACCGACGCCGAGATGCAGAAGTTCATCGACATGGGCACGGCCGACAGCGTCAAGTATGACGCCAAGCAGTATGCCACCAGCCGTGAAGTGCTGCGCAGCATCATCAAGGGCCTGATTGCCCGCGACGTGTATGCCGACCCGTCGGCCTACACCGTGATAATCAACCACCGCAACCGCGACCTCAAGGTGGCCCTCGACGTGCTCAACGACCACAAGCGCTACGCCGAGCTGCTGAAGCACGGCAACCCCGAATACGAAGCCATAGCCGCCCGCCGCAAGGCCGCCCCCAAAAAGTAACAGCCCACATTAAAGGAATAAAAAAGCGAACGCCGCACTCAGTGTAGTGTGGCGTTCGTTTTTTTTGATTCGCGTGGTGCGGCGGGGGGTTACTTTACTATGACTTTGCGGGCTTGGGGGCCGGCTTTCACCACGTAGGCGCCGGCGGGGACGCTGATGGTGGCGGCGTCGGCCACGCGGGCGTTATACATCAGGCGGCCGCTCAGGGCAAACACGCTCACCTGACGGCCCGCCGCTCCGGTGACCGCTATGCTGCCGTGGCCGCCCACGGCTTGCCAACTTGCCGCATCATCGGCTATCTGCGCCACGCTGGTGTAGGGGGCATAGTCGCTGCACTCCACAGCCACATACATGGTCATGGACGACCGAGCCGCCGACTGCACATCGATGGTGCCCATGTAATACAGTATGCGCGCCAGCCGGCCTGCGTTGTCATATTCAATGGTGAACGGCAGGTTGGCGGAATATACGCGGCCACCCATCTCCGACGGCAGAAGCATGTTGATTATGTGGCTGTCGTTGCCGGGCACGTTGGTGAGGAACTGTGTCATAAAGTCGGGGAAGTCGGCGGGATAGGCCTGGGCGCATTGGCTGTAGCCGTCGCTGTCGCTAATCGTAAGGTCGCCGCTGGCGTCGTCGCGCAGCAGCTTAATCAGGAAGTTGTCGTTTTCGTCGTTGTCGTTGATGAGCAGGCACAGCGTGTCGGCCTTGGTGGTCACGTCCACCTTGCCCTCGAAGCCGCGCTCGCTCATGGTGAAGCCCTGCAGGTCGTTCTCGCCGTTTTTCCAGTAGTCGGTGAGCAGCGACAGCGGCACCTCCTCGACGGTAAACGGCGAGTTGAACGCGTTCATGTCGAGCTCGTGCAGTCTCTTGGCGTTGGCCGCCTTGCCCCACTTGATGTCGCCAATGTTGAGCGTCACCGCCGTGTCGCCGTTCACCGTCTGCACATAGGCCACCGCCGTTGGCGCGCCCTGGGCGTTGGCCTTGAGTGTGGTGAAGGAGCGGAGGCGGGTGCCGTAGTCGTCGGCCTCGCTCAGGGTCACGCTTTCGCCGCGCGTGCCCGAGGCGGGGGCGTAGATGATGCCGTTGCGCTGAAACTCGGTGTAGGTGGTGTCGGGCTCAAACGTGCGCTTCTGGTAGTGAAATCCTGTGTAGCGCTGGCCGTCGGCATAGCTGTAGCTCAATGTGGCCAGGCTCGGTGTGGCGGGGTCGTCGGCGCTCAACTTCATCAGCGAGCGCGTTTCGAGGCTGGCCGGCAGGTTGTAGTCGTTAAACGTCATGGTGGTGGTGTCGCGCAGCCAAACGCCCTCGCCCAACCACGCCCGGCGCGTGATGCTGTTCATCAGTCCGGCGGCGGTGTAGCCCACCTTGCACACGTTGTGCTCCAGAGTGTCGCGGGCCACTGTGCCGTCGTCCTTCGGGATTTCACTGTAGTATGTCACGGTGATGGTGGCCGGCAGCTGGCGCGACGCCGTGAAGCGGCCGTTGCTGGTGGTCACGGCATAGGTGGTGAGGTTCACTGGTTTTGCGGGCTTAGCTTTGGCTTTGCGCTGCAGGGTGGAGGCAAGCGGCGTTGCTGCCACGCAGCACAGCCCTGTGGCCATGGCGGCCAGGAGTAGAGGTGAGTGTTTCATAACAATCAGTTTTCTTTTTTTGTGTGGAAATTGGTTATTAATAGTTTTGTCGGGGGCAAATGTAGTGGTTTCGCAAGTAATGTTTGTTGTATTTCGTGACTATCAGCGAAATACAACGTTTTTCGCACAAATTCCGCCACAACGGCGCAAGAGCGCGCCCATCGGGCCGCACAAGTGGGCTGTGCGGACACGCGGTTGTCGAAGTTTTTTATTAAGTGATTGAAGAATAGTGCTTAAAGTTGTGCGTTGTTGTTGAAAATTATTGTAATTTTGCACTGCAATTACACTTAAAGGGTAGTTATGCCACCATTAAAGCACACATAATTATAAAAAGATTGCAAGTAAAAGCGAAACAAGTATATATATAACAGTAAAGTAAAATATTGTATTTAATGAAAAGGTTATTACTCCATTTTGCGGCCTTGGTCGGCCTGCTGTTGCCGTCCACTGCCGCCGCTGCCGAGCAGACTACCGTGCTCGCCCCTGTGAAGTTGCTGGGCGACTCGGCCTACTTCTCGAAATTCACCTACGATTGGGTTAACGATGCAGGCAAGACCTGCACGGCGCGCCTGACCGATGTGGCCACCGATCCGCGCCAAATATATGCCATGATAGCGAAAGTCTACACCGATCCCAAAATCCCTGGCAAAATCAAGGTGACACCCGTGGAGGGCGAAAAGGTCGACACCGTGAGCAATGTGGTTTACTATTCCGACAAGGCTTGGGCGCACTGGAACACCAATGGCAACAAAAACGCATTGGAAGTGAACTGGAACATTCCCACACCGGAAACCGACGAGCAGACCATGCTGCTGGTGGAGGTGAAGGACAAGTTCGACACCGACGGAGCCACGCGCTACCCCGACAATTCCACCATTGCATGCATCTACCACTGCATCAAGTCGGTACGCCTGCTCTACAGCGCATTCCGCATCGAGCGCGACGGCCAGAGCTTCTCGGCCGGCAACACGAGCTACAAGCCTGGCGTGGTGTATAACGTGACTGGCACCTACAACCGCTTCTTCCTGATGGGCAAGGGTTCGAACCGCCCCGTGCTCAGCGGCGAGCCGTTCGACCGCATGTTTGAGCAATACTCGCCCACCTCTGGAGTCGACAGCATTCCCGTCACCGACTTCTACCAGCAGCTGAAGTCGGGCCAATCATACACTGTGAAGCACGACTGCGGCTCGGTGCCACACCTGGGCCACTACCCAACCATGGCCAGCGCAAGCGGTACGGCTGGTGCCGAAACCATGTCGAACCTGATGGTCTTCATCCCCGACTACCGTTTGGTTGCATGGAGCGGACGCGACACTACCCAAGGCCAGGCTTGGTGCATGTACAATCCCACCTACATTCCGCGCTTTCAGGTGTATGACATCAAGCTTGCGGCCAAGGCCGAGCGCTATGGCCAGGAAAGCGACAGGACTTTTAATGTGACGCTCGACTGGACATCGAACATCGACACCCTGTCGGACAGCCGCGTGAAGCAGGACTTCTACATCTACCGCGTGGTGAACGGCGTGATTGAAAGCAAACCGCTCAACAATGAGCCGCTCAACAGCTACACCTACTCATACCTTGAGCCGCAAAAGGAGAATGGCCAGACGCTGACCTACATCATCACCGGACGCCCGAGCGGCATCAGCGGCTTCAACCCGGTGGAGAGCAACCAGGCCAGCGTGCTCATTCCGGGCTACGACCCCTACGAGCGTCTGGCTCTCGACATCGAGGCCACAAGCCGAAGCAAATATGACCCGCAGAGCCAGGTGAACGAATACACTAACCACATAGTGGTGGACAACAACGCCTATACGCACGTGACTGGCGACTTCCTGAAAGTGGGCACCCAGTTCCACCTCTACCGCTTCGACAACGACAAGGCCGACGGCGAGAAGACTGAGATTGCCACCATCACCATACAGTCGATAATTTCGGACAACAGTGCCTGCAACTTCAACTACGTGATGGAGATGAAAAACCAGGCTGAGGCCGTGAGCGCCACCTACGGCAAATTCACCGCCGCAAGCACCAGCGGCGACATCGACTTCAACAGCCTTGAGGTGAACGACCACTTTACGGCCTCGACAGCCGCCAACTCGCATGCCAACCACTACGACTATGTGCTGAAGTTCATGCCCGACAAGGCAGCCGGCAGCGCAGGAGTGAAGGAAATATACAGCAACGTGGCCCGCATCACCGTGCCCAAGACCAAGTTTGCCGTGGGCATGACGCCCTACACCAAGGCCGAGGTCGACGGCGACACCGAGCACACCCTGGCACTGCCCGACGGCGTGCACATGACGGTTGACGCCGCCAACTCGTCGGACGTGCGCAGCTACACCCTCTACCGCAGCGGTACGGCCTTCGCCGAGCTGCAGCGAGCCGAAAACGGCACATATTCGATTCTAACCCGCAACGAGGGCAGCCAACGTCCCGACCAGGCCGTGTCGGAGGGCCTCGGCGCCGGCCTGCTGACGGCCACCGACGATCTGCGCGACGCCACCGTGGGCGCCAACTCGTTCTACCCGGTGATCAACACCGAATGCACTCTGGCCGACGGCACCGTGGCCACCAACACCTATGGAGCCGACCAGAAGCAGGCCACACCACTCTGCGTGAAGGTGGAGAACCCCACCACAATGTCAACCAAGCCGTTTGCCTACGACGCCACCAGCTGGAAGATGGGCTTTGCCTGCGCATTCAAGGCCAACGGCATATTCAACACCGATTCCATGGGCGAATACAACTACCGCGTGTGGCGCATCAACGACGACGGCACCGAGACGATGCTCACCGAGAGAATGTATGACGACAACGACAACCCCAACGTCACCGGCAACTACAAGTTCTACATCGACGGCGGCAACCTTGATGTGAGCGACCTCTTCATCGACAATCCGCTGAGCGCCACCGCCAGCAAGACGGTGAACTACATAGTGCGCCTCTACTGCCAGGGTCTGGCCGACCAGTCGAAATACTACGTGGCCGAAGACCGCTTCAGCGTCACCTTCGACGCCAGCACCCCCACGGGCATCAGCGAAGTGACGCAGCCCGCCGCCGCAGTGGCCAGCGTGCGCTACATCGACGCCACCGGCCGCCAGAGCCAGACGCCCATGAGCGGCTTCAACATAGTGGTGACCACCCTCACCGACGGCACCGTCACCGTCAGCAAGCTCATCAAGCCCTAACCCCCCACACACCACAAAACAATGCACCCCAGGCGCCCCGCGCCCGGGGTGCATTGTTTTTACCCCCTCCCCCATCGCCGTTTTTACGACAATAGAGACAATGCCTGGCAATGAGAGTACTGAAAAAGTGACAATCCCTTTAGGGATTGGATATGTGTAGGCAGGTATGCAGCGGAGGCGCAGCC